>NZ_JAHUWM010000018.1:0-62369 GCF_019218985.1 Pseudomonas sp. PDM30
GATAGCAGTCTGTCGAATCAGCTTGAGCTTAGCTTGAATGAACACGCAGCCACATTAAACAAGCTCTCCAAAGCACCCCCAAGGAGCAGCCATCGGCAGCTCCTTGGGGATCTCCTTCGTCATTCAGATTGTGCCAGGCATAAAAAACTACCCTCAGGCCTGCGGAACTCATCGAAATGAGCCTCGTAGGTGCTTATCGATGACAATCACTCCTCTGAACCCCCTGGGTGCTAAGCAGGACGCGGTGCTTCAACAGGCGGGGTTCCGTCGTGAAACATCGTCTTCAGTTGAGCACGCAGTTCTGGTGAGTCGGTGTGCTTGTGAACACTAACCGCATGCTGCGCGGCGGCCTCGAGCAGTTCGTTTTCAGAGTCTGCGGACAGTGCGATTGAGCAGTGGGAATCGCTCGGAAACTCGCGGCAGTCGATGTATTTACGCGCCATGAATGTTTTCCTCCCTACGACGAAGGCAGGCCGTGGCCTGCGTGAACGATCGCTCGACGCGTCCCCCATACATCAAACACGACTGCATGCCACATCGAGTGTGCCAACCGTTAAAGTATAGGCCCACCGATGTCGGGGTAGTTGTGCCAGACATAGAAAACGGCCGCGCGGAAACAGGGAACGGATCACGACGGCTCGGCATTTACCTGAAATCGTGGTCTGTCCCTTTTTATGCTGGTTAAGTGGCAACTACTAATGACTTCACATGGCCGTTATCTACCTGATGCAAAAGCCAGTTATCCCTGGCAACGCAGCTGGCCCGATGCGCGCGGCTATCGATTCAGCAGCGGTGCCAGCAATGCGCACATACCGCGCCAGTGCGAACCCTCCCAGTAAACCCGTTGGCAGGCGTCGCAGCGCAGGAAGTGCGAATAGAGGACGCCAATGCGTGGCGGTACCTGCGTCCGGGCCAGTTCCAGGCTGATCTCGTGCAGCGGCAGGTTGCAATGCAGGCACAGGCTGAATGGCCGCGCACTACGCGCCAAATCGAGGCGCTCGTACAATTCGCGCAGCTGCAGCGACGGTTTCAGGGCATGCACATAACAGCCGTGGCTGATGATTCGCCGCTTGAGCAGTTCGCGGTCGCGGGTCAGCACGATGCGTCCTTGCTGCGCAGCGATCTCGGCGATCTCGCTATCCTCGAAGCCATTGTCGTAGAGGGTGTCGAAGCCGCTCATGCGCAGCAGACTGGCCAGCCCGCCAAGGTGCGCATCCGCGACGAAACGCAGCACCCGTAAAGGTTGCGCACGAACCTTGAGCAGCGGGCTGATGTCCAGCGCTTCGAACTTGGGATACACCGCCAGCCGGTCATTGTCGAGGATCACCCGCTCCAGGCCCACCGACTCGCCGTTGAGCAGCACCAGTTCGACCTCGGTGTGCGGTATCCCGAGCGCCTCGATCATGTGCTTGACCGTCGCCCCTTGCGCGCACTCACAGGTGAAGGGTTGCCGCCGCCGTTCGGCCGGCAGGAAATCGTTGAGCTCCTCGTAGAAGCGGAAAGTTGCACTGGTCATGTTGAACAGTATGGCAGGGCTGCAGTGTGGTTGTTCTGGTGTTGATGCCAGCCGGGTCAGTCCAGTGGCAGCGATATCGTTAATCTCGTTCCTTTGTCCGGTGCGCTGTCGATCGTGAACTCCCCGCCCAGCATGCTGATGCGTTCCTTCATCCCCACCAACCCGAACGAGTTCAGTTTTTTGCGATCCGTCATGCCTACGCCGTTGTCTTTGATCTGCAGGTAAAGCCGGCGACCCTCCCTGGAGAGTTCGATATGCACCTGTGTCGCTTGCGCATGCCGGGCAATATTCGACAGCGATTCCTGCACGATGCGGAACAGTGTGGTGGCGGATTTTTCATTCAGATCGCAACGGAAGTTTTCGTCTTTCGCCGACATCGTGCAATCGATCGCGCTGCGCTGCCGGAACTCTTCAAGTTGCCACTCGATCGCTGCCTGCAATCCCAGATCGAGTACGGGTGGCCGAAGATCATTGATGATACTGCGGACACTGCGGATGGCTGTATCGAGGTGATTCAGAGCATCGCTGGCCTTTTCGTTGAGCTTGGGGTGCATGGTACTGGTGCGCGTCTGCAACATGGAGACATCGATTCGCAACGCCAGCAGACTCTGCCCCAGCTCGTCATGGATGTCCCGTGCGATCCGCTTTCGCTCTTCTTCCTTGATGTGCTCCTGATAGGAGGCCAGTTCACGCAGCTGCAGCTTCGATTGCAGCAATTCTTCGGCCTGCATCGTCAGTTTGCGCTGCAAGTAGAACAGGTCGACAAACACCTGGATCTTGGCGCGAAGAACCTCGGCCACAATCGGCGAGAAGATGTAGTCGACTGCGCCGGCCGTATAACCGCGGAAACGCTCGGAATCCGTGTCGGCCTCCGCCGTGACGAAGATAATGGGCGTGTGGGCCGACTTCGGGCGGCCGTGAATGAGTGCAGCGGTTTCAAAACCGTCCATCACTGGCATTTTCACGTCGAGCAGAATGACGGCGAAGTCGCGCTGCAATAGCAGGCGCAGCGCCTCGCGTCCGGAAGTCGCCGTGGCAATATCGAGACCCATGTCGGCAATCACCGCGGCGAGCGCCGTGAGCTTGGCGGGATTGTCATCCACCAGCAACACGGATGCTGGCACGCCATCAGGCGGGAGCGGGTGCCGCACCTGGGCTCTCTCATTGAATACCGGGGGTTCCTGCTGCATATTTATGCCACTTCGGTTTGCGCTAGCGCCTCTTGCCGTTACGGCAACACCGGTAAAGTCGAGCCGGCCTTGCGCACTTTGCCACCTTTGCTGTCGCGCAATCAGCGCGGCACAGAATCATCGATAGAGCCATTTGCGCATCAGTGACAGTAGCTGGTCGGTGTCCACCGGCTTGCTGACATAGTCCGAGGCGCCTGCCTCGATGCACTTTTCACGGTCACCCATCATTGCCTTGGCCGTCAGCGCAATCATGGGCAGGGCTTCAAATCTTTTGAATGTACGGATCTGGCGCATGGTTTCAAAGCCATCCATCTCGGGCATCATGATGTCCATCAGCACGATGTCGGTATCGGGCTGCTGCTGCAGCAGTTCTATGGCGGTTCGGCCGTTTTCGGCCGTGGCCACCAACATTTTGTTGCTCTCAAGCACGCTGGTCAGGGCAAAAATATTGCGCACGTCATCGTCGACCACCAGGGCCTTTTTACCCTCGAGACTGTCCGAACCTTCATAGAGTTTTTCCAGCATTCTGCGCTGGGTCTGCGACAGCCTGGCGACGACACGGTGTAGAAACAGAGCGGTTTCGTCGAGTATGCGCTCGGGGGACTGAACGGCCTTGATGACGCTCTTGCCGAGCAGTGTCCTGAAACGCTCGTGTTCCGGTTTGGTCAGCGTCTCTGCACCATAGACGACGATCGGCAATTCACGCATGGCGTGGTCTTCCTGCAACGCCTCGAGAAACCTGATGCCGGATGCGTCGGGCAGTTTGAGATTGATTGCCATGCAGTCGTAGCGTTTCTTTGCCAGTTTCTTCATGGCGTCAGCGCCGCTGTCGGTCGCTGTGATCTTCACGTCGGTGTTATCGAGCAGATCGAGGATGCGGGCGCGGTTCCCTTCGTCGCCGTCGAAGAGCAGCAGGTCCCGGGTCTTGCGCCGAGCGAATGCCACGATGGCGGCCAGCGCATTTTGAATCTCGTCGGCTGTGACCGGCTTGAGCAGATAGTCGAAAGCGCCATAGCGCAGCCCGCGGGTGTGGTCGTCAGCGATCGAGATGATCTGGACCGGGATGTGACGCGTGGCGAAATTGCGCTTCAACTGTTCGAGCAGCGACCAGCCATCGATGTCCGTCAGGCCCGGGTCCAGTGTGATCGCGGCGGGTTTGAAGCGCTCGACAAGCTCCAGTGCATCCGCGCCACGTGTCGTGACGATAGCCCTGAACCCCTTCTGGTGCGCGGCCTCGAGCAGAATGCTGGCGAATCGGGCGTCGCCCTCGAGCATCAGCAGCACTTGATCCCCGGGTTGGACAGACTCGCGGTCGTCCAGTACCTGTGCGGTCGGGTTTGACATGAGGTCGCGCTTGACCTGGCCAGGTACTGCCTCTGTCGCTGATTCGTCTAGCGTCTGACCCTGGGCATCCTGTGTACGCAAGGGCACGTACAGCGCGAAAGTACTGCCCTTGCCGATCTCACCGGGGATCAGTCGCAGCTCACCGCCCAGCCGGTGTGCGAGCTCGCGGCTGATCGACAGGCCGAGGCCGGTGCCGCCGTATTTTCGTGAGGTTCCGGTATCTCCCTGCTGGAACGCTTCGAAGATCAGCTTCTGCTTGCCGGCCGAGACGCCAATGCCGGTGTCGGTGACCACGAAGGCGACCACCGCATCGGCACGATTCAATTCGCTGTTATCCACGCTCCACCCGGACACAGCGGGCGCGATGCTGATCTTGACGCTGCCTTGTTCAGTGAACTTGAAGGCGTTGGACAGCAGGTTCTTGACCACCTGCAGCAGGCGCTTTTCGTCGGTCCGGATGACGGGGGGCAGGGTAGGCGCCAGTTCAATCGTGAAGGAGAGGCCCCGGCTTTCGGCGACCGGCCGGAAGGTGCGTTCGATCTGGTCGTGCAGGTCGTCGAACAGCGCTTCATTCAGATCCAGTGTGACCGTACCCGACTCGATCTTGGACAGGTAGAGAATCTCGTCGATCAGCTCCAGCAGGTCCTTGCCCGCGCTACGGATGGTCTTGGCATATTCGACCTGCCTGGGAGTGAGATTGTGTTCCGCGTTGTCGCTGAGCTGGCGGGCCAGGATCAGCAAGCTGTTCAATGGCGTTCTGAGCTCATGGGACATACTGGAGAGGAATTCGGACTTGTACTTCGAGGTCAGCGTCAGTTGCTCCGCCTTCTCCTCCAGCGATAGCTTGGTGATTTCGACTTCGCGGTTCTTGCGCTCGACTTCGGCTTTCTGCTCCGCCAGCAGTCCAGCCTTGTCCCCCAGTTCCTCGTTGGTCTGCCTCAATTCTTCTTGTTGCTTTTGCAGCTCCTGCGCCAGCGATTGCGACTGCTTGAGCAGTTCTTCGGTACGCATATTGGCTTCGATCGTGTTGAGCACGATACCAATCGATTCAGCAAGCTGATCAAGGAAGGTTTGATGAATGATGCTGTAGCGCGTGAACGAAGCCATTTCGACGACGGCCTTGACCTTGTTCTCGAACAGGATCGGCAACACGATGATGTTCAGCGGGGCGGCCGCGCCCAGTCCGGATGAAATCGCGACGTAATCTGCGGGTACATCGGTCAGCAGGATGCGCCGCTTCTCATAAGCGCATTGCCCGACCAGGCCCTCGCCGAGCCGCCACTCATCGTTCACATTGATGTTTCCCTTGTACGCATAAGCGGACAGTAGCTTGAGTTTCGCAGGATCGGGCGGGCTCTCGTTCATCATGTAGAACACACCGTGCTGGGCGTTGATCAGCGGAGCCAGTTCAGACAGCACCATCTTGGAGACTGCCGCCAGATCGCGCTGGCCCTGCAGCAGACGGTTGAATTTCGCCAGATTGCTCTTGAGCCAATCCTGCTCCGCGTTTTGCCGCGTGGTTTCCCGCAGGTTGCGGATCATCTCGTTGACGTTGTCCTTGAGCTCCGCCACTTCACCCTTTGCTTCCACCTCCACGTAACGGGTCAGATCGCCCTTGGTCACGGCAGTCGCCACATCGGCAATTGCGCGCACCTGATTGGTCAGGTTGGCCGCCAGACCGTTCACGTTGTCGGTCAGGTCGCGCCAGGTGCCGGCAGCACCCGGCACGTTGGCCTGGCCCCCCAGCTTGCCCTCGACGCCCACTTCACGCGCCACCGAGGTCACCTGATCGGAGAACAGCGCCAGCGTATCGGTCATACCGTTGATGGTATCGGCCAGTTCGGCGATCTCACCCTTGGCTTCCAGTGTCAGTTTCTTCTTCATGTCGCCGTTGGCTACAGCGGTCACCACTTTCGCGATGCCTCGTACCTGGCTGGTCAGGTTGGCGGCCATGAAGTTCACGTTTTCGGTCAGATCCCTCCAGGTGCCGGACACGCCTTGCACCTGTGCCTGTCCCCCGAGCTTTCCTTCGGTGCCGACTTCGCGCGCCACCCGCGTCACTTCGGCGGCAAAGCTATTGAGCTGGTCCACCATGGTGTTGATGGTGTTCTTCAGCTCCATGATTTCGCCCTTGGCTTCCACGGTAATCTTGCGTCCCAGGTCGCCTTTGGCCACCGCCGTCGTCACGTCGGCGATGTTGCGCACCTGATTGGTCAGGTTGGCCGCCATGCTGTTGACCGAGTCGGTCAAATCTTTCCAGGTTCCACCGACGCCTGTCACCTTGGCCTGGCCACCGAGCTTGCCGTCAGTCCCCACTTCGCGAGCCATGCGTGTCACTTCGTCGGCAAAGGTCGAGAGCTGGTCCACCATCGTGTTGATGGTTTCCTTGAGTTGGAGAATTTCTCCTTTCGCTTCGGCTGTGATCTTGCGTGACAGGTCGCCGTTGGCCACCGCCGTCGTCACGTCGGCAATGTTGCGCACCTGGGTGGTCAGGTTGGCCGCCATGCCGTTGACCGAATTGGTCAAGTCCTTCCAGGTACCGGACACGCCGGTCACTTCGGCCTGTCCGCCCAGTTTGCCTTCGGTACCGACTTCCAGTGCGACGCGTGTCACCTCCGCGGCGAAGCTGGAGAGCTGGTCGACCATCGTGTTGATGGTGTTTTTCAGTTCGAGAATCTCGCCCTTGGCTTCAACCGTAATTTTCTTGCCGAGGTCGCCGCGCGCCACCGCCGTCGTCACCTGTGCGAGGTTGCGCACCTGGGTGGTCAGGTTGGCCGCCATGCCGTTGACCGATTCGGTCAGGTCGCGCCAGGTGCCTGATACGTCGCGCACTTCCGCCTGACCGCCCAACTTGCCTTCGGTACCGACTTCCAGCGCCACGCGGGTCACCTCCGCAGCGAAACTCGAGAGCTGGCCGACCATCGTATTGATGGTGTTCTTCAGCTCGAGAATCTCACCCTTGGCTTCGACGGTAATCGTCTTGCCCAGATCGCCTTTGGCCACCGCAGTCGTCACGTAAGCGATGTTGCGCATCTGGGTGGTCAGATTGGCGGCCATGTCGTTGACGGAGTCGGTCAGGTCTTTCCAGGTGCCGGACACCCCTTTGACATTGGCCTGCCCACCGAGAATCCCTTCAGTGCCGACTTCGCGCGCCACGCGGGTCACCTCGGAAGCGAAGGAGCCCAGTCGCGTCACCATGGTGTTCACGATCTCGGCGGATTTGAGGAACTGACCCCGCAGTCTCAGGCCGTTGAGTACCGGCGGTACCTGCTGGTTCAGATTACCCTCGGCAACCGAACCGACAACGCGAATGATCTCGTTCATCGGGCTGATGAGGTCGCTGGTGAGCGCATTGCTCGAGTTGACGATCTTTTGCCATGAGCCTTTCATCATCGGCAATTCGATACGCTCATCGACCTTGCCCTGCTTGCCGATCAGACGCGCCACGCGTTCGAATTCGGTGGTGGTGTCGGCTGCCATGTCGATGATCTCGTTGAGCGTGTCAGCGATCTTGCCCGGCATGCCGGTCCAGTCTTCCGGCATACGCGTAGTGAAGTCACCTTTGCGCAACGACTTCAGCGCTGCCAGCAACGTCTTCATGTCGAAAACTTCGATCGGTGTCGTCACTGTGGCGATGCCTCTGTCCAGTCAAAATTGATGCCACGGGCAAGGCATTACCCATGGGCGTGCAGACAATCCTAAGAGCTTAGGCGCCGCTAACGCCTGAGGCAAAAGTGCAAGTGTGCTCTGTGCCTGCTAACGTCAAACTCTGCAGTAGATTCCATGGCTTGCTGGCCACTGGCCGCAGGGCTGGTGTGGGAATGCATGGGCGCGCGCCACTGTGCCGGCGGGTTCAACATCATCTGTAGGTCGAGACACGATACGGCCGGGGGCTTTGCGGGTGCGAATGGAAAATACAGATGATTGACCACAAAATCAGAGTCTTGCTGGTGGATGATCACAGCATCGTGCGTAGCGGCGTGCGACGCATGCTGGAGACTGCCGGCGAGATCGACGTAACGGGTGAAGCCGAGACGGCACAAGACGCAATGCTCCTGGTCCGGGAGCAGGATTTCGACGTGGCGCTGGTGGATATTCAGCTTCCCGACAAGACCGGCCTCCAACTCCTCAAACTCATGCGTGCGCACAAGCCCAAGCTCGCCGTTCTGATGCTGAGCATGCATTCGGTCGAGGCCTATGCGTTACGCGCAATCAAGCTCGGCGCTGCGGGCTACCTCACCAAAGATATTTCCGCAGCCACCCTGGTTACGGCAGTTCGCAAGGTGGCCTCAGGTGGCAAGCACGTCAGTCCTGAGCTGGCGGAAAAACTGGTCAACGCTATCGGCAAAGGCGACGCGGCGCCCCACGAAGCGCTATCCGACCGGGAGCTTGAAGTACTCAAGCTCCTCGCTGCAGGCGAGAGAATTGTCCGCATCGCTCAGATATTGCACTTGAGCCCGAGTACCGTCACGACGTACCGGGCACGCATCCTGGAAAAAACAGGGATGGACAGCAACGCGAAACTGGCCCGCTATGCACTCGAAAACGGCCTGTTGACTTAGATCGCCCTGCCATCCGACGCAGCCGGGCACCAGACTGTTTGTAGTGGAATCACTACAAGCTCTTGGTCGAAATCTCCACAAAGATGTCCTGCTAACGTCGATAGCGGGAGCCGTTCCAATCAAGCATATTTACCTCTCGGCAAATTTTCGTTCGCTCAATAGAGTTGTCTTCGTCAAAGTCTTGTACCGCCATGGCCTTCAGGATATGCATGAGAGCAAGTTTCACGAGTCAGAAAAGACTCCGGAATTGATACTCGCAAGTTGAGCGCGGAGTGCACGTTGCATTCATGTTGAATCAATGTTCAAACTGGAGGGCATCATGATGATAGGTTATTGGTTATGCGCATTGCTGTGGGGAGTGGTGCTGCTGGAGGAGATCCAACTCATACCCCGACAGGAATGGAAAGACGAGGGTCTGAAAAAGGTTCTGTTGCTGCGCCGGACTAGAAACCGAAAAGGCTACTTTTTTGCGTTGATCGCGGGCGCCATGTGTCTTTATAGCGAAATCCTGGTGGCGCCGGTCGATCAGAGTGTTTTCAATCCGGAACTGATACTTGCCCTATGTGGTGTTCTTTGGGGTGCATATCTGTCCGTAGTCTGCATAAAGGGGAAGCGATAGATACCTGCCTCCATGACTACTGCGGGTAATTGAGATTTCACTATCGTCGCCCGGCGGGGAGACTTTGCCGGTCAGGCGCTCAACTCAAATTTTGCGAACGGCTAACAACGGATTTTATTGGCTAAAGCTGAACTTCCTTGTTCAACCTGACTTCACCATCCAGCCAGGGCGGCGTTTCCCAGGGGCCTGGTGTCTTGCTCCAAACGCGCTTCGGTGTCTCTGTCTTTTGCCCAGGCGGTGAGCAGTACCATCGCCCCGAAACCACCGACGATGAGTACCGGATAGGCTGCCAGCAACTCCACCAGCGAGTACTTCCAGGCCAGCGGACGACCAATACCCAGCATGGCGGCATAGAACCATGACACGCCAGAGAGGGCGCCGGAAAACAGCGCCAGCATGCGCAGGCTGAAGGAGAGTTTGAGTAACGAACCGGCTTTTTTCAGTGCCGGCAATACCGCGCTATGCAACAGGATGCCGTTAAAGGTCAACAGCACTACTATGCCGATTTTGGCTTGCAGTTTTGGATTGAGGAAATATTCCATCCCCTTGCCGGCATAATCGATCCCGACAATACCAATGCCCGTAATCCAGAGCGCTACAAGTGCAAGCACTACGGTTTTCTGAAGGCTTTCCATGTGCGCGTCATCGTGGTGGCCTGACGCATCTCCCTTCAGGAGTTGCTTGACCATTGCAATGTCGCTGGTCAAGACCAGCCCGATTGCCACACAGCAGGCGATAAGATGAAAATATACAACGCCCAAACGCACATATTCCACGGTGGACGAAGAAAACATACTAAGTTCCATGGTGACCTCTTGGCTTCAATAGTGAATCAACTTGGCTCTCGGCCACGGCTTGATTGGAATTTACCGTTGCTGACTGCCATTTAGATCCAGCAATTGTTATCAGTTAATCTTGCGACATTACGCCAGCAAGATAATAGTGAGTTTCTCGAATGAACTTTTAGTCATTCGATCATGTCCATTTTCAGGTAACCAAAAACCTCAATCGCACTGAGTGCATGGGAGGTTTAACTTCCGCTTCTGGGGGGCGGTGAGGCCCGGAACCCGATCGACGAGCGAATCAGGCAATGCTGGTAGGGTCGGCGGGGCTTCCACCCCATTCGAGGAAACGGATCTTGTGAACCTCGCCCTCGCTGTCTTCGTAGACCAGGGTCACCGGTACCACGCCGGTCTTGTCGGATGTATCGGTGCGCTGCAGTACCCGTTTCACATCGATGTCCATCCCGTAGTGGTATTCAACGGCTGAAACATGCGCGCCGGGTTCTTGCAGGCTGCTCTGGTCAAAGACACTGGGTGCGAGACTGGAAATCACGGCACTGACAATCGTGGCCATGCTCATAAGGCTGTACCTCCACTGAAGTTCGCTTGACAAGGACTTAATGTGACACGTGGTGAAAGTGAAGTTCACTTGACCGCGACGAACGCGCCTGCCTGAAAAGCCTGTAGTGGCTGCAAACTCCCGGCAATTCCCCACGCTTGACGCCTCTCGACCGTTCGTCCTTTAACCCCCGTATTTGCTGGAAAAAGTCCGTTTTTCAAGGAGGTCATGACATGTCATGACCGATTGTCATGCGTCGGGTATTGGCCGATTTCTGCCTGTCACCGAGGGTTATATCCGACCCATGGCGGACTCTCGGAGGCAATCTTTGGCATCTCCAAAATCACAATGAAACCAACATGCTCCACGTAGTAAAGCGTGCTATCCATGATTATATTGCTGCAACAGGTGCATTAATGTCCTGCAATAAACCAGTCTTGTTCATCAGTAGGTCAGTTATCACACTGAGGTCACTCATTTGATAACGGCTTCTGACTGAAGGAGAGATGACCATGGTATCTGCGATCCGGTTTATCCAGTTCGGCAACCCT
Source organism: Pseudomonas sp. PDM30 (assembly GCF_019218985.1). Lineage (NCBI taxonomy): Bacteria > Pseudomonadati > Pseudomonadota > Gammaproteobacteria > Pseudomonadales > Pseudomonadaceae > Pseudomonas > Pseudomonas sp. PDM30. Next base: position 11,124 of record NZ_JAHUWM010000018.1, read on the forward strand.
GAAGTACTGAACCTGGAGACACTGAGCGAACAAGCGCCCGGCCAGGGTGAGGTATGGCTTGAGCAAGAGGCTGTAGGTGTCAACTTTCTCGACGTGACCCAACGAAAAGGGGCGGTGCCGATTGCTTTGCCATCTGGAATTGGGCTGGAAGGCGCGGGGCGTGTCGCCGCTGTGGGTGTGGGTGTCAGCAACGTGCGAGTAGGGGATCGCGTCGCCTATGCCACCGGCCCCTTGGGTTCCTATGCTTCGGCCCGGCTTTATCCGGCAGAGCGGCTGGTCAGAATTCCGGATTCGCTGTCATTTGACGATGCAGCAGCCGTCATGTTCAAGGGCATCACTGCGCAGTACCTGTTGAAAGCCACCTATCCTGTGGGGCCCGGTACAACCATTCTCCTCTACGGTGTGGCCGGAGGGCTGGGGGAAATCATGGTGCCGTGGGCCAGACACTTGGGTGCCATCGTGATCGGTGTGGTTTCAAAGCAGGCCAGTGTCGAGAAAGCCCTGGCGTCGGGATGCGATGAAGTCCTGGTGTTCGATGCGGACAGCCTGGCTTCCCGGGTCGCTCGTATCACCAAGGGTAAAATGGTCGACGTCGTCTATGACCCGATAGGGCGTGTTTCTTTCCAGGCATCCCTGGATAGCTTGCGACCACGAGGCCTGATGGTATCGTTCGGAGCCTCATCAGGTGCGCCGTCAGCCGTGGAACTGTCGACACTCAATACCAAAGGCTCGCTGTTCCTGACACGTCCTTCGTTGGCAGCCCATACGGCGAGTGCCTCTGAGTACCAGGAACGAGCGCAGGATGTGTTGGCCGCCATAGGTGCAGGTATTATCAAACCTTCGGTCCGGGCAAGTTACTCTCTGGCGGACGCAGCATTGGCGCATGCGGACCTGGAGTCGGGGCGTTCATCGGGGGCGATCATTCTAAAACCATGAATCTTGATGTTCTGAACAATCAGCACAGCGACGAAATCGCTGCGTTTCTGGCCGTGGCCTCGCAAGGCTCGTTTGTCGGGGCAGGCCGGCTATTGCAGCGACACCCAACCGTCGTTTCGAAACGACTCGCCGCAATGGAAAAGCGCCTTGGCGTTCGGCTTGTGGAGCGCTCCACCCGCCAGGTTCGAATTACTGAAACAGGTGCCAGGCTGGAGCAACGCCTTCGCTCAGCCATCGAATTGATGAATGAAGCGCAGCATCAAGCGTCCGAGGGCGCCAGCGAAATCCACGGTACTTTGCGCCTTGCATTGCCGGCAGCCATGGGCAGGCGTTGGCTTGGCCCGATGCTGCCGGAGTTTCTCAAGGCTCATCCGCATGTCTCGATCATCGCTGACTATAGCGAGCGTCTGGTCGACATCATCGATGAAGGTTTTGACGCGGCGATCCGAATCGGAGAGTTGGACGACAGCCGGTTGATAGCCAAAAAACTGAGTGACCATCGCCGGATACTGTGTGCCTCGCCTGCTTACATCACAAAGCACGGCATGCCCGAAACGCCACAGGACCTGATCAGGCACAATTGCCTTCGCTTCAGTGGCCTTGCGTCTTTTCCTCAGTGGAGACTCCATCGCGGCAATGAACTGCAGACGGTTTCTCCCAAAGGAAACCTGACGGCCAATGACAGCGAGTCATTACTTGCAGCGGCCTGCGCCGATGCGGGAATACTGGGGGCAGGTGACTGGTTGATGAGTCGTGATATTGCTGCCGGGGGACTGTTGCAGGTCCTTCCTGACTGGCAATTGGATACCGCCGGTGGGGTCTACCTGGTCAGGCCATCAGCCAAGTTTCCGGGTGCCGTGGTCGTCGCGTTCAAACAATGGATCGAGTCAAAGTTTACCCCCGCGCCCCCATGGGCCATCTGACCGGCTGACCTTCGGTTCCCCCTGACCGACACATGGCTGCCGGTCATGTGTGTTCATAAAATCAGCATTGCATCAAAGCCAATACAGGATAGTAACGGACCACAACCAGCCGATGCAGAGGGTGATGGCAAGGTAGATCGCCACAATCATCAGAGGCTGATTCCACATGACACACCTCCCATAACCGTTTTCTTTGCATGGGTGCCTGGTAAAACGGGCGCTCGTCGCATGAGCAATAACTCGTCAGAACACTCCAAGGGTCAATTCCATCGCCAGTACAGCGGACAACGCCAGCGTCATCACCAACGCGATAAACATCAGGCCCAACTCGGCCAGCTGCTTATATAGGGCCATCGGCCGTTTCGTGATTCGAGCAATTGATCTATCAGTGGAAGCCATCACTCATCCTCACTCTTGCGTGGAATACGCACCACAGGCTTGACTTGGGCAGTAAGGCGATGGAACCGCATGGTGGTGTCGCGCGTTTCATTTCCTACCCCTCGCGTCATGCCGAATCCGGCGAGCCCCGCCGTCTCCATGATGTCCGGGACGACAGCTGTTGCGGGTACCAGGGGTGGTGCAACTAATGAGCCATTTCAATACGGCGAAGAAAAAACTCAAATTAATTAACAAGCTGTTTGCGAGGGGTTTCAAGCGAGAGAAAGGGGGGAGGGGGGAATATTCCTCAAAGTTGGTGGTAAACGCCTGGTTGGGTGGGTGTAGTACCCCATTTTTGGAGAGAGTGGCGGCCCTGTTTCACCGATTGTTTTTGGTAGGGGCTACTTGTCCCTGAGGCGAGGTGGATTTAACGGGGCGGAAGGGCCGCTTCTAACTGTGGTTTCAACCGGTCGAAGCAACACACTGAATTCTGTTTAATAGACGAGTGAGTTTTCGGCACCGCACATTACCCGCGGAGAAACATCGATGCCGAGAATCACGTAACCGCTACTCAAGCAGCTGATCTATCAACACCGCATTGGTGTAGATCAAACTGCCGTCACTCGCCCGGTGTCCAACCAGATGGAACTGTCCGCGTTCGTGGTGCAAATAGACACGCATCTGACAGTCGGACAAGGGGGCGTATCCCTCGGGCATGATCAGATCCATCGAGTCCATATCGACATCGACCATGGCTTCCGGCTCGTGGGTCTTCTGCAAGCGCTCTTCGGCCTCCTCCAGACGGACATGGAGAGGTCCGTCGACGTAGAAATGGACTTCCCCCATCGGGGTGGACTTTTGGGCGCCGCTGGTTTTGCACCAACCTTCGATCGTCAGGGCACTCATGACGAAACCTCCCATGTGGATTGCTGGAATCTGTATCTATCGTTCCTGCTCGATGCCATCACTTATGTTGGATGACTGCACAAGGGCAGGGTTCGATTTTTGGCGCCGCTTCTGGCCGACCCTGCTGCCCGTCATCAGACATTCAGTATAGCCGGTCGCCGGGCCTCGCTTGCCAACCTCACGTACAACCCGATGGGCTCTATACTTCTTACTGACTTTGCCGCCCCGATGGGTGGTATTTGTCTGCCCTGCTTGGACGTCAGTGGCGATGCTTTTGCATAACCAATGAACAACAGGAATAGGATGAAGAGGAAATGGCAATAGCAATTGTCCTGATACTAATCGTTATTGCATCAGTGCTATTCCACATACTGGCGCCTTGGCACGCGACACCGGCAGCTTCCAACTGGGGTTCCATAGACACCACCCTGTTCATCACCCTGATCATTAGCGGAATATTTTTCATTGCCATCACGGTATTCATGGCTGTAGCGGTGATGCGGTATCGTCACAAGGAGGGTGCCAGGGCGGCCTACCAGCCAGAAAATAAAAAGCTGGAACTGTGGTTAATTATCATAACGTCGGTAGGTATTGCCGGGATGCTGGCGCCAGGTCTTGTTGTCTACAACGATTTCATCCGGGTGCCGAAAGAGGCTTACGAACTTGAAGTGGTCGCCCAGCAGTGGCAGTGGGCCTTTCGTTTTCCCGGGCAGGACGCAAAGCTGGGCAAATCGGATATCAGGTTTATTGATTCCGCCAATCCCTTCGGCCTTGATCCCAAGGATCCTGCAGGGCAGGACGATGTGCTTGTAATGAATAATGAAGTTCGCCTTCCGCTCGACCGCCCGGTGAAAGTCTTGTTGCGCGCTAAAGATGTCCTGCACGATTTCTATGTACCGCAAATTCGCAGCAAGATGGATATGGTGCCAGGAATGGTGTCGTACTTTTGGTTTACGCCAACTAAAACCGGAAAATACGAAGTCCTTTGCGCTGAATTTTGTGGCGTAGGTCATTACAACATGCGCGGCCATATGATCGTGGAAGAGCAGGGCGTCTTCGATCAATGGCTCAAAGGCCAGCCGACTTTTGCGCAGACATTGACGACAACTGCCAAACCCGGTCGCGACAGCGTGCTGGAAAAAGGCCGCCAGTTGGTCGAACAGCTCGGCTGCAAGGCCTGCCATAGCCAGGATGGCAGTGCCAGTCTCGGCCCGGGATGGAAAGGGCTGTACGGCCGCACTGAACAGTTTGCCGATGGCACCAGTGCGGTGGTCGACGAGGCCTACCTGAAAGAGTCGATTCTCGATCCGAAGGCCCGGCTGGTACAGGGCTACCCGCCGGTCATGGTGGCCTATACTCTCAAAGACGATGAAATGGGCGCTGTCATCGCCCTGATCAAATCACTGGGCGCTGCGGGGCAAGACGATGAACCTTCGACCGGCGAAGCGTCGAGCCCGGGTGAAGACCTGGTGGCGCAGGGGCAGCGACTGGCCGGGTCGCTCGGCTGTCTGGCCTGCCACAGTGTCGATGGCAACAAGGGCGTCGGCCCCAGCTGGCAGGGCCTGTATGGCAAGACGCAAACCCTTGCCGACGATACGAGCGTAAAGGTCGACGAGGGCTATATCAAAGAATCGGTTCTGCATCCCAATGCCAAAATCGTCAAGGGCTATGCAGCCGTCATGCCGGCCCTGGCTCCGAGTGACGAGGAGCTCAATGCACTGATCGCTTTTATCAAATCCAAAGCGAATGCTGACGCAGATGCGAGCAAGGCGGAGCCAGGGAAGTAGCCGTAAAACAGCCAGGAATGCACTGAAACTTCGGCAGGAGGATGACGTGATGGCCTATGCGGAGCAAGCCGAGACAGAAGCACTGCACGAGCCCAAGAGTTTCCTGACCAAATATATCTGGAGTCAGGACCACAAGGTCATAGCCATTCAATATTCCGTGACGGCCATCTTCGTGGGTCTTATCGCTCTGGTGTTGTCCAGCTTGATGCGCATGCAGATAGGTTTCCCCGGCAGTTTGGCGTTCATGGACGCCAGTACTTACTATCAGGCGATGACCATGCACGGCATGATCATGGTCATTTACTTGCTCACAGCCTTGTTTCTGGGGGGCTTCGGCAACTATCTGATCCCGCTGATGGTGGGCGCCCGCGACATGGTCTTCCCCTATGTCAACATGCTCAGCTACTGGTTCTACCTGGTGGCGGTACTGGTGTTGCTCAGCAGTTTTTTTGTCCCTGGCGGCCCCACAGGTTCGGGTTGGACGCTCTATCCGCCACAGTCCATTACCCAGGGGACACCGGGGGTCGAGTGGGGCATTGTCCTGATGCTCGTCTCACTGGCGATTTTTATCGTCGCCGCCACCATGGGCGGGTTGAACTACGTCACCACGGTGTTGCAGGCGCGCACGCACGGCATGACCTTGTTTCGCATGCCGCTCTCGGTATGGGGCATCTTCATGGCCTCGATCATGGCCTTGCTGGCCTTCCCGGCGTTGTTCGTCAGTGCGGTCATGATGCTGTTCGACAAGCTGTTGGGCACCAGCTTCTTCATGCCGGCGATGATCTCGCTGGGGCAGCAGCTCGATCACCAGGGTGGCAGCCCGATATTGTTCCAGCACCTGTTCTGGTTCTTCGGCCACCCGGAGGTCTACATCGTCGCTCTCCCTGCGTTTGGTCTGGTCTCCGACTTGATCAGTACCCATGCGCGTAAAAATATCTTCGGCTACCGAATGATGGTGTGGGCCATTATTGCGATTGGCGTACTCAGTTTTGTGGTCTGGGCGCACCACATGTATGTCAGCGGAATGAACCCGTACTTTGGCTTTTTCTTCGCAGTCACCACCTTGATCATCGCGGTGCCGACGGCGCTGAAAGTCTATAACTGGGTACTGACCCTGTGGCGCGGCGACATCCACCTGACTGTGCCGATGCTGTTTGCCCTGGCCTTTATCGTCACCTTCCTGGTCGGCGGTCTGACCGGGTTGTTTCTCGGCAATGTGATCGTGGACATCCCGCTCTCGGACACCTATTTCGTCGTGGCCCATTTTCATATGGTCATGGGGGTAGCCCCGGTACTGGTGGTGTTCGGCGGCATTTATCACTGGTACCCGAAAGTCACCGGGCGCATGTTGAACGACACCCTGGGCAAGTTGCATTTCTGGATAACCTTTCTGGGCACCTACGCCATTTTCTTCCCCATGCACTACTTGGGTTTCCAGGGCATGCCACGTCGTTACTACGCCTATGAAAACTACGCGTTCATCCCGCAGTCCGCGCAAGACTTGAATGCCTTCATTACGGTGATCGCATTGACTGTCGGCGTTTCCCAGTTGCTGTTCCTGTTCAACCTGGCCTGGAGTGCATTCAAGGGCAAGCCCGCAGGCAGTAATCCCTGGGGGGCGGCCAGCCTGGAATGGCAAACGCCGGACACCCCGCCGAAACATGGTAACTGGGGCGCGAAGTTGCCGGTCGTGCATCGCTGGGCCTATGACTACAGTGTGCCGGGGATAGAGCAGGATTTCGTGCCGCAAACGGTCTCCGCCGAGGAGCTGGAGCAGATGCGGCAACTCAGTGCCGGAACCAAGGCGGACATCAAGACATGAACAGGCTGCTATTGAGAAACGCCGACGGCGCTGATCCCGGCGGTAGCTGGAGTCGCGACCCTGAGGATATGCAGGCCGCCGAGGATGCCGATAGAAGGCAAACCGCAAGGGTAGGCCTGCGCTTGTTTCTGGTGGTGGTGAGTTCGTTATTCTTCCTCTTCCTGATCGCCTTTATTGCCCGTTCTCAAATGGCCGACTGGCTACCCCTGACAGAGCCTTTGGCGCCGTTAGGCAATCTCCGGCCGCTCTGGCTGAATTCGGCTTTTCTGGTATTGAGTTGCATCGCACTGCAATGGTCGCGTATGGCCGCCCGAAAGGCTCGGCTGGGCGCAACGGTCATTGGTTTTGCATTGGGGGGTGTGTTTGCCATTGCCTTTCTGGCGGGGCAATTCTGGGTCTGGCAGCAGTTTGTCGCCTGGGGCTACTTTGTCGCCAGCAATCCGGCCAACAGTTTCTTCTACCTGTTGACCGGCCTGCATGGGCTCCACCTGCTGGGCGGGCTGATCGCCTGGTGCTGGATCGTCGCCAGATTTCTGCGTCATGTGCCACTGGCGCAGCTTGGTGCCAGCGTAGAGCTCTGTGCCATCTATTGGCATTACTTGCTGGGCCTTTGGTTCGTGCTTTTCGCGCTGCTGGCCAGCACGCCGCAAACCTATGAAGCCATCGCCAGATTCTGCGGCCTGAGGTGAACAGTCATGGCATTGCACCCACAAGCCCAAGTCGAATCCAGTTCATCCAATCCACCAGGTTCGCCGCCTGCACCGGGATGGCAGGGCATCGCCAGCGATTGGTCCTCGGATAAAGAGGCCTTCAAGCAGGTGCCTTGGGGCAAGGCGATGATGTGGATATTCCTGCTCAGCGACACGTTTATATTCACCTGTTTTCTGACCGGATACATGTCGGTACGCATGACCATCACCAGCGCCTGGCCGAACCCCAGTGAAGTATTCGCATTGACGATCGGCGGCAAGGAAATCCCGCTTATTCTGATCGCCATCATGACCTTTGTGCTGATCAGTAGCAGCGGCACCATGGCCATGGCCGTCAATTTCGCCTATCGCCGTAATCGCGCGAAAACCGCGACCCTGATGCTGGCGACCGCTGCCTTGGGTGTGACTTTCGTCGGCATGCAGGCATTTGAATGGAGCAAGCTCATCGCAGAAGGGGTGCGTCCCTGGGGGAACCCCATGGGAGCGGCGCAATTTGGCGCCAGTTTTTTCATGATTACCGGTTTTCACGGACTGCATGTATCAATCGGCGCCCTCTACCTCAGCATTGTGGCGCTGAAGGTATGGCGCGGAGATTATGAGCGCTCCGGCAACTATCAGAACGTCGAGATAGCCGGGCTTTACTGGCACTTCGTGGATTTGGTGTGGGTATTTATTTTTGCATTCTTCTATTTATGGTAGAGGAGCACGGGTGATGGCACATGCTCAGGGTCAGCAACATCCAATCAGTTTGTACCTTAAAATCTGGGGACTGTTATTCGTCCTCAGCACGCTGTCGTACCTTGTCGACTATTTCCACTTCCATGGCTACCTTCGGTGGTCCTTGATCATCACTTTCATGTTGTTGAAGGCAGGTTTGATTGTCTCCATCTTCATGCATATGGCATGGGAGCGCCTGGCATTGGTCTACGCCATACTGGTGCCACCGTTGTGTTTACTGGTGCTTATCGGGCTGATGGCCTCCGAGGCAGACTATATTTTCCTCAGCAGGGGCATTTTCTTTGGTCAGTAGGCAAGCAGCTTTCGGATGGCCTTGAGTCCCCAGGTGCTAACCCGATATCACTCGCTTGAACTGATGCCATTTGTGCTGCCAGGCCACTGTCCAGTGGGGGGCTGCCGTTCCCGTGCCGGCGATCTTCAGCTTCGGATGCTGTTTGATGACCTGGTCCAGTACCGATTCCTGATTCGGTTCAACATCCACGAAGAAGATATGTTTGCCTTCTTTTACTGCCTGTTTGAAATTACGGAAGTGAGTGTTCGGCACCTGGAACCCAAAAAAACCGCCTTCCCAGATGCAGAAGCCCAATACAACAATGGCAAGGAAGATAAAGGGCATCCAGCCTGCGGCGGATTCGGTCCAGCCCATCCAATAGGCGCCACCCAGGACCAACGCTGCGAGTGGCACGCCGATCACGGCACCAATCTCACCAGAGTGAACAGCATCCTGTTCCATCAGCGAGCTGATCTCGTGGAGGTGATGTTCTTCTACATCAGCAACTTTTTCACTGAGTACATGAATCTGTTCGGAATTGATGCCGCTGGCTTCCAATTCATATTCAACGTTTTCAAGATCGTTGAGATTGTCACTGATGTAATAGTGTCGGTTCATGCCACACCTCCCATCTCGGGTTTGCTGCAGACCTCCTCTGTCCGGCAGCACTTGGCAGCTGTACTGTGGGGAACGTTGCACACCCGGTGCAATTTGAAAAAAGTATAGCACTCACCATCCTGCGGACCGGTCACTGGCTGATCTGCACAATGACCGGACCTTCCGTCACGATCGGCGGGTTCGCGCGGATATTCGATGCATTTTTCTGAATCCAGTCACGCGCGACTTTCAGGCTCGCATCGCTGCCGGCCTTGTCCGTGCAAACAGTCACCGCTGTACCACCATCACCCGTATTCAACAGTGTGTAGCTGACGAGGCCAGGCACTGTCCGCAGGGTCGCTTCGACGTCGGCATTGCGCTCTTCCAACAACTCGAAAAGCTGCTTTGCTCCAGTACCCAGGTAGGTTCTTATAACCGCATACATAGTCGTCTCCCTTGGGAGTGTCGCCTTGATGCCAATCCAGATCCGTTGATGGCCGCCATTACTCAAGGCTTCAGCTCGCCCTGATTTATTAAGCTTAGCCAAACGCCGGTGACAATCGTAATGCAACGACCACCGGCCATTTTTGGCCGATAACTGCCTGTCGGGAAGGGCTGCAAACGACCCATTGCAGACGTTCGTTAACGACTGCAATTTGCCGGATGCAGCCGCGTTTAGGGAACCGCTGCTGCGCAAAATCAAAAAAAGACATAGTGATGGCTATATAGTATCATTCGCAGCATGCAATGGAGTCATCGAGCACACAGGAGGGGGTGATGAACTTGTTCCCTAAAAATATAACTATCACGATAAACATGGTGGACAATGTATTTGAGAAAAATCTACGTTTGCGTGGCGCTTTTTCTTGGCTTGGCTGGCTGTGCTACAAACAGTAATGTTACAAGCAAAACAAAAGATACCGTTACGATAGATATAATAAATCGTTCGCCAAGAGATAAGCTTTCAGCTATTTATTTTGAAGAAAGCTACGATTGTTTCAATATTAAGCCAATTGTTACCAATTCTACACAAAACAATATTACACTGACTTTAGAGAGGAAGCCCTATCAAACGATTTCGTTCCAATATCAAGGTAGTGCATTCGATGGGGTAAATTTTTATCCCCGCAGTTGCAATGCTACGTATACGTTTCGGGCAGATGAATCTGAAGCCTACACGGTAATCTTGGAAAATGTTTATAACAGTTGTGATATTGAAGTTCGCAGAGATGTTTTAACGGTTTCAGCTTTTTTAATACAAAAAATAAAATTGAATTCAAGGCAGGTTAAAGAACAGAAGCCGCGTTTCGAAAACGGTCCATGGTGCGAAGCGATTGAAGCATTCAAGAATTAGCCAGCCGTAACAAGCGTCTTTATATGATTTATGATGTGATTCGGATCGAGAGAATTTATATTGGCAATCGTCAGGCTTTAGAGATCTCAGCTTGTTTTCCCCACGAGTCCTAGCCACAGAGTTGCGAGAACGGAGTCTGTGATATGTGCGAGTGCGTTAACATGCCTGATCAAATAGATGGCAGCAAGGTGGAAGAACTAAGTAACCTTACCCCATTTGTTGAAGAAATAAGCACCGATTTTAAGAAGTGGGAAACGGCATTTAAGTGCAGGTACTGTGATCAGAAATGGTTGGAGCGTTATGAATTTCATGGCCATGCGAATGTACCAATTGTGGAGAAGTTTCCTTAATTTCTAAGCGGCAGGGGCTATCTCAACTCGCTGATTCGCGTTGAAAAGCCCCACCATTTCGCTGGTCTTTTAGGTTTTGAATTAATTTGCGGCAAAAACAAATTGCAACTTTAGATACCCACCGTCCGCTCCTGGCCGATTGTTGCCTTTGACGAGGGCAGCTAGCGACCCGTTGCTGAGATTCAGAACGCTGGTATTAACCGTCAGCGCATCCGTATTGATTGGGTCTTAGTTTTCTTTCGAAAACTCCTCACAAGCGTTGCCAAGTTCGTCTGAGCTTAAAATATTAGACTTCGATTCAATCTCGGCGAACACACGAGCATAGGATTCCGATGCCCGCAAATTTTTGAGGAAATCTGCATCCGCATCTTGTAGGAAGTGGGCGGCCACCGCATAGTATCGCTCCCTCATCCCAGGGTTCAACGAAGAGCACTTGGCCTCGAAAAAGTCATATGGTGCAATAAAGGAAGCCGATGCTTCGTCAATGCACCCATCACCTGTACATGGTGAAGTTGCACTGGCTAATGTGGCCCAAAGCATCGGTAAGCAAGCCAAAGTTTTCAAAGTGTTTTGCATCGGTTGATCTTGATTAGGGGTGAAGAGGTGCAATTTCGCTCCTGCCACTTGAACTCGACGTGGCAATTATTGAAGTCGAGGTTATCCTCATCGCCACCGTGTACGCAAAGTCCTGCGACCCTCTAGATTCGAAGCAGCAGCGGTAACGCTACCAATTTGCTTTCATTGTGTCCATCGTCCGCTTTTGGCCGATTGCTGCCTGCTACAAGGCGCAGCTATCGGCCCAAGATCCAAATCGCGATCAGCACAACGACTTCTGGTAATAGAACCGGGTATGTCCCGGTGGATAATCTGCCAGGCGGCCGAATTCGGAGTAACCAAGTTTTCGATAAAACCCGGGTGCCTGAAAGCTGAAAGTCTCCAGCCAGATACCAATACAGTGCTTTTTCTGCGCGACTTCTTCAGCCATGCGCATTAGCTGTTCTCCGATACCCTGGCCACGCATCGACTCGGGAACGCTGACAAGATCGATGAGCAGCCATCGATAAGAGACCTTGCCGTACAGTCCGCCAATGACTTCGTTACTGTCTGGGTCCCGTAGCAACAGAGCAAATGTTTCATGTGCGTCGTCTCCACCGTTGACCTGGTTATGGGCCAGCAACGGGGTCAAAATTCCCAGCCGCTCTGCTTCAGTAGCATTTTCAGAAAGTTGGATTTCTACAGACATGGTGCTCTCCCTGAGCGGTGAGTAACTGGGTCAACAAGGTATCCCATTCCTGTCACCCCATGGCGGACAGTCCGGACACTAGAGTCCGGTGTTGGATTGATGAGCCGCCCAGTGTTTCATCTCTTCTGCAATGAAGTGGTTCACCAGGTCACTGTACATCCTCTCGATTGCATCCGGGCTCAGGCCCTCAGCCTCGGCCCACTCGCGTCTTGTCGCCAACATGGCCTTGAATCGCTCCGGAGCACGCACCGAAGTCACTGAGGTCTTGTACTTCGAGGCAGCCAGTACGTAGTGAAAACGCTTGCCCAACAGTTTGATAACAACCTGATCAAGGGCATCGATTTCACGTCGAATATCCTCCATTCCTGCACACTCTTCGGGCTGCAACTGATTGATGACGTCCATGTAGGTGACTCCGTTTTCTGAAAAAATCGTGGGCCTTCGCAAGAAGTATCGGCGTTGGCTAAGGCGGATCGGCGAACTCTTTAGACTGCGTTAATCGATAGGGCGGTGGGCGAGGGTGACTGTGTTTGAGTGACCGCTGATAGTTGCCTGTCACGAATTTTTTCATCGAGACAATCAGGACTCGCTGAATTTTCGGCCAGAAAACCGGATTAATCTCTTACTCAAGAGTCCTGCAAACAAGTGTCGGCTGAAGCATTGCCAGTTGCTCACGAATTGCATGTTCATCGGCAGGAACAAGACAGTACGCGAGCCCGATTCGACTGATCAGCGCGATGATGTTCTCAAGCGACGCGACAGACCTGTTGTTGCGTTCGACATAACGACGATAGGGCTCTTCCAGCAAATCACGCCACATCGGTGCGATGTTTTCGAGGATGTAGGTGAACACCTCCAGGGTTGAGTTCTTCGTCAGGTAGCTATGGTGGAAGCCGCCGTTATGACGATCCAGGTAGCGTACGGAGAAACACACGCACTCTGTGAGATAAGCCTCGAAGTCATCTTCGAACTCATTCAGGGAGCGTTGCATTTCCTCAAAAAAGGCAGCGTTCTCTGCACTGACGACAGCCTGAATCAGCTCCTTCTTGGAACCAAAATACCGGTACAGGGTGCGTCGCGAGATGTTGGCACCGCGGGCCACGTCATCGATCGAAAAACCTTCGGCGCCCTCGGCAATCATCGCATCGAGGGCGGCACGCAGGATCAGCGACCGGCCATCACTGGCGTTTTCCATCCTGCTGGCATCACCCCAGCGTAATTGTCGACTCATTTGCACCTTCACACGCTCGGGGGGGGCGGGGCGGGCATTCGTGCCCGGCCCTTGGGAAAAGCAATTGAGCCCGATTTTCACATGGCATGGCACAAAAAGCCATTTCGTGCCAATCTCTGGCACAGATAATAAAAAGTGTGACATAGAGTCGGCCATTTAACAGGAGGCATAGCCATGACCAGTAGTCAGCAGGACTCGAACCGGGACGATGAGTTTGATGTGGTGATTGTCGGTTCGGGCGCCGGCGCCTTGACTGCAGCACTGCGAGCGCACGACAACGGCTTGTCGGTACTCGCGATTGAAAAGAGCGATGTCTATGGCGGTACCACGGCGGTATCCGGGGGAGGGATCTGGATTCCGTGTAACGACCAGATTGCCGCACTGGGGGGCAGCGATTCATACGACGAAGCGATCAGCTATCTGCGCGAGGTGGTTGGCGAAGATTTTGATCAGCAGCGCATCGACGCCTATCTCGACAATGGCCCGAAAATGGTTGAGTACCTGGCACGCCAGGCGCGCACGAATTTTCGCGCGGTGCCGCGCTACCCCGACTACTACCCGGACCGCAAAGGTGGCAAGCCCGGCTACCGCACCATGGAGCCGGCCCCGTTCGACGGGGCGCGCCTGGGTGAACACTTCGAGCTGTTGCGGGCGGCTTCGCCAGCGACCCTGATTGGCGGACGTATCGCCATGACCCAGGTCGAGGCCCACACCATCCTTGCCAAGGAGCGCGGCTGGTTGCTGCTGACCGCCGGGCTGGCGTTGCGCTACCTGAGTGATTTTCGCTGGCGTCGCCGCAGCCGGCGAGATCGCCGCCTGACCCTAGGTAACGCCTTGGTGGCGAGCCTGCGCGCAGCCTTGGCCGAGCGAGGCATTCCCTTGTGGCTGCAAACCTCAATGCAATCATTGCAACTGGATGAGGGCCGGGTGGTTGGCATCGATGTGCTGCGCGAGGGTCGCACTCAACGCCTGCGGGCGCGGCACGGTGTGGTGCTTGCCTGCGGCGGTTTTGAATCGAACCAGGCGATGCGCGAACTGTATCTGCCCCAGCCCACACAGGCCCAATGGACGGCGGCGCCGCCGATCAATCATGGCGACGGCATTCGCGCCGGGCTGGAGGCCGGCGGTGCGGTGGCGCTGATGGAACACACCTGGGGCGCTCCGACAGTGAAGGTGCCAGGGGAGTCGAGCCAGCGCGCCCTGTTCGTTGAGCGTGCGGCGCCCCGTTGCGTGATGGTCAATCGACTGGGCCAGCGCTTCGTCAATGAAGCCGCGCCCTACACGGACATCATCTATGCGATGTATGCCGACCATCAGCGCACCCAGGCCAATGCACCGGCCTGGCTGATCTTCGATGCCGAATACCGCAAGCGCTATCCCTGCGGTGTGTTGCTGCCGGGCAGTGTGCAGCCGGACAGCAAGATCCCCGCCGGCTGGCTCGACAACGTGATCTACCGCGCCGAAACACCGGCCGAGCTGGCAACCAAGATCGGCGTCGACGTCGCCGGGCTCGAAGCCACCCTCGAGCAGATGAACCAATACGCCGCCGCTGGCGTTGATCCGCAGTTCGGCAAGGGTGGCAACCTGTTCGACCGCTACTACGGCGATACCACCTGCAAACCCAACCCCTGCCTTGGCCCGATCGATCGCGCGCCGTTCTATGCCTTGCGCATCGATCCGGGCGAGCTGGGTACCAAAGGCGGACTGCGCACCGACGCCTGCGCGCGCGTGCTGCGCCCGGACGGCTCGGCCATTGCCGGTTGCTATGCGGTGGGCAACACCTCGGCTGCGCTGATGGGCAAGACCTATCCCGGCCCCGGTTCGACCATTGGCCCGGCGATGACCTTCGCCTTTATCGCCGCCGATCACATCGCCGCCGAATCGGCGTCAGCCACCAACAGGACTCAACAATGAACCAAGTGATGAAACAGGTACGACTCCACGGCCCTCGAGACCTGCGGGTGGACGAAGTCCCTTTACCATCCCCGGGTGAAACAGATGTGCTGGTCGAAGTCGCCGCGTGCGGTGTTTGCGGGAGTGACCTGGGCTTCTATGAGAGCGGGGGCATTCGCCGCGATGGGGCACCGATGCCATTGGGGCATGAGTTCTCCGGGGTCATCCGCGAGGTGGGCACGGCGGTCGTCCACTACCGGCCCGGCATGCGGGTCGTGGTCAATCCCATGGCCAACGGCGCGATGATCGGCGTGGGCAGCGATGAGGGGGCGCTGGCGAACCTGGTCCGGGTGCGCAACGTAAACAGCGGCCCGATTCTGCATCAACTGCCCGCGAACCTTCCCCTGGAGGTGGCCGCCCTCGTCGAACCGCTGGCGGTGGCCTTGCACGCGGTCAATCGCTCACGAGTGACGGCCGGTGAGTCCGTGCTGGTCCTTGGCGCCGGGGCCATTGGCCTGGGAATCGTCGCGTGCCTGAAGGCCCGGGGCATCAGCCAGATCGCTGTGGCTGACCTGTCTGCCGGGCGCCTGGAGATTGCTGCCGGGCTGGGGGCGAATCTGACGCTCGATCCGACACGAGACGACCTGTGGAGCGAACTCGCACGGGCCCATGGCAGCGTGCCGACTTTCCTGGGGACGCAAGCGCCCGCGACCCAGGTGATCTTTGAGTGTTCAGGGGTGAGCGGCGTGCTGCACGAGGCCATCGCCAGGGCCCGGGATGCCGCACGCATCACCGTGGCAAGTGTCTACAAGCAACCGCAGGCTTTTGACTTCTCGATCCTGCAGGTCAAGGAACTCGAACTGATCGGCACCCTGTGTTATCCGACGGAGTTCGCACAAGCACTGGAGCTGCTGGCATCCGGCGCATTCGATCCGGAATCCATGATCAGCCACCGTTTCTCGCTCGATGACGTCGCGCAGGCTTATAAAACGGCGGCTGACCCACAGCGGTCGGCCAAAGTCATCATCAAGCCCTGAACCGTCGCACGGCCGGCAATGCCGGCCGTGCTGTTTATCAGAGGTGCCGGGCCGGGCCTGCGGGTGCAGTGGCCGCCGCATAGATCTCGGAAATAGAGGGATTGCGTCGAAGCGTCTGTCCGCCGCTGACATGAATGACCTGACCGGTCACGAAGCTGGACTCGTTGCTGGCCAGCCAGAGTGCCGCATCGGCCACGTCGGCGGAAACACCACTGCGCCCGAGGGGGATTTCGCGGTGATAGAGGGCAGCGATAGACGGGTTCAGCAGCCCGCCACCCGACATCGGCGCATCGGCAACACCACCGGGGGCAATGGAGTTGGCCCGGATCCCGTGCTGACCGAATTCGTGAGCGATGCAACGGATGACGTGGTCGATGCCGGCCTTGGTGCCCATGTACGCGGCGTGGTTGTCGAACATGATACTGGCCGTGACCGACGAGATCTGGATGATTGATCCCCCCGTCGGCATATGACGCAGCAGTGCCTGAAAGTACTGGAACGGGCCGGTGAATTGCACCGCGTTCATTTTCTCCAGGTCTTCGCGGCTGTGTTCCAGGAACGGCTTCAAGAGCCCCCAGCCCGTGGCATTGACGCCGATGTCCAGGCCGTTCAGGCACTGCTTGCTCTGCGCCACCAGATCGTCGACCTCGGCCTGCGAGGTGACATCGCACGCCAGCCAAGGCACCCCAAGTGACTGTGCAACCGCCGCCACTGCATCGGCGCGGCGCCCTGAAACCAGCACGCGCGCCCCTTGTTCGACATAACGTCGAGCCACGGCTTCGCCGACGTTGCCAGGTGCCACACCCAGCACCAATGCCGCTTTACCTTCAAGTCGTTTCGACATGCTGTCCCTTACGCCCCCACATCAATAATGTGAACCGGATCCGTGGCATCCCAGTGCCTGGCGGCTTCAATGCCCTGCTGGATCAACTCGCGCATTCCAATCCCATGGATGATTTCGTAAAGCACTCCAGGCTCCGAATGGTTTTCCAGATAGGCCACGCGGGTCGTTGGATTGCTGGCTTCAAAAACAATCTGCAACCCGGTCGCAGTCAATTGCACAAGGGTCTGGTCGAAGTCATCGACGACCCAGGCGACATGGTGCATCCCCCGGATTGGCTGACCTTCAGCATCGCGATAGGGCGACTTCGCATCGTTGGTCACCTGGATCAGCTCGATCTGGATATCCCCTTGATACGCAAGCCCGACATCGATCGTGACAGTGACCGGCTCACCTCGATACTTGCCTTGGAGGCTGACGTTGCGAAAGAGCGTCCAGGGCCCGACACCGAGATGCTGTCGCCAGCGTTCCATGCTTTGTTCCAGGCTCTCGACCAGATAACCGATCTGACTGATCGGACCAAGCAATGCACTGCTCATGACGCCTCCTTGGGAATGATGTCATTGGGAAAAGGCTACTGACGAAGGTTCAGCCCGGGGTTGGGCTCTGTGACGCCAGTGGTGGTTATGGCACAAAAATCAAATTGTGCGCCAAGCATAATGGCACAAAATTATTTATGTGTGTCACGCCGATCGAGGGAGTAGGGTGAGCCTTTCGCCGACGTCTCGCTGGAGAACGGAATGATTTGCCATGCAAGCAACAGCCCTGCTCGTGGGCGCGAATGAGATGGCTATGTTGTTCGCGGGGAACCGAAATCGAGATTGCACTCTTGATTCGGCGTAGGCCCCGGCAGTGGACAGACATTCGATACGAGCTTGATAGAAGGCGATCGGAGAAAAAGGCTTGAGCCATAGCTCGTGTAGCGGAAGTCCGCTTCTGGCCGATTTATGCCAGGCGCGACGGGCTGAAACCGACCCAATATAGATAGTCCGTCCCAATCTGGATGGCGGTGGGCTTGCTTGTTTTCGACGGTGGCCGCTATTTGTGGCACACGCGGCGGTTAGCAGGTAGACAAAATGTGGCGAGGATAAGGCAGATTTAAGGGCATCCCCTGGCTCCTTCATCGAGTATCTGCGTTGAAATCCAGCATCCGCGTGGCACCGCCAAAGTGACGCGATCTCGTGCCTAATGGATCAGCAACGGCTCTCAGCCTTCGGGGCAGGTAGCCAGAGGCCAACCGATGCGCGCTGCACGGAGAAGGCTGGCCTTAACAACCAAGCGGTGAAATGGGGCAATAACGAATATGTAGGCCCGGCCTAGACGGTTGTGGCACTGGACCACGGTTGAAAAAACGAGTTGGCGACTGCCTTCTGGCTCTGCCTCTCCAGAACATAGGATCGAAATCCTGAAGTCGAGGTGCTTGTCGTCCTCTCCCAACACGACTTCAGTCTGGTTCGAGCTGTAGACCTTGAAGATTTGAATGCGATTCGCAAGTGTTGCCAAATGTTTGGCTGTCTTGAGACCAAAACAGGCAACGATAGTGTCTCGGACTTTCATGAGCCATCCGATCCAGGATGGCTGGTGGGAAAGGATGAATCGAGCTAGCAAATCTGGATTGCTGGAGGTGCCCGCCGGGAGCCGAATCGCAAAAGCGTCTGCTAGGTTCATCGACTTGTAAAGGTGGGTGATGCCGGACCTCGAGGGTACAGGCACGGACATAATGAGCTCAAATTCTCGGGGCATCGGGGATCTCTCCTGAGTTCTAACTACCAATTAGATGACATGCCATGTCGCGTTTCTTGTTGCGATGGTTTGTCGTATAACGCTCCTTGTCGGATACTGAGCCCGATCAAGACATCATAGAGCTCTTGCTGCCCAGCTGGTAGAACAGGGAGCAACGTCGCACGGCGCTTGCCGACATCGAACCAGGATTCAACCAACCATCCCACCAGATAGAGCGCCGAAAGGCATCCGCCAGCGGTTGCAACGTTCCCCTGGCATACAAGAGGCTGGTCCACGGGCTCAAGTCCCAGAGCTTGCAAGCTCGATCGTGCATCCGGGTGTGTAGTTGCTTGGCCGCTGAGCAGTCCAAGCCGTTCGAGAATGAAAGCTCCGGCGCATATGGAGCCGATTCGCTGGCGTCTGGAGTCAAGTTCAAACGACGGCAGGAAATCTGGGGCGGCAAGTGCGGCGGGTATCCCTTCCTTGCCGCTGACGAACAATACCGCGTCGGCACTATTGGCCTCGGAAAGCGGACCGTGCACCGGAACAGGCAGGCCGTGCGCCGATCGCACGATAGCGCTAGCACCCAATATTCGGACGTGCCAGTCCTCAGTGTTGCGGCCTAAAATGTCCCACATCAGGAATAGGTCGATATCAGTGAATTGGTCAAAAGCAACCAGAACGATTTTCTTCAAGGCGAGCTCCATGAAAAGTGCTAGCGTGCAAAACGCAACGGCCATCTTTGCTGGTGTTCGCAGCGTATCAATCGGTTGCGCACCATACACAGTCTGTATGGCGCTAAATATGGAGCGAAATAACTGGTGGGAAAACTAACTCGCAACCATTGGATCGCGGCTGGTTTTGAGGCACTCGACCAAATAGGACATAGTGGCGTTTCGGCCGAGAGTCTATCGCGCCGATTGAATGTGACCCGCGGATCCTTCTATCACCATTTCCGCAATCGCGAAGACTTTGTCCGCACCTTGCTGGCCGCTTGGGAAGAAGACTACACGGAGCGCATGCTCGCTTATGCGGCGCAGGGTCGTAGCGCGGGCGAAATCTTGAAACGCTACTTGAGTATTGCCGCTGAGAAACAACCTGGGCGGGAAGTTTCCATCCGAGCCTGGTCGCTGCACGATCCGTTGGTAGGCGAGTTTCAGCAGCGTGTTGACACAAGACGACTGGACTTCGCGATACGGACGTGCCGCCGCTTGGTCCCTATGCCAGGCGAAGCAGAAGTGATTGGTCGGGTGGCCCATCTGTGCCTGATTGGTGGTCAACAGGCAGGGCTGCGGCGTGATGCCGCTCGCTTCAACAGTTTCCTGCATCGAGCCTTTTCATTTTTCGAAGGGGCTCTTCCACCGTGGCGGGCCTAAGTCATGAGCTAAATTGGGTAACTGAATAAATAGAGTTCGCGTGCCGCTAAATTCTCGGCAGCACTCAATTCCTTCACCGAGTGGCTGCTTGAACGCCATTCCCTTTAAGGCAAGCCGCCTGGCTAACGCGATCTACCAATCTCCAGCTCTAGTGCACGCCATTGGTCTCATAGGGCTAACGTCCATGCCACTGGCCTACGGCACTAACTTGAGTACGGCCTTCGCCGCACGCATACCCTGCACAAGGCGTATTCCTCGTACGCTTACCGATGTTCGTTGGGCAATACCAGATGTGTATCACTTGCCCATCCAAAAATCAGGACCTGCCGAGCGACCGCTTTTGGCCGATTCTGTTGAAAAAGTCGACCATGGTTTCCACGACAGAAAAGTACGCACTTGAGATTGAAATCTTTACTTTGAACAGAGGAATCCGGGTTCAGATTTCGCGTAGCGGCGCGCGCGAAAGGCGTTTTCAGCGGTCAGTATGCGAGCAGTCTGGAAGTACCGACTTTTTCAACAGAATCGACTGTGGATTCAACCGGTTGCTGCTTCGCGCATCCAACACGGTACGAGGCACCTCTAACCGGGCAGTTGGTTTGATGTCCATAAGTAATGCCCGGCAAATTGCCGGGCATTTTCATTCCTGAAACCTTTGTAGCGGGGCTTAGTTTGCCGCTTCCGGTTGCGGCTCGGCGATCGCGCCAGTGCGGGCGATCACGGTCAGGATCGACAGCGCGGCGATTACCAATCCTGGTGACGTTGCCAGCAGCACGCCAGTGGTGCCGGCACCGGCGGCGAGAATCTGGCCGGCGGCCAGGGGGCCTGCCACCGAACCGAGCCGGCCGATGGCCACGGCCGCGCCGACACCGGTGGCGCGCACCGAAGTCGGGTAGGAAGGGGGCGCCAGGGCGTACAGCACAAGCTGTGCGGCCATGACGAACAGCCCGACGGCAAACCCGGCGATGGCCATCGGCACGATACCCACTGACAGGCCGACTCCGGCCAGCGCCGCCAACACCCCGGCGTACACGAACAGGACCACTTTCAGGCCGTTGCAGCGGTCCAGCATCACCCCGCCGAGCAGCGAACCAATGGCGCCGCCGATGTTGAACAGCATCTGCACCATGCCTGCCTGTGGCTTGGTGAAACCCTGTTCCAGCAACAGCGAGGGCAGCCAGTTGAGCAGCATGTACATCACGGTCAGGGTGAAGAAGTAGCTCAACCACAAGGCCAGCGTGCAGCGTGCGCGTCCTTCGCCGAACAGCGCCTGGGCGGTGGACGACCGTGGGCCGCCGGTGGTGACATGTTGTTGGCGGAACGCAGTGGATTCGGGCAGCAGCAGGGCCATCAGCGGCACTACGAGCATGGGCGTCAGACCGCCGATGATGAAAGTGGTTTGCCAGTGTTCACTGGAAAACATTGCCACCACGGCCGCCAGCGCGCCGCCCAGGGGCACGCCGCAGTACATGACGCTAATGGCGGTGCCGCGATGGCGCTCGCTCACGGCCTCGGCACACAGGGCAATCAGGTTGGGCAGGGCGGCACCCAGACCCAGGCCGGTCATGAAGCGCACCAGCAGCAGGTTGGAGTAGCTCTCGACATAGGCGGTGCAGAGCGAGAAGACACCGAACAGCAGCACGGCGCCGACGAGGATTTTCTTGCGGCCGATTCGATCGGCCACCCAGCCGCCAAAAAACGCACCTGGCAGCAGGCCGATGATCCCGGCGCTGAACACCCAGCCCATCATCTTCGGGTCCAGGGCAAAGCTCTGACGCAAACCTGCGGCAGCGGTGCCGGCAGCCTGCAGATCAAACCCTTCGATCAGCGCAACGATAAAGCACAAAGCGATTGTCAGCGTCGAGCGACGCGATGGACTGTCCATGGGTGAACCTCATTGTTGTTTTTTTTATGCAGTCGAACCCTCCGTGCGTTGGGCGCGCCGTCGGTGACCGCTGGTGATTAAGATAACAAAGATAACTAAAAAAAGAATGATGTCCTGAAAACTGTAAAAAACCACAAATAAAGTGTTGAAAAACAGGCTGTTATGAATGCATTCATATGAGTATGTGTAAATAGATAATAATATTAATGTTCGATTATCGGTCATTTGCGATTGACGGCGACCTTTGGCTGTTTCCATTCTCTGGTCGTGAAGCCGGCAGTCCCGTGCGGATCCGGCACCCACGAACAACAATAAAAAGTGGACATCGAACATGCCAAAACGCCCCATGAACACCGGTTCCGTAGCGTCACTTCCCTGCGTTTGCAGTATCCATCCAGGGTGGGTCGTGGCACTGCTAGGCGTCAGCGTTCTGCCCTCTCAGCTGCGGGCCGAGGGGTTTATCGAGGACAGTCACGCAAACTTGACCCTGCGCAATTACTACATGGACCGTGACTACAAGGATGGCGGGGTCAAGTCTGCTGCACGGGAGTGGGCCCAGGGTTTCATC
Source organism: Pseudomonas sp. PDM30 (assembly GCF_019218985.1). Taxonomy (NCBI): domain Bacteria; kingdom Pseudomonadati; phylum Pseudomonadota; class Gammaproteobacteria; order Pseudomonadales; family Pseudomonadaceae; genus Pseudomonas; species Pseudomonas sp. PDM30. The sequence continues at coordinate 33,689 of NZ_JAHUWM010000018.1, forward strand.
CTGGGCATGGAGTCCGGGTATACCGAAGGGACTGTAGGCTTTGGCCTGAATGTGCGGGGGCTGCTGGGGGTCAAGCTCGACTCCGCCCCGGATCGTAGCGGCACCGAACTGTTGCCGGTGTCGGCCAGCGACAAGCGCGCGGCGGATGATTATTCGCGGCTGGCGCCGACGGGCAAGCTGCGGTTTGCCCAGACAACGGTCAAGAGCGGCGATGTCTCGATCTTCCTGCCGTTTGCCTTTGCCAGCCCGTCGCGGCTGCTGCCACAGACCTTTCGCGGCACCACGCTCAGCTCCAGGGATTTCGATGGCCTGACCCTGAACACCGGTTACATCGATCGCATCAACAAGCGCGATTCCACGGACTATCAGGCCATGAGCATCGCCACGCCAAACCGGCGATTCAACGGTGCCGCTACCACCTCGCATCTGGCGTACGTGGGGGGCGATTATCAGGTCAACAAAGAACTCAGTCTGCGCGCCTACCATGCCGAGGTGGCCGAGCTGTACCAACAGGACACCCTGGCGCTGCTGCACAACCTGCCGCTTGGCGACGGCGTGTTCACCAGTGACTTGCGCAGTTTTTTTAGCCGTGAGGATGGCGCCGCCAAAGCGGGTGAGGTGGACAACCGCAACCTCTCGGCATTGTTTGGCTACCGCTTCGGCGGGCACCGGGTGAGCCTCGGCTACATGCACTCCAGCGGCGACACGGCGACGCCGTACATCTCTGGCACCGAGTTGATGGGCATGAGCGAACAGACCATGGCTTCGGATTTTCTCAACGCCAAGGAGCGCACCTGGCAAGCGATCTATGACTACGACTTCGTCGCGTCCGGGGTGCCCGGTTTGAAGGGAAGGTTGCGTTACGTGCGCGGCGACAATATCGAGTTGGCCGCCTTCAACGCCGAGGACCGCAAAGAGCGCGAATTCCAGATGGAACTGGGTTATGTGATTCAGAGCGGCCCGCTGAAAAACGTCGGGCTGTTGGCGCGCAAGGCGATCTATCGCAATGACTTCCCGAGCGGTACGGCGTTTCGTGATGAAAACCAGACCCGGTTCCAGGTGCTCTATAACTTGCCGATCTGGTAAGCCCGGGCCCTTCGATGTTCCCCGCCGGCCGCCCCTTCTGGAGCGTGCCGGCAGCGTGCGTTCAGTCCTGGTAAACCTTCCTCAGCAAGCGCAGCAGCTCCTCGCGCTCTTCGCCGGTCAGCGCTGAAGTGGAGTCGAAATCGCTTTGCGCGGCGATCTGCTTGAGCTCCTTGAGCAAGGTTTCGCCGGTCTTGCTCAGGAAGATTCCGTAGGAGCGTTTGTCCGGCTTGCAACGCACTCGCACCGCCAGCGCGCGGCTTTCCAGTTTATTGAGCAACGGCACCACCTGCGGCGGCTCGATGGCCAGGGCCCGGGCCAGGTCGGCCTGCATCAGCCCCGGATTCTGGTCGATGATCGCCAGGGCCGAGAACTGCGCGGGGCGCAGGTCGTGGGCTGACAGGCGACCGATCAGGTTCTGGAACAGTTTGAGTTGGGCGCGCCGCATCGCGTAGCCGATCAGGTCATCCAGTGCCGAATCCAGCGGTGCCTGCAGCTCGGCGGTGGCGGACGGGGACTCGTTCTGGTCGGCGAGGGGAGAAGGCTTGGCCATTGCGGGTGAATCCTGAAGAGATGGAGGTTAACAAGTGTATCTAGTTTGCCGGGGTTGGCCGCTGATAGCTATGCCCGTCGTTCATGGTGAAGGGGGCGGAGGATATTTTCGGGTGGATAAAAAATGGTTAATTCGATTAATAGTTAATTGACATAACTATATCGATCCTTTAATTTCCAGTCATCTTCAAGCCAAGAACAAGAGAGCATCGCCATGAGCAATTACGAAGGTCGCTGGACAACCGTCAAGGTCGAGATCGAAGAAGGCATCGCCTGGGTCATCCTCAATCGCCCGGAAAAACGCAACGCCATGAGTCCGACGCTCAACCGGGAAATGATCGATGTGCTGGAAACCCTTGAGCAGGATCCGGCGGCCGGTGTGCTGGTGCTGACCGGTGCCGGTGAAGCCTGGACTGCGGGCATGGACCTCAAGGAATACTTTCGCGAAGTGGACGCGGGCCCGGAGATCCTCCAGGAAAAAATCCGCCGCGAAGCCTCGCAGTGGCAATGGAAACTGCTGCGCATGTACACCAAGCCGACCATCGCCATGGTCAACGGCTGGTGTTTCGGTGGTGGCTTCAGCCCACTGGTGGCCTGTGACCTGGCGATCTGCGCCGACGAAGCGACCTTCGGCCTCTCGGAAATCAACTGGGGCATCCCGCCGGGCAACCTGGTGAGCAAAGCCATGGCCGACACCGTGGGCCATCGTCAGTCGCTGTACTACATCATGACCGGCAAGACCTTCGGTGGGCAGAAAGCCGCCGAGATGGGCCTGGTCAACGAAAGCGTACCCTTGGTGCAACTGCGTGAAGTCACCGTGGACCTGGCGCGCAACCTGCTGGAGAAAAACCCGGTGGTACTGCGTGCGGCCAAGCATGGCTTCAAGCGCTGCCGCGAGCTGACCTGGGAGCAGAACGAGGACTACCTGTACGCCAAGCTTGACCAGTCGCGCCTGCTCGACACCGAGGGTGGCCGCGAGCAGGGCATGAAGCAGTTCCTCGACGACAAGAGCATCAAGCCCGGTCTGCAGGCCTACAAGCGCTGAGACTGATCACCGGGTGCATGTCCGCCCCGGCGCTCTGCATCGCTCGAATGCATTCCCGACAAAGACAATAAAGAGGAATCACCATGCTGGACGTGCCCCTGTTGATTGGCGGCCAGTCGCTGCCTGCCCGCGACGGTCGAACCTTTGAGCGCCGCAACCCGGTGACCGGTGAATTGGTATCGCGGGTTGCTGCCGCCACCCTGGAAGATGCCGATGCCGCGGTGGCTGCGGCCCAGGCAGCGTTTCCCGCCTGGGCCGCCCTGGCGCCCAATGAACGACGCACCCGTTTGCTCAAGGCGGCCGAGCAGTTGCAGGCGCGCAGCGACGAATTCATCGCGGCGGCCGGCGAAACCGGGGCCATGGCCAACTGGTACGGTTTTAACGTGCGGCTGTCGGCCAACATGCTGCGTGAAGCGGCATCGATGACCACCCAGATCAATGGCGAAGTGATTCCCTCGGATGTGCCGGGCAGTTTTGCCATGGCCCTGCGCCAACCCTGTGGCGTGGTGCTGGGGATCGCCCCGTGGAACGCCCCGGTGATTCTCGCCACCCGCGCCATCGCCATGCCGCTGGCGTGCGGCAATACCGTGGTGCTCAAGGCGTCTGAGCTGAGCCCAGCGGTGCATCGTCTGATCGGCCAGGTCTTGCAGGATGCAGGGTTGGGTGACGGCGTGGTCAACGTCATCAGCAATGCCCCGGCGGATGCCTCGGCGATTGTCGAGCGGCTGATCGCCAACCCGGCGGTGCGGCGGGTCAACTTCACCGGCTCGACCCATGTCGGGCGCATCGTCGGCGAGCTTTCGGCGCGCCACCTAAAGCCAGCCTTGCTGGAGCTGGGCGGCAAGGCGCCATTGCTGGTGCTCGATGATGCCGACCTGGATGCGGCGGTGGAGGCAGCCGCTTTCGGCGCGTACTTCAATCAGGGACAGATCTGCATGTCCACCGAACGGCTGATCGTCGATGCCAAGGTCGCCGACGCCTTTGTCGGAAAGCTGGCGGCCAAGGTCGAGACCCTGCGCGCCGGAGATCCCGCGCTGGCGGATTCGGTGCTCGGTTCGCTGGTGGATGCCAGTGCCGGAACGCGCATCAAAGGGTTGATCGACGATGCCCTGGCCAAGGGTGCGCGGCTGGTGGTCGGTGGACAGCTGGACGGCAGCATTTTGCAGCCGACCCTGCTCGATGGCGTTGACGAGAGCATGCGTCTGTACCGCGAGGAATCCTTCGGCCCGGTGGCGGTGTTGTTGCGCGGGGTGGGCGATGAAGCGTTGCTGCGTCTGGCCAACGATTCCGAGTTCGGGTTGTCGGCGGCGATCTTCAGCCGCGATACCGGGCGCGCCCTGGCGCTGGCCCAACGGGTCGAGTCGGGCATCTGCCATATCAACGGCCCGACCGTGCACGACGAAGCGCAAATGCCCTTCGGTGGAGTCAAGTCCAGCGGCTACGGCAGCTTTGGCGGCAAGGCGTCCATCGACCATTTCACCCAGTTGCGCTGGGTTACTTTGCAGCATGGACCGCGGCACTACCCGATCTGAACCGCAGAAATAACAATAAAAAAGGCTGCAGCCACCACCATGCCCATTCGTGCGGCTTGGTGGTAGCGTGCCTTGATGGAGAACAAGCACGTGAGTTCCGAATTCAGATCGCAACCCCACACCGAGGCCTGCGCGCCGCGCTACCGTCACGTGGCCATCGGTCGCGCAGCGGTCGAGGTGACAGAACAGCAGGGCGCGTTGCACATGCGTTCCCTGGAGCCATTGGCCGAGTATCCACCGCGACTGCTTGACCGTTTGGTGCTTTGGGCCAAGGTGCGTCCCGAGCAAACCTTTATCGCCGCCCGCCAGGCCGACGGTGACTGGCGCCGGGTCAGTTACGCCGAGATGCTCGAGAGTGTTCGGGCCATCGCCCAAAGCCTGTTGAGCTACGGCCTGTCAGCAGACAAACCGCTGGTGTTGCTCTCAGGCAATGACATCGAGCATTTGCAACTCGCCTTCGGCGCCATGTACGCGGGCATTCCCTACTGCCCGGTGTCGCCGGCCTATTCGCTGCTGTCCCAGGATTTCGCCAAGCTGCGTCACGTCTGCGATCTGCTGCAACCTGGCTTGGTGTTTGTCAGTGATGCTGCGGCCTACCAGCGCGCCATCGATGCCGTGATACCCGCTGAAACGCCCATGATTACCGTCCGGGGCGAAATCGCGGGACGCCACCAGGTGAGTTTCGCCAGCCTGCTTGAACAACCGGGCGGGGCCGAGGCCGAGGCCGCTTTTGCTGGTACGGGATCGGACAGCATCGCCAAGTTCCTGTTCACCTCCGGCTCGACGAAGCTGCCCAAGGCGGTGATCACCACCCAGCGCATGCTGTGCTCTAACCAACAGATGCTGTTGCAGACCTTTCCGGTGTTCGGCGAAGAACCACCGGTGCTGGTGGACTGGCTGCCGTGGAACCACACTTTCGGCGGCAGCCATAACGTCGGCATCGTGCTCTACAACGGTGGCAGCTTTTACTTGGACGACGGCAAACCCACGGCGCAGGGGGTTGCGCAAACCCTGCGTAATCTCAAAGACGTGTCGCCTACGGCCTACCTGACCGTGCCCAAAGGCTGGGAAGAATTGGCCTCGGCACTGGAGCAGGACGCGGAGCTGCGGGAGATCTTTTTCAAGCGTATCAGTCTGTTTTTCTTTGCCGCCGCCGGTCTGTCGCAAAGTGTCTGGGACCGCCTCGACCGGATCAGCGAACAGCACTGCGGTGAGCGTATCCGCATGATGGCCGGGCTCGGCATGACCGAGGCTTCGCCGTCTTGCACCTTCACCACCGGGCCGTTGTCCATGGCCGGTTATGTCGGCTTGCCGGCACCAGGTTGTGAGGTGCGCCTGGTGCCGGTGGACGGCAAACTCGAAGGACGCTTTCGTGGGCCGCACATCATGCCCGGTTACTGGCGGTCACCACAGCAGACCCACGATGCGTTCGACTCGCAGGGCTTCTACTGCTCCGGAGATGCGCTCAAGCTCGCCGACCCGCGCGATCCGCAATTGGGGCTGATGTTCGACGGGCGCATCGCCGAAGATTTCAAGTTGTCATCCGGGGTGTTCGTCAGCGTCGGGCCGTTGCGCAGCCGCGCGGTGCTCGAAGGTTCACCCTATGTCCAGGACCTGGTGGTGACCGCGCCGGATCGCGAGTGCCTGGGCGCGCTGGTCTTTGCGCGGATGTTCGAATGTCGACGGCTGTCAGGGCTGGCGGCCAGTGCCAGCGACGCCGAGGTGTTGGCCAGCGCGCCGGTGCGCGAGTGGTTCGCCGGCTGGTTGCAGCGATTCAATCGCGAGGCCACGGGCAATGCCAGTCGCCTGGAATGGATCGCCTTGCTTGACGAGCCGGCGTCCATCGATCGGGGGGAAATCACCGACAAGGGTTCGATCAACCAGCGTGCGGTATTGCAGTGGCGCGCGGAGCAGGTCGAGGCGCTGTATCGCGGGCTCGATCCAGCCATCCTGCGCGCCGGGGCGAAGTCGTGAGCGAAGTCCTGAACACCGGCGGGCAGTACTCGGCCTTTGCCGATGCGGCGATTTTCGATGCGGTGCGCACACCGTGGGTGGACCTCGGTGGGGCACTGGCCGAGGTGTCGCCGATCGACCTGGGCATCAAGGTCGGGCGCGAAGTACTGGCGCGCGCGCAAGTTGACCCGCTGGCAGTCGACAGCGTGCTGGCGGGTTCCATGGCCCAGGCCAGTTTCGATGCCTACATGCTGCCACGGCACATCGGCCTCTACAGCGGCGTGGCGCAATCGGTTCCGGCACTGGGGGTGCAGCGGATCTGCGCCACCGGTTTCGAACTGCTGCGCCAGGCCGCCAGGCAACTGGATGACAGCGTGCAATTGGCCCTGTGCGTGGCCACCGAATCGATGTCGCGCAATCCGATTGCGGCCTATACCCATCGAGGCGGTTTCCGCCTTGGCGCGCAAGTGCAGTTCAAGGATTTTCTCTGGGAAGCCTTGTACGACCCGGCTCCCGGGGTGGACATGATCACCACCGCCGACAACCTCGCGCGGCGTTATGGGCTGAGTCGAGAAGCGGTGGACGCATACGCCTGTGCCAGTCATCAGCGGGCATTTGCGGCACAACACGCGGGCTGGCTGGCACCCGAGCTCGTTGCCGTGGGGCATCAGGTGTTCGAACTGCAAGGCTATCAGCCACGGGGCATCCGCCTGTCACGCGGCGTCGACACGGTGAGTGAAGACAGCCACCCACGGCCCGGAGACATCGCGGCGTTGTCCCGGTTGCGCACCGTGCACGAAGGCGGGATGCAAACCGCCGGCAACAGTTGTGCGGTGGTCGATGGCGCGGCGGCGGCCCTGGTCGGGCGCGCTTCGGCCCGTCGGGATACACCGTTGGCCTTGCTGCGGGCCAGCGCGGTGGTCGGGGTGGCGCCGGAGTTCATGGGCATCGGTCCGGCACCGGCGATTCGCCTGCTGCTGCAGCGCAGCGGCTTGAGCCTGGATCGGATCGACCGCTTTGAAATCAACGAAGCCCAGGCCGCCCAGGTCCTGGCAGTGGCTCAGGAGCTGGAGCTGGACCCTTCGCGTCTGAACGTCCAGGGTGGTTCGTTGGCACTCGGCCACCCCTTGGCCGCCAGTGGCTTGCGCCTGGTGCTGACCCTGGCCCGACAACTGCGTGAGCACAATCTGCGTTACGGGGTTACCGCGGCCTGTGTTGGCGGTGGGCAGGGCATGGCGCTACTGATCGAGAATCCCGCCTGGCGTGCCTAAGATTTCGTCGGCTGACGGGCAAGCTGTGTTTTCTGCCAATGACTTCTGGCCGAAAGCTGCCGGACATGAACGGCAGCTTTTGATGTGGCTCGGCGCATCGCCGCGACGCCGGAGTACGTGCGCTCTCGCCACGAACGTAAGAAGGTCGAAATGTTGTTTGCCCACCTCAAGCGCATCCTGAAACTGGATCGTTTACGGCTACGTGGTCTGAGTGGCGCGACCGATGAGTTCACGCTGGCGGCAGCGGTGCAAAATCTGCGGAGATTGGCCAAACTTTTACCGCAGCTCACCAGCATGCCATGACCAGCAATCCGGCTATCGCCGGATTGTGTAGGGCTTTAACGACTATAGTGTTACCGCTGACCGAAAACTGACCCAGTAGAGGCTGTTATGGCATCACGGGCGGCGTGTACTGCAACGTCGTGCCCAGTGCCCACAGCGGGAACAGCACGCCCAGCAGCCTCCCCCACGCAGGTCATTAACGCAGAGACTTGAGTGTCTTCTCTATCCAATGCAGATTGCAGCCCACCCACAGAAGCCCAGCAAAAACCAGTGCGCTGCGCGATGTAGTTCCCGCATCGCTGTAGTTGGACGTCAGCATTGAGTAGATCGTCAAACCCAAGGCAACCAGCAGAAGGCCGGAAAACAAAACCTTGTAGAACTTTATGAACATGTCGAAGTACGGTGTGTGCTTGTGACTCATTCCAGTAACGCTCCTGCGATAGTGTGTCGGAAAATGATGTATTCCACGTGGTCTTATCAGTGATGAAGGAGCGCGTTGATGCTGATCAGGTCACTCCCCTGCAACGCGCCAACGGCGGCTTTCAACTTTAGCTGGGCTAGCAAGGTGTCATAACGGGCCTGTGAGAGTTTTTGCACCGTCTCGCTCAACTGGCCCTGTACTTCCAGCACATCAATGCTTACCCGCACGCCAACGCTATAACCCAGGCGGTTGGCATCCACCGCCATCTGGGCAGATTTTTTTGCAGCCTCCAGAGCCTGCACCTGAGCGATTCCTGTCATAACCTCCGACCAGGCATCCCAGGTCGCCGCGTTGACCGCACGACGAGCGTCCTCGAGTGCATACTCTGCATGCGATTGCTCAGCTACCGCTTTTCGTACAGCAGATTGAGTTCTACCACCACTGTAAAGCGGCATGCTTAAGCGCAACCCAATACTGGATGAGCCGCTACGATCCACCTAAGTGAATGACAGCTATTGGCTGTGGATTCAACCGATCGACGCAACAGATTGGCTCAATCGTTCAGCGGGTGTTTCGTAGTTCAGAGTTTTCCGAGGGCGGTGATTTATGCCACGGATAGCCCTTCGCGCTGAGTTGAAAGGCGTAATCGAATAAACGCTTCATGTACTCGCCATCGAATTTCTTATTGCGCGGAAAGTAAAAGTCGGAGCCAATGTACGCAAGATTGAAATCCGCTCCATCCTGCTGCGCCATACGGTAAATTCGCTCCAGGTCGCTGATCCCCTGAGTTTGAATCAATGCACTGATGGCTCGACCGCCGATGCTCAATGTACGGCGTTTCGTCCCGGACCACTGCGGCTCCAGTGTCCCATTACGAATGACATAGAAATGCCGTTCGAGTCGCAAAGGTGCTCCGGTGGCTCTGTTCAGCGCCATCTTTGTGCCTGGTGGGTAAAGGAACACCTGAGTGATTACCCCACCGTCCACGTGCATTTCCTGAAACTGTTTGCCGTCAACGTCTACATCGATCATGACGGGTGAGACGGCGCCGGGAATACTCATCGACGCGATCATGATGTTGCGGAAGAGGTCGAGCGCTCCCGGTGCAACGCTTGCGGCAATAGTGCCCATGTTCCAAGTGACTGGCCGCCCTGAATCAAGATCGGTTGTGCCGATCAGCAGGATTCGCCCTTTGGCGTATTCCGATGCAATCGCCGCAAGAATTTCCGCGGTGATGTACTTTGTGATGAGCCGCGACAGTGGTTTGCTGTCCGCTATACCGTCGCTGGCAAGACGGGTCAGCACGTTTCGCGAATGAAAAACGTCTTTTGGACCGATGGCGTTGGCGATATACCGAATGACTTCGTCGTACTCGGATCCCAGGTAAGCGAACGGGGCGACCAGGGCGCCCGCGCTAATGCCCGTGACGACCTTGAACATGGGGCGAGTCCCATGCGTGGTCCACCCCGTAATGAGTCCTGCTGCGAATGTGCCTGCGTCACCGCCTCCCGAAACTGCCAGCATATTTGCCAGCGGCAGGATGTTGTTCGGTTTCCCTGCCTTGGCGAGAGCCTCGCTCTCGCGTTTGTTGCCCTCAGTTGCATCCTGAATGAACAGAGTCAGGTCGTGGTCCAACCAATAGCGAGCATTGGGAATGCCAGGGATGACCGCTTTTTCCGTTAACGTTTGCGGCACAGCATCACGGCGTGGCAAGCCCCCTTGCAGGAACATGTTCAGAGTCGAGGCGCCAGGTCTGAGCGCGAATGGTTTCAAAACGCCTCCTCCGGCCCCTGCAGTCGACAGCAAGCGCGCGCTCATCGTACTCGAGAAAGTCCTTACCCATGGTGCCCGAGATGTCTACACGCCAGCCGACTGCGACACATCATTCGAACGCCAGACAGCTCATTTTGCGCTCCTTGACATGATAAAAAAACTCATTGGCCGCGCGCTCAGGTTCACTTGGCCTGCGAGGCTTGCTTCCAGGCTTTGATAGCCTCCAGTCCCTTATAGATATGGCTCGAACTTTTATCACTTCACGCCATGCACTCACCATAGATGACCTCATGTCATCCATCCCTTGAAAATCCATCCTTTGTCAGGTCCCTGTGTTGCGCTCTCTAATGCCGAAAAGCTGAGTGACCAAGATCACTTGTTTCAACAATAAAAGCTCTTTCAGGAGATTGTATGCACAGTGGTCCCACTCTATTGGTGGTGTTGTTTTCCGCCATCATTCTGATCGTTTTTCTAATCGTCAAAGTGCGTGTCCACGCATTCCTGGCCTTGACCGCAGCGAGCTTTGTGGTGGGCATCGGTTCAGGCATGCCACTGGCGCAAATGGCCTCTTCCTATGAAAAAGGTGTCGGTGGAACACTCGGATTCCTGGCAACGATCATTGGCCTTGGCGGCATACTCGGCAAGATGCTGGAAGAATCCGGTGGCGCGGAGCGCATTGCCCAGACGCTATTGAGCACCCTGGGTAAAGAGCGTGCCTCATGGGCCATGATGCTAGTAGGGTTTATCGCGGGCATCCCGGTGTTCTTCGAGGTTGGATTCGTTCTGCTGATTCCCCTGATCTATGTGGTCGCCAAAGAGACCCGGATCAACCTTTTGTACCTGGGCGTGCCCTTGGCCGTGTCGCTGATGGCAGTTCATTGCATGTTGCCCCCGCACCCTGCCGCGATGGCCATCACCGGGCTGCTGGGCGCCGATGTCGGCAAGGTTATTGTGTATGGCCTCATTATCGCGCTGCCTACCGCCATCATTGCCGGGCCGCTGTGGATCAAGCTGGTCTGCAAGAGTGAAGCGCCTGACACTCAAGAAGCTTTTCTGGACGAACATTGCGTTGACAGCGCGACCCGGGACTTGCCAGGCCTTGGCTTGACACTGCTGACCATCCTGCTGCCACTGCTGCTGATGGTCGGCAAAAGTTTTGCGGCCGGACTGCCCCATGATTCCGGGTTCTTCAGCATCGTTTCGTTCCTGGGCACGCCGCTGATAGCACTGTCCATTGCTGTGGTGTTCGCTTACTGGGCGCTGGGTTTGCGCCGCGGCTTATCAATGCCTGACTTGCTCGCGCACACTCAGAAGAGCTTTCCTCCGCTGGCCAGCATTCTGCTGATCATCGGTGCCGGTGGGGCATTCAACGGCATCCTGGTCGACAGCGGCGTGGGTAACGCGCTGTCCGGCTCGTTGACGCAATTGAACATGAATCCCATCGTCCTGGCGTGGTTGGTGGCAGGGCTGATGCACTTCGCCGTCGGTTCAGCGACAGTGGCAATGATCAGCGCCGCCGGCATGGTGATGCCGATGCTGAGCGCTCATCCCACCGTGAGTAAGGAAATTATCTGCATTGCCATCGGTGCCGGCGCCATTGGCTGGACCCATGTGACGGACTCGGCCTTCTGGGTGGTCAAGGAGTATCTGGGCGTCTCGCTCGCCGAAGCGTTGAAGAAATTCACCTCGGCTACCGTACTGGCTTCATTGATCGCGCTGGGCCTGACCCTGCTGCTGTCGCAATTCGTTTGATTCAACCCGTATTTTCCGCCTGATTGTTTAAAGGGACCACGCCATGATTTTGGGCAAGACACTTGAAAGCTGGTACGCCAGTTATCCTTTGATTCGCGATCTGGTCGCGCTGCAAGAAACCACTTGGTTCAACCCTGCCGTGGCCCCGGTCGCGGAATCGATTGGCGATGTGGGGTTGACGGCCGCAGACGTCGCCGATGCCAGTGCGCGACTGACGCGTTTTGCTTCTTACCTGCGGCGCGCGTTTCCGGAGACGGAGTGCAGTGGCGGCATTATCGAATCGGACATTCTGCCCGTACCACACCTGCAGCAATTGCTCGGCGAGCGCTACGGTCAGGCGTTGCAAGGGGCGCTGTGGCTCAAGCGGGACAGCCATCTGCCGATTTCGGGCTCCATCAAGGCGCGCGGTGGTATTTATGAAGTACTCAAGCATGCCGAAGACCTGGCGTTGGCCGCGAATCTGCTGACGCTTGATGATGACTACGCGGTGCTGGACAGCGATAAGGCGCGTGCCTTTTTCGGCCAATACAAAATAGCCGTTGGCTCGACCGGCAACCTTGGCATGTCCATCGGCATCATGGGGGCGGCATTGGGTTTCCAGGTGACCGTGCATATGTCGGCGGATGCGCGGCAATGGAAGAAAGACAAGTTACGTTCACACGGCGTTACCGTTATTGAGTACTCCTCCGATTACAGTGTGGCCGTCTCGCAAGGCCGTCAACAAGCGGAGTCCGATCCAGCCTGCCATTTTGTGGACGATGAAAACTCGGTCAACCTGTTCCTGGGCTACTCGGTGGCTGCCGAGCGCCTGAAAAAGCAATTGGCAGCGGCTGACATCACCGTGGATGCGCAACATCCATTGTTTGTTTATCTGCCCTGTGGGGTGGGTGGCGCGCCTGGGGGCGTGGCCTTCGGCCTGAAGCTAGCCTTTGGCGACGCTGTCCATTGCATCTTCGCCGAGCCCACACACTCGCCATGCATGATGCTGGGCGTCTATACCGGCCTGCACGACGAAGTGAGCGTGCAAGACTTCGGCATCGACAACGTGACGGCTGCGGACGGCCTGGCCGTCGGACGCGCTTCAGGTTTTGTCGGCAAGGCCATGCAGCGCTTGCTTGATGGTTTCTACACGGTCAGCGACGAGGAAATGTACAGTTTGCTGGCACTGATGGAGCGCAGCGAAGGTGTGCGCCTCGAGCCATCCGCGCTCGCCGGCGTGCCCGGCATTGCCAGAGTCCAGGCCGACCAGCAGGGCTACCTGGCTCGCGCGCGCCTGGACCGTCAGGCCATGGTGCAAGCCACCCATCTGGTTTGGGCAACGGGCGGCAATATGGTGCCTTGCGACGAGATGGAAGCTTATCTGGCCATGGGCCGTGAATTGCTCGCCAAAGGTTAATCTGGTCTGAATGGACCCGAATTGGCTGGACTCGACAGAGTTCTCGCTGATTTAAGCCTGAACCGGATGTGGCAAGATCAACGTCTTGCCACATCCGTTACGTTTGCCCGCTGGAAATGCGTACAACGCAAGGCGGCTTTTGGGTTTCAGGGAAAACTGTCGTGCTCAACCTTCCTCCACGTATCAGCTCCAGGCTCAACAGCAGCCAGTTCGCGAACCTTCACACCTTTTTGGTTGCCGCTCGTCATCTGAGCTTCGCCCGTGCGGCAGAGGAACTGTGTTTGACCGCAAGCGCCGTGAGCCACCGTATAAGTCGTCTGGAAACCGCCTTATCCATGAAACTGTTCCAGCGCCTGACCCGGCAGGTCAGCCTGACCGACGAAGGCGAGCGTATCTTCGAAATACTCCAGAATGCGATGGGAGAATTGTCCGAGGCACTCGAGCAATCGACACAGGCGGAAATTGCCGGCTCGATCGCGCTCTATGTCAGGCCTTCCATTGCCCAATGCTGGCTGGTTCCCAGGCTGGCGGATTTTATCGAGCGATATCCCTTGGTGTCATTGGACCTGCGGGTAGGCAATGACAATGTCGACTTTCGAACCCGTAAAATCGACTTGGCCCTGTACTACGCCAATGGCGAGTTTCCCGGGTTGACGAGCCATCGGTTGATGCGCGAGCGGCTGGCCCCGGTGTGTAGTCCCGAGTATGCGCGACGCCATCGCCTGGAGGAGAACCCGGACAACTTAAGGAACTGCACAATCTTGCATGACTCCCTGGCGTGGGATCATGCGGCCTATGATGCCGAGTGGACGCTTTGGGCAGAGCAACACAACATGCTCGCGGCACTTCCCAAACGTAGCTTGACCTTCGATCGCTCTGATTTATGTGTGACCGCAGCCATGAACCACGCCGGCATTGCGATTGGCCGTCAGCAGCTTGTGCAGAAGCGGGTTGATCGCGGCGAGCTCGTCCTGCCGCTCGCTGAATTCAGCCGCTCAGGCCACTACGATTACTATCTGGTTCACCCGTCGCTCGGCACTATCCCTAAGCGACTGCTGGTTTTCATGAACTGGCTACGAGAATGCGCACATCAATCATCACCTCTGGATGAGAACGACGACCTGTCCTGATGAGGCAATCAAGCCGGCATCTGTTCGGTAAACAGCGTCACGGCGATGATGATCATGATCGCTCCGGAGAAACGACTGACCCACTGAGCGGCGGCTGGGCGTGCCTTTAGAACAACCTGTGAGCCAAAACCGACCAAGAGATAAATAACGCCACAACTGACGGTGTGGACAAGCCCGAGCGCGATCATCTGCGTCGGTACAGGCCAGGGGGCAGTGGCATCGGCAAACTGGGGCAAGAGCGCCAGGAACAGCAGGAACACTTTCGGATTCAAGCCGCTGACGCAAAGCCCCTTGAGCGCCCAGCGCAACCATGAGCCTGACGCCTGAACTTCATCGGTGTGGGGTGTGGAGGGACGGGTGAGCATGTTGATGCCCAACCAAAGCAGGTAACCCGCCCCGGCCATCGTCAGCACTGACATGACCCCAGGATGGTTGGCGACCAGGGTGCCGACACCAGCGGCTACCACCAATGTGGCAATCAGGTGGCCGGACAGCAGTCCGCCCACAGCCGGTATGACGACGCGATGCTTCAGGCCAGCGGATATCGCGTAGGCCCAATCCGCTCCGGGCGTAACGACGAACAGAAACGACACCGCCCAGAAGGCAACAAAGACACTGAAGGTCATGGCGTCACCCACGCCCGTTCATCAATCATCGCGTTATTCATCATCCCGCCTCTCATAGGCCACCCCTCTTGTTTCCTGAAGAGGAGTACGGCTGTTAATGGATGGGGGAAGATTAATGAAATGTTGTTAGAATTAAATATCAAATGTGGTCGTATTTTCGTCGCAGTGAGGGAGATTATTCTACGTGGACAGAACTGACCGGAAGATTCTTGCCGAGCTGCAAAAGGATGGCCGTCTTTCGGTCACTGAACTTGCCGAACGCGTCGGCTTGAGCCTTTCACCCTGTCATCGGCGAGTGCGGGCACTGGAGGACTCCGGTGTATTGCTGGGCTACCGTGCGCAGCTTGATCCCGGTGCACTGGGCCTGAATTTTTCCGCAATGGTATTTGCCACGCTCCGCGAGGGTGACCGGCAAGCCGTCGAGGCGTTCGAGGCGGCGCTCATTGAAATACCTCAGGTGGTCGATGCCCAAAGGTTGTTTGGGGAGCCGGACTACCTGCTGCACGTCATTGCCCAGGACTTGCCCGCCTTTCAAAGGCTTTACGATGAGAGCCTCTCGACATTGCCTAATGTGCAACGGCTCACCTCGACCCTGGTCATGAAGCGGGTCATTCAAGACAGACCGCTACCTTTGTGATCGGCGCGGCACATCTTCTGTTTATTTCAGGATTTTGTGGGGGGGAGGCTGCTTCTGACAGGTTCTGTTGAAAAAGTGGTTCCCTGTCTGTCAGTGCTGTTTTGGAGGTGCTTCTCGGGCATGCGAAAAATGGGTATGACCGTTGAATCCACAGCAAGCAGACGTTTATCGCCGCATCACTCAGGCAAATGCAGCTTCTACAAATGCCTCTAGCGCCTTGTCTTCCAGGATTTCGATAGAGAAGTGCCCGAAGCGCTTGGGCAACCAGATAATGCGTGTCCCGGACGGGGATTGCAGGTTCGCGCGGGCCAATGGCTTTCCGTTTTCGTCTTCTGGCTGGACACCGGCGACCATCAGTTCGTCATAGGCCTTCTCGATGTCCGGCGTCGAATAGCAGTGGCGATAAATCATCCCTTCACCCGAGGAGTCCAATAGCTCCCTCAGATTCCCGGCCAACGGCTGTACTAGCATGAAACGCTCTTGACCGATCAGCGCAATCGCGTAGCGCACGTGCAGACCACCTCGCTCCCAGACGAGCGTTTTGGAGATCCTGGCGTTCAGTATCTGTACGTAGTAAGCACAGGCTTCGTCGAGATTCTTGACCAGTACATCGATGTGACTGAACTTCAGTTCCATTGCATGCCTCCTGCCGACCCTGCGTCCTATTGACCTTGGATGAGAAATGGGTACCGATCTTGAGAGTGCTCAATCACAGACCGAGGTCAGCATGCCATTAACCGCTCTCTTGCGTTGCAGTGATCTTGTCGACACCAGTAATTACTACCGTGAAACTCAGTGAGTCAGAAGCAAGGGGGGGCGGCAATGCAGGCAAGAAAAGTAGGGCCGAGTGATCTGGATCATCTGTGTAAGTCATTAAGCCAGGCAGGGCTGCCCTTCAGTGATGTCAGTGAACCAGATCGACAGTTTTACCGGTTCGAAGTGGATGGGGAGTGGGTGGCTTATGGGGGGCTCGAGGGTGCGGGTTCCGATCTGTTGCTTCGCTCAATAGTCGTTTGTGAGACGCATCGTGGAGAGGGGCTGGGTAAAGCGGTGTTGTCTGAACTGGAACGCTATGCGGTCTCTCAAGGCGCAGTCCGATTGCACCTGTTGACTCAAGGCGCTGCTGGTTTTTTCTCTGCCAATGGATACGAACTGCTTGGCAGGGACGAGGCGCCTGCGGCTATCACCCAGACAGTTCAATTCAAGCATTTGTGCCCTGCATCGGCGAAGTATCTGCGCAAGTTGCTTAACGGTCCCCCTTGTACTGATTAGTCATTGATGTGCATCAGCACTCCGAGTGATTGAAGCTGGCCTGATGGACGGGCTGTCGTAAAACTGTAATGTTGCGGTCATAGAATTGAAATGACTACTTAGATTTTCCTTCAGTTGGCCTTAGGCCACTTTCATGGATGAACAAGCCCGATGCGTCGTGTCGTATTCAATCAGAAAGGTGGTGTTGGAAAATCCAGCATTGCCTGCAATCTTGCCGCTGTAAGTGCTGCCGAAGGTTACCGAACGCTGCTGGTTGACCTCGATCCCCAGGCAAACTCGACTCACTACCTCACGGGACTACTCAACGAGCGCATTCCCGCAGGCATAGCCGATTTCTTCAAACAGACACTGTCCAGCGGCTTCGAAGGCAGAAGGAATCGAGTGGCCATAACCGAGACCCTTTACGACAACCTTCACCTGGTGGCTGCCAGCCCTGAACTCTCAGACATTCAGGCAAAACTTGAGAGCAAGTTCAAGATCAACAAGCTACGCAAGTTATTGGTTGAGCTGTCCGGGGATTATGAACGCATCTATATCGACACACCTGCGTCGCTGAATTTCTACACATTCAGTGCACTGGTGGCTGCCGATCGAATACTGATTCCGTTCGATTGCGACAGCTTTTCTCGTCAGGCGCTGTATCGCGTTCTCGCGCAGGTAGAAGATCTACGTAGTGATCACAACGAATCACTGGAAGTGGAAGGGGTGGTGGTTAACCAGTTCACTGAGCGCACTGGCATGCACCAAAGTCTCATTGATGAGCTGTTGGCAGAGGGTTTACCTCTGCTACCGGTTTACCTGAGCAGCTCCGTCAAGATGCGTGAATCTCACGAAGTTTCAGTCCCTCTCGTCCATTTGGCTCCTCGCCACAGGCTTTCGCTGGAGTTTGTTGGCTTGCTGGATGCCCTGGAGCGGGCCGCTTAGCTTCATCACTGATGGATTCGGCTAGCGTCGACTCAGCCGGAGTCGGCGATTCAGAACCCGTTCGTGCAGCTGAAACACTGGCGAAACATTCCAGCCTTATGATTCGCGTCACTGAAACCTGGGGGGTTGGAGATGAATCGGCCATCAAGAAGCATGCGCAAACTGCTCGACTCCGTCGCAACCAATAATGAGGTAGCGGCGCTTGATGTGATGCGCGCAGCAGAACAGCTCCAGGACGAGGTGCTTCGTCAGCGGTTGCTCAACATGATTCACCAGCTCAACCGCGATGCCAATGACTTGCGGATGGCGCGCGACGATATCCAGGGCGGCACCATAAAGCTCGCATGAGCAGTCATCTCTTCTGGATTCAGCCGGTGGATCCCGCCACCACCACAGCGAAGTTGTTCATTGTGGATTAGCGGATTGAGGTGTTGAACCGCATAGCGCGCCCACCCGATTTGTTTGTAGCCAGCACGGTCGCGTACTGGGGGTCGAAACATATTGCCGCATCATTGAGCGTGGCTCAGGCCGTCCCGAGCCACTTATCACTCAGGCGGGGAATTGGGCAATCCAGTGCCTGGCAATCTCTTCGCGCCTACAGATCCACACTGCGTCGTGGCCTTGCACGTAATCCAGAAAACGCGCCAGCGCCATCGCACGACCAGGATGGCCACTGATCCGCCCATGCAGGCCGACGCTCATCATCTTCGGGTGGTGCGCGCCCTCCTGCCACAGCAGGTCGAAAGCATCCTTGAGCAGCCGGAAGAAGTCTTCACCGCAGGCGAAACCATTCGCCAGCAGATAGCGGGCGTCGTTGTTGACCAGCGTGTAAGGGATCACCAGGTGGGCGGGCGTGCCCGGGAGCCAATAGGGCAGGTCATCGTTGTAAGCGTCCGAGCTATAGAGAAACCCACCTTCCTCACGCAACAGGCGACGGGTGTTCTGGCTGACCCTTCCTGTGTACCAACCTGTGGGGCGTTTACCGCAGATCTGCTCGATCACGTCGAGGGTGAGGCGGATATGGCGCCGCTCCTGGTCTTCAGGCATGTCGCGATAGTCCAGCCAACGGTAGCCATGCCCGGCAATCTCATGTCCGGCAGCGCAGAGCGCATGGCCAATCGCCGGGGTGAGTTCCAGTGCTCGGCCGACGGCGAAAGCGGTCAGCGGCAGGCTTCGGGCGTTGAACAGCTCCAGAATGCGCCACACACCTGCGCGCGATCCGTATTCGTACATGCCCTCTACGCTCAAGTCCGGTTCCCCCACACGCGGCGGACGGCCCGGTAGCTCGTGAAGCCAGGCCTCCGACTGTGCATCGCCATTGAGGATGCATGACTCCGCGCCCTCTTCGATGTTGAGTACGAACTGGACCGCGACGCGCGCCTCACCGGGCCATCGCGGGTGGGGTGGGCAGCCGCCATAACCGATGAGGTCGCGAGCGGACATCAGCCCAGCTCGAAAGTCGTGACGCCGAACACACGTTCGTGCGCGATCGCCGGAGGAGGGCCGAGGTACATGCGTGCGCAGCCGAAAACTTCGATCATGCCCTGTTGGTGCACGAGCGCCATCGCGGCGGGGTTGTTCTGCGGGGCATCGAGAAACAGCGGGCCACCCTGCGCAAATTCCGCCAGGCGCGCGTAGAGGGCATTGGCTGCCAGGGCGTCATCGGCGAACAAGGGGCCGATCTTGCAGCCTTCCCGGCAGCGCCTGATTACGCCATAGCCGCTTAGCCTGCCCTCGCGCCGGCAACCCACGGCGAGTGCATCGGCTTGGGCTATCCATCCGCTCAGGAAGGTTGCGCGCGCGGCGGGGAAGCAGGTGCGGTCGTAATCGACAACCTGATCGAGCGGGAAAGTGGCCAGCGGGACGATGTCCTGGTCGTCTACTTGCGAGGTCGCCAGGCGTTCGGTGATCTCGGCACGAAAACGCATGTTGCGATGGGAGAAGACGAAACCGCCCTTGGCGTAGTAGTCCTGCATCGCGAAGACGCCGTCCATGCCGATGCTCGCGCCTGGGCGCAGGCGGGCGAGGAGTCGCTCGCGGCGTGCGTGCCAGAGGGTATTGCCCAGACCTTGACCGCGATATTCAGGCCGGACGATGAAAAAGCCCATGAAACCGAATTCGCCATCGTAGGAGGTGATGGCACCGCCGCCGATCAATTCGCCGCCCCGGGACGCCGCGATGAAGGCGGCAGGGTCCGTCGCCCAGAACAGCTCGGCATCGTGGAGACCGGGATTCCAACCCTCACGGGCAGCCCAATCGACGAGCTCGTCCAGCTCGGGACGGGTCATGTTGCGTATGACCAGCTGATTCGACACCGCGAAGTTCTCCTCAGACGCTAATCGAGCGTGTGGTCCATCCCCACTCTGAACCCTTTCGGTATAGCTTCAACCCGAGTTTTGATCCAGTTCGTCACGTCACCTGCAGAATATGTTCGGTCCCATTGAATTGTCCTGAGCGCGAGGCCCGGTTGTTTTCTGCTGCGGAAACCATGGTCGACTTTTTCAACAGAGTCGGCCGAAAGCGCTCCTTGGATGAACGTCCGGTCTTGACCAGTTCCCTTCGATACCGGCCAATTTATCCCTGCCGAGCGGGTCTCTGGCAACGTTTGATAGCCCGCACCCGGCAACCCAATCCTGGGAGCGACCTGCCAACAGCGCCACACCTCAACTTCGCAAAACCCTCAAAGCAACCGTTCAATGGCAGAATCCCCTCAACTTGATCGTTTTGGAGAACACCATGCTTCGTGCGTTTGAACGAAGGCTCGACCCCTTTCCTCCTGACGAGGTACCACCGCCACCCGATGGCCTGGCTCGCTTTCTGTGGGCCTGTACGCGGGGCGCCCGCGGTTACATCCTTGCACTTGCGCTACTAAGTGCCGGTGTGTCGATTTACGAAGCCTGGCTGTTTTCCTTCCTCGGGCAGGTCGTGGACCTGCTCTCGACCTGGCAGGCAGGCGGTGAAGCGGCTGCGCAGGAAAGTCGCGTGTTGTGGGGCATGGGCATCGTAATGGTGACCAGTGTCGGGCTGGTGGCATTGCGCACCATGGTGCAGCACCAGATATTGGCGATTAACTTGCCGTTGCGGCTGCGCTGGGACTTCCATCGCCTGATGCTGCGACAAAGCCTTTCGTTTTTTTCCGATGAGTTTTCCGGCCGAGTCACTACCAAGGTGATGCAGACTGCGCTGGCGGTGCGTGATGTGCTGTTCACCCTGATCGAGATCGTGCCCGGGATCGGGGTGTATTTCATTGCGATCATCGCCCTGGCCGGCGGCTTCGCTCTGAAACTGATGCTGCCTTTTGTTGCCTGGGTCGTGTTGTTCGGCCTGGCCATGCTGTACTTCGTGCCCCGTCTGGGGAAAGTCGGGCAGGAACAGGCTAATGCGCGGTCGATGATGACCGGGCGTATCTCGGACGCCTACACGAACATCACTACGGTGAAACTGTTCTCCCACTCCAATCGTGAAGCGCACTTCGCGCGCGCAGCGATGGAGGATTTCAAGCACACCGGCTTTCGCCAGATGCGCCTGGTAAGCCAGTTCGAAATCGTCAACCAGGCATTGGTGGTGGCGTTGATCATGGCAGCGGGTGGTTATGCCCTGTGGCTATGGCACCAGGGTGAGGTCGGCGCAGGTGCCGTGGCGGCAATCACCGCCATGGCGTTGCGTATCAATGGCATGTCGAACTGGATCATGTGGCAAATGACCTCGCTGTTCGAGAGCATCGGCACCGTGCAGGATGGCATGGCAACGCTGACCCAGGGCACCAAGGTGCAGGACGCGCCGGGTGCCGGCGTGCTGGTGACCTCCGGCGGCGCGGTAACCTTCGATAAGGTGAGCTTCAATTACAATGGTGAACGCCAGGTGCTCGATGGCCTGAGCCTGAGCATCCGCCCGGGCGAAAAAATCGGCTTGGTTGGCCGCTCTGGCGCCGGCAAATCCACGCTTATCAACTTGCTGCTGCGTTTCTATGACGTCGACAGCGGGGAGATTCGCATCGACGGCCAAAACATCGCACAAGTGACGCAAGACAGCCTGCGCGGCTGCATCGGTATGGTCACGCAGGATACCTCTCTGCTGCACCGTTCCATTCGCGACAACATCGCCTACGGCCGTCCCGATGCGACCGACGCGCAAATCCGCAGCGCCGCGGCCAATGCCCAGGCCGATGAATTCATAAGCCAATTGAGCGACCGGCAAGGCCATACCGGCTACGACACCCTTGTGGGGGAGCGCGGCATCAAGCTGTCGGGCGGCCAGCGCCAACGCGTCGCGATTGCCCGGGTGATGCTCAAGAACGCCCCGATCCTGCTTCTTGACGAGGCCACCAGCGCGCTGGACTCGGAAGTCGAAGTGGCCATTCAGGAAAGCCTCGATGAAATGATGCAGGGCAAGACTGTGATCGCCATCGCCCATCGGCTGTCCACGATTGCAGCCATGGATCGGCTCATCGTCATGGATGACGGACGCATCATCGAACAGGGCACCCACACCGAATTGCTCGGGAAGAATGGCGTCTATGCGCGGCTTTGGCAGCATCAAAGCGGCGGGTTCCTGGGGGAGGATAAGGGCGTGGTAGAAGAGGCTATGGATCAGGCGTGAGTGTGAAGGGTACGCAGCAGGGGGAGGGGCGCCGACTGGCCGATAGCTGCCTGACGCGATGGGCAGCTACCGACCGGTTGAGTCCACAACACAAAGCTGACGGTCGGCTTGGCTCAGATTCAGATTGAGCAAGCCGGTCTCTCACCCAACCGCTCTACCAACCTTACGAGATAACCGTCGGGATCCTGGACGATGAATTCGCGCTGGCCTACTTCTACATTGTCCGCCCGATACCAGGTGTCTTTGCATTCTCGATAGAGAGGAAATCCAACCTGATCAAGTTTTTGGATGATGGGTGCGACAGCCTCAACATCAATCTGTAGGTTGATGCCTCTTCCAAACGGCTTAGTCAACGGCGCAGTCAGCCATTGACCCGCGTCCGAATCAACCTGCTCAAGCATTACTTGAGCACCATTCAAATCAAGGTATGCAAATCCATCTTCCGGGCGTTGATAAGCTACTTTGAACTCCAGGCAATAAACCCAAAAAGCCAGGCTGCTATCCAGGTTGCTTACCATTAACTCCGGAACCAGTTTGTTACGTTCGAACATGAGATGACTTCCATTTCAAAAGGCTCATTTTTGCGGGCGGGCAGGTTCTGCACTTATGGCTTCGATTCTTCCCTTCCGAAAATCGTGCAGGAATTTACCCCTCGTGGCCGGTGACGGAAAAATTGAGTCCATCAGGCTGATCAGGGCCTGACCCGAAAGCTCAGAGCACCCCGGGCACCACCAGGGTCAACCAGGCAACACAGGGTCCCACCAGGGCAACCACCGCGCTATAGATCAGCAGACTGCGCAACACTTTTTCTCGTTCCAGCGGGGGGGTATTGGCAACCACCAGCGCACCATTGGTGGAGAACGGGCTGGTGTCGACGATGGTGGTGGAAATGGCGATAGCCGCGACCACGCCGACCGCACTGATGTGGCCCTGGCTCAAGAATGGCACGGCCAGGGGAATGATCACCCCTAGCAACGCCGTGGACGAAGCGAAGGACGAGATAATTGCGGCCGTGAAGCACAGCAGCAAAGCGACCAGCAGCGGCTCACCCAAGCCGGAGATGCCATGGGCGACATAGTCGATGGTACCGATGGTCTGCATCACTCCGATGTAAGTGATGATCCCGGTAATCAGCAGAACAGTCGACCAACTGACCTTGTCGATGGCCGCCTTCTGCGCCTTGGGCGCGAACATGGCCAGGACTACCGCGACCGTCATGGCCACCAACCCGATATTGAACTTGAACACTAATGCCGAGATCGCCAGGGCCAACAGCCCGACCAGCGTCGACAGCTTGGCCCCGTCCAGGCCGCTGAGGGTATGTAGCGGCGCACCGGCACCCGTCAGGTCAGTACGATGATAAGCAGGGGACGCCGGCGTACCACCGTGGCCAAGAATGGCCAGCGATGCACCGGCAGCATGCAATTCGGGACCGGACGGGACCACCACCATTGACACGCGAGCGCTACGTAAACCACCGAAGACTACGAATACCACCATGGCAATCCCCAGATTGAACAGCAGGCTGGCGATGAACAGAGTGAACGGTGCATAAGGCAGCCCGGAGGACGCAACGATCTGATTGGTTATGCCACCGAAAATACTCACAGGGGAGAAACTGCCGCCTTGAGCGCCGTGAATCACCATCAGTCCCATGAGCACGGGGTTGATGCGGTACTGCACGGCGAAGTTGAGAGCAATAGGCGCGAGGATGGCTGCCACCGCAGGGCTCAGCGCACCGAAACCGGTGAGCAGCGCCGCCACCACGAACATCACCCAGGGTATCCAGGCGACATGGCCACGCACCATCAACACTGCCCGTTCGATCAGCCAATCGATGGTGCCGTTGTTCTGGGCGATGCCGAATAAATAGGTGACACCGACCAAAGTCAGGAACAGGTCACTGGGAAAGCCGGCGAAGATGGTCGCCGGTGTCATGTCCATTATCACCGAACCGACGATAAAGACCGCCGCGAACGCCAGCGCGCCCATATTGATGGGCAACACGCTGGCGATGCCGAAAATGACCACTAGCACTAAAATCGACAGAATTTCATTATTCATTTCAATCTGACTCCCCGCATTCGGACGGTCCCGCAGGTACCGTCCTTGTTGTTATTGTTTCGGGATGTTTAGCAATCGACTCGCGTCGGGCCGAGCGTGACGAAACGAGGAAGCGTGGCTTGCCTGCGAAGTCGGTCGTACAAACACAGAAGCTTTCAACGCTGTCGTGCTAATTGCCATTAAATGCTGCTGGCCGGCGCTCGGCAAAGGCTGCCAGTCCTTCGCCAAAGTCAGCGCTTTCGCAGGCTTGTCGGCGCAGTTCGGCAATCTGCTCCATCGCCTGCACCGGAATCGGTTGCAAGTCTTCGAGGATACGCAGCTGTTCCTTGACCGCCGCAACGGCTAGCGGCGCTTTGCAGGCGATGCCGTGTGCCAGCTCCAGCGCGGTCGCTTCCAGCACATCAGTGTCGACCAGTCGGTTGACCAGACCAAACCGTTCCGCCCGCACAGCATCGAGCTTTTGTGCAGTGAAAAACATTTCCTTCAACACATGAATCGGCAAATTGTTGAAGAAGCGCAGCAATCCACTGGTGGTGTAGGGCAATCCAATGTTCACCGGAGTCATGGCAAAGCTTGCGCTGCGGTCCGCGACGACCATGTCGCAGCTCATTACCAGATCCACCGCGCCGCCCCACACCGAGCCGGACACCAGGGCAACCACCACGCCGGGATAGGCGCGGATGCGGCGCAATACCTGTTCGAGCGGTTTGCCATAGGCAATCGGGTCGCGGTCGTGTTGCAGTTCGCGGATATCGTGGCCGGCACTCCACACGGATTGGCCGATTTCGCTGCCGAGGATCACCACCGGGATGCGTTGTGACGCCAGTGCGATGAGACTTTCGTCGAGCGCCGTCAGCAGTTGCGCGCTGAGTGCATTGCGGTGTGTGGGGTTGCTGAAGACCAGCCGCGCGATGCGTTCATCGACCCGGTTGACGGTCACTGTTGTGGAAGAGGCTGAATTCATTGTGCGGCTCCTGTCGATTGCGCGCCGGTCATGTCATCGGAGTTCTGGAACACTATTTTAGCGGCGAGCAGTGCGTTGATTGATGCAGCGTCGAAACCGGCTTCGCGCAATACTTCGACGGTGTGTTCGCCAAGCAGCGGCGGTGGGCGGCTGACAACGCTGTCATTGGCGCAGAACACCGGGGTCACTACCTGACGCAGTGCACCAAGGGTCGGGTGCGTGAGTGTCTCGGTCAGTTGGCTGTGCAGCACCTGCGGGTCGTCGAAGACCTCATCGAGTGTGTTGATCGGGCCGGCGGGTAATCCTGCGTCGACGAACAGCGAGGTCCACTCGCGTTTGCTGCGGGTTTTCAAACGACTTTCCAGAATCTCTCTCAATTCGTCACGACGTTCGACCCTCGCTTCATTGGTGGCGAAGCGCGAATCATCCGGCAGCTCGGGCAAATCGAGCAGTATGCACAAACGCCCCCACATGGCCGAGGTGATCGGCGCCAGATTGAGCGGGCCATCCTTTGTCTGGAACACGCCGTAAGGTGCAATCACCGAATGGGCGTTACCGGTGCGGCGCGGCACATCCCCCAGGCTGAGGTAGCGTTGGCCGTGCACACTCAGCAACCCGACCAGACTGGCCAGCAGCGACGTGCTGACATGTTGGCCACGCCCGGTGCGCTCGCGCTCGAGCAGCGCAGCCAGCACCGCTGTCACCAGCCACATGCCCGAAGTCAAATCGCCGATGGCGGTGCCGGTGCGTGTCGGGTCGCCATCGACGAAACCGGTCAGGCTCATCAGCCCCGAGTAGCCTTGGGCGATCTGGTCGAAGCCGGGCCAACTGCTCATCGGCCCGTCGGCGCCAAAGGCGTTAATGCTGCCCAATACCAGTCGCGGATTGCGGGCGCTGAGCACCTCATAACCGAGGCCCATGCTTTCCAGCGTGCCAGGTTTGAAGTTCTCGATGACGACGTCGGCGTCATCGATCAACTGCTGGATGGTGGTCAACCCTTCGGGGGTGCGCAAGTCAATGCACATGCCGCGCTTGTTGCGGTTACACGATAAGTAGTAGGTGCTCACGCCACGGTCGAAGGGCCCCCAGGTGCGGCTCATATCACCAGTCGGGCCGGGCTCGATCTTGATCACATCGGCACCGAGGTCTGCCAGCACCATGGTGCAGAACGGCCCGGACAGTGCGCGACTCAGGTCGACGATTTTCACGCCTTGCATAGCTTGCATAGGGTTCTCCATTGAAGGGTTGAATACCGGTCATTGCACTAAGGCCTTTGAAGCGCCATTCGCCTGTGACGACCGTTAGCGCTTCGTGTTGTGAGACGAGTCTAGGCGCCGTATCTCATAACCTTCAAATATGATATTTCTCTACAGTCATCGGAAAATCATATGGCTTGGGAGGTACACATGGACCTGCGCCAGTTGCGGTATTTCATCAAGGTGGTCGAGTGCGGGAACATCACCCGCGCCAGTGAAACGCTGCATATCGCGCAGCCAGCCATCAGCCAGCAGATGCGCAACCTGGAACAGGACATGGGCATGCAACTGCTCGAGCGCAGCGTGCATGGCGTTGTTCCCACGGCGGCTGGGCAAACGCTTTATCGGCATGCTATCGAACTGCTGCGCCAGGCCGACGGCACCCACGAACTGCTGCGCCAGGACGCCGAATTCCCGCAAGGCAAAGTCTCGGTCGGCATGCCGTCGAGTACGGCGCGCATGCTGGCAATTCCGCTCGCACGCACGATTCGCAGCCGATATCCGGGTATCAAGTTGGAATTGATTGATTCTCCGAGCGCCGAACTCGGACGTCTGATCACGGTAGGGCGAGTGGCACTGGCGGTGAATGTCGATGTGGTCGAAACCCGGGGCATGGCTTTCCGGCGGCTTTTAACCGAAACGCTGTACTTGGTGGCGTGGCCGGAATTTTCATTATCGGATGAACCGGTGTCGATTGAGGCATTGGCGAAGATGCCGCTGGTGCTGCCCTGTGCTCCGAACACCATTCGCAGTCGGGTCGAATTTGCACTGCAGGAGGCCGGCCTCAAATGCGAGGTTGAATTCGAAGCCAATTCCACCGACCTGTTGTTCTCAGCCGTCAAGGCGCAGCTCGGTGTCACGATCCTGCCGTGGGCCGCAGCCCATGTTGAGCTTGTGCAACACAGGCTCAAGCTGGCCAGGATCGATCATCGACTGTTCAAGCGGGATCTTTCGCTGTGCTGGCATGACACGGTTGTAGAGAGCAATGCCGTGCAGAAGGTCAAGTCGACCATTTTCGAGCTGTTCGAGGCGTTCGAGCGGCAGCCGGGGTGGGCAGATGAACCTGTCAAAGGAAGGAACCTCCAAGATTACTGACAGGCTATATTGGGTCGGAAGTAGTCGTTCGTGAGTGGCTGCTTTTTGCTGTGGATTCAACCGGTCGAAGCCCAGGTTCAAGCAAAAGCTCAAGGTGCGGGTAAACCGGAATTTGAATGTCGGATTCTCTGAACGTTTCGCTCAGGACGGTGTAGTGGGCAAGCTCAGCGTCTTTGCTTCGAGCATTTACCCACCTGTCGCATCTTTTGCCACCTCGTCACTCAGAGAAGTTTGCACAGGAGCAAATTGAGCTTCGTTGTTGTCGATTGAACAGCGGGCAAGGTTTAGTGATAACAAAAGCACACCTTCGCCGCGCAATTTCATTCAGGTTGAGAGGTGAAAATCATGAACAGCATCATCTACATTGTCGGATTAGTAGTGGTGGTCGCGGTTGTCCTGTCGTTCCTGGGATTTGCATAACTTGTGCGTTAATCCCTCAACGTTATGTCCATTTTTTTGTCGTGGACGTTCACCTCATTATGCTTTGCGTTGATGAATGGGCGTCCCGTCTTAGGTCCCATTTGCGCAACCGAAAGACCTGGCTATGGCACGCCGGTCTGTATGTTGTTCGTGGGTGTCATCATCAATCTTTCTGACTGGGAAATGCCACACGTCGTCCTTGGTGAACATTCCGCTGCTCGCATGGCTCTATCGCAACAAGGGCTTTGGGAGTCGTAATCATGTACGAAGACCGAAAAGCGCAAGCGCTTGAGACATGGCAATCAATGCTGGCTATGCCCGAAATTCGAGCGACTGCTCAAGAGCAATACGAAGAATTACTTCGGCTTGCCGAGGACTATTCAATCAAAGGTTTCATCAATCGTGACGAGCGAAAGGGCTTGGTTATGGAGGCCACGAAGCGATATGCCCATTCGGTGGAAGATGTCCATAAAGGAGCATGAGGGCTAAAAATATTCGCCTCGTCGTAATAGCTTCTGGTCGAGCACGCCCGGTTCTCAATCGTCAACTTTTGGCCAATTGATGCCTATCACGAGGGGCAGAATACATCCCAAGCCACCAAGCGATTAGCAGCCGATCATGAAGGGCTGCTTCT
>NZ_JAHUWM010000019.1:0-58591 GCF_019218985.1 Pseudomonas sp. PDM30
AGTGAAACGATGCATCGCCGATGGTAGTGTGGGGTTTCCCCATGTGAGAGTAGGTCATCGTCAAGATTAAATTCCGAAACCCCTATCTGCGTATGCAGGTAGGGGTTTTGTTTTTGTCCGCGGGAAAGTCACGGCTACTGGATTTCTATGCAATCGCTCGGTGCGTGGCTATCATGCGGGCCTCATTGTGAGGCGAGACCTGCATGCTGACGTTGTTAAAGCTTCTTAAAGATGGCCGATTCCATTCGGGTCAAGCATTGGGTGCTGCCCTGGGCGTCAGCCGTAGTGCTGTGTGGAAGCAGCTTCAGCATTTGGAAGCTGAGCTGGGTTTGTCTATTCATAAGGTTCGTGGACGCGGCTATCAATTGTCCGCGCCATTGGCGCTGCTCGATCCTGCCGAGATAAGCGCTCAGGCGCTTTCTTGCAACTGGCCCGTCCGGGTTTACGATTCAATCGACTCCACTAATGCCGAGGCGCTGCGCGCTATTGAGCGTGGGCAAGCGGCGCCGTTTGTGGTGCTTTCGGAGCGGCAGACAGCCGGGCGTGGGCGACGTGGTCGCAAGTGGGTTAGTCCATTCGCAGAAAACGTCTATTACAGCCTGGTGCTACGCATTGATGGTGGGATGCGTCAGTTGGAGGGCTTGAGTCTCGTCGTTGGGCTCGCTGTCTTGCAGACGTTGCGTGAACTCGGTATTGCAGCCGCTGGATTGAAATGGCCTAACGATGTCCTTGTAGGTCAGAAAAAAATCGCGGGGATACTGCTCGAGTTGGTTGGTGATCCTGCAGATGTGTGTCACGTGGTCCTGGGAGTGGGAATCAATGTGAACATGCAGTCCGCTGACGAAGTGGACCAGCAATGGACATCCCTGCGGCTCGAGTCAGGCAAATTGTTTGATCGCAACCAATTGGTCGCGGTGTTGGGGGAGATGCTGCAGCGATACCTGGCTCGTCACCAGGCGGGTGGTTTTTTGGCCATCCAGTCGGAGTGGGAGCAAAATCATCTGTGGCAGGGGCGAAGCGTGTCGTTGATTGCCGGTGTCAATCAAATTGATGGTGAGGTACTTGGTATCGATGGCCAAGGCGCCTTGCGCCTGAAGGTGGATGGTGTGGAGAAAGTCTTCAGTGGTGGTGAGTTGAGCCTGAGGTTGCGTGATGATTCTTGAGCTCGATTGTGGGAATAGTTTCATCAAGTGGCGTGTGCTTGCCGTTGATGCCGGGCAGGTGCTTGGTGAGGGAGTCGTCGATTCCAATCTCGCATTGCTGGAGGGGTTGGGGGGGCTCAAAGGGCTTACCCTCACGTTTTGCCGGCTGGTGAGCGTCAGGACCGCGGAGGAAACCGCTGCGCTTACGTCTTTGCTCAGGGATACCTTTGATGTGCCGGTTGTGTGCGCAACGCCAGCGCGCGAAATGTCAGGTGTGCGCAATGGTTATGAGGAGTTTGAGCGGCTGGGGCTGGATCGGTGGCTTGCAATGCTCGGAGGCTTTCATCTGGCTTCGGGTGCGTGCCTGGTGCTCGACTTCGGTACGGCGGTGACTGCTGACTTTATTGCGGCGGATGGAGAGCACCTGGGTGGTTTCATCTGTCCGGGGATGCCGTTGATGCGAAACCAATTGCGCACCCACACTCGCAAAATTCGTTATGGGGATCTGGCGGCCGAGCAGGCTCTGGAAAGTCTTGTCCCGGGGCGCGCGACTGTCGAGGCTGTAGAGCGTGGCTGTCTGTTGATGTTGCGCGGCTTCGTAATGACTCAGCTCGAGTTGGCGCGCAGCTATTGGGGTGAGGACTTTGTCGTATTCCTCACCGGGGGGGATGCGAGCCTGGTTACTGAGGCCGTGCCTCAGGCCAGGGTTGTTCCGGACTTGGTGTTTGTCGGATTGGCCATGGCCTGTCCCTTGTCCTGAGGTTTTTATGCGTTGGTTGTTTCTGCTGCTGCTTGTCCTCAATGGCTTCTACTACATATGGCATCAACAAGAGGCTCCTCTGCGCGCGAAGGATGTCACGCCTTTGAGTCTGTATCGCGGGTCTCAACAGGATATCCGCTTGCTGAGCGAAGCAAGTGATGTATCCAAAGACAAGGGTAAAGCTGTCTCGACAGACAATGGCTGCCTTTATCTGGGCGGCTATACGCGCCAGGAGGCCGCGCAGGCGGTTGAGCGTCGTTTGAGCGGGATGGAGGTCAAGTATCAGTCCCTGCCGAAAGCTGCGACCGAAGGGGCAGGGTATTGGGTGCGTATCGCGCCGGAAAGCCGGCGTTGGCTGGACGATTTGCAGCTGATAAACCTTTCTAAAGAATTCAATGAGTTAAAACATAAAATAATGCCGTGCGAGGGGGTTGCACCCATCGAATAGTTTGCATAGAATGGCGCCCGCTCCACAGCGAACACCGGAAACGGTTAACGGTGTGAAGCGAGGTCAACGCAGCTAAGCTCAGGTTTTTAATGAGAAAAATGCTTGACAGAAGGCTGGCATGATGTAGAATGCCGGCTCGCTTAGGAGGGGTTCCCGAGCGGCCAAAGGGATCAGACTGTAAATCTGACGTCTACGACTTCGAAGGTTCGAATCCTTCCCCCTCCACCATTTTTAGCGAGAGCTGTAAGCCTCGCGGGTATAGTTTAGTGGTAGAACCTCAGCCTTCCAAGCTGATGATGCGGGTTCGATTCCCGCTACCCGCTCCAAGTTTACAGATTTTGCACAGTGTTACGCTCTTGTAGCTCAGTTGGTAGAGCACACCCTTGGTAAGGGTGAGGTCAGCGGTTCAAATCCGCTCAAGAGCTCCATATAACAAGGCAGATATGAAAATATCTGCCTTTGTTTTAGGTGGTAGTGGTTGCGCCTGATTGTGTTTCTGAAGGTTGCCGGTGTCGAGAATGCCGGTGTTGCAATCAGGATTGCCTGGTAAGTGTTGTAAAGTCTTTTTCGGGTCGGCATAATGGTCGGCCTGATTTTGTTTTAGGTCAGTAGCTCAATTGGCAGAGCGACGGTCTCCAAAACCGTAGGTTGGGGGTTCGATTCCCTCCTGACCTGCCAGATTCACTCGGTGTGTCTGGCTTTCTTTTCACAGGATCTTCATAGATGACTCCTAAAGCTGAAGCTCAAGGCTCTCGTTTCGATCTCCTCAAGTGGCTTGTAGTAGTCGCTCTGGTGGTTGTTGGCGTTGTTGGCAATCAGTACTTTTCTGCTTCGCCGATCCTGTACCGCGTACTCGCATTGCTTGCTATTGCTGCTGTAGCTGCCTTTGTAGGCCTGCAGACGGTCAAGGGCAAGTCTTTCTTTGTGCTGGTTAAGGAAGCGCGCACCGAAATTCGTAAAGTCGTTTGGCCAACTCGCCAAGAAACCACGCAGACCACGTTGATCGTTGTGGCTGTTGTCCTGGTTATGGCGTTGCTGTTGTGGGGGCTTGATTCCCTGCTCGGCTGGCTTGTTTCCTTGATCGTCGGCTAAGGGTGTCCCGTGGCTAAGCGTTGGTATGTTGTGCATGCTTACTCCGGTTACGAGAAGCATGTAATGCGCTCGCTGATCGAGCGCGTAAAGCTGGCCGGTATGGAAGATGGCTTCGGCGAGATTCTGGTTCCCACTGAAGAAGTGGTTGAAATGCGCAATGGCCAGAAGCGCAAAAGCGAACGCAAATTCTTCCCTGGCTATGTGCTGGTGCAGATGGATATGAACGAGGGTACTTGGCACTTGGTCAAGGATACTCCTCGGGTGATGGGTTTCATCGGCGGTACTGCTGATAAGCCTGCGCCAATCACCGATAAAGAAGCAGAAGCCATTCTGCGTCGCGTTGCCGATGGTAGCGACAAGCCGAAGCCGAAGACGTTGTTCGAGCCGGGTGAGTCGGTGCGCGTCAACGACGGTCCGTTTGCGGACTTTACCGGTGTTGTTGAAGAAGTTAACTACGAAAAGAGCCGGATTCAGGTCGCAGTGCTCATTTTCGGTCGCTCTACTCCGGTGGAGCTCGAGTTCAGCCAGGTCGAAAAGGTCTAGTTGAACAAAAATCCCAACCCCGCAGCCGTAGGCTGTGGGGTTTTGTCGTCACTGGGATAAACGCGCAAGTAACCGGGGAGCCTCTCGAGGCGTTCGAACCCGTAATTGGAGTGCCTCATGGCCAAGAAGATTACCGCTTACATCAAGCTGCAAGTGAAGGCCGCTCAGGCTAACCCAAGCCCACCTGTTGGTCCTGCTCTGGGTCAGCACGGCGTGAACATCATGGAATTCTGCAAGGCTTTCAACGCCCGTACTCAGGGTCTTGAGCCAGGTCTGCCGACTCCAGTGATCATCACTGTCTACAGCGACCGTAGCTTCACTTTCGAAACCAAATCCACCCCTGCTTCGGTTCTGCTGAAGAAGGCGGCCGGTCTGACCAGCGGTTCCGCTCGTCCGAACACCGTTAAGGTTGGCACCGTGACCCGTGCTCAGCTGGAAGAAATCGCGAAAACCAAAAACGCGGATCTGACTGCAGCTGATATGGAAGCAGCCGTGCGTACCATCGCCGGTTCTGCTCGTAGCATGGGCCTTAACGTGGAGGGTGTGTAATGGCTAAGCTGACCAAGCGTCAAAAGGCTATCGCCGGCAAAATCGAAGCAGGCAAGGCCTACAACTTTGTAGACGCTGCTGCCCTGCTGGCCGAGCTGTCGACTGTCAAGTTCAGCGAGTCGTTCGACGTAGCTGTAAACCTGGGTGTTGACCCGCGTAAATCCGACCAGGTCGTTCGTAGCGCTACTGTGCTGCCACACGGCACTGGCAAGACCGTTCGCGTTGCTGTGTTCACCCAGGGTCCAGCTGCTGAAGCCGCTCTGGCTGCCGGCGCTGACCGCGTAGGCATGGACGACCTGGCTGCCGAAATGAAAGGCGGCGACCTGAACTATGACGTAGTGATCGCATCCCCGGATGCAATGCGCGTTGTAGGTCAGTTGGGGCAGATCCTCGGTCCACGTGGCCTGATGCCTAACCCTAAAGTCGGCACCGTAACCCCAGACGTAGCTACCGCGGTTAAAAACGCCAAGGCTGGTCAGGTTCGTTATCGCACCGACAAAAACGGCATCATCCACACTTCCGTTGGCAAGATTGGCTTCGACGCCGTCAAGCTGAAGGAAAACGTTGAAGCCCTGATCGCTGATCTGAAGCGTATCAAGCCAGCTTCCTCGAAAGGCATTTACGTCAAGCGCGTTACCCTGAGCACCACTATGGGCCCAGGTCTGGTCATCGACCAAAGCTCGCTCGACGCGTAAGACACAGATTGGTGCAAGCGATTGCGCCAATTGAAAAATTGGGGTCCCTGCCTGGCGGGGGCTATCCAAGACCGTAGGCGACGCAAGTCTTAAACCACAAGCCTACGCAGATGGTGCTCCCGGTTCCTTACCGAATCAGACACCAAAACGACATCCGGTTTCGACCAGATGAAACGGTAACAAGCAGGAGTTAAACCCGTGGCAATTAAACTCGAAGACAAGAAGGCCATCGTCGCTGAAGTCAACGAGGCTGCCAAAGTCGCTCTGTCCGCTGTCGTGGCTGATGCCCGTGGCGTAACAGTAGGCGCGATGACCGGACTCCGTAAAGAGGCTCGTGAAGCTGGCGTTTACGTACGTGTTGTACGTAACACCCTGCTCAAGCGCGCTGTTGCTGACACTGAATTCAGTGTCCTCAACGACGTGTTCACTGGCCCTACCCTGATTGCGTTCTCCAAAGAACATCCAGGCGCTGCTGCCCGGATCTTCAAGGAATTTGCAAAGGGTCAGGACAAGTTCGAGATCAAGGCAGCTGCGTTCGAGGGCAAGTTCCTCGCAGCTAACCAAATCGACGTACTGGCAACTCTGCCGACCCGTGACGAAGCAATTTCTCAGCTGATGAGCGTGATTCAAGGCGCTACCAGCAAGTTGGCTCGTACTCTGGCGGCAATTCGCGACCAGAAAGAAGCTGCTGCGGCCTAAGGCTCGTCAACTTCTCGCGTTTTTTGTTTTTTTCGATGGTCGCGTAGGCCGTCCCCAATATCAGGAATTAGATTCATGTCTATCTCTCAGAACGATATCCTTGAAGCAGTTGGCAACATGTCCGTAATGGAAGTTGTTGAGCTGATCAAAGCTTTCGAAGAAAAATTCGGCGTTACCGCTGCTGCTGCATCGGCTGGTCCAGCTGTTGCTGCTGCCGTTGCTGAAGAGCAAACCGAATTCAACGTCATGCTGACCGAAGCTGGCGAGAAGAAAGTTAACGTGATCAAGGCTGTACGTGAACTGACCGGTCTGGGCTTGAAAGAAGCCAAGGCTGTAGTTGACGGCGCACCTGCCATGGTTCTGGAAGCTGTTGCCAAAGACGCAGCTGACAAAGCCAAAGCAGCTCTGGAAGAAGCAGGCGCTAAAGTCGAGCTGAAGTAAGCATCGACTTTGCTCCTCCAGCCCGAGCGTTAAGCGACAGGCTGATGGCTGGTGGCTCTTGCCACCGGCCTTTTTCCGTTATTGGCAGCCGACTGGGTCGGTGCTGATAACGTGCTGTAACCACCCGATGCGGTGGCGCAAACCATGGGGTTTGCACGATTTTCTGGCTGCTCCCGTCGGGAGGGGCCAAACAAGCAGGTGACCAAGCTGGGGAACGCTGATGGCTTACTCATATACTGAGAAAAAACGTATCCGCAAGGACTTTAGCAAGTTGCCGGACGTCATGGATGTGCCGTACCTCCTGGCCATCCAGCTGGATTCGTATCGTGAATTCTTGCAAGCGGGAGCGACTAAAGATCAGTTCCGCGACGTGGGCCTGCATGCGGCCTTCAAATCCGTTTTCCCGATCATCAGCTACTCCGGCAATGCTGCGCTGGAGTACGTCGGTTATCGCCTGGGCGAACCGGCATTTGATGTCAAAGAATGCGTATTGCGCGGTGTAACTTACGCCGTACCTTTGCGGGTAAAAGTGCGCCTGATCATTTTCGACAAAGAGTCGTCGAACAAAGCGATCAAGGACATCAAAGAGCAAGAAGTCTACATGGGTGAAATCCCCCTGATGACTGAGAACGGTACCTTCGTAATCAACGGTACCGAGCGTGTAATCGTTTCCCAGCTGCACCGTTCCCCGGGCGTGTTCTTCGACCACGACCGTGGCAAGACGCACAGCTCCGGTAAACTGCTGTACTCCGCGCGCATCATCCCTTACCGCGGTTCGTGGCTGGACTTCGAGTTCGACCCGAAAGACTGCGTATTCGTGCGTATCGACCGTCGTCGCAAGCTGCCTGCCTCGGTACTGCTGCGCGCGCTGGGCTATACCACTGAAGAAGTGCTGGACGCGTTCTATACCACCAACGTATTCCACGTGAAGGGCGAGACCCTGAGCCTGGAGCTGGTGCCTCAGCGCCTGCGCGGTGAAATCGCTGTCCTCGATATTCAGGATGACAAAGGCAAGGTTATTGTCGAGCAGGGTCGTCGTATCACCGCTCGCCACATCAACCAGCTGGAAAAAGCCGGGATCAAAGAGCTGGATGTGCCTCTGGACTACGTCCTGGGTCGTACAACCGCCAAGGTCATCGTGCACCCGGCAACCGGCGAAATCCTGGCAGAGTGCAACACCGAGCTGAACACCGAGATCCTGGCCAAAATCGCCAAGGCTCAGGTTGTTCGCATCGAAACTCTGTACACCAACGATATCGACTGCGGTCCGTTCGTCTCCGACACCCTGAAGATCGACTCCACCAGCAACCAACTGGAAGCGCTGG
This sequence comes from Pseudomonas sp. PDM30, assembly GCF_019218985.1. Classification (NCBI taxonomy): domain Bacteria; kingdom Pseudomonadati; phylum Pseudomonadota; class Gammaproteobacteria; order Pseudomonadales; family Pseudomonadaceae; genus Pseudomonas; species Pseudomonas sp. PDM30. The sequence continues at coordinate 7,695 of NZ_JAHUWM010000019.1, forward strand.
TCGAGATCTATCGCATGATGCGTCCTGGCGAGCCGCCAACCAAGGACGCTGCCGAGACCCTGTTCAACAACCTGTTCTTCAGCCCTGAGCGCTATGACCTGTCTGCGGTCGGCCGGATGAAGTTCAACCGTCGTATCGGTCGTACCGAGATCGAAGGTTCGGGCGTGCTGTGCAAGGAAGACATCGTCGCGGTACTGAAGACCCTGGTCGACATCCGTAACGGTAAAGGCATCGTCGATGACATCGACCACCTGGGTAACCGTCGTGTTCGCTGCGTAGGCGAAATGGCCGAGAACCAGTTCCGCGTTGGCCTGGTACGTGTTGAGCGTGCGGTCAAAGAGCGTCTGTCGATGGCTGAAAGCGAAGGCCTGATGCCGCAAGACCTGATCAACGCCAAGCCAGTGGCTGCGGCGGTGAAGGAGTTCTTCGGTTCCAGCCAGCTGTCCCAGTTCATGGACCAGAACAACCCGCTGTCCGAGATCACCCACAAGCGTCGTGTTTCTGCACTCGGCCCTGGCGGTCTGACTCGTGAGCGTGCCGGCTTTGAAGTGCGTGACGTACACCCGACTCACTACGGTCGTGTATGCCCGATTGAAACGCCGGAAGGTCCGAACATCGGTCTGATCAACTCCCTGGCCGCTTATGCGCGCACCAACCAGTACGGCTTCCTCGAGAGCCCGTACCGTGTGGTGAAAGACGCTCTGGTCACCGACGAGATCGTGTTCCTGTCCGCCATCGAAGAAGCCGATCACGTGATCGCTCAGGCCTCGGCCACGATGAACGACAAGAAAGTCCTGATCGATGAGCTGGTAGCTGTTCGTCACTTGAACGAATTCACCGTCAAGGCGCCGGAAGACGTCACCTTGATGGACGTATCGCCGAAGCAGGTAGTTTCGGTTGCTGCGTCGCTGATTCCGTTCCTCGAGCACGACGACGCCAACCGTGCGTTGATGGGTTCGAACATGCAGCGTCAAGCTGTACCAACCCTGCGCGCTGACAAGCCGCTGGTAGGTACCGGCATGGAGCGTAACGTAGCCCGTGACTCCGGCGTTTGCGTCGTGGCTCGTCGTGGCGGCGTGATCGACTCCGTCGACGCCAGCCGTATCGTGGTTCGTGTTGCCGATGACGAAGTTGAAACCGGTGAAGCCGGTGTCGACATCTACAACCTGACCAAGTACACCCGCTCCAACCAGAACACCTGCATCAACCAGCGTCCGCTGGTGCGTAAGGGTGATCGGGTTCAGCGTAGCGACATCATGGCCGACGGCCCGTCCACCGACATGGGTGAACTGGCACTGGGTCAGAACATGCGCATCGCGTTCATGGCATGGAACGGCTTCAACTTCGAAGACTCCATCTGCCTGTCCGAGCGTGTTGTTCAGGAAGACCGTTTCACCACGATCCACATCCAGGAACTGACCTGTGTGGCCCGTGACACCAAGCTTGGTCCAGAGGAAATCACTGCCGACATCCCGAACGTGGGTGAAGCGGCTCTGAACAAGCTGGACGAAGCCGGTATCGTTTACGTAGGTGCTGAAGTTGGCGCAGGCGACATCCTGGTCGGTAAGGTCACTCCGAAAGGCGAGACCCAGCTGACTCCGGAAGAAAAACTGCTGCGTGCGATCTTCGGTGAAAAAGCCAGCGACGTTAAAGACACTTCCCTGCGTGTACCTACCGGTACCAAAGGTACTGTCATCGACGTACAGGTCTTCACCCGCGACGGCGTTGAGCGTGATGCTCGTGCCCTGTCGATCGAGAAGTCCCAGCTGGACGAGATCCGCAAGGACCTGAACGAAGAGTTCCGCATCGTTGAAGGTGCTACTTTCGAACGTCTGCGCTCCGCTCTGGTCGGCCACAAAGCCGAAGGCGGCGCCGGTCTGAAGAAAGGCCAGGACATCACCGACGAAGTTCTCGACGGTCTTGAGCACGGCCAGTGGTTCAAACTGCGCATGGCTGAAGATGCTCTGAACGAGCAGCTCGAGAAGGCCCAGGCCTACATCGTTGATCGTCGCCGTCTGCTGGACGACAAGTTCGAAGACAAGAAGCGCAAACTGCAGCAGGGCGATGACCTGGCTCCAGGCGTGCTGAAAATCGTCAAGGTTTACCTGGCAATCCGTCGTCGCATCCAGCCGGGCGACAAGATGGCCGGTCGTCACGGTAACAAGGGTGTGGTCTCCGTGATCATGCCGGTTGAAGACATGCCGCACGATGCCAATGGCACCCCGGTCGACGTCGTCCTCAACCCGTTGGGCGTACCTTCGCGTATGAACGTCGGTCAGATCCTTGAAACCCACCTGGGCCTCGCGGCCAAAGGTCTGGGCGAGAAGATCAACCGCATGGTTGAAGAGCAGCGCAAGGTCGCCGAGCTTCGCAAGTTCCTGCACGAGATCTATAACGAGATCGGCGGTCGTCAGGAAAGCCTTGATGACTTCTCGGACCAGGAAATCCTGGATCTGGCTCAAAACCTGCGTGGCGGCGTTCCAATGGCCACTCCAGTGTTCGACGGTGCCAAGGAAAGCGAAATCAAGGCCATGCTGAAACTGGCGGACCTGCCAGAAAGCGGCCAGATGCAGCTGACCGACGGCCGTACCGGCAACAAGTTCGAGCGCCCGGTTACCGTTGGCTACATGTACATGCTGAAGCTGAACCACTTGGTAGACGACAAGATGCACGCTCGTTCTACCGGTTCGTACAGCCTGGTTACCCAGCAGCCGCTGGGTGGTAAGGCGCAGTTCGGTGGTCAGCGTTTCGGGGAGATGGAGGTCTGGGCACTGGAAGCATACGGTGCCGCTTACACTCTGCAAGAAATGCTCACAGTGAAGTCGGACGATGTGAACGGCCGTACCAAGATGTACAAGAACATCGTGGATGGCGATCACCGTATGGAGCCGGGCATGCCCGAGTCCTTCAACGTGTTGATCAAGGAAATTCGTTCCCTCGGCATCGATATCGATCTGGAAACCGAATAACACGTGACGCGAATCGAGAGCGGGGCAGGATTGCCCGCTCTCTGCTCCGCCAGGAGGAAAGGCCTTGAAAGACCTACTGAATTTGCTGAAAAACCAGGGTCAAGTCGAAGAGTTCGACGCCATCCGTATCGGATTGGCATCGCCTGAGATGATCCGTTCGTGGTCGTTCGGTGAAGTTAAAAAGCCGGAAACCATCAACTACCGTACGTTCAAACCTGAGCGTGACGGCCTGTTCTGCGCCAAGATCTTTGGCCCGGTAAAGGATTACGAGTGCCTGTGCGGTAAGTACAAGCGCTTGAAGCACCGTGGTGTGATCTGCGAGAAGTGCGGCGTTGAAGTCGCGCTGGCAAAAGTTCGTCGTGAGCGCATGGCGCACATCGAACTGGCCTCGCCAGTTGCCCACATCTGGTTCCTGAAATCGCTGCCGTCCCGTATCGGCTTGCTGATGGACATGACCCTGCGTGATATCGAACGCGTTCTCTACTTCGAGAGCTATGTCGTTATCGATCCAGGCATGACCACCCTTGAAAAAGGTCAGCTGCTGAACGACGAGCAGTACTTCGAAGCGCTGGAAGAGTTCGGTGACGATTTCGATGCCCGCATGGGTGCCGAAGCTGTCCGCGAACTGCTGCACGCTATCGACCTGGAGCACGAGATTGGCCGTCTGCGTGAAGAGATTCCGCAAACCAACTCCGAAACCAAGATCAAGAAGCTGTCCAAGCGTCTGAAGTTGATGGAAGCCTTCCAGGGTTCCGGCAACCTGCCAGAGTGGATGGTGCTGACCGTTCTGCCGGTTCTGCCGCCAGATCTGCGTCCACTGGTCCCGCTGGATGGCGGTCGCTTCGCGACTTCCGACCTCAACGATCTGTATCGTCGAGTGATCAACCGTAACAACCGTTTGAAGCGCCTGCTGGATCTGTCCGCTCCGGACATCATCGTGCGCAACGAAAAGCGTATGTTGCAGGAAGCCGTCGACGCACTGCTCGACAACGGTCGTCGTGGCCGCGCTATCACCGGTTCCAACAAGCGTCCTCTGAAATCCCTGGCTGACATGATCAAGGGTAAGCAGGGTCGTTTCCGTCAGAACTTGCTCGGTAAGCGTGTTGACTACTCCGGTCGTTCGGTAATTACCGTAGGTCCGACCCTGCGTCTGCACCAGTGCGGTCTGCCGAAAAAAATGGCTCTCGAGCTGTTCAAGCCGTTCATTTTCGGCAAGCTTGAAATGCGTGGTCTCGCTACCACCATCAAGGCTGCCAAGAAGATGGTCGAGCGCGAACTGCCAGAGGTTTGGGACGTTCTCGCTGAAGTGATTCGCGAACACCCGGTTCTTCTCAACCGTGCACCGACCCTTCACCGTCTGGGTATCCAGGCGTTTGAACCGGTACTGATCGAAGGTAAGGCTATCCAGCTGCACCCTCTGGTCTGCGCCGCGTACAACGCCGACTTCGACGGCGACCAAATGGCCGTGCACGTACCGCTGACGCTGGAAGCCCAGCTCGAAGCGCGTGCGTTGATGATGTCGACCAACAACATTCTGTCGCCAGCCAACGGTGAGCCAATCATCGTTCCGTCGCAGGACGTTGTATTGGGTCTGTACTACATGACTCGTGAAGCGATCAACGCCAAGGGCGAAGGTCGTGTGTTCGCGGATCTGCAGGAAGTTGACCGTGTGTTCCGTGCCGGCGAAGCTGCACTGCACGCCAAGGTCAAGGTGCGGATCAACGAAACCGTCAACGACCGTGATGGCGGCAGCGTGACCAACACCCGTATCGTCGACACCACTGTCGGCCGTGCGCTGTTGTTCCAGGTTGTGCCAAAAGGTCTGTCGTACGACGTCGTCAACCTGCCGATGAAGAAAAAGGCGATCTCCAAGCTGATCAACCAGTGCTACCGCGTGGTTGGTCTGAAAGAGACCGTGATCTTCGCTGACCAGTTGATGTACACCGGTTTTGCCTATTCGACCATTTCCGGCGTTTCCATCGGTGTTAACGACTTCGTTATCCCGGATGAAAAAGCCCGCATCATCGGTGCAGCCACCGACGAAGTGAAAGAGATCGAAAGTCAGTACGCCTCCGGCCTGGTAACCCAGGGCGAGAAGTACAACAAAGTGATCGACCTTTGGTCCAAGGCGAACGACGAAGTTTCCAAGGCGATGATGGCCAACCTCTCGAAAGAGAAAGTCATCGACCGTCATGGCGTCGAAGTCGACCAAGAGTCTTTCAACTCGATGTACATGATGGCCGACTCGGGTGCGCGGGGTTCCGCAGCACAGATTCGTCAGCTGGCCGGTATGCGTGGTCTGATGGCCAAGCCGGACGGTTCCATCATTGAAACGCCGATTACCGCGAACTTCCGTGAAGGTTTGAGCGTACTCCAGTACTTCATCTCCACTCACGGTGCTCGTAAAGGTCTGGCGGATACCGCGTTGAAAACGGCGAACTCGGGTTATCTGACTCGTCGTCTGGTAGACGTGGCGCAGGATCTGGTTGTAACCGAGATCGATTGCGGCACCGAACACGGTCTGCTGATGACTCCGCACATTGAAGGCGGTGACGTTGTAGAGCCGCTGGGTGAGCGCGTATTGGGTCGAGTTATCGCCCGTGACGTATTCAAGCCAGGTACCGAGGACGTCATCGTTCCTGCCGGCACCCTGGTAGACGAGAAGTGGGTCGAGTTCATCGAGCTGAACAGCATCGACGAAGTGATCGTGCGTTCGCCGATCAGCTGCGAAACCCGTTTCGGTATTTGCGCCAAGTGCTACGGTCGCGATCTGGCTCGTGGTCACCAGGTGAACATCGGTGAAGCGGTCGGCGTTATCGCCGCCCAGTCCATCGGTGAGCCGGGTACCCAGCTGACGATGCGTACGTTCCACATCGGTGGTGCGGCAAGCCGGACCTCCGCAGCCGACAGCGTTCAGGTGAAGAATGGCGGTACCGTCCGTCTGCACAACCTGAAGCATGTTGAGCGAGTGGATGGTCACCTGGTTGCCGTGTCCCGTTCCGGTGAGCTGGCCATCGCTGATGACTTCGGTCGTGAGCGTGAGCGTTACAAGCTGCCGTACGGTGCCGTGATTTCGGTTAAAGAAGGTGACAAGGTCGAAGCTGGCGCCATCGTGGCCAAGTGGGATCCGCACACTCACCCGATCGTTACCGAAATGAAAGGTACCGTGACCTACGTGGGCATGGAAGAAGGCATCACGATCAAGCGTCAGACCGACGAATTGACCGGTATGACCAACATTGAAGTACTCGACGCCAAAGATCGTCCAGCTGCCGGTAAAGACATCCGTCCTGCCGTGAAGATGGTCGACGACAACGGCAAGGATCTGTTGCTGCCAGGCACTGACGTTATCGCTCAGTACTTCCTGCCAGCCAACGCCCTGGTCGGTGTAGCGGATGGTGCGAAGATCGCGATCGGTGATGTTATCGCTCGTATCCCGCAAGAGACTTCGAAAACTCGAGACATCACCGGTGGTCTGCCGCGTGTTGCCGACTTGTTCGAAGCCCGTCGTCCGAAAGAAGCGTCGATTCTGGCTGAAGTCAGCGGCACCATCGCGTTCGGTAAAGAGACCAAGGGCAAGCGCCGTCTGGTTATCACCCCGAACGACGGTAGCGATCCGTACGAAGAGCTGATTCCGAAGTGGCGTCACCTGAACGTGTTCGAAGGCGAACAGGTAAACCGCGGCGAAGTTATCTCCGATGGTCCGAGCGATCCACACGACATCCTGCGTCTGCTGGGTGTGAGTGCGCTGGCCAAGTACATCGTCAACGAGATCCAGGACGTTTACCGTCTGCAAGGCGTGAAGATCAACGACAAGCACATCGAGACCATCCTGCGTCAGATGCTGCGTAAAGTTGAGATCGCTGAATCCGGCGATTCCAGTTTCATCAAGGGCGACCAGATGGAATTGACTCACGTACTGGTAGAGAACGAGCGTCTGAGCGGCGAAGACAAGTTTGTCTCCAAGTTCACTCGTGTTCTGCTGGGTATCACCAAGGCGTCGTTGTCCACCGAATCGTTCATCTCGGCGGCTTCCTTCCAGGAAACCACTCGCGTACTGACCGAAGCGGCGGTAACCGGCAAGCGCGATTACCTGCGCGGCCTGAAAGAAAACGTGGTCGTGGGTCGTCTGATCCCGGCCGGTACCGGCCTGGCTTATCACAGCGAGCGTAAGCGCCGCCGTGATGCAGACAAGCCGTTGCGCGTCAGCGCCAGTGAAGTGGAAGCTGCACTGACCGAAGCGCTGAACTCGAGCGGTAACTGAGTTCTGCGGTAAATGAGTGTGAGGCCCTGGTCACTCCGTTCATCGAATCGAGACAAATTGTCGAGATTGGATGAGCGGGGAGGGCGGGGCCTTGCCTTGACTGGGGACAAGATCCTCTTTAGACTCTTGTACCCCTAAATTTGGCGGGAACTCGTTCCTGCCATTTTGCTTTTCTTGCAAGACAATAGCGTCGCAAGACAACAGTGGAGCTAGTAGATGGCAACTATCAACCAGCTGGTACGTCAGCCGCGTAAGCGTATCGTCGAGAAATCCGACGTGCCTGCGCTGCAGAACTGCCCGCAACGCCGTGGCGTGTGCACCCGTGTGTACACCACCACGCCGAAAAAACCTAACTCGGCACTGCGTAAAGTATGCCGTGTGCGCCTGACCAACGGTTTCGAGGTTTCCTCGTACATCGGCGGTGAAGGCCACAACCTGCAAGAGCACAGCGTGGTACTGATCCGCGGCGGTCGTGTAAAAGACTTGCCAGGTGTTCGTTACCACACCGTTCGCGGTTCGTTGGATACTTCCGGTGTTAAAGGTCGTAACCAGGGTCGTTCGAAGTACGGTACCAAGCGTCCGAAGTAATCGGCCGTTTTGCAGTTTTTCATTTTATTGAGTCGATAAGAGTAAGGTCGGGCACGCATCCATAGGAGCTGTCCCGGGCTAACCTGAAGACCGTTTGAGGGCTTATCAATGCCAAGACGTCGCGTAGCAGCCAAGCGTGAGATTCTGGACGATCCGAAATACGGAAGCCAAATCCTCGCCAAATTCATGAACCACGTAATGGAAAGCGGCAAGAAAGCCGTTGCCGAGCGTATCGTTTATGGTGCCCTGGATACCGTGAAGGCTCGTAAGGCCGGCACCGATCCCCTGGAACTCTTCGAAAAAGCACTCGACGCCATCGCTCCGCTGGTCGAAGTGAAGTCGCGCCGCGTTGGTGGTGCTACTTACCAGGTTCCGGTCGAGGTTCGTCCTTCCCGTCGTAACGCTCTGGCAATGCGCTGGTTGGTAGACTACGCCCGCAAGCGCGGCGAGAAGTCTATGGCTCTGCGTTTGGCTGGCGAACTGTTGGACGCTGCCGAAGGTAAAGGTGCTGCAGTTAAGAAGCGTGAAGACGTTCACCGTATGGCTGAAGCCAACAAGGCTTTCTCGCACTACCGCTTCTAATTTTAGCGTCACTAATTTTGCGAGGGCTTTATGGCTCGTACAACACCGATTAATCGCTACCGTAACATTGGTATCGTTGCACACGTGGATGCTGGTAAAACCACCACCACTGAGCGCGTCCTTTTTTACACTGGCAAAAGTCACAAAATGGGCGAGGTGCATGACGGCGCCGCGACCACAGACTGGATGGTGCAGGAGCAGGAGCGTGGTATTACCATTACTTCTGCTGCCATTACCGCCTTCTGGCAGGGTTCTGCCAAGCAGCACAAAGACCAGTACCGTTTCAACGTCATCGATACCCCGGGCCACGTAGACTTCACCATTGAAGTTGAACGTTCCCTGCGTGTACTCGACGGCGCGGTCGTTGTGTTCTGCGGTACTTCCGGCGTTGAGCCTCAGTCCGAAACCGTATGGCGTCAAGCCAACAAGTACGGTGTTCCACGTATCGTTTACGTGAACAAGATGGACCGTGCCGGTGCGAACTTCCTGCGCGTGATCGCTCAGATCAAGCAGCGTCTGGGTCACACTCCGGTGCCTATCCAGCTGGCTATCGGTTCCGAAGACAACTTCCAGGGTCAGATCGATCTGATGACCATGGAAGCCGTTTACTGGAACGATGCCGACAAGGGTATGACCCCGCGTCGTGAAGCCATCCCTGCTGAATTGCAGGAACTGGCTGAAGAGTGGCGCAACAACATGGTTGAGGCTGCGGCCGAAGCCAGCGAAGAACTGATGAACAAGTACCTTGAAGGTGAAGAGCTCACCGTCGAGGAAATCAAGGGTGCTCTGCGTCAGCGTACTATCGCTGGTGAGATCGTTCTGGCTGTTTGCGGTTCTTCCTTCAAGAACAAGGGTGTTCCCCTGGTTCTCGACGCCGTTATCGACTACCTGCCGGCTCCAACCGACATTCCTGCCATCAAGGGTACTGACCCGGATGACGAGGAAAAGCAGATGGAGCGTCATGCAGACGACAACGAGCCGTTCTCGGCTCTGGCGTTCAAGATCGCTACCGACCCATTCGTGGGTACCTTGACTTTCGTCCGTGTTTACTCGGGCGTGTTGGCCTCCGGCGACGGCGTGATCAACTCGGTCAAAGGCAAGAAAGAGCGCGTGGGTCGTATGGTGCAAATGCACGCAAACGCCCGTGAAGAGATCAAGGAAGTACGCGCTGGTGACATCGCGGCCCTGATCGGCATGAAGGACGTCACCACTGGTGAAACCTTGTGCAACGCTGACAAGCCAATCATCCTGGTTCGCATGGACTTCCCGGAGCCGGTTATTTCGGTTGCCGTAGAGCCTAAGACCAAGGATGACCAGGAAAAAATGGGTATCGCTCTGGGCAAACTTGCTCAGGAAGACCCGTCTTTCCGCGTCAAGACTGATGAAGAGACTGGTCAAACGATCATCTCTGGCATGGGCGAGTTGCACCTGGACATCCTGGTTGACCGGATGCGCCGTGAGTTCAACGTCGAAGCCAACATCGGTAAGCCTCAGGTTTCGTATCGTGAGCGCATCACGAAGAATTGCGAAATCGAAGGCAAGTTCGTTCGTCAGTCCGGCGGTCGTGGCCAGTTCGGCCATTGCTGGATCCGTTTTGCTCCTGCTGACGAAGGTCAGGAAGGTCTGCAATTCGTGAACGAAGTAGTGGGTGGTGTGGTTCCTAAGGAATACATCCCGGCTATCCAGAAGGGTATCGAAGAGCAGATGAAGAACGGCGTAGTTGCCGGCTATCCGCTGATCGGCCTGAAGGCTACCGTGTTTGATGGTTCTTACCACGACGTCGACTCGAACGAGATGGCGTTTAAGGTGGCTGCTTCCATGGCGACCAAGCAACTGGCCCAGAAGGGCGGTGGTGAGTTGCTCGAGCCGATCATGGCGGTAGAGGTTGTTACGCCTGAAGACTATATGGGTGACGTGATGGGCGACCTTAACCGTCGTCGCGGCATGATTCTGGGTATGGAAGACACGGTCTCCGGTAAGGTGATCCGTGCTGAAGTTCCGTTGGGCGAGATGTTCGGTTATGCGACCGACGTTCGTTCGATGTCCCAGGGTCGCGCAAGCTACTCTATGGAATTCAAAAAATACAATACAGCTCCGTCGCACATCGTCGAAACTGTAACCAAAAAACAAGGCTGATTCAGTCCTTTAGGCAAGGAGTTAATTGTCGTGGCTAAAGAAAAATTTGATCGTTCCCTACCGCACGTCAACGTTGGCACCATCGGTCACGTTGACCACGGTAAAACCACTCTGACCGCAGCTCTGACTCGCGTTTGCTCCGAAGTTTTCGGTTCCGCAATCGTTGATTTCGATAAAATCGACAGCGCGCCAGAAGAAAAAGCTCGTGGTATCACCATCAACACCGCGCACGTCGAGTACAACTCGAAGATCCGTCACTACGCTCACGTTGACTGCCCAGGTCACGCTGACTATGTGAAGAACATGATCACCGGTGCTGCCCAGATGGACGGCGCGATCCTGGTTTGCTCGGCCGCTGATGGTCCGATGCCACAAACCCGTGAGCACATCCTGCTGTCCCGTCAGGTAGGCGTTCCGTACATCGTGGTTTTCCTGAACAAGGCTGACCTGGTAGACGACGCTGAGCTGCTGGAACTGGTCGAGATGGAAGTTCGCGACCTGCTGTCCACCTACGACTTCCCGGGCGATGACACTCCAATCATCATCGGTTCGGCTCGTATGGCGCTGGAAGGCAAAGACGACAACGAAATGGGCACCACTGCCGTTCGTAAACTGGTTGAAACCCTGGACAGCTACATCCCAGAACCAGAGCGTGCTATCGACAAGCCATTCCTGATGCCAATCGAAGACGTATTCTCGATCTCGGGTCGTGGTACTGTTGTGACTGGTCGTATCGAGCGCGGTATCGTTCGCGTTCAAGATGCACTGGAAATCGTTGGTCTGCGTGACACCACCACCACCACCTGCACCGGTGTTGAAATGTTCCGCAAGCTGCTCGACGAAGGTCGTGCTGGCGAGAACTGCGGCGTTCTGCTGCGTGGTACCAAGCGTGACGACGTTGAGCGTGGCCAGGTTCTGGTTAAGCCAGGTTCGGTTAAGCCGCACACCAAGTTCACCGCAGAAGTTTACGTTCTGAGCAAGGAAGAAGGCGGTCGTCACACTCCGTTCTTCAAAGGCTACCGTCCACAGTTCTACTTCCGTACTACTGACGTGACTGGTAACTGCCAGCTGCCAGAAGGCGTTGAAATGGTAATGCCAGGTGACAACATCCAGATGGAAGTTACCCTGATCAAGACCATCGCAATGGAAGACGGCCTGCGTTTCGCTATCCGTGAAGGCGGTCGTACCGTCGGCGCTGGCGTCGTAGCCAAAATCATCGAGTAAGCATCTCTTTTGAGATAGCTTCGATGCTTTGAAAGGCCCCCGCTCAGCGGGGGCTTTTTTATTGGGTTGACACCCATCTGGGGCGTCTATAGAATTGCGCCTCCTTTTAACGGGCGTATTGCGCCCGGTGGGAATAGCAGCCGGAGTCTGAAATCCAATGCAAAATCAGCAAATCCGTATCAGGTTGAAGGCTTTCGACCATCGCCTGATCGACCAATCAACCCAGGAAATCGTGGAAACCGCGAAACGTACTGGTGCTCAAGTGCGTGGTCCAATTCCACTGCCTACCCGTAAAGAGCGGTTCACCGTTCTGGTCTCCCCGCACGTCAACAAAGACGCGCGTGACCAGTACGAGATCCGTACTCATAAGCGTGTTCTGGACATCGTCCAGCCAACGGATAAAACCGTTGATGCTCTTATGAAGCTTGATCTTGCGGCCGGTGTGGAAGTGCAGATCAGCCTCGGCTAAGACTCGGTCTTAGTCGTGTAACGCTCTGAAATGGGCGGCCATAGCGGGTGAAAGCCCCGTACACTCATGAGGTTTACAACATGACTATTGGTGTAGTCGGTCGTAAAGCGGGTATGACCCGTATTTTCACCGAAGAAGGTGTCTCCATTCCGGTCACGGTCATTGAGATCGAACCGAATCGCGTCACCCAGTTCAAAACTGAAGAGACCGATGGCTATCGTGCAGTGCAAGTCACTGTCGGCGAGCGTCGTGCTTCGCGTGTAACAGCAGCTCAGGCTGGCCACTTCGCTAAAGCGAACGTTGCCGCTGGTCGTACCGTAATGGAATTCCGCCTTGAAGAAGGCGAGTACCAGGCCGGCGATCTGATCAACGCTGAAATCTTCGCCGCTGGTCAACTGGTTGATGTAACCGGTCAGTCCAAGGGTAAAGGCTTCCAGGGTACGATCAAGCGTTGGAATTTCCGCGGGCAAGATAACACCCACGGTAACTCCGTATCCCACCGCGTTCCAGGCTCTATCGGCCAGTGCCAGACTCCTGGTCGTGTATTCAAGGGCAAAAAAATGTCCGGTCATATGGGCGCTGAGCGCGTGACCGTGCAGTCCCTCGAAGTAGTGCGCGTGGACGCTGAACGCAATCTGTTGTTGGTCAAGGGCGCTGTTCCTGGCGCTACTGGCGGCAACTTGGTTGTACGTCCAGCAGCCAAGGCTCGCGGTTAAGGGGAAGCTGACATGCAATTAAATGTAAATGACGCTCAAGCGATCGAAGTTTCCGAACTGACATTTGGCGGCGAATTCAACGAGACGCTGGTTCACCAAGCAGTCGTAGCCTACATGGCTGGCGGTCGTCAGGGTTCCAAGCAGCAAAAGACCCGTTCCGACGTTCGTGGTGGCGGTAAGCGCCCATGGCGTCAGAAAGGTACTGGCCGTGCTCGTGCCGGTACTATCCGTAGCCCAATCTGGCGTGGCGGCGGTACCACTTTCGCAGCTCGTCCTCAGGATCACTCCCAGAAGCTGAACAAGAAGATGTACCGCGCAGCAATGCGTTCCATCCTTGCTGAGCTGGTGCGTACTGATCGTCTGGTCGTGGTTCAGGATTTCGCCGTTGAAACGCCGAAAACCAAAGACCTGCTGGGCAAACTGAACAACATGAGCCTGACCGACGTTCTGATCGTGTCCGACGCTGTTGATCAGAACCTGTACCTGGCTGCTCGTAACCTGCCACACGTAGATGTACGTGACGTGCAAGGTTCCGATCCAGTTAGTCTGATCGCATACGACAAGGTGTTGATCACCGTGTCGGCCGTGAAGAAATTCGAGGAGCTGCTGGGATGAACCAGGAACGCGTATTTAAAGTTCTGCTTGGCCCGCACGTTTCCGAGAAGGCTACGGTTCTGGCAGACAAGAAAGGCCAGTTCGTTTTCAAGGTTGCTACCGACGCAACCAAGCTGGAAATCAAGAAGGCCGTCGAAAGCCTGTTCAGCGTGAAAGTAGAGCGTGTTACTACCCTGAATGTTCTGGGTAAGAGCAAGCGCACTGCTCGCGGTCTGGGCAAGCGTAATGACTGGAAGAAGGCAGTTATCTCCCTTCAGCCAGGCCAAGATCTCGATTTCAGCAGCAGTGCTGAGTAAGGAAGGGGTGCATCATGGCAATCGTTAAATGCAAACCGACTTCCCCTGGCCGCCGTTTTGTGGTCAAGGTGGTCAACCAGGAGCTGCATAAAGGCGCTCCTCACGCACCGCTGCTCGAGAAGAAATCGAAGACTGGTGGTCGTAACAACAATGGCCGTATTACCACTCGTCACATCGGTGGTGGTCATAAGCAGCATTACCGTATGGTCGATTTCCGTCGCAACGACAAAGATGGCATCGTCGCCACTGTCGAGCGTATCGAATACGATCCAAACCGTACTGCTCACATCGCACTGCTCTGCTATGCAGACGGCGAGCGCCGCTACATCATCGCCCCTAAAGGCGTGAGTGCTGGCGACACGCTGATCGCAGGCGCTCTGGCTCCAATCAAGCCAGGTAACGCTCTGCAACTGCGCAACATTCCAGTCGGTTCTACCGTACACGGCATCGAACTGAAGCCAGGTAAAGGCGCACAGATCGCTCGTTCCGCTGGTGCTTCGGCTCAGCTGATCGCTCGTGAAGGCGTGTACGTTACCCTGCGTCTGCGTTCCGGTGAAATGCGTAAAGTCCTGGCTGAATGCCGTGCGACCCTGGGCGAAGTCTCGAACTCCGAGCACAGCCTGCGTTCGCTGGGTAAAGCTGGTGCCAAACGCTGGCGTGGCGTTCGCCCAACCGTTCGTGGTGTTGCCATGAACCCGGTTGACCACCCACATGGTGGTGGTGAAGGTCGTACCTCTGGTGGTCGTCATCCGGTATCGCCATGGGGCTTCCCGACTAAGGGCGCGAAGACTCGTGGTAATAAGCGTACCGACAAAATGATCGTCCGTCGTCGCAAGTAAATAGAGGGATACGACAGTGCCACGTTCTCTGAAAAAAGGTCCTTTTATCGATCTTCACCTACTGAAGAAGATCGAAGTGGCGGCGGAAAAGAACGATCGCAAACCGGTGAAAACCTGGTCGCGTCGTTCGATGATCCTGCCACAAATGGTCGGTCTGACCATCGCAGTACACAACGGTCGTCAGCACGTCCCAGTTCTCGTGAACGAAGACATGGTCGGCCACAAACTGGGCGAGTTCGCCGGTACCCGCACTTATCGCGGGCACGTGGCTGACAAGAAAGCCAAGCGCTAAGGGGTTAGGAAATGGAAGTAGCCGCTAAGTTGTCGGGCGCTCGAATCTCCGCCCAGAAAGCCCGCTTGGTCGCCGACCAGATCCGCGGGAAGAAGGTGGGCGAAGCGCTCAACCTGTTGGCTTTCAGCAGTAAGAAAGCCGCCGAGATCATGAAGAAAGTGCTGGAGTCGGCCGTAGCCAACGCCGAGCATAACGAAGGCGCAGACGTTGATGACCTGAAGGTCAGCACTGTTTTCGTCAACGAAGGGCGTTCGCTGAAGCGCATCATGCCACGTGCCAAAGGCCGTGCTGATCGCATCGTCAAGCGGTCTTGCCATATCACTGTCAAGGTTGCTGACAAGTAACGGAGTCGAAGAGATGGGTCAGAAAGTACATCCCATTGGCATTCGCCTGGGAATCGTCAAGGAGCACACCTCCGTCTGGTACGCAGACGGTCGGACTTATGCGGACTATTTGCTCGCAGATCTGAATGTGCGTGAGTACCTCCAAGACAAACTAAAAAGCGCGTCCGTAAGCCGTATCGATATCCATCGTCCGGCCCAAACTGCACGCATCACCATCCACACCGCTCGTCCAGGTATCGTTATCGGGAAGAAAGGTGAAGATGTTGAGAAACTGCGTCAGGACCTGACCAAGCAAATGGGTGTGCCTGTGCACATCAATATCGAAGAGATCCGCAAGCCGGAGCTCGACGGTATGCTGGTTGCGCAGAGCGTAGCTCAGCAGCTGGAGCGTCGCGTAATGTTCCGTCGCGCTATGAAGCGCGCAGTACAGAACGCCATGCGCATTGGTGCCAAAGGCATCAAAATCCAAGTGAGCGGTCGTCTCGGCGGTGCTGAAATCGCACGTACTGAATGGTATCGCGAAGGTCGTGTGCCATTGCACACCCTGCGTGCCGACATCGACTATGCCAACTACGAAGCTCACACCACTTACGGTGTGATCGGTGTAAAGGTTTGGATCTTCAAAGGCGAAGTAATTGGTGGTCGCCAAGAAGAACTGAAACCACAAGCACCAGCGCCTCGTAAAAAAGCTGCTAAGTAAGGGGTACGCCAAATGTTGCAACCAAAGCGTACGAAGTTCCGCAAGCAGATGACTGGTCACAACCGTGGCCTGGCATTGCGCGGTAGCAAAGTCAGCTTCGGCGAGTTCGCGCTGAAGTCTGTTGCTCGTGGTCGTCTCACCGCTCGTCAGATCGAGTCAGCGCGTCGTGCTCTGACCCGTCACGTAAAACGTGGCGGCAAGATCTGGATCCGTGTATTCCCGGACAAGCCGATCTCCAAAAAACCTCTCGAGGTTCGGATGGGTAAAGGTAAGGGTAACGTGGAATACTGGGTTGCCCAGATTCAGCCAGGCAAAGTCCTGTATGAAATCGAGGGTGTTTCTGAAGAGCTGGCGCGTGAGGCTTTCGCCCTGGCTGCTGCAAAGCTGCCGCTCGCCACCTCCTTTGTTAAACGGACGGTGATGTGATGAAAGCGAATGAACTTCGTGAAAAATCCGCACAGCAGCTGAACGAGCAACTGCTCGGCCTGCTGCGCGACCAGTTCAATCTGCGTATGCAGAAAGCAACT
This sequence comes from Pseudomonas sp. PDM30, assembly GCF_019218985.1. Taxonomy (NCBI): domain Bacteria; kingdom Pseudomonadati; phylum Pseudomonadota; class Gammaproteobacteria; order Pseudomonadales; family Pseudomonadaceae; genus Pseudomonas; species Pseudomonas sp. PDM30. Next base: position 24,256 of record NZ_JAHUWM010000019.1, read on the forward strand.
GGCCAGTTGGGGCAGTCTCATCTGCTCTCGCAAGTTAAGCGTGACATCGCTCGCGTGAAGACTGTGCTCAACCAGCAGGCAGGTAAGTAATCATGGCTGAAGCCGAAAAAACTGTCCGTACGCTGACTGGCCGTGTTGTCAGCGACAAGATGGACAAAACCATCACCGTTCTGATCGAGCGTCGCGTTAAGCACCCGATCTACGGTAAATACGTTAAGCGTTCGACTAAGCTGCACGCGCACGACGAAACCAATCAGTGCCACATCGGCGACAAAGTCACTATTCGTGAAACTCGTCCTTTGGCCAAGACCAAGTCTTGGGCGCTGGTTGATGTTCTCGAACGCGCTGTGGAAGTCTAAGGACTAGGGGTCGGAGAAATTATATGATTCAGACTCAATCCATGCTCGATGTGGCCGATAACAGCGGCGCTCGCCGCGTTATGTGCATCAAGGTGCTGGGTGGCTCCCATCGTCGTTACGCTGGTATCGGTGACATCATCAAAGTTACCGTGAAGGAAGCAATTCCTCGCGGTAAAGTGAAAAAAGGCCAAGTGATGACTGCTGTAGTAGTCCGCACTCGTCACGGCGTACGTCGTGCTGATGGCTCCATTATCCGCTTTGATGGCAACGCTGCTGTTCTGTTGAACAACAAGCAAGAGCCGATCGGCACCCGTATCTTTGGGCCAGTGACCCGTGAACTTCGTACTGAGAAGTTCATGAAGATCGTCTCGCTCGCCCCAGAAGTGCTGTAAGGAGATCCGACATGCAAAAGATTCGTCGTGACGACGAGATCATCGTGATCGCCGGCAAAGACAAAGGTAAGCGCGGTAAGGTGCTTAAGGTTCTCGCTAACAACCGTTTGGTTATTGGTGGTCTGAACCTGGTCAAGCGTCATACCAAGCCTAACCCGATGTCGGGCGTGCAGGGCGGTATCGTCGAAAAAGAAGCTCCACTGGATGCTTCTAACGTCGCCATTTTCAACGGCGAAACCAACAAGGCTGACCGCGTTGGTTTCAAAGTAGAAGACGGCAAGAAAATTCGTGTCTTCAAGTCGACCCAAAAAGCGGTTGATGCTTGAACACTGCTAGGTAGATGAGACCATGGCACGACTAAAAGAGATTTACCGGAAGGAAATTGCTCCGAAACTTAAGGAAGAACTTAAGCTTTCGAACGTGATGGAAGTTCCGCGCGTTACCAAAATCACCCTGAACATGGGTCTGGGCGAAGCGATCGGCGACAAAAAAGTCATCGAGCACGCTGTTGCTGACCTGGAAAAGATCACCGGCCAGAAAGTCGTTGTGACCTACGCTCGCAAATCCATCGCTGGCTTTAAAGTCCGTGAAGGTTGGCCGATCGGCGTCAAAGTGACCCTGCGCCGTGAGCGTATGTACGAGTTCCTGGATCGTCTGCTGTCGATCTCCCTGCCTCGGGTTCGCGACTTCCGCGGCCTGAATGCCAAGTCCTTCGATGGTCGTGGCAACTACAGCATGGGCGTGAAAGAGCAGATCATCTTCCCGGAAATCGACTACGACAAGATCGATGCTCTCCGCGGTCTGGACATCACCCTGACCACCACTGCCAAGAACGATGATGAAGGCCGCGCTCTGCTGCGTGCGTTCAAATTCCCGTTCCGCAACTGATTGGAGTAGGACCATGGCCAAGATGAGCATGAAAAACCGCGAGCTGAAACGTCAGCTCACGGTTGCCAAGTACGCCAAGAAGCGTGCAGCACTGAAAGCTATCATCGTTGATCTGAACGCAAGTCCAGAAGCGCGTTGGGAAGCTACAGTAGCCCTGCAGAAGCAGCCACGTGACGCAAGCGCTTCGCGCATGCGTAACCGCTGCCGCCTGACCGGTCGTCCACACGGCGTTTACCGCAAGTTCGGCCTCGGCCGTAACAAGCTGCGTGAAGCTGCCATGCGTGGTGACGTACCGGGTCTGGTTAAAGCCAGCTGGTAAGTACTGTCAAAGTCTCGGTGTCCAGGATCGCAAGATCCTGACCACCGGTGGCCTTGAATTTGGATCAAGCCCCTTTTGGGGCTTGATTCATTTCCGGGGTGTGTCTAGAATACCCGGCTCGCCTGAGCCCGTGTTTTTCATGCTCGGAGATTCTCGGCGACACGTAATAGCCGCAAGGCTAATTTTTTTGTATTAGGAGCGTCTAGCCCATGAGTATGCAGGACCCGTTAGCGGACATGCTAACTCGTATCCGTAATGCCCAGATGGCTGAAAAGTCCGTCGTAAGCATGCCATCTTCCACGTTGAAGGTAGCTGTTGCCAAAGTCCTGAAGGACGAAGGTTACATTGCGGGTTATCAGATCAGCAGCGAAATCAAACCACTGCTGTCCATCGAGCTGAAGTACTTCGAAGGCCGTCCGGTTATCGAAGAAGTGAAGCGCGTTAGCCGTCCAGGCCTGCGTCAGTACAAGTCCGTCGATGATCTGCCAAAAGTTCGTGGCGGTCTCGGTGTGTCTATCGTCTCCACCAACAAGGGTGTGATGACTGATCGTGCTGCGCGCGCTGCCGGTGTCGGCGGCGAAGTTCTTTGCACTGTGTTCTAAGGGGGGATAAGCATGTCTCGCGTCGCTAAGAACCCCGTTAAGCTGCCAGCCGGTGTCGAAGTAAAATTCGCAGGCCAACAGCTTTCGGTGAAGGGTGCCAAGGGCACTCTCGAACTGAACATCCACTCGTCCGTTGAGATCGTTGAAGAAGCTGGTGAGCTGCGTTTCGCTGCTCGCAATGGCGATCAACAGACTCGCGCGATGGCTGGTACCACTCGTGCGTTGGTAAACAACATGGTCCAGGGCGTAAGCCAAGGCTTCGAGCGCAAGCTCCAGCTGGTCGGTGTTGGTTACAAAGCGCAAGCAAAAGGCACAGTGCTGAACCTGGCTCTTGGCTTCTCGCACCCAGTGGATTACGAACTGCCGGAAGGCATCACCGCTGAGACTCCTAGCCAGACCGATATCCTGATCAAGGGCATCGACAAGCAGCTGGTAGGTCAAGTGGCCGCCGAGATCCGCGACTTCCGTCCACCAGAGCCGTACAAAGGCAAAGGTGTGCGCTACGCGGACGAAGTCGTCCGTCGTAAAGAAGCCAAGAAGAAGTAGGGCATAGCAAATGACCGACAAAAAAGTTACTCGACTGCGTCGCGCTCGCAAAGCACGCCTGAAAATGCACGAACTCGAAGTCGTGCGTCTCTGCGTGTTCCGCTCTTCGCAGCACATCTACGCCCAGGTCATTTCGGCCGACGGCAACAAAGTCCTGGCAAGCGCCTCGACTTTGGATAAAGAACTGCGTGATGGTGCCACCGGCAACATCGACGCGGCCACTAAGGTTGGCCAGCTGGTCGCTACGCGTGCTAAGGCCGCTGGCGTCTCGCAAGTGGCTTTCGACCGCTCTGGCTTCAAGTACCACGGCCGCGTTAAAGCGCTGGCTGATGCTGCTCGTGAAGCTGGGCTGGAGTTCTAAGTTATGTCAAATAACGACCAAAAGCGCGACGAAGGCTACATCGAGAAGCTGGTTCAAGTTAACCGCGTAGCCAAAACCGTTAAAGGCGGCCGTATCTTCACCTTCACCGCGTTGACCGTGGTTGGTGATGGTAAGGGCCGTGTTGGCTTCGGCCGTGGCAAGTCGCGTGAAGTGCCTGCTGCGATCCAGAAGGCAATGGAAGCTGCTCGCCGCAACATGATCCAGGTTGATCTGAACGGCACCACTCTGCAGTACGCAATGAAGTCCGCTCACGGCGCTTCGAAGGTGTACATGCAGCCTGCTTCTGAAGGTACCGGTATCATCGCTGGCGGCGCTATGCGTGCTGTCCTCGAAGTTGCTGGCGTTCAGAACGTTCTGGCCAAGTGCTACGGCTCGACTAACCCTGTAAACGTGGTTCACGCCACTTTCAAGGGTTTGAAAGCAATGCAGTCTCCTGAATCCATTGCCGCCAAGCGTGGCAAAAGCGTCAAGGAGATCTTCTGATCATGGCTACCGTAAAAGTAACGCTGATCAAAAGCATGACCGGCCGCATCCCTAACCACAAACTGTGCGTTAAGGGTCTGGGTCTGCGTCGCATCGGTCACACTGTAGAAGTCCAGGATACTCCCGAGAATCGCGGGATGATCAACAAGGCTTACTACATGCTGCGTGTCGAGGGTTAATCGATGAAACTCAATGATCTGAGTCCAGCGCCGGGTTCCCGTCGCGAAAAGCATCGTCCGGGCCGTGGTATCGGTAGCGGTTTGGGTAAGACTGGTGGCCGTGGTCACAAAGGTCAGACCTCCCGCTCCGGTGGCACCATTGCTCCAGGCTTTGAAGGCGGTCAACAGCCGCTGCATCGTCGCCTGCCGAAGTTCGGTTTCGTTTCCCTGAAAGCCATGGATCGCGCAGAAGTGCGTTTGTCCGAGCTGGCTAAAGTGGAAGGCGACATCGTCACCGTGCAGTCCCTGAAAGATGCCAACGTGATCAATGTCAACGTACAGCGTGTGAAAATCATGCTGTCCGGTGAAGTGACTCGCGCTGTCACTATCGGCAAGGGAATCGGCGCCACCAAGGGTGCGCGTGCGGCTATCGAAGCAGCTGGCGGCAAGTTCGAGGAATAAATGGCTAAGCAAGGTGCTCTCTCTGCGCTCGGCAAAGGCGGTATGTCTGAACTCTGGGCTCGTCTGCGTTTTCTGTTCCTGGCGATTATCGTCTACCGAATAGGCGCACACATCCCGGTTCCAGGTATCAACCCGGACCGACTCGCGGACCTGTTTCGACAGAATGAGGGGACCATTCTTAGCTTGTTCAACATGTTTTCCGGCGGCGCGCTGGAGCGGATGAGCATCTTTGCACTGGGGATCATGCCGTACATCTCGGCATCGATCATCATGCAACTGATGACCGCCGTCAGCCCGCAGCTGGAGCAGTTGAAGAAGGAAGGTGAAGCTGGCCGTCGCAAGATCAGCCAGTACACCCGCTACGGCACTGTCATCCTCGCCCTGGTTCAGGCTATCGGCATGTCCGTTGGCCTGGCGGGGCAGGGTGTTGCGTTCACTGGTGACTTTGGCTTCCATTTCGTCGCGGTATCCACGTTTGTGGCTGGTGCGATGTTCATGATGTGGCTGGGTGAGCAGATTACTGAGCGTGGTGTTGGCAACGGTATCTCGATGTTGATTTTCGCAGGTATCGTCGCCGGTCTTCCGAGAGCGATCGGGCAGTCTTTCGAGTCTGCACGTCAGGGTGATATCAACATCTTCGCCCTGGTTGCCATCGGTTTGCTGGCAGTAGCGATTATCGGTTTCGTGGTGTTCATTGAGCGTGGTCAGCGTCGTATTGCTGTTCACTACGCCAAGCGTCAGCAGGGCCGCAAGGTCTTCGCTGCGCAGACCAGCCACTTGCCGCTGAAGGTGAACATGGCCGGTGTTATTCCGGCTATTTTCGCGAGCAGCATTTTGCTGTTCCCGGCTTCGTTGGGTGCCTGGTTCGGTCAGTCTGAAGGTATGGGCTGGTTGCAGGACATCTCGCAGTCGATCGCTCCTGGTCAGCCGTTGAATATTCTGCTGTTTAGTGCAGGGATTATTTTCTTCTGCTTCTTCTATACGGCGTTGATGTTCAATCCGAAAGACGTAGCGGAAAACCTGAAGAAGTCCGGTGCCTTTATTCCGGGCATCCGTCCAGGTGAGCAGTCTGCGCGCTACATTGATGGCGTTCTGACTCGCTTGACCATGTTCGGTGCTCTTTACATGACGGCCGTCTGCCTGTTGCCCCAGTTCCTGGTGGTTGCAGCCAACGTACCGTTCTACCTTGGCGGGACCTCGTTGCTGATCGTCGTCGTGGTTGTGATGGACTTCATGTCCCAAGTACAATCGCACCTCGTTTCGCACCAGTACGAATCCCTGATGAAGAAAGCCAACCTGAAGGGTTACGGCAGCGGCATGCTGCGCTGACCCATAAGGTTCGAGGAGTTGGTGATGAAAGTTCGTGCATCGGTGAAAAAGCTGTGCCGTAACTGCAAGATTATTCGCCGCGAAGGTGTTGTTCGAGTAATTTGCAGCGCGGAACCGCGTCACAAACAGCGCCAAGGCTGAGTGTGATTGTGCTTCAAGCCCGGCAGCTAGTGCGCTGCCGGGTTGATTATTTGTTATTACAGCGATATTATCTCGCGCCCTATTTCTTGGCTTCCGGGGCGTAGGTAGCTGTCAATTGGAGTCCCACTGAATGGCCCGTATTGCAGGCGTTAACATTCCAGATAACAAGCATACTGTTATCTCGCTGACCTACATCTATGGTGTTGGTCGCACTACTGCACAAAAAATTTGTGCAGAGACTGGGGTAAACCCAGCAGCAAAGATCAAAGATCTGAGCGACGAGCAAATTGAACAGCTGCGTGGCGAAGTGGCGAAGTTCACCACTGAAGGTGACCTGCGTCGCGAAATCAACATGAAAATCAAGCGCTTGATGGACCTCGGTTGCTATCGCGGTCTGCGTCATCGTCGCGGTCTTCCAGTACGCGGTCAGCGTACCAAGACCAACGCGCGTACCCGTAAAGGTCCGCGTAAGCCGATCCGCAAGTAATCGCCCCAGCGAATCGACAGGAATTTAATCATGGCAAAACCTGCTGCTCGTCCTCGTAAAAAAGTTAAAAAGACAGTGGTTGATGGCATCGCCCACATCCATGCATCTTTTAACAACACCATCGTGACCATCACCGACCGTCAAGGTAACGCTCTTTCCTGGGCTACCTCCGGTGGTTCGGGTTTCCGCGGTTCCCGCAAGTCCACCCCGTTTGCTGCTCAAGTAGCTGCTGAACGTGCTGGTCAAGCTGCGCTGGAATACGGCCTGAAAAACCTCGACGTCAACGTCAAAGGTCCAGGTCCAGGTCGTGAATCCGCAGTCCGCGCTTTGAACGGCTGTGGCTACAAGATCGCCAGCATCACCGACGTGACGCCAATCCCGCACAACGGGTGCCGTCCGCCGAAGAAGCGCCGCGTGTAATCCAGGAGATTGTAAAGAATGGCTCGTTACATTGGTCCAAAATGCAAACTCGCTCGTCGCGAAGGCACCGATCTCTTCCTGAAGAGCGGCGTGCGCGCGATCGAATCGAAGTGCAACATTGAAGCAGCACCTGGTATCCACGGCCAACGCCGCGGTCGCCAGTCCGACTACGGCACCCAACTGCGTGAAAAGCAGAAGGTCCGTCGTATCTACGGCGTTCTCGAGCGTCAATTCAGCGGCTACTACAAAGAAGCTGCTGGCAAGAAAGGTGCAACCGGTGAAAACCTGCTGCAACTGCTCGAATGCCGTCTGGACAACGTTGTATACCGTATGGGCTTTGGTTCGACTCGTGCCGAATCCCGTCAGCTGGTATCGCACAAGTCGATCAGCGTAAACGGTCAGACCGTTAACGTTCCGTCCTACCAGGTTCGTGCTGGTGACGTGGTTGCTGTTCGCGAGAAAGCAAAAAATCAACTTCGCATTGTCCAAGCTCTCGATCTGTGTGCCCAACGTGGCCGCGTAGAATGGGTAGAAGTAGACACTGAGAAGAAGTCGGGCGTTTTCAAGAACGTTCCAGCTCGCAGTGATCTGTCCGCCGACATCAACGAAAGCCTGATTGTCGAGCTCTACTCCAAGTAAGGGCTAGAAAATAGGTGCATCCATGCAGATTTCGGTAAATGAGTTCCTGACACCCCGCCACATTGATGTGCAGGTTGTCAGTCCAACCCGCGCCAAGATCACTCTCGAGCCTCTCGAGCGTGGCTTTGGCCATACCCTGGGCAACGCGCTGCGCCGCATCCTGTTGTCCTCAATGCCCGGCTGTGCAGTAGTCGAGGCCGAGATTGACGGTGTGCTCCACGAGTACAGCGCCATCGAAGGTGTACAGGAAGACGTAATTGAAATCCTGTTGAACCTTAAAGGTCTGGCTATCAAGCTGCACGGTCGTGACGAAGTTACGCTGACCTTGTCGAAGAAGGGTTCGGGGGTGGTTACCGCTGCCGATATTCAGCTGGATCATGATGTCGAGATCGTTAATCCCGATCACGTAATCGCTAACCTGGCGTCTAACGGCGCCCTGAACATGAAGCTCGTAGTAGCTCGTGGTCGTGGTTATGAACCGGCAGACTCGCGTCAGAGCGATGAAGACGAAAGCCGCAGCATCGGTCGCTTGCAGCTTGACTCTTCGTTCAGCCCGGTTCGCCGTATCGCATACGTGGTGGAAAACGCCCGTGTCGAGCAGCGTACTAACCTGGACAAGCTGGTTATTGATCTGGAAACCAACGGTACTCTGGATCCTGAAGAGGCAATTCGCCGTGCTGCAACCATCCTGCAACAGCAGTTGGCTGCGTTCGTCGACCTCAAGGGTGACAGTGAGCCAGTGGTTGTCGAGCAGGAAGACGAGATCGATCCGATCCTGCTTCGCCCGGTTGACGATCTGGAACTGACTGTACGTTCGGCTAACTGCCTTAAGGCGGAAAACATCTACTACATCGGTGACCTGATTCAGCGTACCGAAGTAGAGCTGTTGAAGACTCCGAACCTGGGCAAGAAATCCTTGACTGAAATCAAGGACGTTCTGGCCTCCCGCGGTCTGTCCCTCGGCATGCGCCTCGACAACTGGCCGCCTGCAAGTCTTAAGAAGGACGACAAGGCGACTGCCTGATCGTCGTAATCACCGAACGTAGTGTTTGGTAAGGAATGAACCATGCGTCATCGTAAAAGTGGTCGTCACCTGAGCCGCACCAGCTCGCACCGCAAGGCCATGTTCCAAAACATGGCGGTGTCGCTGTTCGAGCACGAGCTGATCAAAACTACTCTGCCAAAAGCTAAAGAACTGCGCCGCGTTGCCGAGCCGCTGATCACTTTGGCCAAGACAGATAGCGTTGCTAACCGCCGTCTGGCTTTCGACCGTACTCGTTCGAAAGCTATCGTTGGTAAGCTCTTCAACGACCTGGGCAAGCGTTACGCTACCCGTGAGGGTGGCTACCTGCGCATCCTCAAGTGCGGTTTCCGCGCTGGCGACAACGCGCCTATGGCGTACGTCGAGTTGGTTGATCGTGCTACTGCTGGCGAAGCTGTATCTGCCGAGTAAGACGTCAGTCTGAAACAAAGAACCGGGCCTAGTGCCCGGTTTTTTGTGCCTGTAAGAAACGCGCCCTCTGTACAAGCGTTTCCCGCGTCCTCGTCGTCATTATGTGATGGGGATGATCATTAGTTTTTATCTATCGATGTCTGCAAGTTAATGAATTTGTAGCTGTCATATTGATGATCAATACTCCCTCTCAGCCGATAGCCGGCAGTTCAAGACCGACAGAGGAAGGAAGATCGCATGAGCCAAAACAAAACGCTTACCACCGCCAGTGGCGCTCCTGTTGCCGATAACCAGAATTCCCGTTCCGCCGGCCCTCGTGGCCCGCTGCTGCTCGACGACTTTCACCTGATCGAGAAGCTTGCCCACTTCAACCGTGAAAACATCCCTGAGCGCCGTGTACACGCCAAAGGCTCGGGTGCCTACGGTACGTTCACCGTGACGCGCGATATCACTCAATACACCAGCGCGAAGCTGTTTGAGACAGTCGGCAAGCAAACCCCGACTTTCCTGCGGTTTTCCACCGTGGGTGGTGAGCGGGGTTCGGCTGATACCGAGCGTGATCCGCGCGGGTTCGCCTTGAAGTTTTATACCGAGGAAGGTAACTGGGACATCGTCGGCAACAACACCCCCGTGTTCTTCATTCGCGATCCACTGAAGTTCCCGGACTTTATCCACACCCAGAAGCGTTTGCCGCAAAGCAACCTGAAGAGTGCCCAGGCGATGTGGGACTTCTGGTCGCATTCGCCCGAGGCGCTGCACCAGGTCACCATCCTGTTCTCCGACCGGGGTATCCCTGATGGATACCGTCACATGCATGGTTTTGGCAGCCACACTTACAGCCTCATCAACGCTCAAGGTGAGCGTCACTGGGTGAAGTGGCACTACAAGACCAAGCAGGGGATCAAGAACCTTGCTCCAGCGGAGGCTGCGCGCCTGGCGGGCACTGATCCGGATTACGCCCAACGCGACCTGTTCAATGCCATCGAGCAGGGTGATTTCCCGAAATGGCGCGTATGCATCCAGATCATGAGCGAAGCTCAGGCAGCGGCGCACTACGAGAACCCCTTTGATGTCACCAAGACCTGGTCGCAGAAAGAGTTTCCACTGATTGAAGTCGGAGAGCTGGAGCTCAATCGCAATCCGCTGAACTACTTTGCTGAAGTCGAGCAAGCGGCATTCGGTCCCAGCAACATGGTCCCAGGTGTTGGCTTATCGCCTGACCGCATGCTGCAAGGTCGAGTATTCGCTTACGCGGATGCTCACCGCTACCGTGTTGGCACCAATCACCAGCAATTGCCGGTTAATGCGCCTCGCAGTCCGGTGAACAGCTACCAGCGTGATGGTTCGATGGCGTTTGGCAGTAACGGCGGTGCGGCACCAAACTACGAGCCGAACAGCTACGTTGAGTCGCCGAAGCAAGCGCCTCGCTATGCGGAGCCGCCATTGGCACTGAGCGGTGCGGCTGATCGCTACGATCACCGCGAGGATACCGACTACTACAGCCACGCCGGCGCGTTGTTCCGCTTGATGACTGGGGAGCAGCAATCATTGCTGGTTAGCAACATCGCCGGTGCGATGGCGGGTGTATCGAGTGATGTGGTTGATCGCCAGTTGCAGCATTTCTACAAGGCTGACCCGGCGTATGGAGAAGCAATCGCAAAGCTGCTCAACGTACAGCTTAACGAAGTCTAAATGAGAAGCAGAACCGCCCTTATTTGGGCGGTTTTTGCGTTATTTCAGCCGGTTTTCTCAGAATATCTTCGCTTTTATTGCGTCTTGCGAGTGACGATAAGGGCATGTTGGTTCAAACTACAACTTTAAAGCAGGGAGATGTAGGGCGATGCAAGGCCACCCAGATGTGATCGATTACCTCAACACGTTGCTGACCGGCGAACTGGCCGCGCGTGATCAATATTTCGTCCACTCGCGGATGTATGAGGACTGGGGTTTCACCAAGCTCTACGAAAGAATCAACCACGAGATGGAAGAGGAAGCAGGGCACGCTGACGCCCTGATGCGCCGGATTCTGATGCTCGAGGGCACGCCGCGCATGCGTCCGGACGATCTCGACGTCGGCACCACGGTGACAGAGATGCTCGAAGCGGATTTGCGCCTGGAATACAAGGTACGGGCTGCGTTGTGCAAGGGCATCAAGCTCTGCGAACAACACAAGGACTACGTCAGCCGCGAAATGCTGCGGGTTCAATTGCATGACACCGAAGAAGATCACACCTACTGGCTCGAGAAGCAGTTGGGTCTGATCAAGTTGATCGGGCTAGAGAACTACCTGCAATCCCACACCTGATTGCTGCGAATACAAAAAAGCCCCTGTCACTGATGAAGTGACAGGGGCTTTTTCATGGGGGGCGGTCAAGCCCGATCGCGCTCCAGCAGCGGCTTGAGGTAATAACCGGTATGGGATTGCTTCATCTCTGACACTTCTTCCGGGGTGCCGACGGCAATGATCTGCCCGCCCTTGGAACCACCCTCCGGCCCCAGGTCCACCAGCCAGTCAGCGGTCTTGATCACGTCCAGGTTGTGTTCGATCACCACCACGGTGTTGCCGTGGTCGCGCAGGCGATGCAACACGTCCAGCAGTTGCTGGATATCCGCGAAGTGCAGACCGGTGGTGGGTTCGTCGAGGATGTACAGGGTCTTGCCGGTATCGCGCTTGGACAGCTCGCGGGACAGTTTCACCCGTTGGGCTTCACCGCCGGACAGCGTGGTCGCCGATTGCCCCAGCTTGATGTACGACAGGCCGACGTCCATCAATGTTTGCAGCTTGCGCGCCAGGGCCGGTACGGCATCGAAGAACACCCGTGCTTCCTCGATCGTCATCTCGAGGGTTTCGTGGATGCTCTTGCCCTTGTACTTGATCTCAAGGGTTTCGCGGTTGTATCGCTTGCTCTTGCACACGTCGCAGGGCACGTAGATGTCCGGCAGGAAGTGCATCTCGACCTTGATCAGGCCGTCGCCCTGACAAGCTTCGCAGCGGCCACCCTTGACGTTGAAGGAGAAACGCCCCGGACCATAGCCCCGGGAGCGGGACTCCGGTACGCCAGCGAACAACTCGCGGATCGGCGTGAACAAACCGGTGTAGGTCGCCGGGTTGGAGCGCGGTGTACGGCCGATCGGGCTCTGGTCGATGTCGACGACCTTGTCCAGGTGCTCCAGGCCCTTGATGCTGTCGTGTACGGCCGCCTCGAGGGTAGTGGCGCCATTCAGCGCCGTGGCGCTCAAAGGGAACAGGGTGTTGTTGATCAGCGTCGACTTGCCGGAGCCGGACACGCCGGTCACACAGGTCAGCAGGCCGATCGGAATCTCCAGGTCGACATTGCGCAGGTTGTTGCCGCGCGCGCCCTTGAGCGACAGCGTCAGCTTCTTGTTGCGCGGTGTACGTTTGGCCGGGACTTCGATCTTCACCCGGCCCGACAGGTATTTACCCGTCAGCGAGTCCGGGTGAGCCATGACCTCGGCCGGTGTGCCTTCGGCGACGATATGCCCGCCGTGCACGCCAGCGCCCGGGCCGATGTCCACCACGTAGTCGGCCAGGCGGATCGCGTCTTCGTCGTGCTCGACCACGATCACCGTGTTACCGATATCGCGCAGGTGCTTGAGGGTGCCCAGCAGCCGGTCGTTATCGCGCTGATGCAGACCGATGGAGGGTTCGTCGAGGATGTACAGGACGCCCACCAGGCCGGCGCCAATCTGGCTGGCCAGGCGAATACGCTGGGCCTCGCCGCCGGACAGGGTATCTGCGCTGCGATCCAGCGACAGATAGTCGAGGCCGACGTTGACCAGGAACTGCAGGCGCTCGCGGATTTCCTTGAGGATCTTGTCGGCAATTTCGCCACGTCGTCCGGTGAGCTTGAGCCCGCCAAAATAATCGGACGCATCGCCGATCGGCAGGTTGGTCACTGCCGGCAGGGTTTTTTCGCCGACCCACACATGCCGCGCTTCACGCCGCAGGCGGGTGCCACGGCAATCCGGGCACGACTGGGTGCTGAGGAACTTGGCCAGTTCTTCGCGCACCGATGCCGATTCGGTTTCGCGGTAACGGCGTTCCAGGTTCGGCACGATGCCTTCGAACGGGTGCGAGCGTTTGACGATATCGCCACGGTCGTTCAGGTATTTGAAGTCGACGTTTTGCGAACCACTGCCGTGCAGGATAAATTTCTGCTGATCGGCCGGCAATTCGTTGAACGGAACTTCCAGACTGAACTTGTAGTGCGAGGCCAGCGAGCCGAGCATCTGGAAGTAATAGACGTTACGCCTGTCCCAGCCACGAATCGCCCCTTCGGCCAGGGTCAGTTCGCCATTGACCAGGCGCTTGATGTCAAAGAACTGCTTCACCCCCAGACCATCGCAGGTCGGGCAAGCGCCGGCCGGGTTGTTGAAGGAGAACAGCTTGGGTTCCAGTTCGCTGATCGCGTGGCCGCAGATCGGGCAGGCGAAGCGTGCGGAGAAGATCATCTCTTCACCCGGCTCGTCGTCCATCGGCGCCACCAGGGCGATGCCGTCCGCCAGTTTCAGCGCGGTCTCGAAGGATTCGGCCAGGCGTTGTTGCAGGTCGGCGCGAACCTTGAAGCGGTCGACCACGACATCGATGGTATGTTTTTTCTGCTTGTCGAGCTTGGGAGCTTCGTCCAGCTCATAGAGCTTTCCATTGATTCTGGCGCGGACAAAACCCTGCGCGCGCAGCTCTTCGAAAACCGACAGGTGCTCGCCTTTGCGCTCGCGGATGACCGGCGCCAACAGCATCAGCTTGCTGCCCTCCGGTTCGGCGAGGACCAGGTCGACCATCTGGCTGACGGTCTGCGCTTCAAGCGGGATGTCGTGATCCGGGCAACGGGGAATACCCACACGTGCATAAAGCAGGCGCAGGTAGTCGTAGATTTCGGTGATAGTGCCGACCGTCGAGCGCGGGTTGTGCGAGGTCGACTTCTGTTCGATGGAGATCGCCGGCGACAGGCCTTCGATGGTGTCGACGTCGGGCTTTTCCATCATCGACAGGAACTGCCGGGCGTAGGCCGATAGCGATTCGACGTAGCGGCGCTGACCTTCGGCGTACAGGGTATCGAAAGCCAGGGACGACTTGCCGGAGCCGGACAGGCCGGTGATGACGATCAGCTTGTCCCGTGGCAGGGTCAGGTCGATGTTCTTCAGGTTGTGGGTTCGAGCCCCACGAATCAGGATCTTGTCCAAGGTGGCCTCGCTCGGCGGGCGTCGAAAACGTAGGAGTATACGGCCAAATACTGGATGGATGCACACTATCGAATGCTGCTATTGCTGCCTTGCATGAAAGCTCTGTCATCTACACGCGTCAAAGCGTCGCGATATACCCTGCCAATCGATGGGACTGGTAGAATCGCCGCCGGTTCACATGAGGTTTTTCCATGCACGATCCCCACAGCGAGCGCATGAGCGGCAGCGAGACCCGCGCGGCAAGCGGTCTGGCCCTGGTGTTCGCCTTCCGTATGCTTGGCATGTTCATGGTGTTGCCGGTTTTGGCGACCTATGGGATGGACCTGGCCGGAGCCACGCCGGCCCTGATCGGTCTGGCGATTGGCGCTTATGGCCTGACCCAGGCAGTTTTCCAGATTCCTTTCGGTTTCATTTCCGACAGGATCGGTCGCCGCCCGGTGATTTACCTGGGCCTGATCGTGTTTGCCCTCGGCAGTCTGCTGGCGGCCAATGCCGATTCGATCTGGGGCGTGATCGCCGGGCGAATCCTGCAAGGTGCCGGGGCGATTTCAGCCGCGGTCATGGCCTTGTTGTCAGACCTGACCCGGGAGCAGCATCGGACCAAAGCCATGGCCATGATCGGCATGACCATCGGTCTGTCGTTCGCCGTCGCCATGGTGGTCGGCCCGTTGCTGACCCGCGCTTTTGGTCTGTCCGGGTTGTTCCTCGCCACGGGCGGCATGGCGCTGCTCGGCATTGTGATCGTCATGTTCATGGTGCCGCGCTCTACCGGGACATTGCAGCATCGCGAGTCCGGTGTTGCGCGCCAGGCATTGATGCCGACGCTCAAGCACCCGGACCTGCTACGGCTGGACCTGGGTATTTTTGTGTTGCACGCGATGTTGATGTCCAGCTTCGTCGCCTTGCCGCTGGCGCTGGTCGAGAAAGCCGGGCTGCCCAAAGAGCAGCACTGGTGGGTGTACCTGACCGCGTTGCTGATTTCTTTCTTCGCCATGATCCCGTTCATTATCTACGGCGAGAAGAAACGCAAAATGAAACGAGTTTTACTCGGTGCCGTCGTGACGCTGATGTTCACTGAGCTATTCTTCTGGCAGTTCGGCGACAGCTTGCGGGCTCTGGTGATCGGTACGGTGGTGTTCTTCACCGCGTTCAATCTGCTGGAAGCTTCGTTGCCATCGCTGATCAGCAAGGTTTCACCGGCCGGCGGCAAGGGCACGGCGATGGGGGTTTATTCCACCAGCCAGTTCCTCGGGTCGGCATTGGGCGGCATTCTTGGCGGTTGGCTGTTCCAGCATGGCGGTCTGTCGGTTGTGTTCCTCGGATGCGCCGGTCTGGCTGCCCTCTGGCTGGCCTTTGCTGTTACCATGCGCGAACCTCCCTACGTCACGAGCCTGCGCTTGCCGTTGTCGCCCGAGGCGATCCGCGAAGCGGGTCTGGTCGAGCGCCTGAAGGCGGTCGTAGGGGTAACAGATGCAGTCATCGTCGCAGAAGAGGCGGCGATTTACATCAAACTGGACACCGAACTATTGGATCGCACCACCCTTGAGCGCCTGGTGAACAACCCGGCCGGGGCAGCGTGCGTAGCCTAGGAGAACGTTATGGCCCGTGGGGTTAACAAAGTCATATTGGTCGGCACTTGCGGCCAGGATCCCGAAGTTCGCTACTTGCCTAACGGTAACGCCGTGACCAACCTGAGTCTGGCGACCAGCGAACAGTGGACCGACAAGCAAACCGGTCAGAAAGTTGAAAAGACCGAATGGCACCGTGTGTCGATGTTCGGCAAGGTTGCAGAAATCGCTGGCGAATACCTGCGTAAAGGTTCTCAGGTCTACATCGAAGGCAAGCTGCAGACCCGCGAGTGGGAAAAAGACGGTATCAAGCGTTACACCACCGAAATCGTGGTCGACATGCAAGGCACCATGCAACTGCTGGGCGGCCGTCCACAGGGCGACCAGCAGGGCCAGGGCGGTGGTAACAACTACCAGCAGTCCGCGCCACGCCAGCAGGCTCCACGTCCACAGCAGTCGGCGCCGCAACAGTCGCGCCCGGCTCCACAGCAGGCCGCTCCTCAGCCGGCTCCGGATTTCGACAGCTTTGATGACGATATCCCGTTCTGATTCTTTCACCAAAGAATAGAACCTGAAAAAGCCCGGCCTCCCTATGGATGCCGGGCTTTTTGCATTTTACCTGGGCATTCCTCGCCGGGATCGAGGACCGTCCAGCCGCCAGCGCGCGGTGATACTCTGCTACTGGTCCAGACCTTGTGCAGAGTTGCCCTATGGATCGCCTGTCTACGTTGTTGTCACAGTTCGGCGTGCGCGCGAACCTGTTTTACAGCGGCATGCTTTGCGGCGTGGCGTCCTACGATGGCGCCGACCAGCGCGGTCATATTCACCTGTTGCAGGCTGGCTCTGTCACTTTGAAAGGCCCAGGGAGGAGTGAGTTGTTGATCACTCGGCCCAGCCTGATTTTCCTGCCACGCCCCAGTCGACATCAGCTCATCTCCAGTGAGACTGAAGGTGCTCAGCTGTTATGTGCGTCGATGCTGTTCGATGGCGGCGCCAGTAATCCGATATCTGCTTCGCTCCCCGATCTTCTGGTGTTGCCCCTGGATGAGCTGCCGTTGCTGGCCGACACCCTGAGATGGCTGTTCGGTGAAGCTGGCGCTGGCCATTGCGGCAGGGAGGCCGTGCTTGATCGTTTGTTCGAACTGTTGATCATCCTGCTGTTCCGGCATTTGCTCGACCACCATCAGTTGAGCACCGGCATGATGGCCGGGTTGGCCGATGTGCGGCTGTCGCGCTCGCTGATACAGATGCACAACCAACCTCAGCGGGCCTGGTCAGTGGCCGAGTTGGCAAATGAATCGAACATGTCCCGCGCCGCTTTTGCGGTGCATTTCCGCGCGGTCCTGGGGCAAACACCGTTGGATTATCTTCTGAGCTGGCGGATCAGTCTGGCGCAGAAGCGCCTGCGGGAGGGGCGGCCGATTACGCTGATCGCCGATGAGGTGGGCTATGAAAGTCCGTCGGCCCTTGCCCGTGCGTTTCGCCGCAAGACCGGCTGCAGTCCACGGGACTGGATGAAATCCCTGGCCCTTGAGGGCCGCGTACTGGCGGGTGATGGCGATGACCTGAATGCATCGAGCTGATTCAGGCCATCGGCGGGTGAAGTTGTCAGCTCAAGGGGTTTCCAGTCGGGTCAGCGAATGGCCCGCCACGAACAGGGAGGCGGCAAGCAAGCCGATGTCCTTGAGCAGGAACTGGCCTGGCGCGACCGAAATGGCCGGGAAACCAAGGCCGGGCTCAATCACGCCGGGGGTCGAGAACATAAAGCTCAAGGTGGTGAAAAACAGCCCGGCCGACAAGGCGCCCCCGATCAAGGAAAGCTTTGGCGACAGCAGGCGACCCGCAATCAGTACACCGATGGAGATCTCCAGAACGCCAAGCAAACTGGAAAACAGATCGACACTGAAAATGTTATAGACCCATCCCAGGAAGGGGCTGTTGCTTACCAGTGGCACCAGTCCCTCTGCTTCATAGTGGGTGAATTTCATTCCCCCGAACCAGAAGTAGATAACGGCGAGGGCGAAGTAAATGCCGTAGGTCCCTAGCGTCATGGTGGTGAGTCCGAGGGATGTTTTTTTCGACAGGCTGTCAGTGCTGATATTCATGCTGTTCATTGTTCAGGCTTCCAGTGAGTTATCCAGAAAGTGGCATGGGTGAAAGCAACATCCCCCGCGTATGCGTTGGGAGTGGAGTGATTGTTGGCTTCGGCATGACTTTTCAGGATTCTGGCGGTATTGCGTTTGATGCAGATCGTCCAGACTCACCGGCAATTAAAAGCCCATGGCAGGTGAGGCCATGGGCTTTTTCATTTTTGCTGTCTTGTCCCGAATAAGGTTTACAGCTTCCGGCTTCTTGTCAGGTACTCGTTGGTCGAGACCACGCTGGCATAGGCAAACGCCAGGGCCGCCATGAACGCCGCATGAACTTGCGCCGCCGGAACCGTCACGCCATTGAACTCCAGGTCACGGGTGGCGCAGGCGTCGTGGATCACGGTGACCGTATAACCAAAATCCGCCGCCGCCCGGGTGATGCCGTCGACGCACATGTGGCTCATGCTGCCCACGACCACCAGTTCCTTGATGCCTTGTTCGTCGAGGATCGATTTCAGTTCGGTTTCGCGGAACGAGTTGACGAAGTGTTTGAGCACCACCGGTTCGTCGGCACGGTTGAGCACTTTCGGGTGCAACTTCGCGCCCTCGGAGTTCGGGGTGAAAAACGGCGCATCTTCAGAGGTGAATTCGTGGCGAATGTGCACCACTGAATCCCCAGCGTCGCGGAAGGCCTTGATCAGGCGGACGGCGTTGTCGGCGGCGGCGTCGGCACCGACCAGCGGCCACTTGCCTTGGGGGAAGTAGTCGTTCTGGATATCGACTAGGATGAGCGCTTGCTTGGCCATGACTGTTTCCTCGAAGTGTGTATTGGTGTGGAATGAAGTATTGGCTCTGGCAGGCGATCCGAGGATTGGCCGCACCGACAATAGAAGGGGGAAAACTGACAATGGACGCAGAAAGGGCAATCGCCGAACTCGGTGTACTGATCTATCCCGGCGCGCAGATGGCGGCGGTGCATGGTTTGACGGATTTGTTCGGGGTGGCCAACCGGATCGCCGCCGAACATCAGTCTGCGCAGTTGCCGCTGTTGCGGGTCAGCCATTGGCAGGTCGAGGGTGATCAGGCGCCGGTTCGGGTCTTCGACAGCCATCCTGGCCCGGAGCGCGCCCTGGTGGCCGTGTTGATTCCGCCATCGATCGGCGGTTTTTCCGAGGGCCAGGCGCCACAGGGATTGATTCGCTGGTTGCGTGAGCAACATGCCAGCGGCGCGACACTGGGCGGGGTTTGCGTGGGCTCTATCCTGTTGGCCGAAAGCGGTCTGCTCGACGGTCGTAGCGCCACCACTCACTGGACCTCGGCCAAAGCTTTCGCCGAACGTTATCCGGCGATCCGGCTCAAGGCCGATACGCCGATCGTCGATGACGGCGACCTGATTACCACCGCCGGGCTGATGGCCTGGTCGGAACTGGGTCTGCGCCTGGTCAACCGGTTGCTGGGGCCGAGCATCGCCACCAACACCGCGCGTTTTCTGGTGGTGGAACACAGCGATAGCGCCAGTGAGTGCGGCAGTAACTTTGCGCCGATCCTCAGTCATGGCGATGCGACGATCCTCAAGGTGCAACACTGGCTGCAAAGCACCGGAGCGACCGATGTGTCGCTGGCGGCGATGGCCGAAAAGGCAGGGCTGGAAGAACGCACCTTCCTGCGACGCTTTCGCGCGGCCACCGGGCTCAAACCCACCGAATACTGCCAGCACCTGCGAGTTGGCAAGGCCCGGGAAATGCTTGAGTTCACCAACGGCACCATCGACCACATCGCCTGGACCGTGGGTTATCAGGACCCCGGGGCGTTTCGCGCAACGTTCAGGAAAATCACCGGGTTGGCGCCGAGTGATTATCGGACACGGTTTGGGGTGAACTCTGGATCGGTCGCACGGTAGTCGCATCACCTCGATTCCCTGTGGGAGCGAGCTTGCTCGCGATAGCTGTGTGTCTGCTACATAAATGTTGAATGTCATTCCCTCATCGCGAGCAAGCTCGCTCCCACAGGGTCGGGCGTGTGGGCTGGAATCGTGCAAAATGCCGGAGTATCAAAGGGTGTCGTGCAGAATAAAACAGGCCACATGCCATCACTTCCTGCGCAACGGGCTGATTTAAAACCCCTTTTCCCTCAACGGGCCTTGGCCTGATCTCTGCACCCCTTCAGCTACATTCATCAAACGTCGATTGAAGGGGGATGCATGACCCCGGCAAACTGCAGGAAACTGGTGGTCGCCCATTCAGTGCTCGCCGACGCGCCAGTGCACGAAGTTGAAACCAACCGCGCACTGGCCCGCTGGCTGGCGCAGATACTGGGGCTCAAGTACGGCGGCAGCTACGACCCGCAACTGCATGCAGGGCGAGACCTCTACCTGTTGCCGACCCAGACCCTTGTGGGCGCTGCGGCTGCCCGGCAACTGGGGGTCAAGGGGCCTGAGGATTTGTGGGGCGGTTATGTCGACCACGACTTCATCTGCACCAAAGCCATCAGTCACGGATTGCTCAACCACCATGCCCATGCGCCGCGAGGCTGGGCTCCGTTGTTTTCCGAGCGGGTGCGCAGCGTGGTGCTCGACGGTCTCAGCGTGTTCTCCCTGAAGGATGCGCGCCCGGCGGCGGAGCATTTGCTGTACACCGGGCCGATCCGCCTGAAACCGATTCATGCCTGTGCCGGACGTGGTCAGGAAGTGATCAAAAGCCTCGACGAGTTCGATGAGCTGCTTGCCCAGCCCGAGGCCGAGGCGATGTTCACCGAAGGCGTGGTGCTCGAACAGGACCTGGACCAGGTGATCACCCACAGCGTCGGCCAGAGTTTTATCGGCGCAAAGGTACTCAGTTACTGCGGTGATCAATACTTGACCGAGGACGCTCAGGGTGAACAGGTTTATGGCGGGTCCAACCTGCTGGTGGTGCCAGGCGGCTATGACGAATTGTTGAAGCTGGATCTGCCGGAAGACGTGCAACTGGCGATCCGCCAGGCACAGGTGTTCGACAGCGCGGCGGATGAAGCCTACCCAGGTTTCTATGCCTCACGGCGCAACTACGACATCGCCCAGGGCGTCGGCAGCGATGGCCGGCCACGCAGCGGTGTGCTCGAACAGTCCTGGCGCATGGGCGGTGCCAGCAGCGCCGAGGTCGCGGCCTTGCAGAGTTTCGTCAACGATCCGGGGATCTGCGCGATTCGTGTGTCTTCGGTGGAAACCTACATCGACCAGCCGCTGCCGGCGGACGCCATCGAGGTGTACCGCGGGCCGGCGCAGGCCAGTGACTTTCTCCTCAAGTACGTGACGGTTAAACCCTATGACGGCTAGAAGCGAATCCATTCAGATCGACATCGACGACGAACAGATGAGCGGGACCTTCCTGAGTCCCAAATCGAAAGTCCCCGGCGTGCTCTTTGTGCACGGTTGGGGCGGCAGCCAGGAGCGGGATCTGGAACGCGCCAAAGGTATCGCCGGGTTGGGGTGCGTGTGCCTGACCTTTGACCTGCGCGGGCACACCGGTGGCACCGGCATTCCATTGTCCCGGGTGACCCGGGAAGACAATTTGCGCGACCTGCTGGCGGCCTATGACCGCTTGCTCGCGCACCCGGCCCTCGATACCTCGGCGATTGCCGTGGTTGGCACCAGTTACGGGGGGTATCTGGCCTCGATTCTGACCTCGCTGAGGCCCGTGCGCTGGCTGGCGCTGCGGGTGCCGGCGCTGTATCGAGACGAGCAATGGCACGCGCCGAAACGCGACCTGGACAAGCTGGATCTGCGTGATTACCGAAGCACCCTGGTGCGTGCCGACAGCAATCGTGCCTTGCACGCCTGCTCGCAATTCACCGGGGATGTCCTGTTGGTGCAGTCCGAGACCGACGACTACGTGCCCCATTCAACGATCATGAGTTACCGCGCAGCGTGCCAGCAGACTCACTCGCTGACCCACCGAATTATCGATGGCGCCGACCATGCGCTGAGCGACCCGGTTTCGCAGCAGGCCTACACCTCGATCCTTGTCGGCTGGATTACCGAGATGGTAGTGGGGGAGCGTTTGAGCATTATTCAATCATCCTGATATTGGGGTGTTTTTGCGGGCCCCTTCGCGGGCAAGCCCGCTCCCACAAGGATCGAGGGTGTACATGGAATCTGCATCCACCAACAGACACTCTGGGAGCGGGCTTGCCCGCGAAGGCGTCCTCACAACCAGTACAAAATCACTTGGGTTTCTTCGCAATCCGCAATGACTTGGCCTTGGCTTCCACCAGCAGGTACATCACCAGGGCAATCAACAACGGCAGGATGAAATAAATCGCCCGATAGGCCAGCAGTCCCGCCACCAGGCTGCCCCGCGAAGCCTCGTGTTGCAGCAGCGCCACAAACACGGCTTCCAGCACGCCGAGCCCGGCCGGGATGTGAGTGATGACCCCGGCGATGGCACTGATCAACAGCACACCCAGCACCAGTGGATAGTCCAGTTTGTTCGGTAGCAAGGTGAAGATCACCGCTGCCATCAGCGACCAGTTCAGGGCACCGAGGGCCAGTTGCAGCACGGCCATGCGCGGCGACGGCAGGTCAATCTCCACACCACGAATCACCCACTCCCGACGTTTGGCAAACCGGCACGCCACCAGGTATCCGGCGCTCAGCAGCAATAACAAAACCCCCACGCCTTGCAGCGCGCTACTGCTGAGCTTCCACCCCGGCGGCATGCGCACCAGCCCGCTGCTGAACATGGCGCCGGCAATGACCATGTAACCGAACCAGTTGGTCGCCAGGCTCAGACCGAGGATTTTCGCGATGTTGCTCTTGCTGACCCCGAGCCGCGAATACAACCGGTATCGCATGGCGATGCCACCGACCCAGGCGCTCAGGTTCAGGTTGAAGGCGTAGCTGATGATCCCCACGGGCAGAATCTGCTTCCAGGTCAGGTTCTGGCGGATGTAGGTGCGGCCGATCAGGTCGAAGCAGGCGTACACCAGAAAACTCACCAGGGTCAGCCCCGAGGCAATGATCAGTGTGCGCACCTTGAAATCGGCCAGGGTATCGAACACTTCGTTCCATTCGATGCGCTGGGCGAGCATCGTGAACAGCACGATCAGCATCAGGAAAAACAGCATCGTCAGCGGTCGTTTCCAGCGGTTCCAGTGCGTCTTCCCAGGGCTTTTGGCGTGAGTTGCCGTGTGGGGCTCAGTGCGGTTCATGGTCAGCGGCCCCGGTCGGAGGAGGAATGTGTTTCAGGCGAGGTTTATGCGCCGGCAACCAACCGGCCCACGCCGGGAAATGCCGCAGGCAGTGAAACACCAGAAAACCGACGGTCATGTGCCAGACACGCCCGCGTGGCGCGATGTCGTGAGACATGACCTTGCAATGGTTGTCGCTGAGGTCTTCCAGGCGATCGAACAGAACTCGATTGAAGCCACGGTCGCGGATCAGCACGTTGGCTTCCAGGTTCATCGACAGGCTCAACGGGTCGAGGTTGCTGGAGCCTACGGTGCTCCAGTCTTCATCCACCAGTGCGACCTTGCCGTGCAGCGGACGGTCGCAATATTCGTAGATCTTCACACCGGATTTGAGCAGATAATCGTAGGTCATGCGCGCCGCAAGCCTGGCCACCCGCATGTCTGGCTGGCCCTGCAGGATCAGCCGCACATCCACCCCTCGGCGGGCCGCGTTGCGGATCTCGCGCAGCAAGCGGAACCCGGGAAAGAAGTAGGCGTTGGCGATCACCACCCGGCGCTGCGCCTGGCGCAATACCTGGCGATAAACCTCCTCGATGTCGGTCTGGTGTTCCCCGTTGTCGCGGTACACCAGCCGCACCTGGCCATCGTGATCGCTGAAGGCCAGTTCCGAACGCCGCTGCCGACGGCGGTGCCACCAGTATTTGGCGTGCGCCGGGCGACCGCATTGCAGCAGGGCAAAGTGATGGATGTCGGCAACGGCCGGACCCTGAACTTCTACGGAATAATCCTGTTTGGCCTCGGGGCCGAAGTCGGCCAGATGATCGGCGGAAAAGTTGATCCCGCCAACGAACGCGACGGTGCCATCGACCACCACGATCTTGCGGTGCAGGCGCCGGAACCAGTTGGTGCGGATGCCCAGGCGTTTCGGTGCCGGATCGAACATTTGCAGGTGCACGCCGGCCGCGGTCAGGGCGTTCAGGAACCCGGTACTCAGTTCGCCGCAGCCGAAGCCGTCGAGGCTCACGGTGATGCGCACGCCACGCTGGGCGGCTTCGATCAGAATCTGTTGCAGCTCATTGCCGACCTTGTCCTCGAACAGAATGAAGGTCTCCAACAGGATTTCATTTTGCGCCCGGCGCAGGGCTTCAAACACCCGGGGAAAATACGCCTCGCCATTTTCCAGCAACTCGACCCGATTGCTGCCTTGCCAGCCGTATTCGACATCGACCGCTGTCGGCTCGCGGGTGGGCGGAGCGGGGATGTGTTCCAGCGTGTTTTTTTCCATCAACTGGCTGCTCATAGCTCGATCTCCACCGACAGCGGGGCGTGGTCGGAAAGGTGCGACCAGGGCCGGGAGGTCAGCACTTGCGGATGGCTGGCCTTGAGGTTGCGTACGTAGATGCGGTCCAGGCGCAATGCCGGCAAGCGCGCGGGGAAACTGCGCGCCGGTTTGCCATGGTGCTCGGCGAAGACTTCGCGCAAACCGCTGGGTGTGAGCAATGCATCGGCGCGCTGGCGCCAATCGTTGAAGTCCCCGGCGACAATCACCGGGGCGTTGCCGGGCAGGGCGTCCAGGCGCTGGGCGAGCAGCTTCAGTTGCGCGGTGCGATGGGTTTCGCGCAGCCCCAGATGCACGCAAATCGCATGCACCTCCTGGCCGTCGCCGGGCAAGCGCAACACACAATGCAAGAGCCCGCGGTTCTCGTGGCCGCTGATGGACACGTCGAGGTTGTCGTGGCGGATGATCTGGAACTTCGACAACAGCGCATTGCCGTGATCGCCCGCCGGATACACCGCATTTCGGCCATAGGCGAACTGCGGCCACAGGCTGTCGGCAAGGAATTCGTATTGCGGCATCGCCGGCCAGTTGGTGTAGCGCCTGGGATGCTGTTCGTGGGTGCCGTGGACTTCCTGCAAAAACACCACATCGGCAGACACGCTGCGCACCGCTTCACGCAGTTCCGGCAGGATGAAACGCCGGTTGAGCGCGGTGAAACCTTTATGGGTGTTGACCGTCAGCACGGTGAAGCGCTGCACTGTCGTGTTGATGGGGGTCTGCTCGTCCGTGACGCCGACCGGCTCTGGAATGCTCATGGCAACACGCTCTCGGCCGCAGGCTCACCGGGGACGGTGGCGAGGTTTTTTTCGAGGTGCAGGCGTTGCAGCAAGTGGCGTGCATCAAAGGGGGCGCGGACTTTGATGTCGTTATCGAAATAGCAGAACACCTCCCGGGATTTGCACGCCTTTGGCTTCTGCCGGGGTGCGATCAATTGTGGATTATCCGGTTGTTGGCCGTGATGCCAGGCTTCGATTCGTTCGCCCCAGCGTTTTAGTGCCTGCGGGGTGTAACCGCTGGCATAGAGTGCTTCGGCGCCATGCAGACGCAGGTAGACGAAATCGCTGGTGATGTCTTCGCGATACGGCCATTTACCTGAGGTGTCGGCGATGACCAGGGCCGTGTTATAGCGCTTGAGCAAGCGGACGAACAGCGGATCGACAAAGCTGTCATGGCGGATTTCCACGGCATAGCGTTCGGGGTGCTGCAGTGCGTAGAACGATCCATTGATTTCGATGCTGTTGACCGCCCGCGAGGCGAATTGCAATTCGCGCTTGTGGGTCAGGCCAATGGGGTAGAAGTCTCCCCGCCAGGGCGTGTAGCGCCAGCCTGAAATACCGATATGAATCGCCGCCATGTCGCCTCCGGACTACCTACCCATGTCTTTGGGTGACTGCGCTGCGGCGGCAAAAGTTTCGATGGGGCTACGGACGGTAAGTTTTCTACAGAACAACACCGAACAAGTGTGGGAGCGAGCTTGCTCGCGATGGCGGTTTATCAGTCACATTCATGTTGAATGGACCGCTGTCATCGCGAGCAAGCTCGCTCCCACAGGGGTTATCAGTGGGCAGTAATAACGCGGGCAGAGTCCTCAGCCGGTTCGGCGAACACTGGGCCGAGGCGATCAAGACGTCCACTCCACGCGGTCAATGCCAGCGCCACCAACACCACCAGGCCACCGATCCATGCGGTGTGAATCAACCCCATGTGGGAGACGATCAGGCCACCGCCCCACGCGCCACCGGCAATGCCGAGGTTGAACGCTGCGATGTTCAGGCCGGACGCCACGTCC
The DNA here is from genome assembly GCF_019218985.1 of Pseudomonas sp. PDM30. Taxonomy (NCBI): domain Bacteria; kingdom Pseudomonadati; phylum Pseudomonadota; class Gammaproteobacteria; order Pseudomonadales; family Pseudomonadaceae; genus Pseudomonas; species Pseudomonas sp. PDM30. The sequence continues at coordinate 50,470 of NZ_JAHUWM010000019.1, forward strand.
ACCGCCTGCGGGGTGTGATGCTCAGCCTGACGCACCACATACACCTGCAACCCCGGCACGTTGCCGAATGCCACGGCGCCCCAGACCAGCACGGTGGCCAGCGCGAGCCAAGGATTACCGGCGGTGAAAGTCAGCAGGAACAACACGGCGGCGAGCAGGGCAAAGATGATTTTCAGGGCGCTGATCGGGCCGCGCTTGTCCGCCAGTTTGCCGCCCCAGATGTTGCCGACGGCCACGGAGATGCCGTAGACCAGCAACACCAGGCTGACGGTGCTGGCGCTGAAGCCGGAGAGGTCCTGAAGAATCGGCGCGAGGAAGGTAAAGGCAATGAACGAGCCGCCGTAGCCGACGGCCGTCATCGCATACACCAGCAGCAGGCGTGGTTGCTTGAGCACCTGCAATTGCTGCAACAGCGATGCGGGTTTGCTGTGGGCGATGTTTTTCGGCACGTAGATCAAGCTGCCGATGAAGGCGATCACGCCCAGGGCCGAAACGGCGAGGAAGGTTTCACGCCAGCCGAAATGCTGGCCGATGAATGTCCCCAGCGGCACGCCGGTGACCAGCGCTACGGTCAGGCCGGTGAACATGATGGCAATCGCGCTGGCGGCTTTTTCCTTCGGCACTAGACTGGTGGCGATGGTCGAGCCGATCGAGAAAAACACCCCATGGGCCAGGCCGGTGACGATCCGTGCGAGGATCAACGACTCGTAACTCGGTGCTTGCCACGCCAGCAGGTTGCCGAGGGTGAACAGCACCATCAGCGACAACAGCAGCAATTTGCGCGGAACCTTGCCGGTGAGGGCGGTCAGCACCGGGGCGCCGACGGCAACGCCAAGGGCATACAGGCTGACCAGCAGGCCGGCGGATGGCAGACTGACGCCGAGGTCGGCGCCGATGGTGGGTAACAGGCCAACGATGACGAACTCGGTCGTCCCGATGGCAAAGGCGCTGAGGGTCAGCGCGAGCAAGGCAATGGGCATGGCTGCAACTCCGGTGCAATGATGTGATGGAGCGCAGTGTCGGGATTTGGCTCGGTCAGAAAAATACAGGGATGGACATTTGATATTTGCGTGCAGATCAAATATCGCGAGGACGGATGCATACTTGTGGCGAGGGGGCTTGCCCCCGTTCGGCTGCGAAGCAGTCGTAAACCCATTGAATGCGGCGCATCAGATGAATTCGAACGGTAGGTTTTGGGGGCGCTTCGCCCCCCAACGGGGGCAAGCCCCCTCGCCACAGGAGAAATCACTGTCCTGCTATCTGCGGGCAATATCCGAACTTGCCCGACATTTCTCGATCAGTTCCTTACCGACACAGCCAAAGGAGCGGGTGTTTTGATCAGGCTCAAGACCGCGATACTGCTGGGAGCGTTGCTGTTTGTGGGTAGCGAGCAACTGGAAGCCGCCGCGATACCGGGGCTGCCGACCACCGCGACCGCCGCGACTCCGCCGGCCCATCCCGAACCGCTGGTGCAAGGCGGATTACTGGGAGCCATCAGTTCAAGCATCGATGAGGTCCAGACCAAACTCGATCTCAACGAAAACCTCTTTGACGTCTGGCGCCTGCGTGCCGACCTCGCAGCCGATGAAGTGGATCAGTTGGTCAATAAGCCATCGGCCCGTTCGCCCTGGCGCGTCGCCGGCGATTTCCTGCTGCTGACCTGCGTGTGGGCGGCCGTGTTTGCCTGTCTTTGGCTGCTTGGGCGGATGACCGCCAGGCGCCTGTGCGAGCACCGTCTGCTGCTCAGTCGCGAACGGGGCCAGGCGTTGCTCGGTTACGTGCTGCCCTACACCCTTCCGGCGGTGATCAGTCTGCCGTTGACGATTTATGCCAGCCAGTTTTTGCCGATATCGGCGGGACGGGCGCTGGCGTTGTGTTTTGCCTATGCCACCAGTGCCGGGATCTTTGCCGCGTCATTGGTGCTGTCGCTGGTGGTGATGTTCAATGCCGGACACAAGCGGCGGGCAGTGCAGATTATTCGACAACACAGCCCACGACCGCTGTTCGGCATCGGTTTTCTAGTGGCCCTGAGCGATGCCCTGACCAGCCCGCAGATCGCCCATCAACTGGGCAGTAATCTCACCAGCAGCATCGCCGTGTTCACTGGATTGGCAGCGTCGATTTCCTTCGGCTTGCTGGTGATCCGCATGCGTCGCCCGGTCGCCCATGTGATCCGCATCCTGCCGCTGGCCCAGCGCCTCAGCCAGCCGGCGTTGCGTGAAACCCTGCGGATATTTTCCGGGCTCTGGTATTGGCCGATTCTGTTGATGGTCCTGGTTTCGATCATCAACCTGATCGGCGCCGGGGTGGACAACCAGAGAGTGCTGCGCAGCGCCTTGTTCACCACGGTGCTGCTGATCGCCACGGTGTTTCTCAGCACCACGCTGCATCATCTGTTCAAGACGCGCAGCGAAGCGGACCTGCGCCGCGGCAGCGCCTACAAGGAGCGCTTTCTCAATTTGTCACATGCCTTGTTGCGCATCGCCATGGCCATCGTGTTCATCGATATCCTCGGGCGGATCTGGGGCGTGTCGCTGTTCGAATTCGCGGTGACCAATGCCGTGGGCCGGGCGATCAGTGATTCCCTGGGCCACATCGGTCTGATCCTGCTGGTGACCTGGATGGTCTGGGTGGTGCTCGACACGGCGATTCAGGAAGCCCTGAAACCGCCAACCAACAAGCGCTCGGCGCGCCAGCCGAGTACGCGGGTGAAAACCATCCTGCCGCTGCTGCGCAACGCGATCAAAATCATCCTGGTGGTGATTTGCGCGATCACCACCATGGCCAACCTGGGGATCAACGTCGCACCGTTCCTGGCTGGTGCCGGGGTCATCGGCCTGGCGATCGGTTTCGGCTCCCAGCAACTGGTGCAGGACGTGATCACCGGGCTGTTCATCATCATCGAAGACACCCTGTCCATCGGTGACTGGGTGGTGCTCGATTCCGGGCATGCCGGCACCGTCGAAGGCCTGACCATCCGTACCTTGCGCCTGCGCGATGGCAAGGGCTTCGTGCACTCGGTGCCGTTCGGGCAGATCAAGGCCGTGACTAACCAATCGCGGCAATTCGCCTATGCGTTTTTCTCGGTGCAATTCACCTACGACACCGATGTCGACAAGGCCATCGAACTGATCCGCGAGGCCGGGCACTCCATCAGCAACGACCCGTTCCTGCGCTACAACCTGCAAGGGCCGCTGGATGTGTTTGGCGTCGACAAGATGGACCTCAACGGTGTGGTGCTGACCGCGCAATTCCGTACGGTGTCCGGTGGTCAATACGCGGTGAGCCGGGCTTTCAACCAGCGTTTGAAAAAGCTTGTGGATAACTGCCCGTGGGTGAACTTCGCGCAAACTTATCCACAGCAGGCATTGGTGCCCAGGCATGCTGTCGAGCCACTGAAGGAGGGAGATGCCGCACCGGAGCATTCGGCGGTGTTGATGCCGGAGCGGCCGCGGTCTCAATAGTCAGTTTTGTACTTGAGGCTTTCAGTGGCTGGACCGGCCCCATCGCGAGCAAGCTCGCTCCCACAGGGGATCTTCTGTGATTACAAATTTTCGGCACAACAGAGATCACTGTGGGAGCGAGCTTGCTCGCGATGGGGCCGGTCCAGACGACATTAATGCCGGATAAGCTTACTACGCACTTCAGCCATCGCCCGTTCATCCAGCTCCAGCCAGATCTGCTGTTTGCCGGCAATCTCGGCAGCAACCGGCAACCCGTCGCGATACACCAGCCGATTGCTCGCCAGTGCCGGGACTTTCGCGCCGGGCAATAGCGTGCCGGCGAGGTTCAGCGGATCGACCCCGCACACCGCGACCAGGCCCCCGTCATGAGGCCGACGCCGTACCTCCCGCAACAATGGAATCGCCTCAGGCAAGGCGAATTGCTCGCCCGCCAGGCCACTGACAAAACGCCCGCCACGAATCTCGCCGCGAGCCTCCAGGCGATGGAAAGTACGCAGCAGTTCGCGCCAGCTCGGCAGCCAGTCCGCCTCACGCTCCAGCAAACGCCAGAACACCACGCCGTAACGGCGCAGCAAGGTCATGGCGATGTGCTCAAGGGTATCGGCAGGCGTCCGCTGGTTTTGCACCACCGGCGCGACAGGCGTGCGTCGCAACAGGGCCCAGCGCCCGGCGTCGTCCATACCACCGATAAATGCCCCGCGCCCGCGTCGACTGTTGCGTGGCTGGCGCTTGCTGGCCGGGGTGATCAGTGCACGCAACCCGGCGAAGCTGTCGGCATTCACCAGCCCCGCGCCCACCAGTTCCTGCAAGGCGATTTCCAGCTCCGAACGCAGCAGGTGGGCCTCATGGATCAGTTCATCGAAAAACAGCGCGCCATGCTGGTTGAGGGCGGCGTGGACCTTTTGTGTTTTCGGCGACAGTTCGCTGACCGGCGTCTGTTCGGTCAAGCCGCTCCAGAGGCCGACCCGGTTGCGCGGCAGCAACAAAATCGGCGTGCTGCGCAGCGCGGTGCTGGCGCTTTTGTTGTGCGCAGTCAGGCGCGTCCACACGAGTCTGCCGCTGCGGCACAGCTCATCGAGCCAGGTCGCTGAGTAGTCCTTGATCCGCGCCGGCAGGATGTCGCTGTCCCAGGCTGAAGCGGCAGCAGGGTAGCCTTCGAATTGCGCGACGACGGCTGGCAGTACCGCGGCCCCCTGACCCTGGCTTGCGCTCGACACATGCTGCCAGTCGAACAGGAATCGCATGAAATCCTGCAACGCCACCGGTTCGATTTCCCGGCGCAGGCGCTTGACCGTATAGCGGTGAATCCGCGCCAGCAAATGCCGCTCGCACCATTCTTCCCGGGTGGCGCCCGGGGTAAAGCGACCGCGCAGCACGTAGCCTTCGCGTTCCAGTTGCGCCAGGGCCTGGTTGACCTGCGCAGCGGGCAAACCGAGTGGTTCGGCAATGCGATCGAGCGCCAGTGGCCCGAAGGCGCTGAGCCGTGCGCGGATCAGTTCGAGGATGGCGTCGTCGGCTTCCCAGACCTCGTCGAAGTCCGGAAGCGCTTGCAGGGGCGGCGTCATTTCGGCCTGTGGATAAATCGCCCGCAGGCAGGTCAGGCGCTCCAGCGCCAGCCACAGCGATTGCCCGGCGTTGATCTGCATATGGCTCGCACGTCCGCTGTCGGCCAGGGTATCGAGCCAGTCGAGCCATTGCGGATTGGCGCTGGCCTCGGCATCGCTGATGCACGCCAGGCTCATCAAGGCCTCGTGCATTTCATCGACGCCGGAGGGTGCCGGCCAGGCTTCGTCGCGCACGGCGGCAATCGCCTCGGCGTCCAGGGCGCCGAGGTCGTCGGTGGATTGCGGGTCGCTCCAGCGCCGATTGAGCACTGCCTGGGTTCTACGTTCCTCCAGCGGTGCATCGTCGAGAAAGGTATAGGGCCGGGCGCTGAGAATCTCCGCCGCCAGCGGCGAGGGCGCCGGCAAGTCGCGGCTGATCAGGCGAATGTCGCCGCGTTCCATGCGCCGCAACAAGGCCAGCCAGCCTTGGCTGTCCATGGCTTCGTGCAGGCAATCGTCGAGGGTCTGTTCCACCAGCGGATGGTCGGGAATCTCCCGTTCGCCGGCGAGGTTTTCCACGCAGGCGATCTGATCGGGAAACACGCTGGCGATCAGGTCTTCGCTTTTCATCCGCTGGATCTGCGGCGGGACTTTACGCCCGCCGCTGTAGCGCGGCAGCGCCAGGGCCACGCCGGCATTCCAGCGCCAGCGCACGCCGAACAGCGGCGCGTCGAGCACGGCTTGAATCAGGATGTGTTCGGCACTGTTGCTGTGCAAGTAGCGCCAGACGTCGTCCAGTTCAAAACTGTGGCTGGTGGACAGCGACAGCACGATGGCGTCTTCGCTGGCGGCGGCCTGCAATTCGAAATTGAAGGTGCGACAGAAACGCTTGCGCAGGGCCAGGCCCCAGGCGCGGTTGATGCGGCTGCCGAACGGCGTGTGAATGACCAGTTGCGTGCCGCCGGACTCGTCGAAAAAGCGCTCCATCAGCAGCGTGTCTTGGGATGGCAGGGCACCCAGCGTTTGTCGCGCACGGGCCAGGTAATCCACCAGTTGTTCGGCGCTGGCGATGTTCAAACCCAGGGTCTCGGTCAGCCAGTCGAGCGCTGGTTGCAAGTTACCTGGCGCAGCCCCCAGCAGATCATCGAGTTGTGCCTGCAAGCGCGCCACCGCCGAGGACAATTCGGCACTGCGCCCCGGTGCTTCACCGAGCCAGAACGGAATGGTCGGCGGTTGGCCCTGGGCATCCTCGACCCGGACTTTGCCGGTTTCCACCCGCAGGATCCGATAGGACGTGTTGCCTAACTGGAAGATATCCCCGGCAATGCTTTCCACGGCGAAGTCTTCGTTGATGGTGCCGATGTTCAGCCCTTGAGGCTCCAGCAGCACGCTGTAGTCGGCGTTGTCCGGAATGGTCCCGCCACTGGTCACCGCTGTCAGTTTCGCGCCCCGGCGGCCGCGCAGGGTGCGGCTCACAGCGTCGCGATGCAGGTAGGCGCTACGGATGCCCTGACGACCGTTGTAACCCTCGGCGAGCATGTGCAGCAGCGCCTGGTAGTGTTTGTCGTCGAGTCCGGCGTAGGGCGAGGCGCGGCGCAGCATCTCCAGTAGCGCTTGCTCCGGCCATTCCTGGCAACTGACCTCGGCGATGATCTGCTGCGCCAGCACGTCCAGCGGCGCTTGCGGGATCAGCAAGGTATCGAGTTCGCCCCGGCGCACGCAGTCGAGCAGCGCGGCGCATTCGATCAGGTCGTCCCGGGTGGTGGCGAACAAACGGCCCTTGGGCGTGCCGCCGACCTGGTGCCCGGAACGGCCGACCCGCTGCAGAAACCCGGCAATCGAACGCGGCGAGGCGATCTGGCACACCAGGTCGACGTCGCCGATGTCGATCCCCAGTTCCAGCGACGCCGTGGCGATCAGCACTTGCAGGTCGCCGCGCTTGAGTCGCTGCTCGGCATCCAGGCGAAATTCCTTGGCCAGGCTGCCGTGGTGGGCGGCCACGGCATCCTTGCCCAGGCGCTCGCTCAGGTGCCGGCTCAGGCGTTCGGCCAGACGTCGAGTGTTGACGAAGATCAGCGTGGTCCGGTGTTCCCGGGAGAGGGCGGCGAGGCGGTCGTAGACCAACTCCCAGACATCGTTGGCCATCACGGCCGATAGCGGCACGGGCGGTACTTCGATGTCCAGGTCGCGGGGGCGGGCGTGGCCGATGTCGACAATCTCGCACGGGCGGTCGCGACCGACAAGGAAGCGCGAGACCGCTTCAATGGGCTTTTGCGTGGCCGACAGCCCGATGCGCAGCAGTGGCTCCGGGCAGAGGGCTTGCAGGCGTTCAAGGCTCAGCGCCAGGTGGCTGCCGCGTTTGCTGGCCGCCATGGCGTGGATCTCGTCGACGATCACCGTTTGTGCGGTGCTGAGCATCTGCCGGCCAGAGTCGGAGCCGAGCAGCACATACAGGGATTCCGGCGTGGTCACCAGAATGTGCGGTGCGGTCTTGCGCATTGCCGAACGATCTTTTTGCGGTGTGTCGCCGGTGCGCACGGCGGTGCTGATCTGCAATTCGGGCAGGCCCATCACGCGCAATTGTTCGGTAATGCCGGCCAGCGGGTTTTGCAGGTTGATCTGGATGTCGTTGGACAGTGCCTTGAGGGGCGAGACGTAGACCACCAGGGTTGCGTCGGGCAAGCCTTCGGGGCTTTCCAGGCCGCGGTGCACCAGGTCATCGATGACGGCGAGAAAGGCGGTGAGGGTCTTGCCGGAACCGGTGGGCGCGGCGACCAGGGTCGAGTGGCGCTGGTGGATCAACGGCCACGCCCGGGCCTGGGCGGCGGTGACCGCCGGGAACGTGTGGCTGAACCAGGCGCTGACGGCAGGGTGGAAGCCGCTCAGGGCACTGTCTGCGGGAATGGGCAGGTTCATGCAGCAAGTTATGCGGGTGGGTGGGCCAAGATGCAAGTACCGCTTGGGGATCTCTGTTGACTGACAGGACCCCATCGCGAGCAAGCTGAACTGGCCTAATAATTCCGGACACCTCTTAAGGGCGATATGATTTCGCCAACTTGGAGGTTCCATGAACGAAAGAAAGGTCTATACACGCGAGTTCAAGCTGCATGCTGC
>NZ_JAHUWM010000001.1:0-854953 GCF_019218985.1 Pseudomonas sp. PDM30
GTTGGGTGTGTAAGCGCTGTGAGGCGTTGAGCTAACCAATACTAATTGCCCGTGAGGCTTGACCATATAACACCCAAGCAATTTGACTACTCGAAAGAGCATCAGATTGCGGTGTGTGAAGACGAAAGAACCGAAAGTTCGACTCTTGCAAAACACCGAAAGCTGTCACATACCCAATTTGCTGAAGCGAGGCCGACCGGCCGCGACTCAGTACCCGAATTTCTTGACGACCATAGAGCGTTGGAACCACCTGATCCCATCCCGAACTCAGCAGTGAAACGATGCATCGCCGATGGTAGTGTGGGGTTTCCCCATGTGAGAGTAGGTCATCGTCAAGATTAAATTCCGAAACCCCTATCTGCGTATGCAGGTAGGGGTTTTGTTTTTGTCGTAGAAAAAGCACGATCAATCAAGCACAAATTGGCGCAGTTATTTTTGTCCCGGGACACTAGAATAGGTCCAACTTTTTCAGAGTCAGAGCGCTTATGCCGGATTCGGTTGACGCCAAAGAGCTGTCAGAAATACCACTGGAAAATCTGGTTGCCTGCCATGAGTGCGACTTGCTCATGCGTAAACCCGAACTCGCCCATGGCGAAAAAGCCATGTGCCCGCGCTGTGGCTACGAGCTTTATGCCAATCGGTACAACGTCGTACAGCGCAGTCTCGCCCTTGTCATAGCCGCTTTGTTGTTGTTTATTCCGGCGAACTTTTTACCCATCATGCAGCTCAATCTACTCGGGCAGTCTTCGCAAGACACTGTCTGGAGCGGCGTTGTTGCCCTTTTTGACACGGGTATGCAAAGCGTTTCAGTGATTGTATTCCTGTGCAGCATGGGGATCCCGCTGCTCAAGCTACTGTGCCAACTGACCGTATTGTTGAGTATCCGTTTTGATGTCGGACGCAGCTACGGCTTGCTGCTCTATCGCATTTATCACCATATACGCGAATGGGGGATGCTCGAGGTTTACTTCATGGGCGTACTGGTGGCGATCGTAAAACTGGCAGATATGGCAGCCATCACCGTAGGCCTCGGCCTGGTGTGCTTCATTGGTTTGTTGCTGGTTCAAGTCTGGCTGGAGGTCGTAATGTCGCCTCACCAGATCTGGCAAGCGTTATCAGGAGAGGATGCCCATGCGGGCGATTGATGCGGGCATTCTGATTTGCAAGGAATGTCATGAATTGAACAGGCAGGAAGCTGATACCGATGAGCAAGTCTGTACGCGCTGCGGGGCGCTGGTACACGCCCGCAGCCCGAATAGCCTGGTGCGCACCTGGGCATTGCTGATTACCGCCGCCATTCTTTACATACCGGCCAATTTGCTGCCGATCATGACCGTGAACTCCTTGGGCAAAGGTGCGCCGAGCACGATCATGGCAGGTGTGATCGAACTGATGCACTACGGAATGTTCCCCATTGCGGCCGTGGTGTTTATCGCCAGTATCGTGGTGCCCACGTTCAAGCTGGTGGGCATCGCTCTGCTGCTGTTTTCCGTGCAGCGCCGTCAGCCCCTTTCGGCTCGCCAGCGTATCTGGATGTACCGTTTCATTGAATTCATCGGCCGCTGGTCGATGCTCGATATCTTTGTGATTGCCATCCTCGTGGCGGTCGTGAATTTTGGGCGGCTTGCCAGCATCGAAGCCAATCTTGGCGCCATCGCTTTCGCCACGGTGGTGATTCTGACGATGCTTGCCGCGGTAACTTTTGATCCCCGACTGATTTGGGATAACACGGAGTCGGACGACGACCATGACTGATTTGCCTGTAGCGAAAACCCGACCGGCTTCGAACTGGTCTGCCATTTGGGTGTTGCCCCTGATCGCCTTGATCATTGGCAGCTGGCTCGGCTGGCGTGCCTATAACGAGACCGGTATCGAGATTCAGGTGCGTTTTGAGAGCGGCGAGGGCATTCAGGCCAACAAGACCGAAGTTGTCTATAAAGGCATGTCGGTCGGCAAGGTCAAAAGTCTCAAGCTCGATGACGAAGGCAGTTCCAAAGGCGTGATCGCCAGCATCGAAATGAACAAGGACGTAGAGCCATACCTGCGAACCAGCACGCGTTTCTGGCTGGTCAAGCCGAGCGTGACGCTGGCAGGGATTACCGGTCTCGAGACGCTGGTTTCAGGTAACTATGTCGCCATCAGCCCGGGGGAAGGCGAGCCGGTCCGCAAGTTCAAGGCCCTGGCCCAGGAACCGCCGCTCTCCGATGCCCAGCCCGGTCTGCACTTGACTATCAAGGCCGACCGCCTGGGCTCGCTGAACCGTGGCAGTCCGGTGTTTTACAAACAGATCAAAGTGGGCCAGATCAAAAGCTATGTATTGTCCGAGGACCAGAACACTGTCGAGCTCAAGGTCTTCATTGAGCCGACTTACGCCAAACTGGTGCGCAAACACACACGTTTCTGGAATGCCAGCGGCATCAGCATCGACGCCAATCTGTCGGGTGTGAAGGTCCGCAGTGAGTCCCTGGCCAGCATCGTCGCCGGTGGTATTGCGTTCGCCACACCCGAAAACCGAAAGGACAGTCCGCCTACCGATCCGAGCCTGCCGTTCAGACTCTATGAAGACTTTGACGCCGCCGCCGCCGGTATCCGGGTGAAGGTCAAGCTCAGTGATTTCGACGGCTTGCAGGCCGGTCGCACACCGGTGATGTACAAGGGTATTCAGGTGGGCAGCCTGAAAACGCTGAAGGTCGATGCGGATCTGTCTGGCGCAACCGCCGAGTTGACGATGGACCCATTGGCCGAGGATTACCTGGTCGAAGGCACCCAGTTCTGGGTGGTCAAGCCGTCGATTTCCCTGGCGGGGATTACCGGCCTCGAAGCGTTGGTCAAAGGCAACTACATCGCTGTGCGGCCTGGCGACAAGGGTTCGGCGCCACAGCGGGAGTTTGTAGCCCGGGCCAAGGCACCGCCGCTGGATCTGCGTGCACCGGGCCTGCACCTTGTTTTGTTCACGGAAAACCTCGGTTCGCTGGAAGTCGGCAGCCCGGTTCTCTACAAGCAGGTCAAAGTCGGCTCCGTACAGAGCTATCAGTTCTCCCGCAAAAAGAAACAACTGATCATTGGCGTGCACATCGAGAAGGAATATGAAGGCCTGGTCAACGCCTCGACGCGCTTCTGGAACGCCAGTGGCATCACCCTCACGGGCGGACTGACCGGCGGGGTCCAGGTTAAAAGCGAGTCATTGCAAAGCTTGATGGCCGGCGGCATTGCCTTCGAGACCCCGCAGGACAACGCCCCGTTGCAGAAGCGTATTCCACGTTTCCGTCTGTTCGCGAACCATGAAGACGCTACGCAGAAGGGCGAAGTCATCACGCTCAAGCTCGATCGCGCTGATGGCCTGCGTACCGGCACTCCGATTCGTTTCAAGGGGCTGGATGTCGGCAAGGTGGAGGATGTTGATCTCAGCGAGGACCTGCAATCGGTGCTGTTGACCGCGCGGATTACCGAAGTGCCAGAGCGCATTGCCCGGGTCGGCAGTCAGTTCTGGGTGGTCAAGCCTGAACTGGGCCTGATCAAGACGTCCAACCTCGAAACCCTGGTGACCGGGCAATACATCGAGGTACAACCGGCGCCGAAGAACCTGGGACCGCAGAAGAACTTTGTCGTTTTGGCCGCCGCGCCCGAAACTGCCAAGCAGGAGGCGGGATTGAGTCTGGTGCTGAGCGCGGCACGTCGCGGTTCGCTGAAGGCCGGCGTGCCGGTGACGTATCGCGAAATCACCGTGGGCAAGGTGACCAGTTATGAACTGGGCCAGACCGCTGATCGCGTGCTGATCCATATCCTGATCGAACCGAAGTACGCGCCATTGGTACGCAGCGGTACACGATTCTGGAACACCAGCGGTTTCGACTTCGATGTCGGCCTGTTCAAAGGTGCAACGGTGCGTACTGAATCACTGGAGACGATGATTCAGGGCGGTGTCGCCTTTGCCACGCCGGATGGCGAGCGCATGGGTAGCCCGGCGCGACCGGAGCAGACGTTCGCGCTGTTCGACAAGTTCGAAGAGGAGTGGCTGGGCTGGGCGCCGAAGATTTCACTCGGTAAGTAGTTTTCTGGCGTCTGTGATGACGCCTTCGCGGGCAAGCCTGCTCCCACAGGGGGGCTGGGTTGTTCCTGAAGATATGCGATCAAATGTAGGAGCGGGCTTGCCCGCGAAGAGGCTCTGAAGTTCACTGCAAAGCTAAATGACACACCTATGAAAAAGGCCGCGATCCATTGGACCGCGGCCTTTTTATTGCCTTCGATTCAAGCCTCAGACCGCATCCAGCTCCGGTTCATCCGCTTGTTCGTTGATCGTCGCCCTTACCTGATCGTGACGACGGATGTACTTCCAGTCCGCCTCATCGATGTAGATACCGGCCGGGCCGCTGCCACCTTCCAGGTCGATGGCGACACTGGCGCAGACCTGCGGCTTCACGCTCGCCAGGATCGGCACGAAGCCCAGTTGCAGGCTGGTTTCCAGCAATGCGGCCTGGTTCTTCTCATCGATGTCCGCCGCCTCGTCGAGGTAGTACGGCAGGCGCACGCGACCGGCCTGGTCACGGTCCATCAAGTGCAGCAACAAGTACATGTTGGTCAGCGCCTTGATGGTCATGGTGGTGCCGTTGGACGCCGCGCCGTCGATGTCGGTGTGGATCACCGGTTGGCCGTTGACCTTGGTGATCTCGAACGCCAGTTCGAACAAGTCCTTGAGGCCGAGCTGGTTGTGGTTGGCCGCCACCAGCCGCGCCAGGTATTCCTTGGCCTCTTCGTTCTTGTTGTCCTGCTCGGCGCTTTGGCTCAGATCGAAGACCGACAGGGTTTCGCCTTCTTCATACTGACCTGCGCTGTGAATGATCTGGTCGATGTGCTTGAGCGCTTCCTTGTTCGGTGCGAGCACGATGCGGAAGCTTTGCAGGTTGGAGACCTGGCGTTTGTTGATCTCGCGGTTGAACAGTGCCAGTTGGTGTTCGAGGCTGTCATAGTCGCTGCGGATGTTGCGCAGGGTCCGGGCGATGTCTGTCACGGCGGCACGGCGAGCCTTGCCCAGGGTCAGGGCTTCGTCGGTACGGTGCGCATAGGCGTTGATCAGCAGTTGCAGGCGACGCTCCATATCGTCTTCGCTGTCGAACTTGGCCACGCCCTTGAGGCGTACCTGGGCGTACAGCGCTTCGATCTGGCCGTCGGCCCGCAGCAGGCCTTGCCAGCTGTCCTGATAGTCGTTGAGCAGTGGCAGCAGGTTGTCCATGGAATCGTCGATCGGGTCCATGAACGGTGTGCCGAACGGCAGGTCCGCCGGCAACAACTGGCGACGGTGCAGGGCGTCGTCGAGGGTGCGTTGCTTGGCTTCCATGTCGCCGATCTGGCGGCCGACCAGTTGTAGCTTGGCCGACAGTTGCTGGACGCGCTCGGTAAAGGCATCGCTGGAACGCTTCAATTCGTCCTGTGCGGCTTCCATCTGTGCCATCTGTTCCAGCTTGTCGCCTTCCTCGGCGCTCAGGGTTTGCGCGCGACGGAAATCTTCCAGGGCTTTCTGCGCATCCAGCACTTGCTGGTACAGCACTTCAGTCTGGGTCTTGCTCGCGGCGCGGTCGGCCGCCACGGCCTGCTGGGTCTTCAGTTGCTTGAGTTCTTTGTCCAGGCGCTCCTTCTGGTCGCGCAGGGCTGCGCGGTCAGCCAGGGCCTGCAGCGCCGGTGGTTCGATGTGCGAGATGTCGATGGACAGGCCCGGCACTTCGAAGCGTTCGCCTTTGAAACCGTCGAGGATCAGCTCCACGGATTTGACCCACTCGCCGTCGTCGTCGAGGGTGATGCCGTGTTCACCCAGCGGCAGGCTGAACAGTGCGCTGTTGAACAGGCGCATCAGGCGTTCGACGTCTTGCTGCGAGAATTCTTCACGCAGACGGGCGTAGCTGTTGTTGTCGGCGTGATCGAGCTGCTGCTTGACCGACTTCAGGCGTTTTTCCAGGTCGCGCAGGCGCTCGTCCAGGTCTTCCGCGCTGAACTGGCGGGACTGTGCCAGCGCACCGGCCAGTTCATCGTGAGCGTCCTTGGCGGCCAGCAGCTGCTGCTCCAGCACCTTGACGTCATCGACCAGGGCAAAGCGATGCTTGAGCACCGACAATTCGCCGAGCCAGCGCTGGATGCCGGTGATTTCCCGTTCCAGACGCATCAGTTCCTGGGTGCCACCGCGCTGGTCGTTTTGCAGGGCATCCTGCTCGTTGCGGTAGTGCTCGGCCTGAATGGTCAGCTCTTCCTTGCGCGCACTGGCGTAGTCCGACCAGGTGCCGAGCAAGGAGTCGAGCAGCGGCGAGATCCGGTGCAGTTTGCCGCGCAGGATGTCGCGTTGCTTCACGCCGTTGGCCAGGGCTTCGACCAGCGGGCCGGCGGCGACCAGCGAGTTGTAGTCCTGCTCCATGCGTCGTACATCGCGGAACGCTTCTTCACACGCGGCGATGTAGTCGACGCTGCCGGAACGCAGGCTGTGCTCGAAGGCATCGAGGAACAGCTGCTTGAGCTTGGCCGCGGTGATTTCGCGCATGTGCAGCAGGTTGATGAACAGCGCGCGGAAGGTCTTCAGGCTCTGCTCGCTGGTGGAACGCAGCGGGATCAGCGTCAGGTCCAGCGGGATCGAAGTGTGACCTCCAACCAGCAGGCGGCGCAGTTCGTCCGGCTTGAGTTCGTAGGCTTTCAAGCCTTCGCGCTCAAGGTTGGTGAACAGTTCTTTCTGGCGCAGGCAGGTGTCGTTTTTCTGGTAGTGGGCCAGGTCCAGTTTGCCGGCATAGGCAAAGAACTGGTGACCGAAGCCGCCGCCCGGGCCGCGACCGACCACACCGATCACGTGGGGGCCGTGGGGCAGGTTCACCTCTACCAGGATGTAGCTGGTGTCCGAGGCGAAGTAGAAGCGCCGGGACTGCTCCAGGCTGTACTTGCCGAAGCTCATGTCCGACATGCGCGCCAGGATCGGGAACTGCAGGGCGTTGATCGAGGCGGATTTACCCAGGTTGTTGGCGCCGTATACCGATAGCGGCTCTTCCAGCGGGAACAGGCCGAGGCTGTAGCCGGCGGTGTTCAAAAGGGCAAAGCGGCGGATGCCGTAACGTTCCTTGCTCATGCGTCGAGCTCCTGTTCTTCGGCGATGGCGCGGGCTAAGGCGTCTTCTTCGCTCTCGTCTTCAAATTCCGCGAGGTCGAGCGGGTCATCGGTCTGCAACAGCTTTTCGTCGCTGTCTTCGTCGATCAGGACCGGCACCGGCAACGGCAGGACACTGTGCAGGCTGGCGGCCAGGTCGCGGTCCTGCTGCACCGACAGGCACACATCGAGGAAACGGTGCATCGGCGGCAGGAAACGGTAGATGCCGTTTTCTTCACTGGCGAAACCGAGCTGGGTCATGCGGCGCATGATCTTTTCTTCGAGCTCGTCCTGGGTCTGCACTTCGGCCTGGATGAACAGGTCGCGGTACTTTTCCAGCAGCGACGGCAATTCATCGCGACCGAGGCTGCCGCCGTCGAGCACGGCGATCGGATCGCGGCCCTGATCGGCCAGGTGCTCGACGAGGATAAAGGTGAACAGCGCCAGACGCTGGGCGGTCTTGTTCACCGCCGCCGCCGCGAGGTCCGGCACGAAGTAGTAGAAGCCACGGGTGTCGCAGACCAGTTCAAAGCCCAGGGCCTTGAACAGCGTGCGGTACTGGTCCTGGAAGTTCGACAACTGCGCGTACAGCTCCGGATCGCGGCGGCTGACGTGATAACCCTTGAACAGCTCGCGAAAGATCGGCGCCAGCTGGGACAGTTCGGATAGATCAAGATGCATAGGGAGTGCTCGCAGAATCCTCGGCGGCGGTGTCGCTGACCGAGAGCAGGGCGAAGGAGCGCAGGCTGACCTGGTGCTCGTGAGTATGGTATTCGCGACGTTCCAGGCGCTCGCGCTTGAAGCGTTTTTCCCGCGACAGGCGCGAGAACCAGTACAACAGTTCGTCGGTGGCACCGTCCGGTTCCTGCTCCAGCAGCCAGGTCATCAGGTCCGGCATCGGCAGGGCATCTTCGCAGCGTTCGAGCATTTCCCGAACGGTGCGTGGCGCCCGTGGCGCTTCGCCTTTCTGGGTCTTGTGAGCCTTGGGGAAGCGCGCCGGTTTCGGTTCGAAGCGGGCCAGGGCATAAACGTAGGCTTCGACCTGGCTGGCACTGCCGAGGAAGGTGCTCTGTGGGCGAGTGAACATCGGCATCGCCGCTTGCGGCACGGCGTCGATGCCTTTGCGGCGGATCATCGACAGGGCCAATGCGGCGCCACGGGTCACGGCGTTGTGCCGGCGCGCCTCTTCGCGCAGCGGCAGCAGCAGCTCGCGGGCGTGACGCAGGGTCAGCTGGGCGCTGGTCTGCATTTCGAGGATGCGCGCGTGGGTGCGCAGCAACATGTCGTCGTCGACCAGGTGGCCGAGGCGCTGCTGTTCGCTGAGCATCTTCAGCAGGACGGTTTCGACCTTGCGCACGCCTTGTTCGAAGGCGCCGTCGGCGTTCACCAGATCAATCATCGGCTCGACGTATTCGTCCCAGGTCGCCAGCACTTCGGCGTAACGCTGGCGCAGCGGAATCTGCCGGTCGCTGGTTTTCGCCCGTTCGGCGACGGCCACCAGTGCCTGTTCGTCGTTATCGAGTTTTTTCAGCACGTCACGCACGCGCATGTCGAGCAGGCGCAATTGGCGGGCGAGGTCGTTGCCGTCGCGGATATCGAATGCGTCCTGGATATAACCGGCCAGACGCTCGAGGTGGCGTAGGTAGGCTTCGATCTCCAGGCACAGGCCCAGACGGTGTTCACGGCGCAGATAGGCGAGGAAGTCGTGAATCTGCGCATTGAGCTCGAAACGGTTCGGGCTTTTGGCCACGGGAACCAGGATGTCGAGGCGAATCCACACATCCAGCAGGCTGGTGATGTCCTGCGGCGTACTGTCGAGTTGCTGGGCGGCCAGTTGCGTGCGCAGTTCGTTCAGGCTCAGTGTGCCTTGGTCGAAGTGCTCGCACAGTGGCTCCAGAAGTGCCCAGTGTTCAGCGAGGGCGCGCAAGACGCGCTTGGGTTCGATCATCGGAATGGCCGGCTGGTTGGCGATTAAAAGCCGCGATTGTACTGCATCGGGGGCAATGCGATTCACTCTCGGGACGGACTGTCGCCTTCTTTTCGGTAAGGTGCATCGATCAACTGCGGGCGATCTTCAGCGAACGGCGGTAGAATCAGCGCACTTTAGTTATCCACAAGTGGCCGACCTTTGCTTATCGAGTCCCGTCGTCGCGCTTATCTGGCCGCCATGCAGGTGGTCAACTGGCTGCCGCGCACCGAATTGCCCTTTGCCGCGCCGTCGCGGCCCGAGCTGCTGGAGATTCCCGAGCCGGTTGTGGTCGCGCCTGTCGTGCCCGCTGTTGTGGCCGATACGCCCGTGGCGCCTGTGGTCAAACCGGCCGAGCGGGTGAAGATCGAGGTGCCACGGCCATCGCTGGCCAGCACCCGCACCGGCGCCAAACCGGTGGAAGAGGCCGAAGAGACGCCAGCCGTGGTCAAGGCACCCATCGTGCCGCCCCCGCGTTTCGCCCTGCAATTATTGCGGGCCGGGCGTTGCCTGCTGCTGGTGGAGTTACCCACAGGTGAATCCTTCCAGACTCGCGATCCTGCCTACCTGCTGCTCAAGGACATGCTGCGCGCCGCCGGTCTGCCGGACAGCCCGCAGATCGTCGGTGAGCCGGTGCGTTGGCCGCTGTTGGTGCGTGGCACGATGGATCAGGGCCCGGAAGCGGCCCGCGACTTCGTGCAAGGTTTTCTCTCGGTGCGCATGGAAGAAACGCCCTGCGCCTGCTTGTGGCTGATCGGCTTGCCTGCGGTGCGATTTGCCGGCGAAGCGGATGCCGAGGCGTTCAATCGCGAATTGCAGATCGAAGGCCTGGGCTCGGCCTGGGCGGTGCCGGGCCTGGAATTATTAATGGAAGAGCCACAGCGTAAGGCTGATGTCTGGCAAGCCATGCGTCGGCTGATGGCGCGCTGGAAAGAATCGAATGAGTGACGCTGTATCGTTTCGCCCGATGACCGAGGCGGACCTGGAAGCTGTACTGAAAATCGAATATGCGGCCTATAGCCATCCCTGGACCCGCGGGATTTTCCTCGATGGCCTGGGCAAGTATCAGATCTGGCTGATGTTCGAAGGTCAGCAACAGGTCGGCCACGGTGTGGTGCAGATCATCCTCGACGAGGCGCACCTGCTCAACATTACGGTCAAGCCGGAAAACCAGGGGCGTGGCCTGGGGCTGACATTGCTTGAGCATTTGATGTCGATTGCCTACAAGGCCGACGCCCGGGAGTGTTTCCTGGAAGTGCGCGACAGCAATACCGCGGCGTTCAAGCTGTATGAGCGATATGGTTTCAACGAGATCGGCCGGCGTCGGGATTACTACCCGGCGGTGGGCGGGCGCGAAGATGCGGTGGTCATGGCCTGCACTTTGGTGGATTGAGCTTCAAAAGCTTCGCGAGCAGGCTCGCTCCCACAGAGATTTGTGTCGTACATAAAACCTATGGGAGCGAGCCTGCTCGCGATGGCGATCTTTCAGACACTGAAGATCAGCGCTTGCCGTCCATCGGATCGCGCTGAGCCAGTTCAGCCTCATCCAGGCCATTGCCACCGCCGATTTCGTCCTCGTCGACGATGCTCAGGTCCCAATCCGCACGGCTATCATTGCCCGCCTCGTGGGCATCCCGGGCGCCGTCCTCGCGGATCAGGGTTTCCGGGCTCAGATCGTCATCGGTAGGTTGATGGTCACCGGTCGAGGCAGCAGCGGTCAGGCCCGCTTCACGTCCGCGCTG
Organism: Pseudomonas sp. PDM30; assembly: GCF_019218985.1. Lineage (NCBI taxonomy): Bacteria > Pseudomonadati > Pseudomonadota > Gammaproteobacteria > Pseudomonadales > Pseudomonadaceae > Pseudomonas > Pseudomonas sp. PDM30. Next base: position 10,822 of record NZ_JAHUWM010000001.1, read on the forward strand.
GCGTGACAGCAGTCGCTCGCGCTCCTTTTCCGGCAGTTCGTCACCGATTCTGGTGCTGGGTTCTTCAGCGTCGAAATCCAGCTCACGCACCGAGCCCATGCGGTCTTCGTTGTCATCGACGGGTTCCGGTTGCACCGCATCGTACGGACGTCGTGAATCATTCATGGCAATTCCTCATACTGTAGTCCCTACTACGGTTGACCCCCGTGGCTACCGAGAATTCCACCGGCATGGAGCCCCGTGTTCCGGATCAGGAGAGCATCTGCATTTTCGCGCGTGACCCCGACGGACGGTTGTCAGTCAAAGCTGCGCATCATTCTTGAGGCTTCAAAGCATGAACGAATTACAAGATCTGATTGATAACAACGAGCGTTGGGCCGCTGCGATCAAGGAGGAAGATCCTGACTTCTTCGCCAAGCTGGCTCGCCAACAGACCCCTGAGTTTCTGTGGATCGGTTGTTCCGACGCCCGGGTGCCGGCCAACGAGATCGTCGGCATGCTGCCGGGCGATCTGTTCGTACACCGTAATGTGGCCAACGTCGTGCTGCACACCGACCTCAACTGCCTGTCGGTGATTCAGTACGCGGTCGATGTACTGAAGGTCAAACACATCCTTGTCACCGGCCATTATGGCTGCGGCGGTGTGCGCGCTTCGATGCAGGATCGCCAGTTCGGCCTGATCGACGGCTGGCTGCGTTCGATTCGCGATCTCTACTACGAGAAGCGCGAAGAGCTGGCCAAACTGGCCACCGAAGAGGAACAGGTCGACCGCCTCTGCGAACTCAACGTGATTCAGCAAGTGGCCAACGTCGCCCATACCAGCATTGTGCAAAATGCCTGGCACCGCGGGCAGAGCCTGTCGGTCCACGGTTGCATCTACGGCATCAAGGACGGTCGCTGGAAAAGCCTGAACACCACCATCAGCGGCTTCGAGCAACTGCCGCCGCAGTACCGCCTGCGTCCGATCGACCCTCAGTAATACCCGTCAATAATGACGTTGCCGACGCCAGCGTTGCAGAAACGCCTGGCCGTCGGCGTTTGGCAACTCGTTGTAGCCGGTAATCCAGCCACGGCACTCGTATGAGCCGCACTGGCAGGCAAATTGGCGTTGCAGTTTGTCTTCGGTGGCGGCGAAGTCCATGGTCAGCCAGTCCCCCTTGCTGATGTCCTTCAGCGCCCATAAGCACAACTCGCTCAAGTCCAGAAAGACATTGGGGTCGCAGGAGTGTCGTAACAGTCCGCAGAAGCGCGGGTCGTAGACGTGTATGCTCGGGGCGAGCTGGCGGGTATGTCGGCAGCGGTAGGGCAGCAAATGCCCCGACGCCCGGCAGATACGGGTGATTCGCGGGAACTCGCGTCGTGCGGCAATACCCGTGGCTTCGCCCTTGGCGTGTTCAATGATTTCGAAGTCGGCCAGGGAAGGAAATCCCAGGCGAACGGGCAGCTCCGAAAAGGGGTAAACACCTTGCGGCGGTTGTGGGCGTTTTCGTTGAGGGGCGTGAGCTTTCATAACAATCCCTGTCTGCTGGGTGCTGCTACTTCCTTGCACCGACGGTCCTGTCAGCACAGCAGCACATGGGTTCAGCCCAAGCCTCTCGCAGATACCATGGGCGGTCTACTGTCATAAGTGACAGATTTTTTCGCCGTTCATCGGGTTACAGCGGCGGAGCAGGTTTCGCCGTGGCGGGTGCCGGGGCCTTGAGCTGCTTGAGCTGGGACACGATCGAAGCTGTCGCGCATTTGCCCACAGCCTGTTGGGGCGACAGGTTGCGGATCGAGGTGTAGAACAGCTCGCAGGTTTTTTCTTTCTGGGCCACTTGCCAGGTTTGCCTGCAGGTATTGAGCTCAACGTCCGGATTGCTGTCCGGTTGGCGTCCCATGGCGGCCTGCCAGCACGCAGCACTCAAATCCTGACCCATGACTTTCAGACCTGCCGCATCGGCCTTGGCCTGGGCGTCACTGCCGGTGTAGCTTGTCGGATCGGCGGCATACCAAATGTAGCTCGGATGGTTGGAGCCCAGCACAGGGACTTTCACGCCGTTGTCCGGGGTGATCTGGACCAGGCCCAACACGTTCACCGTCTGCCCGTATTGCTCTTTGATCCAGTTACGCACCGGTGCGCCGAAGGCGACCATCGGCAGGGCTGCGCCGCTGGCGTTCAGGCTGACTTCCTTGACCATGGTGGTCTGGTAATCCTTGAAGTAGCCGTAGACGCCTTCGAGGTCTTTGCCCGCGTTGGACGGCGCGGCAATCGGGGCGATGTCGATGATTGTCTGGTAGCCCGGCGTCTGCCCGGCCGGGATGCCGTTGGCAGTCAGCAGCGTGGCCCAGCGATCCGTAGTGGCGGATCTCAGGTAATCCTGGGCCTGGGTCAGCGAATAGTCTGGCGGGAAGTGCAGCAGTTCGACGCTTTTGCGGTTTTCCAGGGCCATACCCAACGGCAGGAACAGGTACCAGCTATACGCCCACTTGCCATCGGCATTCAGTTTGCTGGCGCCGTTGTAGGCCAGGTCACCGGCGTCGAGCAGCGCGGCCAGAGGCTTTTCATAGCCGTTGGGTACGCCGCTGATTTCGGCATAAAGCTGATTGTTATCGGTCTTGATCAGAACCTTCGCCCCGGTGTAGCCATCACGCTGCACGCTTTGGGTCAGGTAATGCTCGACGGTCTGTTCAAGTGTCCAGTTGCGAAAGCAGATCACGTTGCAGTTGTTGGGATAGGCGAAGAGACGGGTAACGCGTTCGGTACTGCCCAGTTTCAGGGCGACATCGGCGTGGGCAGCGGCACTCAGGGTGACGGCTGCGAGAGTCAGTCCTGCAAGTTTTAGCATGCTCAGATCCTTTTCAGCGTGGTTTCCCGTTGGCGTGGGTGCTACATACTGAAACCGCAGGCGGCGGTTGGTCTAGAGGGGGGAGGCAAAAAGCTGTCAGGCAACGTGCATTCTTAATGTGGGAGAAACCACTGTGGGAGCGGGTTTGCTCGCGATGGCGTCGGCACATTCAGCATCAATATGTCAGTGACATTGCCATCGCGAGCAAGCTCGCTCCCACAGGGTTCTATGTCATCACCACCATTTGGGTCACGGCATCACCGGCGGCGTATACGTCAGCGTCGTGCCCAGTGCCCACAGCAAAAACAGCACCAGTGGCGTGTGCACCAGCAACTGCACGAACGAGAAGCCGATCAGGTCCCGCGCCTTCAACCCCAGTACGCCCAGCAACGGCAGCATGTAGAACGGGTTGATCAGGTTCGGCAAGGTTTCGGCGGCGTTGTAGATCTGTACGGCCCAGCCCAGGTGATAGTTCAGGTCATTGGCCACCTGCATCACGTACGGCGCTTCGATGATCCACTTGCCGCCGCCGGACGGAATGAAGAAGCCGAGGATCGCCGAGTACACCCCCATCAGCAGGGCATAGGTGTCGTGGGAGGCAATGCTGACGAAAAAGGTCGAGATGTGGTGCGCCAGGGTCTGCGCATCGGCACCCTTGACCGTAGTCATCAGTGCGGCGATCGAGCCGTACAGCGGGAACTGGATCAACACACCGGTGGTGGTCGGTACCGCACGGGACACGGCATCCAGAAAGCTGCGCGGACGCCAGTGCAGTAGCGCCCCCAGCATGATGAACAGGAAGTTGTAGGTGTTCAGCCCGGAAATCGCGCTGATGGCCGGTTTGGTCGAGAACTCATGGAACAGCCATCCGGCTGCCAGCAGCACCAGCAGAATCGTCAGCAGCGGGCTGTGTTCCAGCCATTCGCCGGGGCGGGTGCGTGGTTGCAGCGGTGGCAGGTTGAAGCTTGGGTCGATCCCGCAGGCGTTGGCGTCTCGTGCGGAGTTCGGGCCGGGGGCGGTGGCGTAGGCAACGATCAGTGAAACGATGATCAGGGCCAGCAACATCACACCGGACTGCCAAAGAAAGATCGTCTGGGTGAAAGGGATCACCCCGGTGATCGACAGGATCGACGGCGGCAGGCTGGCCGGGTTGGCCTGCAATTGCGCAGCGGACGATGACAGGCCCAGGGCCCAAACCGCGCCGAGGCCCAGGTAGACAGCGGCACCGGCGGCGCGATAGTCCATCTTCAGATCGGTTCTGCGGGCCAGAGCGCGCACCAGCAAACCGCCGAACACCAGCGACAGACCCCAGTTCAGCAGCGAAGCAACCATGGAAATCAGCGCCACCCAGGCTACGGCGGAGCGGCCGTTTTTCGGGATTTTCGCCAGACGGTCGATCAGCTTCACCGCCGGTGGCGAACTGGCGACCACGTAACCACCGATTACCACGAACGCCATCTGCATGGTGAACGGGATCAGGCTCCAGAAGCCGTCACCGAACGCCACCGCGGCATCGGTGGGCTTGGCACCCATCGCCATGGTGGCCAGGGCCACGATAATCACCGCCAGGGCAGCAAACACCCAAGAGTCGGGAAACCAGCGTTCGGCAAAACTTGAACAGCGCAGGGCAAAGCGGGCGGAGCGGCTATCTTCGATATCAGCGGCCACGGGGGTACCTCGGATTTATTATGTTTGTAGTGGTCTTCGGGGCAGTAACCGCCCGTCTGGACAGGCGCCAACATTAATTCAAGCCGAGGACTTTTGCGGGGCTGTTTCGTGGCTATGGGACTTTGGTCTAACGGGTTGTCCGTCGGTGCATTTGCGTAGACCATGGGCGCCTTGGTTTTTGCCTGTGCCAGAGTTCTTTTCATGACTAACACCGATTCGCGCCCGACGCCGTTCAGCCGCTCGGACTACAAGACCCTGGGGCTCGCCGCTCTCGGCGGGGCGCTGGAAATCTACGACTTCATCATCTTCGTGTTTTTCGCCCTGACCCTCAGCCAGTTGTTCTTCCCGCCGGAAATGCCCGAGTGGCTTCGATTGCTGCAAAGCTTCGGGATCTTTGTCACCGGTTACCTGGCGCGACCGCTGGGCGGCATCCTGATGGCGCACTTCGCCGACCGTCTGGGGCGAAAGAAAGTCTTCAGCCTGAGCATCCTGATGATGGCGTTGCCCTGCCTGCTGATCGGGATCATGCCGACCTACGCGCAAATCGGCTATTTCGCACCTTTGCTGCTGTTGGCCCTGCGCATCCTCCAGGGTGCGGCGGTGGGCGGTGAGGTACCCAGTGCCTGGGTATTCGTCGCCGAGCACGCACCCATCGCCCACCGCGGCTATGCCTTGGGTTTCTTGCAGGCGGGGCTGACCTTCGGCTATTTGATCGGCGCATTGACCGCGACCTTCCTGGCGCAGGCGTTCACTGCGGCGGAAATCCTCGATTACGCCTGGCGTTATCCCTTCCTGTTGGGCGGCGTGTTTGGGGTGATTGGCGTGTGGCTGCGTCGCTGGCTCAGCGAAACCCCAGTGTTCACGGCCATGCAGGCGCAGCGCGAGGCAGCCGGCGAACTGCCGCTGCGTACGGTCTTGCGCGAGCATCGCCTGGCCATTTTGCCGGCGATGATTCTCACTTGTGTGCTGACCTCGGCCGTGGTGGTGTTCGTGGTCATCACCCCGACCATGATGCAGAAAACCTTTGGTATGACCGCCAGTCGTACCTTCGCCTTGAGCGCGCTGGGCATCGTGTTCCTGAACATCGGCTGCGTGCTCGCCGGGCTGCTGGTCGATCGCATCGGCGCCTGGCGCACGGTGATGCTCTATAGCCTGCTGCTGCCGCTGGGCATCGGCGTGCTGTATGCCTGCCTGATCATGGGCGGCGACTGGATCGGCCTGGCCTACGCGGTGGCCGGGCTGTCCTGCGGGGTAGTTGGCGCGGTGCCATCGGTGATGGTCAGCCTGTTCCCGGCGCGGATTCGCGTTTCGGGGATCTCGTTCACCTACAACATTGCCTATGCCGCATGGGCGAGTGTCACACCGCTGTTGTTGATCGGTCTGATGCCATGGAGCCCATGGATCTGCGTGATGTTCAGTGCGGTGATGGGCGCGGTGGGCATGGGCAGTGCGGCGTACTTCGGTGCGCGGATGCCGAGAATCGCAGGCTGTCCTGCGGCTGGCGCGCATTGATCGGGCATGTCGTAATTATTTTTTTAGGACAAGCCTGAAGCACGCTTAAGAAAATGTTTCCAAGGCCGATGGTTAGGCTGCATATCGCTTTCTACCCCTGTCCATCGGTGCTTTCCCATGTTCAATAAACGCTTGAAGCAGGAGCTGTCGGCTCTTCGTGAAGAACTCTCCAGCCTCCAGCAAGTGAAGGAAAGTCTGGAAAGCGAAATGCTGGTGCTGACCCTCGACAGCAACGGGCGGGTTCAGTCGGTCAACCAGAACTTCCTTGGCGAAATGCATTACAAGAGCGGCGACCTGATTGGCCGACACATCGACGATCTGGTCCCGGATCAAGTGAAATCCGATGAATTCCAGCTGCGCTTCAAGAACGCGTTGACCCGTGGCGAGCACTTCGCCGGCGCAGTGCGTCTGTTGCGCGGTACCGGCCAGGAAGCGTGGTTGCGTTCGATCCTGCAACCGGTGCGCTCGGCGGACGGGCGGATCAAGTGTTTTTCGATCTTTTCCAGCGACCTGACCCGCACCATCGAGGCCTCCCGCGAACACGAGAACCTGATCGGCGCGCTGGTGCGCTCCACGGCGGTGATCGAATTCGACCTCAACGGCAACGTGCTGACCGCCAACGACCGCTTCCTCAGCGGTATGGGTTACAGCCTGGCGCAGGTCAAGGGCAAGCATCACCGCACCTTCTGCCTGCCGGAAGAATACAACAGTGACGCATACCATAACTTCTGGCGTCGCCTGAATGCGGGCGAGTACGTGGCCGACCGTTTCAAACGTGTCGACAGCCATGGTCGTGCGGTCTGGCTTGAGGCGTCCTACAACCCGGTGGCCGATGCCAACAATAATCTCTACAAGGTGGTGAAGTTCGCCACGGTGATTACCGATCAGGTCAATCAGGAGCAAGCCGTCGCCGAGGCGGCCAACATCGCCTACAGCACCTCGCAGCAAACCGACCAAAGCGCTCAGCGCGGCAACGCCGTGGTGACCCAGGCCGTGGACGTGATGCGCAACCTGGCCAGGCATATGCAAACCGCCGGCGATGGCATCGAAGCGCTGAACGAGCAGTCGCTGGTGATCGGTACCATTGTCAAAACCATCAGCGGCATTGCCGAGCAGACCAACCTGCTGGCGCTCAACGCGGCCATCGAAGCGGCCCGTGCGGGCGAGCAGGGGCGGGGGTTCGCCGTGGTGGCTGATGAGGTCCGGCAACTGGCTTCGCGCACCAGCCAGGCCACCGACGAAATCGTCCTCGTGGTGCGGCAGAACCAGGACATGGCGCGCAACGCCGTAGCGCTGATGTCCGACGGCAAGCTTCAGGCCGAGCAGGGCCTGGCACTGGCGGCGGAAGCGGGTACGGTGATTGTCGAGATCCAGGACGGCGCGCAGAAAGTGGTCAACGCGGTGGGGCAGTTTGCCAATCAACTCACCAACTGACCTGAGATCAGCTCTTGGTGGGAGCGGGCTTGCTCCGGGCGGCGTTCCGACGAAAGCGGTGTGTCATTCAACCCAGCGGTGACTGAATTGACGCCTTCGCGAGCAAGCCCGCTCCCACAGGGTTACGTGGGCGCTACAATCGGCTCTTTTCCCCCAGGAGCAGACTTCCATGAGCGTTCCCCACCGCCGTCCGGTTCCCTTGCCCAAGGCCTATCGTCTGCTCAATCATGGCCCGACCGTGCTGGTCAGCGCAGCCCACGATGGCCAGCGCAATATCATGGCGGCAGCCTGGGCCATGCCACTGGATTTCGAACCACCGAAAATTGCCGTGGTGTTGGACAAGTCCACCTGGACTCGCCAGTTGCTGGAAGCCTCGGGCACGTTTGTGCTGAACGTTCCATGCGCTGCACAGGCCGACATTGTGCAGACCGTCGGTTCGACCTCCGGCCTGGAGTTGACCCAGGGCCAGGGGCGCGACAAGTTTGAGACCTACGATTTACAGACGTTCACCGGCCAGTCGGTTGATGCGCCGATGCTCGAGGGCTGCGTGGCCTGGCTGGAATGTCGCCTGTTGCCGGAGCCGAACAACCACCAGCAGTACGATCTGTTCCTGGCTGAAGTGATTGCCGCCCAGGCTGACGAGCGCGTGTTCAGCGAAGGCCGCTGGCACTTCGAAGGGCAAGACGCCTTGCGCACCTTGCACCACGTGGCGGGCGGGCACTTCTTGACCATTGGTGATCCAGTGGACGGCAAGACCTTGCAGGCGTGAGGCGGCCAGCGCTCAAATCCAGACATCATTCTCGGCCGTGCGCTCGCCACCTTCGCGGCCGGTATTGAGCACGCCCTTGGGTTCGATCAGCAGGAGTTTTACCTCCTGCCCCGCGCTGGGTTTGTGCTCGACGCCTTTGGGCACCACATACATCTCCCCGGCGTTCACCAGCACATGGCCATCGCGAAAGTCGATACGTAACTGGCCTTCCAGAACGATGAAGGTTTCGTCGGTATCGAAGTGGTCGTGCCAGATGAAATCCCCCAGCAGCTTCACCACCTTGAACTGGTAGTCGTTCATTTCGGCGATGACCCGGGGCGACCAGAGTGAATCGATCCGGGCGAGTTTTTCCGCGAAGTTCAGGCTTTCGTAGGCGTTCATCATGGGGCTCTCGTGGTTGATCCTGGGTCACGATAGCCAGCAATCCGGCGCGATTCTTGAACGATTGTGCGTGGCTCAGCGCCGCTGCAGGTTCAGCCAGCGGGCCGGTGGCAAGCCGTAGGTTTTGCTGAATTGCCGAGTCATGTGGCTCTGGTCGGTGAAGCCGGCGATCAGCGCGGCGCTGACCAGTGTCTGCCCCTGAGTCAGCAGCGCGCGAACCATGTCCAGGCGTCGCATGGTCAGGTAGCGATAGGGACTGGTACCGAACAACAGGCGAAAATCCCGGGACAGGCTCCAGCGATCCCGGCCACTGTGTTGCGCCAGCTCATCGAGTGTCACGGTGCGATCGAGGGCGCTGTGGATGTATTCCCGCGCGCGCTGCGCGGCCACGTAATCGAAACCCGAGCGTTTGGCTGTCACACCGGAAACGGTGCTCAAGGCCTGCGCCAGATCGAACAGCGCATCCTGTTCTTCCAGTGGATCGAGCGGGCAATCAAGGCTGCGCAGCAAGGCTCCCGTGGCGGCAAACAGGCGGGGGTCGTTCGACAGTCCGGTCTTGATGAACGGCAGCGGTTGGCCGCCGAGCATCTGCTGGATCAGCGCCGGTTCGATGTACATCATCCGGTACTGGAAACCGGACTCGGTGCCGGCCTCGCCATCGTGGGCTTCGTCCGGGTGCAGCACGATCGTTGCGCCTGGCTGGCTGTGACGCCAGCCACCGCGATACTGAAAGCTCTGCACCCCGGCCAGGGTGTGGCCGATGGCATAGGTGTCGTGGCGGTGAAGATCGTAGCCATGGCCGGCAAAAAACGCCTCGAAACGCTGTAGCCCGCCGACATCGGGCGCGCGATGGAACCAGTCATTGCGAGGCGGGTACTTGGCCATGGTGATGATTGTCTTGAGCTCGATGCGCAACACGGTAACCCAGTCAGCGACTCCGTGTCTTCTGATCGCAAGGCGACAGGTACGCTAGAAAACCAAGGGCAAATACTGCACTGTGTGGCGCATTCTCTGCAGGTCGTTTTTTTCTATTCGTCAGGTGAGGCCAGGTCATGAGCAAGCTGCGCGTGGGGATCATTTTCGGGGGCCGTTCGGCTGAGCATGAGGTGTCGCTGCAATCGGCGAAAAACATCGTCGATGCGCTGGACCGTTCACGCTTTGAACCGGTGCTGATCGGCATCGACAAACAAGGCCACTGGCACCTCAACGATCCTTCGAATTTTTTGCTGAATCAGGAAAATCCGGCGCTGATCGCCCTCAACCAGTCCAACCGCGAACTGGCCGTGGTGCCGGGTAAGGCCAGTCAGCAACTGGTGGAAACTTCCAGCCAGGAAATGCTCGGCCACGTCGATGTGATCTTCCCGATTGTCCACGGCACCCTCGGTGAAGACGGTTGCCTGCAAGGCTTGCTGCGCATGGCCGATCTGCCGTTTGTCGGCTCCGATGTGCTGGGCTCGGCCGTGTGCATGGACAAGGACATCAGCAAGCGCCTGCTGCGCGATGCCGGCCTGGCCGTGACGCCGTTCGTGACATTGACCCGCGCCACGGCGGCGCGCACCGGGTTTGCCGAGGTGCAGGGCAAGTTGGGTTTGCCGCTGTTCGTCAAACCGGCGAATCAGGGCTCTTCCGTGGGCGTGAGCAAGGTCACCGACGAGGCTGAGTACAGCGCAGCGGTGGAGCTGGCGTTAAGTTTCGATACCAAGGTGTTGATCGAATCTGCCGTCAGCGGCCGCGAGATTGAATGCGCGGTGCTCGGCAATGAAGACGCCATCGCCAGTGGCTGCGGCGAGATCGTGGTGCGCAGCGGGTTCTATTCCTACGACAGCAAATACATCGACGACAAGGCGGCTGAAGTGGTGGTGCCGGCCAATATCAGCGTCGAGGCCAGCGAGCGCATTCGCGCCCTGGCCGTCGAAGCGTTCCAGGTACTGGGCTGCTCCGGCCTGGCCCGCGTCGATGTCTTCCTGACCGACAGCGGCGAAGTGCTGATCAACGAAATCAACTCGCTGCCCGGCTTCACCCGCATCAGCATGTACCCGAAACTGTGGCAGGCCACCGGCATGACCTACAGCGAGCTGGTGACGCGACTGATCGAGCTGGCGCTGGAAAAGCACCAGGTTCGGCAGGGGTTGAAGATCAGTCGATAAGGGGAGTTCTGCATCGTCCGTATTATCGGTAGGTATGCTTGCAAGAGCCGACCCTGATCAAGCGTTTTTGACCGGTTTGATCAGGCTCTGGGCGGGTATCCCGAACAGCTCGTGCAGTTTCCAGATCATTGGAAGCGTCAACGCTCGCTTGCCATTGAGTACTTCATAAACACGATTTGTGCGGCCGATGGCGGGTGCAAGATCGGCGGCGGACAACCCGGACTGCTCCATTCTGAACTTGATCGCATCGATAGGATTGGGTAAGTCGACCGGGAAGTGCTTCGACTCATACGATTCGATCAGCGTAATCATGATGTCGAAGTAATCTCCCTCGGGAGTGCCAATCTCTGGTTCATTCTCAAACAGAGCCGACACGCTCTTGAGGGCGGCGCGGTAATCCTCTTCTGTGTGAATCGGGCGAATGTTCATGGGTTACTCCATTTCGACGTTATCAGCGTCGACCGTGTCGTACTGCTTGTGAGTGCCGACAAATTTTATGTACGTGGCGTGGAAACTCTAACCAGGACGCAAATATTTGCGGGTAGGAAAAAGCAGCGGGAGAGAGGCGAGCTGGACTCTTTGCTTATAAAAAGGGCCTACCCACCGGTAAGCCCTTTCTCATCCCCCGCGTACGACTCAATCCCCCAGCGCTTGCCCTTCACGTCGCGGATCGGCTCCGCCTGTCAGCGACGCTTTGCCTTGGGCGTCCTTGACCCGAACAATCGCCTGGGTCCCGCTGGTCATGTCGATCTCGCTCACGCTGTGCCCTTTGTCTTTCAGCGCCTGAATCAGCGTCGGGCTGAACTGCCCCTGTTCCAGTTCGGTCGGGCCGTTGCGGCTGCCGAAGTTGGGCAGGTTGATGGCGGCTTGTGCATCGAGGTTCCAGTCGAGCAGGCCGATGGTGGATTTGGCCACGTATTCGATGATTTGCGAGCCGCCGGGGGAACCGACGGTGGCGAGGAATTCGCCGCTCTGGCGGTCGAAGATCAGGGTTGGGGCCATGGACGAACGCGGGCGTTTGCCGGGCTCGACGCGGTTGGCGACTTTTTGCCCGTTTTCCTCGGGGATGAACGAGAAGTCGGTCATCTCGTTGTTGAGCATGAAACCCTGAACCATGATGTGCGAGCCAAACGCTGACTCGATGGTGGTGGTCATCGACACGGCGCCACCCGCGTCATCGACGGCCACCACTTGCGAGGTGGAAATCCGCAGTGGCGAACGGTCCGGCGCATAGGCCACACGGATGCCCGGCGGAGTGCCGTGTTTGGCCGTGCCCATGCTGCGTTCACCAATCAGGGCGGCGCGGCTGGCGAGGTAGGCCGGGTCGACCAGGCCCTTGACCGGCACGGGGACGAAGTCTGTATCGGCTAAGTATTGAGCGCGGTCGGCGTAGGCCAGGCGTTCGGCCTCAGAGATCAGGTGCACGGCTTGCGGGTCGGGTTCGATGCCGGCCGGGGCCGTGGTCTTGACCGGTTGCAGCGGTGCCAGCGCCAGGCGTTTATCGCGGGTCTCCAGGGCTTGCAGCGTGCCGAGGATCTGCGCCACGGCGATCCCGCCCGACGACGGTGGCGGCATGCCGCAGACCTGCCAGCGCTTGTAGTCGGTGCACAGCGGCGCGCGCTCCTTGGCCTGGTAGTTGGCGAGATCGGTCAGGGACAGGCTGCCGGGGTTGGCGTGCCCCTGCACCTTGGCCGCGATTTCCTCGGCGACCGGGCCTTTGTACAGGGCATCCGGGCCTTCATGGGCAATGCGCTTGAACACGGCGGCCAGTGCCGGGTTCTTCAAGTTTGTGCCGACGGCTTTTGGGCTGCCATCGGCATTGCGGAAGTAAGCCATCATTTCCGGCGAGCGAGGCATGGACGAATCCGCGGCGATCAACCGGTGCAGGCGTGGCGAAATGGCGAAGCCTTGTTCGGCGAGCTGGATGGCCGGTTCAAACAGCTGCGCCCAGGGCAGGCGTCCGTGTTTTTGATGGGCCAGTTCTAGGGCGCGCAGCACGCCGGGTGTGCCCACCGAACGACCGCCAATCTGCGCCTGGGTGAACCCCATCGGTTGTCCGTTGGCTTGCAGGAAAAGCTTTTCGGTGGCGCCGGCCGGGGCGGTTTCACGTCCGTCGTAGGTGCGCACGGCCTTGCCATCCCAGAGGACGATCAATGCGCCGCCGCCGATGCCCGAAGACTGTGGCTCGACTAGCGTCAACACGGCTTGCATCGCAATCGCCGCGTCGATGGCCGAGCCGCCCCGGCGCAGCATCTCCCGCCCGGCTTCGGCCGCCAGCGGATTGGCCGCCGCTGCCATGTATTTGTCGGCATGTTGAGTTTTCAGGTCGGTGCGGAACCCGGAAGCGCTTTCCGGTGCGAGCGGCAGCGTCGGCACCGAAGCGTTGTGGCACGCGGCCAGGGTCAAGGCACTGGCGAGCAGAACCAGGGTTGGCAGGCGATAGCGGCGCAATGGAAAGGTTGAGAACACGTGGGGTACTCCGTCCGTTGGATCTACGATCAGTGGACTTTATCGGCCGACCGGGAGGGACGCAAACCAGGTCCCACGGCATTGACGCTTTTGTCCTTCATCAATAGCGGGATTTTCTGTAGGGTCGTTGCCAACAGGCAGGCCGGAAAATCAACAAGAGGCAGACATGCAAACCGAGTTCCCCACCCAGTCCAGCTATCGCACCCAGCGTGAACAGTTCCTGGCCGCCGCGACCACTGCAGGCGCAATGCTGACGGAGTATCCACACCCGCTCAAGGGGCCGTTTGGTGAGTCCCTGAGCACGGATGTGGCGGTATTGGGTGATCCGGGCGCCAAGCGCCTGTTGATCGCGCTGAGCGGTACCCACGGAGTCGAGGGCTTCTACGGCTCGGGTTGCCAGATCAAATGGCTGCAGGAGTTGGGCAAGCGCTCTCTGCCAGCGGATGTCGCCGTGGTCATGATCCATGCCATCAACCCTTGGGGCATGGCGTGGTTGCGCCGGGTCAACGAAGACAACATCGACCTGAACCGCAATCACCTGGATTTCCAGCGACCGCTGCCGGACAACCAGGCCTATGACGCCCTGCATGAAATCTATGCCTGCCCACAGTTGCAAGGTCCGGAGCGTGATCGTGCCGATGCCTTGCTCGACGAACAGATTCGCCTGCACGGCTGGCCGGCAGTCATGTCGATTGTCGAGGGCGGTCAGCATGCTCACCCCGACGGTCTGTTTTTCGGCGGGCTGGCGCCGAGCTGGTCGAACCGCACGTTGCACAAGATCGTGCAAATGCACGTAGCCCATGCCGAGGTCGCCATGTGTTTCGACTTGCACACGGGCGCTGGCGAATACGGTCATCCGATGTTGTTGACCATCACCGAGTCCGCCTATCCGGCGCTGGCGGATGCGCAGGCGATTTATGGCCCGTGGCTCTACAGCCTGCAGACCGGTGCCGATACCCTGAGCGAAACCGGCGTGGCGGCAACGGCCACCGGCTATACCTCGCAGGCATTGATCGATGCGCTGCCGCAGGTACGGCTGATGCCGTTTGTCATTGAGTGTGGGACTTACCCGGGGCCGGACGTTCACCGGCATCTGCGCGATGATCACTGGCTGCATTTGCATGGCAACCCGAGCGACGCAACGGGGCGCGGGATCAAGTTGAATCTGCTGGAGCAGTTCTATCCGGCGGATAGCGATTGGCAGGCGATGGTCTGGTTGCGCACTTGGCAGATCTGGGAGCGGGCGTTATCGGCATTGCCGACCATTGGCGTCTGATCGATGCGCGCATGCGGTTGAGGATTTCCTGCAACCGCAGCGTACTTTTTCAAGGCATAAAAAAACGGCCTACCTTTCGGTAAGCCGTTTTTAGTACTTGGTGGCTACACAGGGACTTGAACCCCGGACCCCAGCATTATGAATGCTATGCTCTAACCAACTGAGCTATGTAGCCAAGTGGCGCGCATTATTCACCGGTAACGGGGATGCGTCAAGCATAAATCTAAAATATTTCTCTGCGCTTTCAACCGTTTATCAAAATCTATCCTCTGAGCAAGGGTGAAGGGCAGCGCTGGAACCAGCGGCTGGCCTGTTCGTAGGCGTGGGCCAGTTGCAGGACAGCGAAGTCGGCCTGGTGTCTGCCGATGATTTGCAGGCCCATGGGCAGGCCGCTGGCGTTGAAGCCGACCTGTACGTTGGCTACCGGGCAGCCGGACAAGGTGCCGGGAATCACCACCTCCATCCAGCGGTGATAGGTGTCCATGGTCACGCCTTCGATGGTGGTGGGCCACGGTTGGGTTTTATCGAAGGGGAACACCTGGGCGCTGGGCAGCAGCAGGTAGTCGTATTTTTCGAACAACCTGGAGATCGCCCGATACCAGTCGCTGCGCGTCACCGAGGCGGCAAACACGTCGGTGGCCGAGAGTTTCAGGCCGTTTTCGACTTCCCAGCAGGCTTCCGGTTTCAACAGCGCCCGTTTTTGCGGGTCGGCGTATGTCGCGCCCAACGAGCCGGCGACCATCCAGTGGCGCAACGTCCGCCAACTGCTCCACAGCTTCTCTGGCGCGAATCCGGATTGAACGGGCTCGATGTGGCAACCCAGGCTTTCGAAATCGGCAAAGGCCTTTTCACACAGCGAGAGGATGTCTTTTTCCATCGGCAGGTAGCCGTTGAAGTCGCCGAGCCAGCCCAGACGCGTGCCTTTGAAGTCCCGATCCAGCGGTGCCGCAAAGGCGCTGCCGGGCTCGGCAATCGACAGCGGCGCCCGTGCATCGGCCCCGGCCTGCACTGACAGCAGCAACGCCGCATCGCGCACGCTGCGAGCCATGGGGCCTTCGTAGCCGAGTTGGTCGATAAACAGGTCGGCACTGTCATCGAAGGGCACGCGGCCCTGGGACGGACGGAACCCGAAGATGTTGTTGAAGGCGGCCGGGTTGCGCAGCGAGCCCATCATGTCGCTGCCGTCGGCCACCGGCACCAGGTGCATCGCCAGCGCCGCCGCCGCACCGCCGCTGCTGCCGCCAGCGGTCTTGCTCGGGTCGTAGGCGCAACCGGTCGCGCCGAACAGCGGGTTATAGCTTTGCGAACCGAGGCCGAATTCCGGGGTATTGCTCTTGCCGATGATGATCGCGCCCGCCGCTTTGATTCGCTCGACCATGATGCCGTCGCGCTCGGGGATGAAGTCCTTGTACAGCGGCGAACCCAGCGTGGTGCGGATGCCACGGGTCAGGGACAAGTCCTTGATGGCGTGGGGCAGGCCGTGCATCCAGCCACGGTATTGACCTTTCGCCAGTTCGGCGTCGCGGATATCGGCCTGGGCCAGCAGGTCTTGCGGCGCTTGCAGGCTCACCAGTGCATTGACCTTCGGATTGAAGCGTTCGATATGGGCAAGATAAGTCTGCATCACTTCCCGGCAGGAAACCTGGCGCAGGCGGATGCGTTCGGCGAGCTCGTGGGCCTGTAACAGGACCAGTTCGCTGATGTTATTAGAGTTCATTGCAAGCGGCCTTTCAGACGGCTGGAAAAACGCCCCGTCATCGCGTCGGGGCGGTAGAGATCAACGCATCAGGTTGGTCCAGAGACGGTCGGCCAGGCGGATCGCGCCTTCGCCGCAGGTCTTGCTGAACACCACCTGGGTGCCTTCGGGAATGTGCAGTTCCGGGGCGTCTTTGAGGCCCGCGTCGAGGAACGGCTCCACACCCTTGATCGGGCTCTGGTGCTTGAGGAAATTCTGGGTCATCGCCGCGTTTTCAGGCTGGCTGAGGAACGCGATGAAGGCCTTGGCGTTTGCCGGGTTCTTGCTGCCGGTCGGGATGACCATGTTGTCGACCCAGGCCAGCACACCTTCTTTCGGGTACAGGTATTTCAGGCTCGGTTTCATCTCCCGGGCGCGCATCGACGAGCCACCCCAGAAGGTCGACATGTCGATTTCGCCGGAGGCGAGGTTTTCGCGGATCGAACCGGCCTTGGAACTGTAGGTTTTGACGAAGGGTTTCTGCGCCTTGAGCAGGGTCAGAATCTGCTGCATCTGCTTCGGGTCTTCGCTGCACAGTGGAATGTTCAGATACAGGCTGGCCATGTCCACCACGTCGCTGACCGAGTCGAACATGTTGATTCGTCCTTGCAGCTCGGCCGGTGGCTCGTAAAGCACCTTGAGGCTATCGGCAGGCCCCTTGTAGCGCTCGGTGTTGAGCACCACGCTGGTGGTGCCCCAGATGAACGGCACGGAATAGGCACCTTCCGGGTCCCAGGTGGGTTTTTTCAGGTTGTCGACGACGCTGGCGTAGTAGGGCTGGTTGACCGGGTCGAAGCGCTCCAGCAGTTTTTCCTTGATCAGGATCGGCACGAACTGGTGCGAAGGGATCGCCACGTCATAACCGGCACCGCCCTGTTTCAATTTGGCCAGCAGGGTTTCGTTGGAATCGTAGGAGTCGACTGTAACTTCGATGCCGGTCTGCTTCTGGAACTTGGCGAGAATCTCCGGCGAAAAGTAGCCGCTCCAGCTCACCACGTTGAGTTTTTCCGCGGCCTGAACGCTGCCGACCATGGTCAGCGGTAAAGTCAGGAACAACGAAGTGCCGATGCTTTTAATCCACTTGCTCATGCTATTTCCCCACAGTACGTAGAAGGTTCAGGTTTTCTTTTTGCCCAGCAGATAAGAGAGCGTGACGAACAGCACCGAGACGCCCAGGATCAGGGTCGAGACAGCGTTGACGTCCGGTGTCACACCCATGCGCAACAGGCCGAAGATGAAGATCGGCAAGGTGGTGGTGCCGGCCTGGGAGACCATCATCGAGATCACGAAGTTATCCAGCGACACGATGAAGGCCAGCATCAACCCGGAGAAAATTCCCGGCATCAACAGCGGCAACGTGACCTTGCGAAAGGTCCGCCACGGGCCGGCATAGAGGTCGGCCGAGGCCTGTTCCAGGGACAGGTCCATGTCGTTCAGGCGTGCCCGTATCGGCAGAAAAGCGAACGGGATACAGAACACCGTGTGCGCGATGATCAGGTTGCCGTAGCCCAGGGACAGACCGATGGTGGAGAACAGCGCGAGGGTGGCGACGCCGACCACGATTTCCGGCAGCACCAGGGGCAACATGATCGCGCCCATGGACAATTGCAGGCCCTTGAACTTCGCACCCCGTGAAGTGCCGAGAGCGGCGAGGGTGGCGATGGCCGTGGCGACCATGCTGGCGCAGACCGCGATCAACAGACTGTTGCCAGCCGCCTGGCGCAGGGCCTGGTTGGCGAATGCGGCGCGATACCAGTCGAAGCTGAAACCGGTCCACACCGTGGCCGACTGGTTGGCGTTGAACGAAAACACCACCAGCACCACGATCGGCGCGTAGAGGTACAGGTAGAACAGGAAACTGAAACCGCCGAAGCCGGGGAAGTCCTGCACCCCCAGCGTGTTGCGTTTGAACAGGCCGATCATCACGCACCTCCTTTGGCGATGCGCTGGCGCTCGGCACGCAAGGCATAAACCGTCAGTACCAACATCACCGCCGCCATCAGCACCAGCGACAGGGCCGCACCGAAAGGCCAGTTACGCGCATCGCTGAACTGGCGGAAGATCAGGTTGCCGAGCATCATTCGCGTGCCGCCACCGAGCAGTTCCGGAGCGATCATCGCGCCCAGGCAAGGCACGAAAGTGAGGATGGCGCCGGCGAGAATTCCCGGTTTGGCAATCGGCAACACCACCTTGCGCAAGGTTCGAACGCGTCCGGCGTAGAGGTCTTGAGCGGCTTCGAGCAGGCGGATGTCCATTTTTTCCAGGGTGGCGTAGATCGGCAGCACGACGAAGGGCGCATAGGTATAAACCAGCCCCAGCAGCACCGCGCCGTCGGTGTAGAGCAGTTGCAGCGGCTGGTCGATGACCCCGAGGCCCATCAGGCTGTTGTTGATCACCCCGGTGTTGCGCAACAGCAGAATCCAGGCGTAGGTGCGGATCAACAGGTTGGCCCAGAACGGCACGGTGATCAGGAAGATCAGCAAGCCACGGCGATGGGCCGGTTGCATGGCCAGCCATACCGCCACCGGAAAACCGATCAACAGGGTGATGAGCGTGGTCAGCCCGGCGATGCCGATGGAGCGCAGGGCAATGATCAGGTAGGAGTCGGCGAAGGCCAGGCTGTCGTCCAGTTGCCGCTCGAACAGCAGCGAGGTGTAGGCGTCACTGCTGAATACCTTGTTCACCCCGCCATAGGGGTTAGCCTCCATCAGCGAGTAACCGATGACGATCAGGATCGGCACGATCAGAAACAGGCCGATGGCGATCAGCGCGGGGCTGACACCGAGAAAGCTCTGGAAGGCCCGCCGACGTTCCAGTGTGTTGGCAATCGGTAAAGCGTGCATGGCAATTCCTCGTGCTCAATCGTGCAGGACGCTGGCGCTGCCCTGGTCGAACAACAGACCGGCCTGACTGCCGACGGCGAAGCGTTTGCTCTGGTCGACGCAGTTGGGGGTGCGCACGGTGAGGCGTGAACCGTCGCTCAGGCTGACCTGGTATTGCAGGTCGGTGCCGAGGTAGATCTGCGCTTCGATCCGGCACGGCAGAGCGTTCTCAGTGGTGGCTGGCACCAGATGCAAACGCTCGGGGCGCACGGACAATGCGACGTTGGCACCGACTCGCACATCGCTGCATGGCTGTGCAGGCAATGGATGACCGGCCGGACCGGCGAACCAGGCCAGGCCGTCTGCAACGCGGGTGACCGTACCTTCGATGAAGTTGGTTTCACCGATGAAGTCCGCCACGAAGCGATTGCGCGGGCGTTCGTAGATGTCTTCCGGACGACCGACCTGCTGCACCTCGCCTTCGGACAACACGGCGATACGGTCGGACATGGTCAGGGCTTCTTCCTGGTCGTGGGTGACGAAGATGAAAGTGATGCCGGTGCGCGCCTGAATGGTTTTCAACTCTTCGCGCATGGCCTGGCGCAGCTTGAGGTCCAACGCCGAAAGCGGTTCGTCGAGCAGCAAGACTTTGGGATGCGGCGCCAATGCACGAGCGAGGGCGACACGCTGTTGCTGACCGCCAGACAGTTGCGCCGGCTTGCGGTTGGCAAAGCGCTCCATCTGCACCAGGGCGAGCATCTCGCGCACCCGTTCTGCCATTTGCGTTTTGTTCAGGACTTTGCCCATCGGGTGGGACTCAAGGCCGAAGGCCAGGTTCTCGGCGATGGTCATGTGCGGGAACAGCGCGTAATGCTGGAACACTGTGTTGACCGGGCGCTGGAAGGGCGGGCGGTCGGCGATGTTTTCGCCGTAGAGCAGAATTTCGCCTTCGGTAGGGAATTCGAACCCGGCGATCATCCGCAGGAGCGTGGTTTTGCCGCAGCCCGAAGGGCCGAGAAGGGTGAAGAACTCGTTGTCGCGAATGTCCAGGTCGATGCTTTTGAGTGCCACCGGGCCAGTCTTTGGATCACCGTAGACTTTGCGCACTGAGCGGATGGACACCGCCAGCGTTTGCAGCGAATGCAGGGCATTCATGCGTTACCTCCGATTCCCCCATCGCCTGCGCACGTGCTGAAAACAGCTGTGTCGTCGGGCCATGGATATTATTTTTCTGGGCAGGATCGAGATTGCGTTCGGGTGTTGTAACCAGCTGTTTTGTTGTTCTGCTGTGGATCGATTATCAGCGAGGGGTTGCGGGGGCGAAACTTCAATTTTAACATAGGGGCTGTTAAAAAATTTAACAGCAGAAGGCGCCCGGAAACCATGCCTGACCACCGTTTGCCGCCGCTCAACGCGGTGCGTGCCTTTGATGCCGCGGCCCGGTTGGGCAGCTATGTCGAAGCCTCCAAAGCCCTGCACGTGACCCAGCCGGCCATCGGCCGCCATGTGAAATTGCTGGAAGACTGGCTGGGCATCCAACTGTTCGAGCGCACCTCACGCGGGGTCAACCTGACGACGGCGGGGGAGAAGTACCACCGCAAGATCACCGCCGCCTTGCAACTGATCATCGAAGCTGGAAAAGAGGTGCAGCCAAAACACGCCGAACGCTGGCTGCGCATCATGGTTGTGCCAGGGTTTGCCAAGCGCTGGCTGATGCCGCGCATCGAGGCCATGCGTCATCTGCGCCCGGGCTTGAAGTTCGCCATCGAGCCCAACTCCACCTTCACCGAAGTGGATGGCAAAAGCGCTGACCTGGGCATCGTCTACGGGTTGGACGGCCAATATGCGCACTCGCGCACCAGCCTGATTTGTCCTCGGGTGTTTCCGATCTGTTCCCCCGACTATCTGGCCAGCGTCGAGCCCATCGACAGCCCCGCGGACCTGGTGAAACACAACCTGATCCATGTGGATGACGGCGAGTGGTGGAACCTGTGGTTCGCCGCCAACGACCTCGACATGCACCTCAATTCGGACATGCTCTACGTCAACAACGACCACGCGCTGTCGGTGGCCGAGAGCGGGCAGGGCATCGCACTGGCCAACGAAGTGCTGGTGCGCGACGAACTCCATAGCGGCAAGCTGGTGCGGGTGGTGGAGGCGCAAGTGAAGCTGGAAAGCTATCGAGTGCTGACGCCGTCCGCCGAACTCTCGGCGGACGCGGCGTGGTTTATCGACTGGCTCAAGAGCGAACTGGAGCAGGACTTCCCGGAGGCGGTGATCCGCGCCTGAGAAGTCCTGGCGGGTTCAACTCAAACGGAAGCGCCCGGTGTTGTCGCTTAAGGCTTTGCTGCCGTGGCTCAGGGTGTCCGCGGCCTGGTTCACCGCGCGAGCCCCTTCGAGCAAGCGCACCGCCGCTTGATCGACCTGCTGGATATTGCCGCTGACCTCGTCGGCGGTACTGGCCTGTTCCTCCACCGCCGTGGCGATTTGCGCCAGGGTATCGGTGACGCTCTGCACCGCACTGGCGATTTCCCCGAGCCGTTCACCGAGGCCGGTGACCGCTTGCGCATCGCTCTCTGCCTGACTGCACGCGGCTTGCATCAGGCTGACGGCCTCATTCACGGTGTTGCGCAGGCTGTCGACCGTGCCGGCGATCTGTGCGGTCGACGACTGGGTGCGTTGGGACAGGCTGCGCACTTCATCGGCCACCACTGCGAAGCCACGCCCTTGCTCGCCCGCCCGGGCCGCCTCGATGGCGGCGTTGAGTGCCAGCAGGTTGGTCTGCTCGGCGACACCGCGAATGGTGTCGACCACCAGTTGAATCTGCTGTCCTTGTTCACTGACCCGGCCCAGCGCCGCAGCGGTCTCGTTCAGACGTTGATTGAGCTGCTGGATACTCGCGGTGGTGCGCTGGCTGTCACGGCTGCTGTCGGCGGCAATGCGCCGGGTGTGCTGGGCGCTGCCGGACGCCTGTTCGCAACTGTGGGCCACCCCTTGTGAGGTGGCGGCCAGTTGCGTCGCGGCAGCGGCAATCTGGCTGATCTGCAACTGCTGGGCTTCGACTTCGCCCAGGGCGTCGCTGGAATGATGGTTGAGGGTTTGTACCGCGTTGCTCAGTTGCAGGGTTTCGTGATCCACCCCTTGCAGGCTGGTGCGCAGTTGCACCACGGCGACGTTCAGCGCGGTGCTGATGACCGCCAGTTCGTCCCGGCCTTGAACCGGCACTTGCAGGCTCAGATTGCCATCGCGCAGGGCCTCGGCCAGTACCGTGATGCCGCTGGCGCTGCGGCGGATCGAGGCCTGCAAACAGATGAACAGATACAGCGCGGCCAACAGCAGGCAGCCCAACACGGCGGCCACAACAACGAACTGGCGGATCGCCGAGTCGTGGTAGTAATCCAGGCGTTGATCCAGCGACACCAGCGACTGCTGACGCAACGAGGCGAGGTCAGAGAGCAGGGCATCGAGACTGCGTTCGAAGTCCTCCGGCTTGAGGTTGATGCTGCCGCCGAACACGCCGTCATCCAGCACCTTCAGGCCCGCATCCAGGCGCTTGAGGCTGTCGTGGTATTGCCCGGCCCAGGTTTGCAGGGCGTTGGGCAAGCGCGCTTCGAGCAGGCCTGCGGTTTTCACCAGCTGCTCGCGCGCATCGCCGATGCGGCTGCGCAAGTCGCGCAGTTGCAGGCGGCTTTGCAGGGTGAACTGTCCGGACACCACCGAGGCCTGGCCCACAGCAGCCAGACGACCGACCCGTTCGATCAGGTCCGGCGCATGCTGTGTGGAGATCTGCGTCAGCAAGTAGGTTTCCAGCCACGGTGCCAGCGTCAGGCGATTGTCCATGGCGATCTGCTCGCGCAAGGCTTGCAGGGCGCTCAAGGCGTTGGTGAAGCGATCATATCCATCCGGCCACCAACCGACAGCACTCAGGCTTTTTGAGTCGAGGCCATCGAGGGCGGTTTGCAGGGCCTGATAACGCGACAGGGTTTCGCCCTCGGCGCTTTCTTTTTGCAGGGCATTGCCCAATTCGGCAGTGGCCTGGCTGACGGCGGGCTGAACCCCATCGACGGCGGCCATCGCGGCGAGGGTGGCCGGCGTTGGCTGGCGATTGGTTTCCGTGGCGCGCCACCTGGCGGCGCGATCACGCTGGGCGGCGAGCAGGTCATCCAGCGCATCGAGCGCAAGCAGTTGCCGCACCCCGGCGCGTTCGCCGGAGATCAGGCTGAGTTTGTCGCGATAGTCCTGGCCGATCATCCACAGGCTGCCGGCCAGCGGCAGGATAAACAGCAGAAACAACAGCTGGAATTTACGTGCGAAGCCAAAACGCCCCAGCAGCCCGATCCCCGGTGATAAAAAAGCCTGCATGCCCCATGACTCCTCTGGACACCACGCACTATTGGCGTGCGACGGAGGTTGTCGCACCCCCGACTCGTGCCCTCTAAAAAGGCCTCGAAAGTTCACCCTTGTCCGCTCTGTAGGCCGACTCTGTAGCGAAACTTCCCATTGTCGGTCTCCTTTGTAAGGAAGCCGCGTTCAAGCAGACAAGGAAGGCAAGATTCAGACCATGGCTTTGCGCCATCAAGGTTGTGGTGATGAAAAACGAGGTCGTTAGCAGGCTAAGGGGATGGCGTTGCCGCACCGAAAAATGGCACATTGGCGCACCTGCACGTTTGTACCTCCTGTTGTCTGGAAATTCCCATGGCTATCAGCAACGCCCAGACCGGCTCAGTGCCGGCGTCCGCTACGCCCCAAAGCAGTCCCCTGGTGATGCGCATCATTGGCGCGGTAGCGCTGGCGCATTTGATCAACGACCTGATCCAGTCGGTGCTGCCGTCGATCTATCCGATGCTCAAGGCCAACTATGGCCTGACCTTCACCCAGGTCGGCCTGATCACCCTGACGTTCCAGTTGACGGCCTCGCTGCTGCAGCCGTGGGTCGGTTACTACACCGATCGTCATCCCAAGCCCTGGTTGTTGCCGGCGGGTACGGTCTGCACCCTGGTCGGGATTCTGATGATGTCGGTGGTCGGCAGCTTCCCGCTAATCCTGTTGGCGGCGGGGCTGATCGGCATCGGTTCATCGACCTTCCACCCGGAAGCGTCCCGCGTGGCGCGCCTGGCTTCGGGCGGACGCTTCGGGCTGGCGCAATCGACCTTCCAGGTCGGCGGTAACGCAGGCTCGGCGTTCGGCCCGTTGCTGGCGGCGGCGATCATCATTCCCTACGGTCAAGGGCAGGTGGCCTGGTTCGGCCTGTTCGCGGTGTTTGCGCTGTTCGTGCTTTACCGGATCAGCCGCTGGTACGCCAACCATTTGAACCTGTTCAAGCTCAAGCAGGGTCAGGCGGCGACTCACGGCTTGTCCAAGGGCCGAGTGACCAGTGCGCTGGTGGTGCTCGGGTTGCTGGTGTTCTCCAAGTATTTCTACATGTCGAGCCTCACCAGCTACTTCACCTTTTATCTGATCGAGAAGTTCGACCTGTCGGTGGCCAGCTCGCAGCTGCATCTGTTCCTGTTTCTCGGCGCGGTTGCGGCGGGGACGTTCTTTGGCGGGCCGATCGGCGACAGGATCGGGCGCAAGGCGGTGATCTGGTTCTCGATCCTCGGCGTTGCGCCGTTCACCTTGCTGCTGCCCCATGTCGACCTGTTCTGGACCAGCATTCTCAGCGTGGTCATCGGCTTCATTCTCGCCTCGGCATTCTCGGCCATCGTGGTGTACGCCCAGGAACTGGTGCCGGGTAATGTTGGGATGATCGCCGGGATATTCTTCGGTTTGATGTTCGGCTTCGGTGGGATTGGCGCGGCGTTGCTGGGCCATCTGGCGGATATTCACGGCATCGAATACGTGTACTACCTGTGTTCGTTCCTGCCGCTGTTTGGGGTGCTGGCGATCTTCCTGCCGCGTACGAAAAAGTCCTGATCCAGCACAAATCCCCTGTGGGAGCGAGCTTGCTCGCGATGACGGAGTGTCAGTCAGTATCTTTGTTGGCTGACACACCGCTATCGCGAGCAAGCTCGCTCCCACAGAAAAGCAAAAACAAGGCACAAAAAAAGCCGCGTATCAAACGCGGCTTTTTCTTGGGCGTATGGCTTACACGTTGAAACGGAAGTGCATCACGTCGCCGTCTTTAACGATGTAATCCTTGCCTTCCAGACGCCATTTACCGGCTTCCTTGGTACCGGCTTCGCCCTTGTACTGGATGAAGTCGTTGTAGGCGATCACTTCGGCGCGGATGAAGCCTTTTTCGAAGTCGGTGTGGATCACGCCAGCGGCTTGTGGTGCGGTGGCACCGACGCGGACGGTCCAGGCGCGGACTTCTTCGACACCGGCGGTGAAGTAGGTCTGCAGGTGCAGCATTTCGTAGCCGGCGCGGATCACGCGGTTCAGGCCAGGCTCTTCGAGGCCCAGGGCTTCGAGGAACATGTCTTTTTCTTCGCCGTCATCGAGCTCGGCGATTTCCGCTTCGATCTTGTTGCACACCGGAACAACCACGGCGCCTTCTTCTTCGGCGATGGCGCGTACAACGTCCAGGTGCGGGTTGTTCTCGAAACCGTCTTCAGCGACGTTGGCGATATACATGACCGGCTTGGTGGTCAGCAGGTGGAAGCCCTTGATCACCGCTTTCTCGTCGGTGCCCATGTTCTTCATCAGGCTGCGCGCCGGCTTGCCTTCGGTGAAGTGAGCGATCAGTTGCTCCAGCAGGCCTTTCTGGACCACTGCGTCCTTGTCACCGCCCTTGGCGTTGCGCGCGACTTTCTGCAGTTGCTTCTCGCAGCTGTCGAGGTCGGCGAAGATCAGTTCCAGGTCGATGATTTCGATGTCGCGTTTCGGGTCGACGCTGTTGGAGACGTGAATCACGTTCTCGTCTTCGAAGCAGCGGACCACGTGGGCGATGGCATCGGTTTCACGGATGTTGGCCAGGAACTTGTTGCCCAGGCCTTCACCTTTCGACGCGCCGGCAACCAGGCCCGCGATGTCGACGAATTCCATGGTGGTCGGCAGGATGCGCTTTGGATTGACGATGGCAGCCAGGGCTTCCAGGCGCGGATCCGGCATCGGCACGATACCGCTGTTAGGCTCGATGGTGCAGAAGGGGAAGTTCTCGGCCGCGATCCCGGATTTGGTCAGGGCGTTGAACAGGGTGGACTTGCCGACGTTAGGCAGGCCGACGATGCCGCAATTGAATCCCATGGTGTTTCCCCTCGGATAAGAGTCAGGCCTTCTGGCTGTGCAGGTTTTTCATCGCGCGGTTCCATTCCCCGGCGAGGATATCCGGCAGCACGCCGAGGGCAAAGTCGATGCTGGCATCGAGTTTTTCCTGTTCGGCGCGTGGCGCACGACCCAGGACGAAATTTGAAACCATACTGGCGACGCCCGGATGACCGATGCCAAGCCGCAGGCGGTGGAAAGTGTTCTGATTGCCCAGTTGCGCAATGATGTCGCGCAACCCGTTGTGACCGCCATGGCCACCGCCCACTTTGAGTTTGGCGACGCCGGGTGGCAGGTCGAGTTCGTCGTGTGCCACGAGGATTTCTTCAGGCTTGATGCGGAAGAAACCTGCAAGGGCCGCCACGGCCTGGCCGCTGCGGTTCATGTACGTGGTGGGAATCAGCAGACGAACATCCTGACCCTGATGCGAATAGCGCCCGGTCAGGCCGAAATATTTGCGGTCCGCCACAAGGTTTACGCCTTGTGCGTTCGCGATGCGCTCAACAAAAAGGGCCCCTGCGTTATGCCGGGTCTGTTCGTATTCAGCGCCTGGATTTCCCAGGCCAACGATCAGTTTGATGGCAGTCACGATAGGGGCCCTTCCTTGGAGTGGTGGATAACATCGCCGCAATCAGGGATAGCGGCGAAAGTGGACGAAAATTGCTCATTTACCATGATGTAAACTCCGCGTTCTCGCCCGCTTTCTCGCTATGCTCTAGTCCGCGATGTTTCCGGTCACTCCGGCGTACAGAGTAAAATTACTCTGCAGCGCCTTCTGCAGCTTCTGGAGCAACACGTGGAGCGTGGACGTTGGCAACAGCCTTGTCATCACCGTGTGCCAGGGCCACGAACTCAACGCCTTTAGGAGCCTTGAGGTCCGACAGGTGAATGATCGAACCGATTTCAGCGTTAGCCAGGTCGACTTCGATGAACTCAGGCAGATCTTTCGGCAGGCAGGAAACTTCGATCTCGGCAACAACGTGCGAGATTTCGCCGCCTTTCTTGGTCGGTGCTTCTTCGTTGATGAAGTGCACTGGAACGATAGCGGTCAGTTTCTGGCCGGCTACTACGCGTACGAAGTCAGCATGCATCACGTGGCCTTTGGCCGGGTGACGCTGCAGGGCTTTGATCACGACGTTCTGCTTGGTGCCACCAACGTTCAGCTCGATGATGTGGCTGTAAGCCGCTTCGTTTTCGAGCAGTTTGGCAACTTCTTTGGCCAGCATGCTGATGGATTCAGGGGCTTTGTCGCCACCGTAAACTACAGCTGGAACCAGGCTTGCGAGACGACGCAGGCGGCGGCTCGCACCTTTCCCCAGGTCGGAACGCACTTCAGCATTCAGAGTAAAATCGTTCATGTTGTATCTCCAAAATAACCACACTCGCCCCAGCGTTTGCGACCAGCGCTAAAGGCGATATGGGCAAAAAAGCCCCGCCCCGACAGGAATGCCGGGGCGGGGCGCTTTTCGTCAACGAGACATTTCGAGAAGGGCTGGGCCCTTAGCGGAACATCGCGCTGATCGATTCTTCATTGCTGATGCGGCGGACCGCCTCGGCAACTACCGGTGCGATATCCAGTTGGCGGATACGCGCACAGGCTTGTGCTGCAGCGGACAGAGGAATGGTGTTAGTCACCACCAACTCGTCCAGCACGGAATTTTCGATGTTTTCGATCGCCCGACCCGACAGCACAGGGTGCGTGCAGTAGGCGAAAACCTTGGCAGCGCCATGCTCTTTCAAGGCCTTGGCCGCGTGGCACAGGGTGCCGGCGGTATCGACCATGTCATCGACCAGAATACAGGTACGCCCTTCGACATCACCGATGATATGCATCACTTCAGAGTGATTGGCTTTCTCACGGCGTTTGTCGATGATCCCGAGATCCACGCCCAGGGATTTGGCAACGGCACGTGCACGCACGACGCCACCAATGTCCGGGGACACGATCATCAGGTTTTCGAAGCGCTGATCTTCGATGTCATCCACCAGAACCGGGGAGCCGTAGATGTTATCTACCGGAATATCGAAGAAACCCTGGATTTGGTCAGCATGCAGATCAACCGTGAGAACACGGTCGATGCCGACTACGGTAAGCATGTCAGCCACGACTTTCGCGCTGATAGCCACACGTGCGGAACGCGGACGGCGATCCTGACGGGCATAACCAAAGTAAGGAATAACAGCAGTGATACGAGTAGCCGAGGAGCGGCGGAAGGCATCAGCCATCACTACCAGTTCCATCAGGTTATCGTTGGTCGGAGCGCAAGTCGGCTGAATAATGAAGACGTCTTTACCGCGAACGTTTTCATTGATCTCGGCTGTAATTTCGCCGTCGGAGAATTTACCGACAGAGATGTCACCGAGAGGGATATGCAGCTGACGTACGACACGCCGAGCCAGATCGGGGTTAGCGTTCCCCGTAAAGACCATCATCTTGGACACGCGCAGTACCTGAAGGCTGAGGGTAACCTGGATGAGTATAGGAAAATGGCAGGGGCGGCTGGATTCGAACCAACGCATGGCAGGATCAAAACCTGCTGCCTTACCGCTTGGCGACGCCCCTGTATCTGTTGCAACGATTACCCAGTAATCGGTTCCTTTAGAGCAGACTTTGCAGCTTGCGATGCAACATCGAAACGTTGCTTCCTTTTGCTACAAATCCTGTAAGGGTCTCTGTCAGAAGGGCCGAGACTTTATCAGCTTCAGCTTTGCTTGGGAAGCCCCCAAACACACAACTTCCAGTTCCGGTGAGTTTTGCTTCGGTAAATTTACCTAACAAATTCAAAGCGTTACGTACCTCTGGATAACGCCTTGTTACCACCGGCAAGCAGTCATTTCGACTGTTTCCCTTGGGAACGGGGCGCACTTTAATGGGAGGAGTGTTACGTGTCAACAACGGATCTGAAAAAATTTCTGCCGTACTAACAGAGACTTGCGGCACCAGCACCAGATACCACGGTTCTTCCGGGTCCACAGGGGTCAGTTTCTCCCCCACGCCCTCGGCGAAAGCCGCGTGGCCACGTACGAAAACCGGGACGTCGGCGCCCAGCGTCAACCCCAGTCCGGCCAGGCGATCTTCATCCCAGCCCAATTGCCACAGATGATTCAAGCCCAGCAATGTTGTTGCGGCATTCGAGCTGCCGCCACCGATGCCGCCGCCCATGGGCAGGATCTTGTCGATCCAGATATCGACGCCCAGCGAGCAAGCGGATTGCTCCTGCAGTTTTCTGGCGGCCTTGACGATCAGGTTGCTGTCGTGGGGAACACCTTCGAACTCAGTGTGCAGATGAATGACACCGTCATCGCGCAGGGCGTAGGTGATTTCGTCGCCGTAATCGAGAAACTGAAACATCGTCTGCAGTTCGTGGTAGCCGTCTTCGCGGCGACCCAGGATGTGCAGCATCAAATTGAGTTTGGCTGGCGAGGGCAGCGTCAGGCGATTGGCCGGCATGTCACGACCCCAGTTTGCGCGGTTGCCAGATCTTGATCACCAGCGTGACATCAAGGTCGGTGCCGCTGAGCTTGATGCGCTCGGGTAGCCAGAAACCGTTTTGCTGGGTGTAGGTGGTGTAGTCGACCTTCCAGCCATCCTGTTCAAGGCTCGCCAGGCGGCTGTCGCCGTCCAGGGTCAGGCGACTTTTGCTGTCGGGAGCCGGGAGCCCGCGCACCCACCAGGCCAGGTTGGACACCGGCAGCTTCCAGCCAAGCTGTTCTTCGAGCAGCACTTCCGGATTCGGCGCGTCGTAACGTCCCTGGTTGGCGACTTCCAGCGACACCTTGCCCGGGCGTCCGGTCAGGCGAGCCGCGCCGCGGCCCAGTGGTCCCGACAGGCGAATGTCGTAGTAATCCTGGCGCTGCAACCAGAACAGCGTGCCGCTGCCCGAGTCTTTCGGGGCACGGATGCCGATCTTGCCGTCGATCTGCCAGCCATCGAGGCCGGTCAGTTGCTGTTTGTGCTCACGCCATTGGGCGGCGTTGCCATGGCCCTCGACCGACTCACGGGGACCCAGGCCTGCGCAACCGGCGAGCAGGGCGATAAAGCTGAAAACGATGAAATGGCGCAAAAACATAATCTTAAAGAGTCTCTGATCCGGTCAGGCGTTTGATGGTGCCGCGCAGGGTCGGGCTGTCAGGCTGTTCCTTGAGGAACTTGCCCCAGACTTGTTTCGCTTCACGCTGTTTGCCGTTGGCCCACAGGACTTCACCCAGGTGAGCGGCGACTTCCTGATCGGGGAAGCGATCCAGGGCCTGGCGCAGCAGGCGCTCGGCTTCGTCGAGATTGCCCAAGCGGTAATTCACCCAGCCAAGGCTGTCGAGTACCGCCGGGTCTTCCGGACTGATCTGGTGCGCCTGTTCGATCAGGGCCTTGGCTTCGGCGTAGCGCGTGGTGCGGTCGGACAGGGTGTAGCCCAGGGCATTCAACGCCATGGCATTGTCCGGGTCGCGCTTGATGATCGTACGCAGGTCTTTTTCCATCTGCGCCAGATCATTGCGTTTTTCCGCCTGCATGGCGCGGGTGTAGAGCAGGTTCAGGTCGTCCGGGTATTTCTGCAAGGCCTGTTGCAGAGCATTCCAGGCCTTGTCGCCCTGATTGTTGGCGGACAGGGTTTCGACTTCGATCAGGTACAACTGGATGGCGTAATCTGGCTGCTCATCGCGCTCTGCCGCCAGCTTGCGTTGCGCTTCGGCGGTCTTGCCGTTGTTGATCAGGATGTCGGCCTGACGCAATTGCGCCGGCAGGAAGTCGTTGCCCGGGCCAACCTTGGCGTATTCGATCAGTGCGCCTTGCGGGTCGTTTTGTTCTTCGGCGATGCGGCCGAGGTTCAGGTGCGCCGAGTCGACATGGCTTTCCCGGGCGATCAGGTCTTCAAGATGACCCTTGGCCTCATTCCAGTCCTTGGCTTCCAGGCACACCAGCGCCAGGGAGTAACGCAGTTCGTCGTCTTCCGGGTATTGCTGGACCAGGCTCGAGAACTCGGCCTTGGCGTCGTCCATGCGGTCCTGTTCAACCAGCATCCTCGCGTAAGTCAGGCGCAGGCGCTTGTCGTCCGGGTATTTCTTGATGCTTTTCTGCAGCAGCGGCAGGGCTTCGTCACCGCGATTCAAGGTTTGCAGCAGGCGTGCGCGCAGCAGGATCGGCGCAATTTCGCCGTCCTCTGGCGGATTGTCTTCCAGCAGCTTCAGCGCGCCCTTGGCGTCGCCATCCTGTTGCATCAGCAAGGCCTTGCCGAAAATCAGCTGGCCGTTGTCCGGATGACGCTGCAACAAACGATCGAAGCTTTTCATCAAGCCGTTGCGGGTGTCCTGGTCGGTGTCGGCCGCGGACAGCGCAAGGAAGTCGAAATGGGTGTCGCCTTTGCCTTGCAGGACTTTCTCCATATAGACCATGGAGTCGTCATAACGCCCGGCGCGTGCCAGTTGCACGGCGGCGGCGCGTTGCGCTTCGAGGTCGTCGGGGGCGTTCCTGGCCCAGATCAGCGCAGTATCCAGGGCTGCCTGGTCGGCGCCCAGATATTCGGCGATACGAAATGCCCGCTCGGAGATGCCCGGATCCTGGGTGTTGATGGCCTGGGTCACATAGTTGTCCAGGGCAATGTCAAAACGATTGCGCTGGCCGGCCAGTTCGGCGCTCAACAGGCTGAAGATGGTTTCCTCGCTGAATGGGCTGTAGACCTTGGGCTTTTCAGGGGCCGGGGTGCTGTCTTCAACCGGCGGCGCACCGTCCGACGAAACGGGTGCCAAGGCTTGGCAGCCGCTGAGGAAGACAAGAGCGAGGAGCAACGCGGAGGATCTATTCATATAGGAAGAGGACGACTAACCTGCGGTCGGATCATCATGACACAAGCTTTCGAGCAAACATAACCGGCCCGGCAATTTACCTGCCAGCCCGATCCGCGTCGCCCTGATGCTTGTGTAAACGAGAACTGCTCGCAGCCCGCGGCGGCGCCTGATGGGGCGATAGATATCGAGTAGTTGTTCTGATTCCGTCGAAGTAGGACAATTGCCGGCTTCACGTCACCATCAGCGACTTTGAATGGCCTTCCTTGCACTCGGTATTAACCACAAGACTGCTTCAGTAGACGTCCGCGAGCGCGTGGCTTTTACCCCTGAGCAGCTGGTTGAGGCCTTGCAGCAGCTCTGCCGACTCACCGACAGCCGCGAAGCTGCGATCCTCTCCACCTGCAATCGCAGTGAACTCTATATAGAACAGGATCACCTGTCGGCAGACGTCGTGCTGCGCTGGCTGGCCGAATATCATCATTTGAGCTACGACGAGCTGCGCGAAAGCGCCTATGTGCATGAAGATGATGCGGCAGTTCGTCACATGATGCGGGTGGCTTCCGGGCTCGACTCGCTGGTGTTGGGCGAACCGCAGATTCTTGGCCAGATGAAATCGGCCTATGCCGTGGCACGCGAGGCCGGCACCATCGGGCCGTTGCTCGGTAGGCTGTTCCAGGCCACGTTCAATGCGGCCAAGCAGGTGCGCACCGACACGGCCATCGGCGAGAACCCGGTGTCGGTAGCGTTTGCCGCGGTAAGCCTGGCCAAGCAGATTTTCAGCGACCTGCAACGCAGCCAGGCCTTGTTGATCGGCGCCGGCGAGACCATCACCCTGGTCGCCCGCCATCTGCATGACCTGGGTGTAAAGCGCATTGTGGTCGCCAACCGTACCCTGGAGCGCGCAAGCATTCTGGCCGAACAGTTCGGTGCCCATGCGGTGTTGTTGTCGGATATTCCGGCAGAACTGGTGCGCAGCGATATCGTCATCAGTTCCACCGCCAGTCAGTTGCCGATTCTGGGCAAGGGTGCGGTGGAAAGCGCCTTGAAACTGCGCAAGCACAAACCGATCTTCATGGTGGATATCGCTGTTCCCCGCGACATCGAGCCAGAAGTCGGCGAACTGGACGACGTTTACCTCTATAGCGTCGACGACCTCCACGAAGTGGTTGCCGAGAACCTCAAGAGCCGCCAGGGCGCAGCCCAGGCCGCCGAAGAGATGGTCTCGATCGGTGCCGAAGATTTCATGATCCGCCTGCGCGAATTGGCGGCGGTGGACGTGCTCAAGGCCTATCGTCAACAGAGCGAACGCCTGCGCGATGAAGAATTGCAAAAGGCCCAGCGCATGCTGGCCAACGGCACCAGTGCCGAAGAGGTGCTGGTGCAACTGGCCCGCGGGCTGACCAACAAACTGTTGCACGCACCGAGCGTGCAGTTGAAAAAGCTCTCTGCCGAAGGTCGCCTGGATGCGCTGGCGATGGCCCAGGAACTCTTTGCCCTCGGTGAGGGCTCATCGGATAGCTTTTCGGATAAAAAACCGCAATGAAAGCGTCACTGCTCAATAAGCTGGATATCCTCCAGGACCGTTTCGAGGAATTGACCGCCCTGTTGGGCGATGGCGAGGTCATTTCCGATCAGAACAAGTTCCGCACCTATTCCAAGGAGTACGCGGAAGTTGAACCGATCGTGGGCGCCTATAAAGAACTGCTGAAAGTGCAGGACGACCTCGAAGGCGCCCAGGCACTGCTCAAGGACAGCGACCCGGACATGCGGGAAATGGCCGTGGAAGAAGTCCGCGAGGCCAAGGAACGCCTGGTCACGCTCGAAGCCGACCTGCAGCGCATGCTGCTGCCCAAGGACCCGAACGACGGCCGCAACGTGTTCCTCGAGATCCGTGCCGGTACCGGTGGTGACGAAGCGGCGATTTTCTCCGGCGACCTGTTCCGCATGTATTCGCGTTACGCCGAGCGTCGTGGCTGGCGGGTGGAGATCCTTTCGGAGAACGAGGGTGAACACGGCGGCTATAAAGAGGTGATTGCCCGGGTCGAGGGCGACAACGTCTACGGCAAGCTGAAGTTCGAATCCGGCGCGCACCGCGTGCAGCGGGTTCCGGCGACCGAATCCCAAGGCCGCATTCACACGTCGGCCTGCACCGTGGCGGTATTGCCCGAGCCGGACGAACAGGAAGCCATCGAGATCAACCCGGCCGATCTGCGCATCGATACCTATCGCTCCTCCGGCGCCGGTGGCCAGCACGTCAACAAGACCGACTCGGCGATCCGTATCACGCACTTGCCATCCGGTATTGTGGTCGAGTGCCAGGAAGAACGTTCACAGCACAAGAACCGCGCCCGGGCGATGTCCTGGTTGTCGGCCAAGCTGAACGATCAGCAGACCTCCGCCGCGGCCAACGCCATCGCCAGCGAGCGCAAGTTGCTGGTCGGTTCCGGCGACCGCTCAGAGCGTATCCGCACCTATAATTTTGCCCAGGGCCGGGTCACCGATCATCGGGTCAACC
This sequence comes from Pseudomonas sp. PDM30, assembly GCF_019218985.1. NCBI lineage: Bacteria > Pseudomonadati > Pseudomonadota > Gammaproteobacteria > Pseudomonadales > Pseudomonadaceae > Pseudomonas > Pseudomonas sp. PDM30. The sequence continues at coordinate 45,362 of NZ_JAHUWM010000001.1, forward strand.
TGACCTTGTATTCCCTCGACGAGATCCTCGCCGGCGGTGTCGAGGCGGTGATCGAGCCGTTGCTGGCCGAGTACCAGGCCGATCAACTGGCAGCGATAGGTGAGTAAATGACGATCATTGCCAGTTTGTTGCGCGCCGCCGATTTACCCGACTCGCCGACGGCGCGTCTGGATGCCGAACTGCTGCTGGCGGCGGCCTTGGGCAAGTCCCGCAGTTTCCTGCATACCTGGCCGGAGCGCATCGTGCCGAGCGAAGCGGCGCTGACGTTCGCCGAGTATTTGCAGCGCCGCCGCAGCGGTGAGCCGGTGGCCTATATCCTCGGCCAGCAGGGTTTCTGGAAGCTGGACCTGGAAGTGGCACCGCACACGCTGATCCCGCGCCCCGACACCGAACTGCTGGTGGAAGCCGCGCTGGAACTGTTGCCGGCAACACCAGCCAAGGTACTCGACCTTGGCACGGGCAGCGGCGCGATTGCCCTGGCCCTGGCCAGCGAGCGTCCGGCCTGGAGCGTCACTGCCGTGGATCGTGTCCTGGAAGCCGTGGCCCTGGCCGAACGCAATCGCCAGCGCCTGCACCTGGACAACGCCACCGTGCTGAGCAGCCATTGGTTCAGCGCCCTGGAAGGTCAGCGTTTTCAACTGATCATCAGCAATCCGCCCTACATCGCAGCGGCCGATCCGCATCTGGTCGAGGGCGACGTGCGCTTTGAACCGGCCAGCGCCCTGGTGGCGGGTGTCGACGGGCTCGACGATCTGCGCTTGATCGTTGCCCAGGCACCGGACCATCTGGACGCCGGCGGTTGGCTGATGCTCGAACACGGCTATGATCAGGCCGAGGCGGTTCGCGATTTGCTGCTGACCCGGGGTTTCGAAGAAGTCCACAGCCGCACCGATCTGGGCGGTCATCAACGCATCAGTCTGGGGCGCCTGCCGTGCTGAATGATCAGGAATTGCTGCGTTACAGCCGGCAGATTCTGCTGCAACACATCGATATCGACGGCCAGTTGCGGCTCAAGGAAAGCCGCGTATTGATCGTCGGTCTTGGCGGTCTTGGCGCGCCAGTGGCGCTGTATCTGGCGGCCGCCGGCGTTGGTGAGTTGCACCTGGCGGACTTCGATACGGTCGACCTGACCAACCTGCAACGCCAGATCATTCACGACACCGACAGCGTCGGCATGACCAAGGTCGATTCGGCAATCAAGCGCCTGACGGCGATCAACCCCGAGATTCAACTGATCGCCCATAGTGCGGCGCTGGACGAAGACTCCCTGGCCGCCGTAGTGGCCAGAGTGGATCTGGTCCTCGATTGTTCTGACAATTTTTCCACCCGTGAAGCGGTCAACGCCGCTTGTGTGGCGGCCGGTAAACCGCTGGTCAGCGGCGCGGCGATCCGCCTCGAAGGGCAGCTGTCGGTGTTCGATCCGCGTCGACCGGAGAGTCCGTGCTACCACTGTTTATACGGGCACGGCAGCGAAGCCGAATTGACCTGTAGCGAGGCCGGCGTGGTCGGTCCGCTGGTGGGGCTGGTCGGCAGTCTGCAAGCGCTTGAAGCGTTGAAGTTGCTGGCCGGATTCGGCGAGCCGCTGGTGGGGCGCCTGTTGTTGATCGATGCCTTGGGCACGCGCTTCCGTGAACTGCGGGTCAAGCGCGATCCGGGCTGCAGCGTCTGTGGGTCGAAACATGCGTGAAGCGCCGATCGGCGTTTTCGACTCCGGTGTCGGTGGGCTCTCGGTACTGGCCGAGATCCAGCGTTTGCTGCCCAACGAGTCGCTGTTGTACGTCGCCGACTGCGGGAATGTTCCCTACGGCGAAAAATCCCCGGCATTTATCCAGCAACGTTGCAGCGTGATGGCCGACTTCTTTCGGCAACAGGGCGCCAAGGCTTTGGTGCTGGCGTGCAACACGGCGACGGTTGCCGGGGTCGCCGACCTGCGTCGCGACTATCCGGAATGGCCCATCGTTGGCATGGAGCCGGCAGTCAAGCCGGCCGCCGCCGCAACCCGCTCCGGCGTGGTGGGGGTGCTGGCCACCACAGGCACTTTGCAGAGCGCCAAGTTCGCCGCGTTGCTCGACCGCTTCGCCACGGATGTGAAAGTGATCACCCAACCCTGTCCAGGGCTTGTGGAGCTGATTGAAAACGGCGACCTGCGCAGCCCCGAGTTGCGCCAGCTGTTGGCCGGGTATGTCGAGCCACTGCTGGCTGCCGGCGCGGACACTCTGATTCTCGGCTGCACCCATTACCCCTTTCTCAAGCCGATGCTGCGGCAGATGATCCCCGAGGACATCAGCCTGATCGACACCGGCGCCGCCGTCGCGCGACAACTTCAGCGTCTGCTGGCCGAAGGCGAGCTGCTCGCCCAGGGACCTTCCCGTGAGGCACAGTTCTGGACCAGCGCCGATCCGCTTCATTTCAGAAATATCTTGCCGATACTGTGGAATACCTCTGGTGTTGTGCGAAGCTTCAACAGGTAGATGGCTGTCCGGGGGAATACGAAGAGTCGGGGTAAACTTCTGATCAATCGCTGACTTCTATAGTTTTGCAGGGCTTGGTAACAAAAAAAAACCATACGAAATCGTTCGGAAAAGGAAGTTTCAAGTGAAGCGACTATTCTGCTTGGCCGCGATTGCGACCGCACTTTTGGGGCACACTTTTACCGCGCAGGCGGCAGGTGTGGAATTTGCCGTGGGGCAAACCGGCGAGTCGACCATGACCTATCGATTGGGGATGCAATTCGATTGGGACCAGAGCTGGTGGCAGAGCGACGTTGGTCGTCTGACCGGTTACTGGGACGGCGCCTATACCTATTGGGAAGGTGACGAGAAATCCAGTAACCACAGCCTGTCGTTCTCACCCGTGCTTGTTTATGAGTTTGCCGGCCAGAACGTCAAACCCTACATCGAGTTTGGGATTGGCGTGGCGGCGTTTGCCAGCACCGAAGTCGAAAGCAACGATCTGGGCAGCGCCTTTCAGTTCGAAGACCGCTTTGGTTTCGGTTTGCGCTTTGCCGGCGGACATGAAGTCGGGGTTCGTGCGACGCACTATTCCAACGCCGGGATCACCACTCCGAACGATGGTGTAGAAAGTTACGCATTGCATTACACGATGCCGTTGTAAGCACCACGGTTTCAGCGGGTTGTAAATCCCTCTGTGGGAGCGAGCTTACTCGCGATGACGATGTTTCATTCAACATCAATGTTGAGTCTGAAATCGCTATCGCGAGCAAGCTCGCCCCCACAGGGGGGGGGGGCACGTGGTTTTCCAGTTCAGCGATACGCCGTTGAAATCCCCTGGCGTTCGTCGATGCACTCCGGAGCGCCCATCTCGAACTCCCGGCAGATCAGCGGGCGTTTTTCGTAGATCGTGCACATCATCGTGTTGCGATCCAGCGCGGCACACCAACCGTCATCCAGGCGCAACATCACTTCCCCGCCCCAGTCATCGGTATCGATGAACCGTTCAGGCACGCCCGTATCTGTGATCAGCATGACTTCGAGCTGGCAGCAGCAAGCTGCGCAGGTCGAGCAGGTGACCGCGGGTTCCGCGATTTGCGTATGGGGGATGGTTTTCATGGCGCGCAGTGTAAGGCAGTCACCGGGTACTGTGTGAAAGGTCTGACGGACGCTCAAATATCGGAGCGCCCGAGACACCGCCGCCATTGATGACGACTTTCAGGGTTGATCCTTGATCGGCGGCTGGCTGCGCACCATGCGTTTGCCGATCTCCAGTTTTACTTGGTCCGGCCGCTTGGAGAGTGGCCAGAGGGCGGCCATGAACGCTGCCGGGAAAGCGATTTCCAACGGGCGGTCCTTGAGTTTTTCGAAGATGTGCCGCGCGGCTTTCTCCACCGGCCAGCTCAAGGCCATGGGCGAGTCGTTTTTTGCCGTCAGCGGCGTATCGACGAACCCGGGGCTGATTACCGTGAGTTCTATGCCTTCCGGGGCCAGGTCGATGCGCAGGGATTCGAACAGATAACGTAGCCCGGCCTTCGAAGTGCCGTAGGCTTCTGCCTTGGGCAGCGGCAGGTAGGTCACCGTACTGGCCATGGCCACCATATGCGGTGCGGTGCCGGCACGCAGCAATGGCAGGGCGGCGTCGATGCAATAGCTGTTGGCCAACAGGTTAGTGCGCACCACATGCTCGACAATCGACGCATCGAACTGCTTGGCATCCACGTACTCGCAGGTGCCGGCGTTCAGTATCACGGTGTCCAGCGAGCCCCAGTCCTCGGCAATCTGCTCGCCGATCTCGCGTACGGTCTGGCTGTTGGTCAGGTCTCCGGGGACCACCAGCACTTGCCCCGGATAACGTAGCGACAAGTCTTTCAGGGGGGCCACGGTGCGCGAACTGACGGCCAGGTGCGCACCGGTTTTCAGGATTTCTTCGGCCAGGGCGGCACCGATGCCGCTGCTTGCACCGGTCAGCCAGTATCGTCGTGCGAGTGTCCGACTCATCCCAATCTCCTTTTCAGCCAGGCAATTGCCCGGCCCAATACGGGTAAATGTTCATAAAGCAAAGCCCCCGGCATCGAAGTAATCCCGGTGGCGGTAATTCATGACCCAGCGGCGGCGTATTGCCGTGAGGGCAGGTTTTTGAATGCCGTCAACGCACGTGTACGGGAAGTACCCAGGTCGACGATCGGTGAGGGGTAATCCACAACACCGAAAAGGCCGCCGAGATTGGCGGGGTTGTGCACGTCTTTTTTATTCAACCCGGCCAGTTCTGGCAACCACTGCTTGATGAATACGCCTTCGGGGTCGAATTTTTCCGACTGGCTCAGCGGGTTGAAAATCCGGAAGTAAGGCGCCGAGTCGGTGCCGGTGGAAGAACTCCACTGCCAGCCACCATTGTTCGCCGCCAGGTCGCCATCGATCAGGTGACGCATGAAAAAGCGTTCGCCTTCGCGCCAGTCGATCAGCAGGTTTTTGGTCAGGAACATCGCCACCACCATGCGCAGGCGGTTGTGCATCCAGCCGGTTGCCAGCAGTTGGCGCATGGCGGCGTCGATGATCGGCAAGCCAGTACGCGCCTGTTGCCAGGCGGCCAGCTCTTCTGGGGCGTTGCGCCAGGCCAGCGCTTCGGTTTCCGAACGAAACGCGCGGTGCCGGGAAACCCGTGGGTAGCCTACCAGGATGTGTTTGTAGAACTCGCGCCACAGCAGTTCGTTGATCCAGGTGACGGCGCCGGTCTTGCCGCTTTCGAATTCACCTTGATTGCTGTTCAAGGCGGCGTGCAGGCATTGGCGCGCAGAAATCACCCCGGCGGCGAGATAGGCCGAGAGCTGACTGGTGCCGGGCTTCGCCGGGAAATCCCGTTCGCTTTGATAGTGCTCGATCTGCACATCGCTAAAGCTGTCGAGGCGACGCCGGGCTTCGGCTTCGCCCGCCGGCCACAGGTTGCGCAGGTTATCAGCGGGTGTTGCGAAGCCGTCGACACTCAAGGGGATCGCATCGCTGGCAATGTTCAGCGGCGCTTGTTTGTGCGGCGCGCGGACCAGGCTGGGCAGCGAGTGGTGCAGTCGTTCGTAGCAGACTTTGCGGAACTGGCTGAAGACCTGAAAGTAAGTGCCGGTGCGGGTCAGCACGCTCCCGGGCTTGAACAGCAATTGATCGAGGTAGCGGCGAACTTCGATCCCTTCAGCCTGTAGCGTCCGGGCGACCGCTGCATCGCGACGGGACTCGTGGATGCCGTATTCCTCGTTGAGGTGCAACGCATCGACCTGCCACTGTCGGCACAGGTTCAGCAATACGCTGGGTGCGTCATCCCAGCGAGGGGCCTGGCGGATCAGCAGGGGAATGTTCAGTTGACCCAGTTCGCGGCTCAACTCGCGCAGGTTGCGCAGCCAGAAGTCCACTTTGCAGGGCGCATCGTCGTGTTCCAGCCATTGTTCCGGACTCAGCAGGTACACCGCCAAGCACGGGCCGCGAGCCGCGGCGGCCGAGAGGGCGGTGTTGTCATGTAGGCGCAAGTCGCTGCGCAGCCAGATCAATTGCATTTTGGTATCCACGCGATCCATTTAAATCAACCCGCGCTGAACGAGTGCCTGATGTGCCGACAACGGATCTTCGGCCAGGTACAGATCAGCGATCACGGCAGTACTTGCGGACAACTCGGTGTGGTGGATGCATACCGTTGGTCCGGCAATCATTTTTGGGCAACTGACACCTTTGAAAAGTTTCGGCAGCTGCGCCGGATTCAGGGCTTTGCTTGAGTACAGCAGAACTCCTCGGGGTTGCAGAAGTTCGACCGCCAATGCCAATTCTCCGACAGGCAGCGGCCAGTCGAAGACCTCCACCGGGCAATCCGCGCTGCTGATCAGCCAGGCCGTGAGCCACAGGTGCGGTTCCACAGGCAGGTCCGAGTGGTTGACCAGCAGCAGCGGCGCGGTGCGCAACTGACGATTGTTATGGTAGATGCGCGCTCCGAACTTGCTGCGCAACCAGGCACAAAAAAAGCCCCGCTCCATCTGCGCCCCGAACTGGCCTTGCCAGCGTTGCTCCAGAGCGGCCAGCAAGGGCATTAGCAATTGCTCGCACAGGGTTCGCGGCGGATACAGCGCCATCGCCTGATTGACGCTGTCATCCAGGGCGCGTTCCTGCAATCGGCTGACTGCCTGCAGCAACGTTTGCAGCAAGGCGTGCCAATCGTTGTCGACGGACTCGCTGAAGGCTTGCGGCGTGTCGAGCAATGGTTTGACCTGGCTGACGGCAACGCCACGGTTGAGCCAGGTGAGGATGGTCTGGATGCGTTGTACGTGGTCGGCCGAGAACAACCGATGGCCCTTGGGCGTGCGTAGCGGCACGATCAGACCGTAGCGCCGCTCCCAGGCACGCAAGGTCACGGCATTGACTCCGGTCTGCCGCGCCACCTCACGGATCGGCAGCCAGCCTTCGTCCAGCGCCTTTTTAAAGTCATCGCCGAGGTCTTCGCGGGCGCTGGTGTCGAGTGCTTTTTTCATCAAATGGCGTTTCGCAGGCTGAGGTTTTCCGGGTGCGGTTGCAGGTAAACCTGCTGTGCGATGTACGGATCGGGGTGTTGGCGAAAGTGATGTTTGAGCAGTGTCAGCGGCACCACCAGCGGCACGATGCCCAGACGGTACTGGCTGATCACGTGCTGCACCTCCCGCTTGTCTTCGCCGCTGATGGCCTGTTTCAGGTAGCCACTGAGGTGTTGCAGGACGTTGGTGTGAGTGCGACGTGTGGCGCATTTTTTCAGCGCAGCCATCAGTTCGCTGAAATATCGGGGGCCCAGTTCCTGTGGATCGGTTTTGCCCATGTTGCCCAGCAGGTTGCCCAGGGTTTTGTATTGCACCGGGTTGTGGGCCATCAGCAGGTATTTGTAGCGCGAATGAAAGTCCGTGAGACCGCGCCGGCTCATGCCCTCTTGGCGTAGCTGCTGCCAGGCGCTGTAGGCGAACACTCGGGTGAGGAAGTTTTCCCGCAGCACCGGATCGTTGAGCCGGCCGTCTTCCTCCACCGGCAAGTCCGGGTGCCGCAGGCAGAAGGCCCGGGCGTAGATCCCGCGCCCGCCACTGTCCGCCCGTGCGCCGTTGGCGTGGTAGACCTTGACCCGCTCCAGGCCGCAGGACGGGGAATTTTGCATGAAGATGTAGCCACAAATACCCCGCAGATGCTCTGCCATTTCCTGGCCGTAGGTGGCCAGCGGTTGTGTCACGTTAAGGTTGTGATCGAGGGTGCCCAGGGCTTCGGGTTGATCTGCACTGGCCACCAGCCGAATCGGTTGGCGGGGTACGCCCAGGCCGATGGCCACTTCCGGGCAGACCGGGATGAAATCGAAGTAGTCAGTGAGGGTGCGGCTGCACAACCGCGATTCCTTGTGTCCGCCGTTGTAGCGTACGTCGAGCCCCATCAGGCAGGCGCTGATGGCGATTTTCGGTTTGGCGGGGGAGTGGAGCATCGGAGCACCTCGAATCTAAACCTGTACAAACATTCGGGTCTGTACAAGATAACTTCATCATAGATTCGAAGTTGTACAAGTCAAATTATTTGTATAGGTTTTTGACGGGCTGCTGTCAGGGCGACAGCAGCGATTTGCTCGGATTGATGCTCTTTACTGCAGGTGCTCATGCAAGCGGCGGGCGGCCTCCTGACCGCTGAGCCAGGCCCCTTCGACGCGTCCGGACAGGCACCAGTCGCCACAGGCGTACAGCCCCAGGTCGGCATCGGCCAGGGTGCCCCATTCGTGACTGCTGGCGGGGCGGGCGTAGAGCCAGCGGTGGGCGAGGCTGAAGCTCGGCGCGGGCATTGAATCGTGCAGCAGTTCGGCAAATGCGCCGTGCAACTGTTCGATCACCGCTTCCTTGGACAGGTCGATGTGCTGGCGACTCCAGGCGCTGGTGGCATGCAAGACCCAGGTGTCGAGGGTGTTGTCGCGTCCGGGTTTACTGCGGTTTCGGGCCAGCCAGTCGAGGGGGCTGTCCTGTACGAAGCAGCCTTCCATGGGCGTTTCCAGCGGCGTTTCGAAGGCCAGGGCGATGGCCCAGGTCGGGTCCATTTTCACCCCGGCGGCGGCCCCGGCGAGTTTCGGCGCAGATGCCAGCAGAGCCGTGGCCTGTGGGGCCGGCGTGGCGATGACCACATGGCTGAACGGTCCGTGGGTGAAGCCTTCGGCGTCCTGCAGGTGCCAGTGTTCTTCACCGCGATAGACCTCGGTGATCCGGCAGGCGAAATGCACTTCGAGGTCACCGAGCAGGGCGCGGGTGATGGCGCTCATGCGAGGCGTGCCGACCCAGCGGGTCTGCTCGTCCGGCGACAGGTTGAGTTGGCCGCCATGGTAGGTGTACAGCTGCGGCGTCCACTCGGCGACCCAGCCCTTGGCTTGCCAGCGCTGGACTTCGTTGACAAAACGCCGGTCGCGGGCAGTGAAATACTGCGCGCCCATGTCCAGAGCACCCGCATCGCTGCGCTTGCTCGACATGCGCCCGCCGCTGCCGCGACTTTTATCGAACAGTTGGACCACGTGCCCTAGGTCCGTCAGGGCCTGGGCGGCGGAGAGTCCGGCAATGCCGGTGCCGATGATTGCGATAGGTACAGTCATAGGGGCCTCGTTTACCTTTCTGTACAGACTACGCCGGGGTTCAAACCTGTACAATATTGTTTTTTGGTATAACTTTTAGCGTTCTCGATCTGACAGGTTGGCCTATTGTTAAACACAGAGCCTGCTCGATACCAAAGATCCCTGCTTATAAAAATAGACTAATGGACAAGGTAAAACGCCACGCGAGGAAGAAGTCATGCACATATTGCTGACCGGCGGTACTGGTTTGATAGGACGTCAGCTCTGCCGGCACTGGTTGGGCCAAGGTCATCGCCTGACAGTCTGGAGTCGCCAACCTGAAAATGTCGCGAAAATATGTGGTGCCCAAGTGCGTGGAGTTGCACGGCTGGAGGATCTGGGGCAAGAACCTGTCGATGCGATTATCAATCTTGCCGGGGCACCGATTGCCGACCGACTCTGGACGCACAAACGCAAAGCCCTGTTGTGGAGTAGCCGCATCACGCTGACCGAAACCCTTCTGGCCTGGCTTGAAAGCCGCGCACAGAAACCGCAGGTGCTGATCTCCGGTTCTGCAATCGGTTGGTATGGCGATGGTGGCGAACGTGAGTTGACCGAAGAGTCGCCACCGGTCATCGATGATTTTGCCAGTCAGTTATGCATCGCCTGGGAAGAGACCGCACAGCGAGCTGAGGTGCTGGGCATTCGCGTCATCCTTATTCGAACCGGGTTGGTGCTGTCGGCAGAGGGCGGCTTTTTGTCGCGGCTGTTACTGCCGTTCAAACTGGGCCTGGGAGGGCCGATCGGCAACGGCCGGCAGTGGATGCCGTGGATTCATATCGACGATCAAATCGCCCTGATTGATTTTCTTCTGCATCGCAACGAGGCCAGCGGTCCCTATAATGCGTGCGCGCCCGAACCCGTGCGTAATCGCGAGTTTGCCAAAACACTGGGTAGCGTGCTGCATCGCCCGGCGTTCATGCCGATGCCGACCCTTGCCTTGAAAGTAGGCCTGGGCGAATTGTCTTCGTTGTTGCTGGGCGGCCAGCGCGCCACTCCAGTGCGTTTGTTACAGGCAGGTTTCACTTTTAAGTTCACGGATTTGCGCGCGGCTTTGGACGACCTGTCCAGTCGCCTTTGAAATAGGACGTTGCATGACCGATCACGCGTTGCTTCTGGTCAACCTGGGTTCACCTGCCTCCACCTCGGTGGCGGATGTGCGCAGCTACCTCAATCAATTTCTGATGGACCCGTACGTGATCGACCTGCCATGGCCGGTTCGACGGCTGCTGGTGTCGCTGATCCTGATCAAGCGTCCCGAGCAGTCGGCCCATGCTTATGCCTCGATCTGGTGGGACGAGGGCTCGCCGCTGGTGGTGCTCAGCCGTCGCCTGCAACAAGCGATGACCAGTCAGTGGCAACACGGCCCGGTCGAGCTGGCAATGCGTTACGGCGAGCCGTCGATCGAATCGACGCTGGTGCGCCTGGTCGCGGCGGGGCACAAGCGAATCACCCTGGCGCCGCTTTATCCACAGTTCGCCGACAGCACCACGACTACGGTCATAGAAGAGGCGAGGCGCGTGGTACGCGAGAAAAACCTCGACGTGCAGTTGTCGGTGCTCCAGCCGTTCTACGACCAACCGGAATACCTCGATGCGCTGGTGGCCACGACCCGGCCGCATTTGCAGCAGGATTTCGATCACTTGCTGATGAGCTTTCATGGCTTGCCGGAACGGCATCTGAAGAAGCTCAACCCCGGTCACAGCTTCGAGGGTGGCGGTGATTGCTGCGCCGGTGCGCCGCCGGAGGTGGTCGCCACCTGTTATCGCGGCCAGTGCCTGCGTACGGCGGCAGAGTTCGCCAAGCGCATGGGATTGCCGGAGGGCAAGTGGTCGGTGTCGTTTCAGTCGCGGTTGGGGCGCGCCAAATGGATCGAACCCTACACCGAAGCGCGCCTCGATGAGTTGGCCAAAAGCGGCGTGAAAAAGATTCTGGTGATGTGCCCGGCATTCGTAGCCGATTGCATCGAGACCCTGGAAGAGATCGGTGATCGCGGCAAGGAGCAATTCCGCGCAGCGGGGGGAGAGGATCTGGTGTTGGTGCCGTGCCTCAACGATGACCCGCATTGGGCGAAGGCGTTGGCGACCTTGTGTGAAAGGGCACCGATTGCATTGTAGGCATACAAACTGTGGGTTGACGGGCTGTTGTGGCGAGGGGGCTTGCCCCCGTTGGGTCGCGGAGCGGCCCTGAATCCTTCAACCGCGAGTCAACTGACAGACCGCGCTCGCTGGATTTACGACTGCTTCGCAGCCGAACGGGGGCAAGCCCCCTCGCCACAAGGTATTGCCTGAGGCTTTAGATCAGCGGCTCATTCGCCTTCTTGTGCTTCCAGCTGTCATTGCCCGGCAGGATCAGGTTCAAGCCGATCGCCACCACCGCGCACAGCGCGATACCCTTGAGGCCGAAATCGTCCGGCCCGGTGCCGGTGCCGATCAGCACGCCGCCGATCCCGAATACCAGGGTCACCGAAACAATCACCAGATTGCGCGCCTCGCCCAGATCGATCTTGTGGCGGATCAGCGTATTCATCCCCACCGCCGCAATCGAACCAAACAACAGGCACAGAATCCCGCCCATCACCGGCACCGGAATGCTTTGCAGCAGTGCGCCGAATTTACCGATGAACGCCAGGCTGATGGCGAAGATCGCCGCCCAGGTCATGATTTTCGGGTTGTAGTTCTTGGTCAGCATGACTGCGCCGGTCACTTCGGCGTAGGTGGTGTTGGGCGGGCCGCCGAACAGACCGGCCGCCGTGGTGGCGATGCCGTCGCCGAGCAGGGTGCGGTGCAGGCCGGGCTTTTTCAGGTAATCGCGACCGGTCACGCTACCCACGGCAATCACGCCGCCGATGTGTTCGATGGCCGGGGCCAGGGCCACCGGAACGATGAACAGAATCGCCTGCCAGTTGAATTCCGGTGCGGTGAAGTGCGGGATGGCGAACCACGGTGCCGCCGCAATCTTCGCGGTGTCGACCACACCGAAGTAGAACGCCATGCCAAAACCCACCAGCACGCCGGAGATGATCGGCACCAGGCGAAAGATGCCCTTGCCGAAAACCGCGACGATCAGTGTGGTCAGCAGTGCGGGCATCGAAATCATCATTGCCGTCTGGTAATGAATCAACTCACTGCCGTCGCCGGCCTTGCCCATGGCCATGTTGGCGGCAATCGGCGCCATGGCCAGGCCGATCGAAATGATCACCGGCCCGATCACCACCGGCGGCAGCAGGCGGTCGATGAAGCCGGTGCCTTTGATCTTCACCGCGAGGCCGAGGAAGGTGTAGACGAAACCTGCCGCCATCACGCCGCCCATGGTCGCGGCCAGGCCGAACTGGCCCTTGGCGAGAATGATCGGGGTGATGAAGGCAAAGCTCGATGCCAGGAACACCGGCACCTGACGCCCGGTGACGATCTGGAACAGGATCGTCCCCAGGCCGGCCGTGAACAGCGCCACGTTCGGGTCGAGACCGGTAATCAGCGGCATCAACACCAGGGCGCCGAAGGCCACGAACAGCATCTGTGCACCCGACAGCACCGTGCGCCAGAGCGGATCGTTGAACTCTTGCTGCATGGTCACGCGTCCTTCTGCTTGGTGCCGAAGATCTTGTCACCGGCATCGCCCAGCCCTGGGATGATGTAACCGTGTTCGTTCAGTTTTTGATCAATGGAAGCGGTGTAGATGATCACGTCCGGGTGAGCTTTCTCTACGGCGGCGATGCCTTCCGGGGCGGCAACCAGCACCATGGCGCGGATGTCCCGGCAGCCGGCCTTTTTCAGCAGGTCGATGGTGGCAACCATGGAGCTGCCGGTGGCGAGCATCGGGTCGATGATCATCGCCAGGCGTTCGTCGATTTCCGGAACCAGTTTTTCCAGGTAGGTGTGGGCCTGCAGGGTTTCTTCGTTGCGGGCAACGCCCACGGCGCTGACCTTGGCGCCCGGGATCAGGCTGAGCACGCCCTCAAGCATGCCGATGCCGGCGCGCAGGATCGGTACGACGGTTATCTTCTTGCCGGCGATTTTCTCGACCGACACTGTGCCGCACCAGCCTTCGATATCGTAGGATTCCAGCGGCAGGTCTTTGGTGGCTTCATAGGTCAGCAGCGCGCCGACTTCCTGAGCGAGCTCACGGAAATTCTTGGTGCTGATGTCTGCGCGGCGCATAAGGCCAAGTTTATGACGGATCAGCGGGTGGCGGATCTCATGGATGGGCATGGGGAAAGGCTCCGGCGGCGGGCAAAAAAACCGGCCTAGATTAATCTATCCGAGGGTGTTGTCCTATAGACATACAGTACGTTAGTCCACAAACGCTTGATCTGGCCTCGCTTGATGCGTACCTTTGCCCGCTTTTCCTGATTCCGCCACCCCTTTGGAGAGCACCATGTCTGCTGATCTCGAGCATATCCGTCAAATCATGCGAGAGGCTGACTGCCTGTACACCGAAGCTGAAGTCGAGGCGGCCATCGCCCGCGTCGGTGCACAAATCAACGATCAACTGGCGGATTCCAACCCAGTGGTGTTCTGCGTGATGAACGGCGGGCTGATTTTCTCCGGCAAGCTGCTGACCTATCTGCATTTTCCGCTGGAAGCGTCCTACCTGCACGCCACCCGTTATCGCAACGAAACCAGCGGCGGCGATCTGTTCTGGAAAGCCAAGCCGGAAGTTTCTTTCATCGACCGTGACGTACTGATCATCGACGACATCCTCGACGAAGGTCACACCCTGGGCGCGATCATCGACTTCTGCAAGCACGCCGGTGCCCGCAAAGTGCACACCGCCGTGCTGATCGACAAAGACCACGACCGCAAGGCCCGCCCGGACCTCAAGGCCGATTTCGTCGGTTTGCCGTGCATTGACCGCTACATCTTCGGTTATGGCATGGACTACAAAGGTTACTGGCGTAACGCCAACGGGATTTTCGCCGTTAAAGGAATGTAAGACATGGATACGCCTCGCTTTCTGGATCAGACCTTGTTCGCCGAACTGGCCGGGAAAGCCGCGGCCAATCCTCGTGGGCGCCAGCACCACAATTTCCATCAGATGGAAGACGCCTGTCATCGCATGGCGGTGGGGCTGCAGCCATCCACGTATATCCCGCCTCATCGGCATTTGGGCGACAACAAGGCTGAAACCCTGTTGGTCCTCAAGGGGCGGCTGGGTGTGTTGATCTTTGACGAGACCGGTGCGGTGTTGAGCAAGACCGTGCTGCAGGCCGGTGGGGACTGTGTCGGCGTGGACCTGCCAACCGGTGTGTTCCACGGTTTGGTGGTGCTGGAGGCCGACAGCCTGATGTTCGAATGCAAGGCCGGTCCTTACCGCCCGGTCGGCGAGGGTGAGCTGGCGCATTGGGCGCCGCGCGAAGGCGAGCCGGGTGTTGCCGAGTATCAGGCCTGGATGCGCGCGCAGTTCGACTGATCGGTACCCTGTGGGAGCGAGCTTGCTCGCGATGGCGATGTCACTGACACATTGATGCTGGATGTGCCGACGTCATCGCGAGCAAGCTCGCTCCCACAGTGGCTTCTGTGCATTTGAACCACGTCCGTTTGCTCATGCTAGAGTGTTCGGCCCCGATTCCGGAACCTGTCATGAGCCCTTTGATCCGCAGTTGCGCCGCCCTGTTGCTGACCCTCAGCCTGCCACTGGCCGCCGCGCCGGCGCTCATGCACAGTCAATTCCTGCCGCCGGACGATCTCACGCTGCGCGATGCCGATCCAGAACAGCAGCAACTGATGCAGGTCACCGATTATTCGGTGGTGGTCGGCGCTCAGCGTCAATCCAATCAACAGCCGATTCCGGTCACTTCGCCGCTGATGATTCGGCTCAAGGGCAAATCCCTGAACAAGGGCGCCACCATCAGTCAGGTGCTGGTCAACTTCGATGGTGAAAGCAAAAGCCTGAAGAAGCCGGTCTACGACGATAAGAGCAAAACCCTGACCCTCTTTTACCCGCTCGCTCAATACCGGGTAGTGATCGACTTGTTGCGCAACGACACGGTGTATTGCCAGTTTCTCAGCTACGCCAATGGCCATGTCTGGGCTGATCTGCACACCGGCAGCACTCGTCCGCGTTGAGCCTTGAGCCCGCGCAGGGGTAAACTGCCCGCCCCGTGAAATGTCTGCGAGCTGGAGTCGGCAATGCGTAAAGATAAAAAACAAGTGATTGGTGACGAGATCGGTGATGAGCAGATCAAGTTGTTCCTCGATTTCGAACCGGTCGACGCGACTTCTCCGTCCCTGCACAAACTGGTCAAGGCCTACCGTGGCCTGCGCATTGACGATTTCGAGCGTTTCCTGACGTTCTTCGTCGAAGCGGGTTACGACGTGAATGGCAAGGATGAGCACGGCAATGACTTCGTCGCCCTGATCAAGGATCAGCGCAACGCGCCGGACTACATTGAACTGATCGAAAAAGCTCGCGGTTGAGTAAATTTCAGCCATAAAAAAACGCCCCGCTCTCAGTGAGAGCGGGGCGTTTTTTATAAGGCCGAATCAAGCGTAGCTTTCGGTCTCGCTGCTGGCTTCAACCAGTTCCAGGGCAACGTTGTTCTGCGTGTTGATCTTGCGATACAGCGCAGCGTCGGTTTCCAGGACCTTTTCCCGGGCCGGGAAAATTTCGGCCAGTTTGGTGGCCCATTCGCCCTTGGCTTTGTTCGGGAAGCATTTTTCGATCAGCTCAAGCATGATCGAAACGGTCACCGAGGCACCTGGCGAAGCGCCGAGCAGTGCCGCCAGGGAACCGTCCTTGGCCGCGACCAGTTCGGTACCGAATTGCAGGACGCCGCCTTTCTTCGGGTCTTTCTTGATGATCTGCACCCGTTGACCGGCCACTTCCAGGCGCCAGTCTTCAGCTTTCGCCTCAGGGTAGAAGCGACGCAGGGACTCCAGGCGCTGCTCCATCGACTGCATCACTTCGCTGACCAGGTACTTGGTCAGGTCCATGTTGTTTTTTGCCACGGACAGCATCGGCCCGATGTTGCCGGCGCGAACCGACATCGGCAGGTCCATGAAGGAGCCGTGCTTGAGGAACTTGGTGGTGAAGCCGGCGTACGGTCCGAACAGCAGGGATTTCTTGCCTTCAACGACGCGGGTGTCCAGGTGCGGCACGGACATTGGTGGCGAACCCACGGCAGCCTGGCTGTAGACCTTGGCCTGGTGGTGCTTGACCACTTCCGGGTTGTCGCAACGCAGCCATTGGCCGCTGATCGGGAAGCCGCCGAAGCCTTTGCTCTCTTCGATGCCCGAGGCCTGCAGCAGCGGCAATGCCGCACCGCCCGCGCCGAGGAAAACGAACTTGGCGTCGACTTCACGGGTGTTGCCGCTGTTGACGTCCTTGATGCTGACAGTCCAGCCGCCGTTGCTGCGCTTGAGGCCGGTCACGCGCTTGCAGTACTTGACCTGGGCATCGGGTGCGCTGGTCAGGTGCTTGAGCAACTGGTTGGTCAGGGCGCCGAAGTTGACGTCGGTGCCATTGATCACGCGGGTCGCGGCGAGGGTTTCGCCAGGATCGCGACCAGGCATCATCAGCGGCATCCACTCGGCCATTTTGGCCTTGTCTTCGGTGTACTCCATGTCGGCGAAGGCGTGGTGCTTGCTCAGCACCTTGAAGCGTTCCTTGAGGAAGGACACGCCGCTGTCGCCCTGCACGAAACTCAGGTGTGGCACCGGGCTGATAAACGATTTGCACGAGCCGAACGTGCCTTTTTTGGTCAGATACGACCAGAATTGCTTCGACACCTCGAACTGGGTGTTGATGTGCACGGCTTTCTTGATGTCGACGGCGCCATCGGCGGCCTGCGGCGTGTAGTTGAGCTCACACAGCCCGGCGTGACCGGTACCGGCGTTGTTCCACGGGTTGGAACTCTCCGCGGCACCGGAATCCATCAGCTCGACGACTTCCAGCTTGATCGCGGGGTCGAGCTCTTTGAGCAGTACTGCAAGGGTGGCACTCATGATGCCGGCCCCAACCAGTACTACGTCGACTGCTTCGTTATGCGCCATTTAACGCGTCTCCAAAATCTGCAGCACCAAATTGTCGGCATGGCTGCCAGGAGTGACGGGGCGTGTCAGTGTTGCCCCAGGTACCCATGGCAGGATCGCCATGTCCGAATCTTCGCAATTTATCGCAACTTCGACGGACGCTACCTGCCAGGCCTAATGAGCCATATGAACTCATTTCAGCGCGCGGGAGGCAATTCGACTTATGGTCGATACATCCGTTTGTGCAACCAAATCCGTAGCGGACAGGCTTCAGGCTCCGGTGTTCGAGAAATACTCGGTCCTGTGTCGTTGGGCTGTTGTAGACGCTAATGGTGCATGTTCAGACGCAAAACTATTCATTTGCTCGCCACACTCTTGTGAAGTTGTGAAAACCCGTTTTTTTCACGCTCTTTTGAAGACGTGAACCTCAAAAAGGGCTGTCCCAGCCTGGCACCGTGCCCGGATGGATTGCCGCCATGGGATACAGGGCAGGCAAAACGGGCAAACAGCTCAGTGACCGAGCTTAATGACAGCTCTGCAGATTCGCGAAAAGTGGAGGTTTTGCTCAACAAAACAGCAAGCGCGCCAGCTTCACTCGATCTGTGTGGGCGGCTCTCTGTGGGCGGTGCGGGGGTGTCAATACAAGCGCATTGACGATGCTGCGAGGCCCGATCAGGAGACGTCCTTATAATCGGGGGGAGATTGTATCTAAGAAACGCAGGGAAATGGTCGTGTTTAATGACTTTTATTAGGTGTTTGGTCAGGTCGTCATCATTTGCTGTGCACGCGAGCGTGGCCGGTGCTGCTGCGAAACGACGCGGGCACCGGCAGGCAGCGGCTGATTCAGCCAGTTCAAGCGGATCTCTTCGATTTCAACCCAGCCATCGCCCATGGGCTGGAGGCTGCACTGTTTGAAGGCCTGGCAACGGCCGTTGCGGTCGAGCAGGGCGAAGCAGCGATGCAGTGGGCGTGGCGCGAACAGAGAGATCAGATGGCGCATGGCGATATACCGTTTGGGTGTCTGCCGAGAAGATTGCCTGCAGGCCATTACGTGCAAGTGTATGGGGGGTGACATCTGCATGACAGGAACCGCGTTGCCAGGGGCTTGTCAGAGATTTCATCAAACACTGTGAGGTGCTGGTTACCCGCAGTGGCGCACCGCTATACTGCCGGCCTGTTTGTGCCTGATTCTGGAGAGAAGAGCATGTTGCAACGCCTGTTGTTCGGTTTGATCACTGTGACCAGTTTGACCCTGGTTGGCTGCGCCCACAGCCCGCAACAACTGAGCCCGGAACCCAAGCTGACGGCTCAACTGGCGCCCGTCGGCCACGGTCAGCCTGTTGTAGTGCGTGTGGTGGACGGACGTCCGTCGCCAACCCTCGGCACCCGTGGTGGCCTGTACCCGGAGACCAGCGCGATTACCGTACAAGGCGCGCAGATCCTGCCGAAACTGCAGGCTCAGGCCGAAGCTGCCGTGCGCCTGTTGGGTTTCACTCCGACCGCCAATGCGGCGAACGCACCGCAAATCACCGTGACCCTGGCCGAGCTGAAGTATCAGTCGCCTAAAGAAGGCATGTACGTGACCGAAGCGACCATCGGCGCGACCTTCCGCTCGGATGTGCAGAACGCCAACCGTCGCTACAGCGGCCGTTATGGTGCTTCCCTGGACCAGCGCTTCGGTATGGCGCCGAACCAGGAAACCAACACCAAGCTGGTCAGCGATGTGCTCAGTGATGCGTTGACCCGCCTGTTCAAGGACCCGACTGTGGGGCAGGTTCTCGGCGAGTAATGCGAGCCCTCTGTAGGAGCGAGCCTGCTCGCGATGGTCGTTAACGATTACGCGGGGAATCTGATACCCCGCGGCGTCCTCAAGTCCATCGCGAGCAAGCTCGCTCCTACAGAGGGCAAGGGAATCACGCGGCTTGCGAGTAAAAATCCAGCACGCTGACGCCCGTCAGCAAATCCGCCTCCGGCAAATCCGCATGCTGGTGGCCACCGAGTGCGCAATACACCAGCCAGTGGCGGTCCTGAACGTTGAAGGCGAGGCTGCCGACGAGGGCTTGTTGTTCTTCGCTGGGGGTGATGAGGTAAAGACGATCCTGGTTTTCGGCGTGGAGCATGACGTGATCCGTGTCGGTTTCGAGGCGCGCATGTTCGCCGATACAGATGACGAAGCCGTGACTCAGGACAGCTATTGATCAAACGCTTCGTTATTTGTCGGAAACATAGGGCAGGCGCGCAGGCATTCGGTAGAATCCGCGCCGCGGTCGCCGGTCCGGCACCTGCCACCTGTGTTACTTGAGGTTTGTGATGTCGCTGCACTTGATGACGCTGTTTACCGCCCATCCCGCCAAATTGATCAATCTGCTGGCCTTGTTCTTTGCCTTCCCCGGCGGCTGGTTGCTGCACGCCACCCGTCGTCGCGAACTGCGCGCGATGGCCAGTCTGCAGGCGCAGCGCCAGAGCAGCCCCAGCGTAGAGCCCACGCTGGACTGGGCGACCTTGCGCAAGAACCGGTTTTTCTACATCTTCGGCTTTGCCTGCATGGGAATGGCACTGCTGGTGTCGTGGATCAGTACGCAGGTCTGAGGCTGAAGTAAACCCTGTGGCGAGGGGGCTTGCCCCCGTTCGGCGGCGAAGCCGTCGTCACCTCGACAGGGACGCTGTGTCAGAGGGAAAACCTTCTTGGGTTTTAGGGCCGCTTCGCAGCCCAACGGGGGCAAGCCCCCTCGCCACAAAAGCGCCGTCAGGCCGATACCGCTTACAGCGGCAACCCTGCCTTCACCCGGTACTGATTGCGCACCGGTGTCGCATATTGCAGCACCAGGAATGGACGATGCTCTTCAGGGCAGGCGTCCAGGCGGCGTTGCCATTCTTCCTGGGCCTTGGCCAGTTCCTCGGCCGGGAACACTTCGGCGGCTTTCGGCACCTGCAACTGCGGATCGGTGTCCTTCCACTGCGCGTAAGCCAGGTAGTGCACGGGGAACAAGCGGTATCCGCTGAGGATTTGCCGGTCCATCTCGACCGCCAATTGCTTGGTGTCTTCGAACAGTTCGGTGATCGGTGCGGCAAAGTTCACATGCACCCGGCCCTTGTAGCCGGTGATGCCCTTGGCGATGCTCACGTCATCCTCACCCGGCACCTTGGTGTAGCTGCCGGTGGTGGCGCGGATGTATAGCTCGCGGGCTTTGGCCTGATCGCACGGGTCGTACTCGTAGCTGATCGACACCGGGGTCAGGTTCAGCGACTGAATGACTTCGCCGAACGGCTCGTCCTTGCGGCTCATGTGGAACATCTTGAGGATTGCCGATTCGGTACGGTCGTCACCGTCCTTGGCGCGGCCTTCGGCCTGGGCGATCCAGATCGAGGCGCAATCGTTGCGGATCGAATGATTGATGTACGCCGACAACAGCTGATAAGCCGCCATTTTTTCCCGACGTCCGCTGATCGAACGGTGCACGATGAAGCTCTTGTTCAGGCGCATCAGGTCGCTGACGAAAGGCTTTTGCAGCAGGTTATCGCCAATGGCGATGCGTGGCGTCGGCAGGCCGGCGTGGTACACGGCATAGTTGACGAAGGCCGGGTCCATCACGATGTCGCGGTGGTTGGCGATGAACAGATAGGCGCTGCCGGACTTGAATTGCTCCACCCCGGTATAGGTGACACCGTCGGTGGCACGCTCAATGGTGTGGTCGACGTAAACCTCGACTTTGTCCTGCAGCGTGGCCACTGAGGTAATGCCGGCAAACTCACGGCGCAGCCGATGGGCTATAAGAGGTTTGAGTGCCCAGCCTAAAGCGCCGGCGAAACGCGGGAAGCGGAAGTGGGTGAGGATATCTAGAAACGCCTTGTCGCCGAGCAGCCGGTCCAGCACCGCTGGGACTTCGCTGTCGTCGTAAGGTCGGATGGCATCGAATTCGCCCATCATGCTCTCTTGTTAGAAACGGCTAGGGTAAGTAAAGGTTTTGATCGAAAACCGGCGGGGTACGGTCTGAAAAAGTAGCCAGACAAAAATAGCCCTGCAAATAGACCGGCGATTATACGCACAAGTCACTTGGGAGACCGCGATGCTGGAAACTGCGCAATATGAATGTCCGTATTGTGGTGAGGAAGTCGAGACGACGCTGGATTTGTCCGGTGGCGATCAGACCTATATTGAAGACTGCCAGGTGTGCTGTCGGCCGATAACCTTCGTGTTGCAGGTTCATGAAGAGGAATGGCATCTCGAAGTGTTCAGCGAAAACGAGTGAGGAGCGTGTATGCAGCGCATCTACGACCCGGAAAACCTGATGGAAGGCGAGTTGCTGCAAGGCATGCTCGCCAGCGAGGGCATTGAGGCGCATCTGGTGGGACGCGATCTGGTGGGAGCCACCGGTGAGTTGCCGATTTTCGGTTTGCTGGGTTTGGCAGTGGATAACGACCAGGCCGAATACGCCCGCGAGCTGATCACCGCGTACAATGCCGCGCTGCCGCTGTCTGGCGATGAACCGGACAGCTTCCCCGGCACGCTGGTCTGTTAGGCTGGCGTTCGTTTGATCAAGAGTCGTGTTGCCCCATGTGTGGACGTTATGCCCTGTTTCGCTGGAACCCCGCCTTCGCGGCGCTGCCCGGTTTTCCCGCCGACCAGCAGGCGCAGTGGAACATTTCCCCCAATGATTCGGTATTGATGCTACGGGCCGAGCCAGACGGTCAGCGCACGCTGGCCCGCGCCCGCTGGGGCCTGACGCCACCCTGGCTGACCGATCTGTCCCGCACCCCGGCCCACGCCCGCGCCGAAACCGTTGCCGAACAGCCAATGTTTCGCCAGGCCTTGCGTGAGCGCCGCTGCCTGTTGCCGGCCAATGGTTTCTACGAATGGCGCGGCACGACGCGCAAGCGCCCGTATTGGCTGACACCAGGGGAGGGCTCGTCATTATTTTTTGCGGCGATCTGGGAGGCGTATCCGGTGCAGGAGCAGGTGTGGCTGAGTACCGCGGTGATTACCCAGCCGGCAGCGAGCCAGCGGCGGCCGTTGATTCTTGATGAGGCGGGGCAGGCCGTGTGGCTGGATCCCGAGACGCCGCTGCATGCTTTGCAAGCATTGCTGGCCAGTGAACCTGCGGCATTGCGCGAACGGGTGCTGGCCAACATGGTGAATGATCCGAAGCTCAATGGGCCGGAGTGCCTTACTCCGGGTTGAGCTATTGGGTGGCTGAACCGGCCCCATCGCGAGCAAGCTCGCTCCCACATTGGATCTGTGGCGTCACAAATTCCCTGTGGGAGCGAGCTTGCTCGCGATGGGGGCTTCGGATCAGACCCGGAACTGATTGATCAACCGCCGCTGCTGCTCAGCCAGTTTGGTCAAGTCCGCACTGGCCGCACTCGACTCATCCGCACCACCGGCCACTTCATTGGCCACCTGACCGATGTTGATCACGTTGCGGTTAATGTCGTCCGCCACCGCACTTTGCTCCTCGGCCGCGCTGGCAATCTGGGTGTTCATGTCGTTGATCACCGACACTGCCTGAGTAATGGTTTCCAGTGCTTCGGCGGCCTTCGATGCGTGCAGTACGCTTTCGTCCGTGCGGTTCTGGCTGTCCTCCATGACTCGCACCACATCCCGGGTGCCTTGCTGCAGTTGCTGGATCATGGTCTGGATTTCTTCGGTGGCCTTTTGCGTCTTCTGCGCCAGGTTACGCACCTCGTCGGCCACCACGGCAAAACCTCGGCCCTGTTCACCGGCACGGGCGGCTTCGATGGCTGCGTTAAGGGCCAGCAGGTTGGTCTGCTCGGCGATCCCGCGAATGGCGGTGAGGATGGCGTTGATGTTTTCGCTGTCCTTGGCCAGGGTTTGCACCACGCCGACGGCCCGGCCGATCTCCACGGCGAGGGCACCAATGGAGTTCGAGGTGTCGCGCACGATCTGCATGCCCTGGCTGGCGGCCTGATCGGCATGGCTGGCGGCCTGTGCGGCCTGGGTCGCATTGCGCGCGACGTCCTGGGCGGTGGCGGTCATTTCCTGTACGGCGGTGGCCACTTGATCAATCTCGGCCATTTGCTTGTGCACACCGGTGTTGGTGCGGATGGCGATGTCGGCGGTGTGTTCCGACGAATCGCTGACGCTCTGCACCGAAGTCACCACTTGGGTGATCATCGCCTGCAACTTGGCCAGGAAAGTGTTGAAGCCTTTGGCGATCGAGCCCAGTTCATCGGCGCGATCGCTGGTCAGGCGTCGGGTCAGGTCGCCTTCGCCCTGGGCGATATCGTCGAGCATGGCCACCATCTGCTTGAGCGGGCGGGCGATGCCGTGGCCCACCAGCCAGATCACCAGCAAGCCGATACCGGCAATCACCAGGCCAACCATCGCCATGCCGAAGGTGTCGGATTTGCGCTGCGCGTCCAGGTCGGCCTGGAGCTTTTGCAGGTCGGCCATGACCGCATTCAGCGGCAACTGCAGCATCAGGGTCCAGCGGGCGTCGGTCTGGCCGATGCCGAACGGCAGGTACAACTCGATCCGGCCCTGGGCCTTGTCGACGGTATAGGTGACTTCGCCGCGCTTGAGATTGGCCATGTTGGCGATCTGTTTGCTGTCGAGGATGTCGCTGACCTTCTCGCCGAATTTGCTCGGATCCTTGGTGTAGGCAACGATCCGGCCATTGCCGCCGATCAGGGCCATTTCCCCGGCGCCGCTGTAAAGCTTCTGGTTGGCGCCCAGGAGCATTTCCTGGATGAAGTTCACCGACAGGTCGGCGCCGACGATGCCCTGGAAGGCACCGTTGAGCATGATTGGCTCAATAAAGGAGGCGAGCATGACGATTTTGTCGCCCACCTTATAAGGCGCCGGGTCGATCACGCAGGATTTTTTGGTTTCTTTCGAGCACAGGTAGTACTCGCTGGCGCGCACGCCAGTGGACAGGGTTTTCTGGTCGTCGACGTCCACCAGTTTGTCCAGACCCAGGGTGCCGTCGTCGTTGCGGAACCACCAGGGCAGGAAGCGCCCGTTGCTGGCGTCGATGCCGACCACCTGGGTGCCGACGTAGGCCGCATCGTTGTGATCCAGCGCGTCTTTTTCCCAGCCGATGTAGGTGCCGAGGATTTTCGGGTTCTTGACCACGTTTTCCTTGATCAGGCCGATCAGTTGCTCGCGGCTAAGGCTCAGTGAAGGCTGGCCATCGGTACCCGGTGTGCCGATCAGGGCGTTGACCCGCACCAGTCCGCCGGCAATCAGCAGCGGTGCTTCGAGTTCGCGCTGGATCTGGCTGACCTGGGTTTGCGCCAGGGACGTCAGGCGTTGTTCGATGACTTGCTCGAATTGGGCCTGGGTCCGCTCCTGGACCATGTCTTGCGTCCGGGCGCCGGAGAACAGTGCGTACACAACCAGCGCTGCCACGACACTAAGGACAATGGCGCCGGCAAGGGCCGCCACGGAAAACTGGATCGACTTGAATTTCATGGGGGCTCCGCACGCGAAAGGACGTCTGCCCAGGTGTATCGGCAGGGTGACGGGCGGGCATGAGCGCGGGCAGTTGAAAGGACCGTTTTTGCGTGCCGGATGTCGTAATTGAATCAATGAGCGGCGTGATGGGCTGCGGGTTGTCGCCGTATGTGAATTTTTTCTACGGCGATGAGAGCTTTGTTCGAATTGTGCGTCTTACGTCCATTGTATCTGGCGTCGATACATTTCCACGCTTAGGATAAACGGCATGTTTTCAGAGAGTTTTTTGATGAACAAGATTTTGGTTGTCAGTGCACTGAGCGCAGCGCTGTTGCTCGCCGGCTGCCAGTCGGTCAATACCACCAAAGGCGGCGCTGTAGGCATTGAGCGCAAGCAGTACATGTTCAGCATGTTGTCCTCGCAACAGGTCGACCAGATGTACGCCCAGTCCTATCAGAAAACAGTGGGCGAAGCGTCCAGCAAGGGTGTGCTGGACAAGACCAGCAATGAAGCCCAGCGGGTTCAGGCGATTGCCGACCGGCTGATTGCCCAGGCGCCGAACTTCCGTCCGGACGCGGCCCAGTGGAAGTGGGAAGTCAACCTGATCAAGAGCGATGAGCTCAACGCCAACTGCGGCCCTGGCGGCAAGATCATTTTCTACACCGGGTTGATCGACAAACTGCAACTGACCGACGATGAAATCGCCGCGATCATGGGCCATGAAATCGCCCACGCCCTGCGTGAGCACGGTCGTGAAGCGATGTCCAAGGCTTACGGCATCGAAATGGCGAAGCAGGGCGCGGGTACATTGCTCGGGTTGGGGCAGGACAGCCTGGCCCTGGCCGATACCGTGGCCAACTACGGCATGACCTTGCCCAACAGCCGTGCCAATGAAAACGAAGCGGACCTGATCGGCCTGGAACTGGCCGCCCGCGCCGGTTACAACCCGAATGCCGCGATCACCCTGTGGAACAAGATGAGCAAGGCCTCGGAAGGTTCGCCACCGGAGTTCATGAGCACTCACCCGGCGTCGTCGAGTCGTATTGCGGCGTTGCAGGCGGCGATTCCGAAGGTCATGCCTTTGTATGAGCAGGCCAAGAAGTCTTGACTATCAGATGCTGAAAATGTGGCGAGGGGGCTCGCCCCCGTTGGGCTGCGAAGCGGCCCCATTACCTGCAGCCGCAATTCAACAGTTACACCGCGGTTGCAGGATTTACGACTGCTGCGCAGCCGAACGGGGGCAAGCCCCCTCGCCACAGATTGATCTCAGTACCCGGGTCAAACCCACCCGCTGCTCTGCATCGCCTTGTACACCGCGACAATCGCCAGGATGAAGAACGCCGACGCCGCCAGTCGACGGATCAGGGTCAACGGCAATTTGTCCGCGGCAAAGTTACCGGCCAATACCACGGGCACGTTGGCAATCAGCATGCCGAGGGTGGTGCCGATGATCACCAGCCACAGCTCCGGATACTGCGCAGCCAGCATCACGGTCGCGATCTGCGTCTTGTCGCCGATTTCCGCCAGGAAGAACGCGATCAGCGTGGTCAGGAACGGCCCGAACTTGCGGGCGGTGCTGGCTTCGTCGTCATCCATCTTGTCCGGGACCAGGGTCCACAGCGCCGTGGCGGCGAAGCTCGCGGCGAGGATCCAGTGCAACATCGTATCGGAGAAGAAACTGCCGACCCAGGCGCCCACTGCACCGGCGGCCGCATGGTTGGCCAGGGTCGCGGCGACGATACCGGCGATGATCGGCCAGGGCTTGCGGAAACGGGCAGCGAGAATGAGCGCGAGCAGTTGCGTCTTGTCGCCGATTTCGGCCAAGGCAACGATTGCGGTAGGTACGAGTAGTGAATCCAGCATCAGGGGTTTTCCTAAGGGGCGGGTCGACACGGCTATGACACGTACAGCCCCCCCGCCCCGGGTAAGGTGTTCGTGTCATAGGTCTTGTCAAACCCTGCGATCCATCTGATGTGGATGCTTGGGTCGCATGCGCCATGGTCTGAGGACCAAGTATGTTGACGCATGCCGGACGAGCGTGGCGCTCGTGGGAGACTACTCCCCTAGGACGGAGCGGATTCTGCCTTTGCAAAACCCATTCGGCAAGCCTTCTTTTTCAAAGAAGTTCTATCCGCGCTTGGCTCGGTAGATCCGGAAGCCCTGTCCTTCGGCCTTGATCGCGCACACACCAAGATGCTCTTCGATCAATGGTTGATACTTCAGGAAGCTATTCGCTACCAGGCGAAGTTCGCCACCGTTTTTCAGATGTTTGGCCGCTTTTCGCAGCAAGTTCTCCGTTGCGAAATAGTCGGTGTGCACGCCGACATGGAACGGCGGATTGCTCAGGATCGCACTCAAACCCATCGGGGCGACATCGATGCCGTCACCGGTAATCACCTCGGCTTCCAGACCATTGGCCGCCAGGGTCAGGCGACTGCTGGCAGCGGCAAAGGCATCCACATCCAGCAACGTGACCTGGTTGTGCGGGTAACGACGTTTCACTGCCGCGCCCAAGACCCCTGCGCCGCAACCGAAATCGAGCAAGTGACCGCTGGGCAGTTTGTCCAGATGTTCCAGCAGCAGCGCGCTGCCGCGATCCAGGCGACCATGGCTGAACACCCCCGGCAGGCTGATGACCTTCAACGGGCCTTCGGCCAGCGGCAGTTCATAGGTCTGCGCCAGGCTCTCCAGCGGTTTGGCTTCAGGCGCGTTGGCCACGGTGACCAGCCAGAGCTGGCAGTGGCGCGCGCTGTCGAGTTTGCGTGGCTTGCCGAACGGGTTGAGTTGTTTGGCGGCACCTTCGATGCCGCTTTTTTTCTCGCCGACCAGGTACAGCTCGCGGCCAGCCAGCCGCGAGGCGAGGGCGTTGAGAATGTAGTCGGTCAGGTCCTTGGCCTTAGGCAGAAACACCACCGCTGTATCGAACTCGCGCTCGGGAGCATTCACACCAAAATGGCTGCGCTCGGCGAAGCGGGCGTCCAGCGCGGCCTGATCGCCGGCGTGCCAGCACCAGCCATGAGCTTCGGGCAGACGGCCCAGCAAGTCGTCGGCGGGCAAGCCGGCCAACAACACCGAACCCTGGAATAACTCGGCCTGACGAAGCAGTACTTCACTGCGCGGATCCATAACTGCTCCTGTGAAAAAAAGTGCCGCAGTTTATCAACTGACGACCCGCCGCGCCTTACCGCTGAAGTATCCCAGTGCGTTTTCGGTCACCTGGCCAACGATTCGCTGGCGCGCTTCGCGGCTGCCCCAGGCGTTGTGCGGGGTGACGATCAGGCGCGGGATGTCATGGGCCAGCAGCGGATTGCCGTTGACGGGAGGCTCGACGCTCAGCACGTCAGTGGCGGCGCCGCCCAGATGCCCGTTGCGCAAGGCGTTGGCCAGCGCCTGTTCGTCGATCAGGCCTCCGCGGGCGGTGTTGACCACGAACGCGCCGGGTTTCATCGCGGCCAGTTCGCGGGCGCCGATGAAGTGGCGGGTGTGTTCGTTGAGCGGGCAGTGCAGGGTCAGGGCATCGACTTGCGGTAGCAGTTCATCCAGTGGCAGGCGGTCCGGCCGTGCAGGGCGCCCTGGAATTTGCCCCAGCACAACGCGCATACCGAAGGCTTCAGCCAGCCGTGCGACCGCGCCGCCCAATTCGCCATGGCCCAAAAGACCAAGGGTTTTGCCTTCGAGTTCGACAATCGGGTAATCCAGCAAACAGAATTGTTTGGCTTGCTGCCAGCGGCCTTCGCCGACGGCTTTTTGATAATCGGCCAGGCGCGTGGCCAGGTTGAGCAGCAGCATGATCGTGTGCTGCGCCACCGACGGTGTGCCGTAGCCCTGGCAGTTGCACACGGTAATCCCGTGGGCGCGGGCGGCGGCGAGGTCGACATTGTTGGTGCCGGTGGCGGTGATCAGGATCAGCTTGAGATCAGGGCTGGCGGCCATGGCGGCGGCATCGATCAGGATCTTGTTGCTGATGGCGACGGTCGCACCCTTGAGGTGTTCGATGACTTGATCGGGCAAGGTCTGGGCGAACAGCTGCAAATCGCTGAAACAACTGCGCAGCGGGTCGAGGTCAAGGTCGCCGAGGTCCAGGGACGGGTGGTCGAGGAAAACGGCGCGGCGGGTGTTCGTCATCAACTGTACCTTTTGTGCAATGAACTGAAGGCGTAATCTGCCGAGCCTACCAGATGAAATAACTAGTTAAGCTTGGCCTGAAGGAGCCCCCATGTACTGGACAGAGTTCTTGACCGTTGCCCTGATTCACCTGCTGGCCGTGGCCAGCCCTGGCCCGGACTTTGCCGTGGTGGTGCGCGAGAGTGTTACCCACGGTCGTCGCGCGGGCACCTGGACCGCACTGGGTGTGGGCACGGCGATTTTCCTGCACGTGGGTTACTCGCTGTTGGGTATCGGCCTGATCGTGTCCCAGTCGATCGTGCTGTTCAATGCCTTGAAATGGGCCGCCGCCGCTTACCTGCTGTACATCGGTTACAAGGCGCTGCGCGCGCAACCGGCCAAGTCTGTGGCTGACGACCTGCACAAGGAAGCCGGCGAGCGCACCGCCCGTGGTGCCTTCACTTCGGGTTTCGTCACCAACGGTCTCAATCCGAAAGCCACGCTGTTCTTCCTCTCGCTGTTCACTGTGGTGATCAACCCGCACACGCCGCTGGCCGTGCAGGCCGGGTACGGGGTTTACCTGGCGGTGGCGACAGCGACCTGGTTCTGCCTGGTGGCGATGTTGTTCAGCCAGCAGCGCGTACGCGCCGGTTTCGCCCGCATGGGGCACTGGTTCGATCGGACCATGGGCGCGGTGCTGATCGCGATTGGCGTGAAGCTCGCTTTTACCGAGATGCACTGATCAGATATCTATCCCTGTAGGAGCTCGCTCGCGATGCGCGTCAACGATAACGCTTGATATCTGACCCCCGCGGTAATCCCGGGTTCATCGCGAGCAATCGAGCGTCGACCGGCTGCTCCTACAGATGATCAAACCTTGCGAATGATGGCGCAGAGCTATCATTCATGGGGTTCTGCAAATCATTCCTTTGGCTGATTTGGCTGACGTTCAAGGGCACTACAGTGCGTACTTTCAGTCACGACCGTGCAGTCAGATTAAAGGGATTATTATGTTGAAGACTCGCGTTATCCCCCCGGCCGAAGGCGCTTACCAGTACCCGCTGTTGATCAAACGGCTGCTGATGTCCGGTGCCCGTTATGAGAAAACCCGCGAGATCATCTACCGCGACAAGTTGCGCTATAGCTACCCGACCCTGATCGAACGGGTAGCTCGCCTGGCCAACGTGCTGACAGCGGCCGGAGTCAAGCCCGGGGATGCCGTGGGTGTGATGGACTGGGACAGCCATCGTTACCTGGAATGCATGTTCGCCATCCCGATGATCGGTGCGGTGATCCACACCATCAACGTGCGCCTGTCGCCGGAACAGATCCTCTACACCATGAACCACGCCGAGGACCGCTTTGTGCTGGTCAACAGCGAGTTCGTCGGTCTCTACAAGGCCATCGAGGGGCAACTGACCACGGTCGACAAAACCCTGCTGTTGACTGACCTGCCGGAAAAAACCGCGGACCTGCCGAATCTCGTCGGCGAATACGAGCAACTGCTGGCCGCGGCGAGCCCGCAATACGACTTCGAGGATTTCGACGAAAACTCGGTCGCGACCACGTTCTATACCACCGGCACCACCGGCAACCCCAAGGGCGTGTACTTCACCCATCGGCAACTGGTGCTGCACACCATGGGCGTGTCGACCATCATGGGCGCGATCGATAGCGTGCGCCTGCTGGGCACCAACGACGTGTACATGCCGATCACCCCGATGTTCCACGTGCACGCCTGGGGCTTGCCGTATGTGGCGACCATGCTCGGGCTCAAGCAGGTGTATCCCGGCCGCTATGACCCGGAGTACCTGGTGGAGTTGTGGCGCAAGGAAAAGGTCACGTTCTCTCATTGCGTACCGACCATTTTGCAGATGGTCCTCAATGCCAAGGCCGCGCAGACTG
This sequence comes from Pseudomonas sp. PDM30, assembly GCF_019218985.1. Lineage (NCBI taxonomy): Bacteria > Pseudomonadati > Pseudomonadota > Gammaproteobacteria > Pseudomonadales > Pseudomonadaceae > Pseudomonas > Pseudomonas sp. PDM30. The sequence goes on from NZ_JAHUWM010000001.1 coordinate 75,830, forward strand.
TCGACTTCGGCGGTTGGAAAATCGTCATCGGCGGCAGCGCCCTGAACCGCACGTTGTACGAGGCGGCCAAGGCCAAAGGCATTCAGCTGACTGCCGCCTACGGCATGTCGGAAACCGGGCCACTGGTTTCGTGCGCGCACCTCAACGACGAATTGATGGCGGGTACCGAAGACGAACGCACCACTTACCGGATCAAGGCCGGCGTGCCGGGGCCACTGGTGGAGGCGGCGATCGTCGACTCCGAGGGCAACTTCCTGCCCGCCGATGGCGAGACCCAGGGCGAACTGGTGTTACGCGCGCCATGGCTGACCGAGGGGTATTTCAATGAGCCGCAGAAGGGCGCCGAGCTCTGGGCCGGAGGCTGGCTGCACACCGGTGACGTGGCGACCCTGGACAGCATGGGCGTGATCGACATTCGTGACCGGATCAAGGACGTGATCAAGACCGGTGGCGAGTGGATCTCCTCCCTGGACCTGGAAGACCTGATCAGCCGTCATGCGGCGGTACGTGAAGTAGCAGTGGTGGGGATCCCCGATCCGCAGTGGGGCGAGCGGCCGTTTGCCCTGCTGGTGCTCCGTGAGGGGCATGCAATCGGGGCGCGGGAACTCAAGGAACACCTCAAGCCGTTTGTGGAGCTGGGGCACTTGAGCAAGTGGGCGATTCCGAGCCAGATCGCCCTTGTTACTGAAATTCCCAAGACCAGTGTCGGCAAGCTCGACAAGAAGCGCATTCGTGTCGACATCAGCGAATGGCAAGCCACCAACAGCACCTTCCTCTCGACGCTTTAAGCGTCACCTGGCGTGCTCGAAAGGGCACGCCAGCCCCCACCAAGCAAGCGCTTGGCTTGTCAAAACGAAATTTTCAGCCATCCTTGCCGTGCCGACGGGTGTCGGACTGGCGAAAGGACTGTTCCAGAGTGGCTGGCAGCTGCAAATCACACTTTAGAGGGATCAAGCGCTACTACCTGCTGGCTATAGTCCACTCAAGGATTTTTAAGAACGGGGCAACCGCACGAACCGGGGCGATGCAACTTTGGAATGACTTTGGGATGCCATGGCTCCCGGTTATCCACAGCGTTTTTAGAAGTGCTCTTGCCATAAAAATAAAATGCACATGGAGTAGCGTCGATGACATCAGCAAACCAGTTCTGGCGCCGGGCGAAACTGCCCCTGGCTGTCAGTCTTGCCTCTACGCTCGCCGGGCCAGCATTCGGCGTCAGTTTCAACGTCGGTGAAATCGAAGGTCAGTTCGACTCATCCCTGTCGATCGGTGCCAGTTGGTCTACCGAAAGTGCCAACAAGAACCTCATCGGTGTCAACAACGGCGGCAAGGGTCTGTCCCAGACTTCTGATGACGGTCACCTGAACTTCAAGAGCGGGGAAACTTTCTCGAAGATCTTCAAGGGCATCCATGACCTTGAACTGAAATACGGCGATACCGGTGTTTTCGTCCGTGGCAAATACTGGTACGACTTTGAACTGAAGGACGAAAGCCGTCCGTTCAAGGACATCAGCGACGACAACCGCAAGGAAGGCGCCAAGTCTGCCGGCGGCCAGATCCTCGACGCCTTCGTCTACCACAACTACTCCATTGCCGATCAGCCAGGCTCCGTGCGTCTGGGCAAGCAGGTCGTGAGCTGGGGTGAAAGTACCTTCATCGGTGGTGGCATCAACTCGATCAACCCGATCGACGTGTCCGCGTTCCGCCGTCCGGGTGCCGAGATCAAGGAAGGCCTGATCCCGGTCAACATGTTCTATGTGTCCCAGAGCCTGACCGAAAACCTCTCGGCCGAAGCGTTCTACCAAATTGAATGGGACCAGACCGTTGTCGACAACTGCGGCACGTTCTTCTCCCAGCCAGACATCGTTGCCGACGGCTGCGACGACAACCTGCGCGTACTGGCCAAGCGCTCGCAAATTCCGGCCATTGCCCTGGGGCCTTTGGCCGCCAACGGCGTCGACGTCAACAATGAGGGTGTTCTGGTGCGTCGTGGCCCCGATCGCGATGCCCGCGACAGCGGCCAGTGGGGCGCGTCCCTCAAGTACATGTTCGATCCGCTGGACACCGAGTTCGGCGCCTACTTCATGAATTACCACAGCCGTGCGCCGATCTTCAGCGCTACCGGTGCGCCGCAGTCGGTCTACAACACTGCAGCGGCCCTCCAGGGCGGCCCGTTCGCCGCACTGGCACCATTGCTGGTGGCGGGTAATTCGCAGTACTTCATCGAATACCCGGAAGACATCCGCCTCTACGGCCTGAGCTTCTCCACCACCCTGCCTACCGGTACGGCGTGGAGCGGTGAGATCAGCTACCGTCCGAACGCTCCGGTGCAGCTCAACTCCACCGACATCCTGTTCTCCGGTGTTCGTCCTATAGGCAATAACAACCCGAACAACCCGTTGACCAATGCATCGCTGCTTACCGGCGTGCCGGGTCAGGACCTGCACGGGTATCGTCGCAAGGAAGTCACCCAGTTCCAGACCACCCTGACGCACTTCTTCGATCAGGTCATGGGCGCCAGCCGTCTGACCCTGGTGGGCGAAGTGGGCGTGACCCACGTTGGCGGCCTGGAAAGCACTTCCGACGTTCGTTATGGCCGCGATCCGGTCTACGGTCCGGGTGAATTGCCAGCCTCTGGCGCGCTCAATACCTGCGTGACACTCAACAACAGCACCATCAGCGGTGCCGGCCCGGGTACGCCGACCAACAACCGCAGCCGCAACTGCACCGACGAAGGCTTCACCACCGCGACTTCATGGGGCTACCGCGGTCGTGCCATCTGGGAATACAACGACGTGTTTGCCGGTGTGAACCTCAAGCCAAACGTAGCCTGGTCTCATGACGTGGAAGGCTACTCCCCTGGGCCTGGCGGCAACTTCGAGGAAGGCCGCAAGGCGGTGAGCCTGGGTGTCGACGCCGAGTACCAGAACACCTACACCGCGAGCCTGGCCTACACCAACTTCTTCGACGGCAAGTACACCACCGTGGATGACCGCGACTTCGTTGCGCTCAGCCTCGGCGTGAACTTCTAAGCACTGAATTTTCAGGACGAACGAACATATGAAAATAACAAAGAGTCTGTTCCACGCCGGTGTTCTGGGGCTTTCGCTGCTGGCGACCAGCGTCATCGCAGCGGTTCCCCAGGCCGAAGCCGACAAACTGGGCAAGAGCCTGACCCCGATGGGCGCTGAAATGGCGGGTAACGCCGACGGTTCGATTCCGACCTGGAAACCGTTGCCGAAGAACGCCGGAGCGGTCGACAGCAAGGGCTTCCTGTCCGATCCGTACCCGGGTGAAAAACCGCTGTTCACCATCACGGCGCAGAACGTCGACCAGTACAAGGAAAAGCTTGCCCCGGGCCAGTACGCGATGTTCAAGCGCTACCCGGAAACCTTCAAGATGCCGGTCTATCCGTCCCACCGCGGTGCCACCGTGCCGGATGAGGTGTTCGCCTCCATCAAGAAGAACGCCACCAACACCAAGCTGGTGTCCGGCGGCAACGGCCTGGAGAACTTTGAAACCGCCATTCCGTTCCCGATCCCGAAAAGCGGCGTTGAAGTCATCTGGAACCACATCACCCGCTATCGCGGGGGCAGCGTGACCCGTCTGGTAACCCAGGCCACACCACAGCCGAACGGCTCGTTCAGCCTGGTGTACTTCCAGGACCAGTTCGTGTTCCGCGACAAGATGAAGGACTACGATCCGGCGAACCCGGGCAACATCCTGTTCTACTTCAAGCAGAAAGTGACCGCGCCGGCACGTCTGGCCGGTGGTGTACTGCTGGTTCACGAAACCCTCGACCAGGTCAAGGAGCCGCGCTCGGCATGGGTCTACAACGCCGGCCAGCGTCGTGTGCGCCGTGCGCCGCAAGTGTCCTATGACGGCCCGGGTACTGCAGCCGATGGCCTGCGTACCTCCGACAACCTGGACATGTACAACGGTGCACCGGATCGTTACGACTGGAAGCTCGAAGGCAAGAAAGAGATGTACATCGCCTCCGATGCCTACAAGCTCGACGATCCGAAGCTCAAGTACACCGACATCATCAAGGCCGGTCACATCAACCAGGACCTGGCTCGTTACGAGTTGCGTCGTGTGTGGCATGTAGTTGCCACCCTGAAGGAAGGTCAGCGTCACATCTACGCCAAGCGTGACTTCTACATTGACGAAGACACCTGGCAGGCAGCGGTCATCGACCATTACGACGGTCGCGGTCAACTGTGGCGCGTCGCCGAGGCCCATGCCGAGAACTACTACGACAAGCAAGTACCGTGGTATGCCCTTGAAACCCTGTACGACCTGCAATCGGGTCGTTACCTGGCGCTGGGCATGAAGAACGAAGAGAAGTCGGCCTATGACTTCGGCTTCACTGCCACCACCAGCGACTTCACCCCGGCCGCCTTGCGTCAGGATGGTGTTCGCTAAAGTGAACTGAGTAGAGGCCGCACCCTCTGAAAACGCCCCGACTGGTTCGGGGCGTTTTTTTTTGCTTGTAGACTTTTTGTAGCCATTTGTAGCAATTACCTTCATTCCCTATCCGTTTACGGCTAGTCTGCGGACATCTGCAACGCCGCCACCCGCAATTCAAACAAGAGCCGGCTATGACTGATTTGTCTACATCCCCAGGTTCTGCAAACGTTGCTGTCGCGACACTCGACGGGCGCTTCTTCCGCCCGCCGTTGCCCGACGGCCATGTGCTGCGTCCACGTTTGTGCGAGCGCCTGAGTGCCGGGCTCGGTGGCAGGTTATTGCTGGTCAGCGCACCGGCAGGGTTCGGCAAGAGTTCGTTGGCGGTGGAGTTTTGTCAGGGGTTGCCGGCGCACTGGCAAAGTCTCTGGCTGGGGTTGAGCCCGCGAGACAGTGACCCGGGACGTTTTCTCGAACGCCTGCTGGAAGGCCTCCAGGACTACTTCCCGCACCTGGGCAGGCAATCACTCGGGCTGTTGAAAATGCGCCAGCGCCATCAGCCTTTCGCATTCGAAGAATGGCTGGATGGCCTGCTCGACGAATTGGCCGAGCACTTGTCCACCGCGACGCCATTGCTGCTGGTGCTGGATGATTACCATCTGGCCCAGGGGCCGGTACTGGACCGTTGCCTGCAATTTTTCCTCAATCATCTCCCTGATGGCTTGCTGGTGATGGTCACCAGTCGCCAACGTCCCGACTGGCATCTGGCGCGGCTGCGGCTGTCGCGACAACTGCTTGAATTGCATGAACAGGATCTGCGCCTGACCCACGACGAGGCCTTGAGCCTGCTCGACCGGCACAGCAGTTCCTTGCGCGGTGAAGCACTGGAAAACCTGATCCAGCGCAGCGAAGGTTGGGTCGCGGGGTTGCGTTTCTGGCTGCTGGCCGCCTCGGAGGCGGGTACCGACGGCGCGCTGCCGCAATCGTTGCACGGCGGGGAAGGGCTGATCCGCGATTACCTGCTCGAAGAGGTCATCGATTGCCTGCCCGCCGAAGTCCAGTCGTTCCTCTACGACACGGCGCCCCAGGAACGTTTTTGCAGCGAACTGTGCGACGCCGTTCGCGACGCCCATGACAGCGGGGAAATCCTGCGCTTCCTGCTCGCCCACCAGGTGTTCCTGGTGCCGCTGGACGAGCATGGCAACTGGTATCGTTACCACCACCTGTTTTCCGATCTGTTGCGCACGCGCCCGACTTCCCAGTCGATGGTGCCGGCCGCCAGCCTGCACCTGCGTGCCTGCCGGTGGTTCAATGCCCAGGGACTGCTCGATGAGGCCGTGGAGCAGGCCTTGCGCGCCGGTCACCTGGACGTCGCGGCGAACCTGGTGCAGAACCTCTCCGAAGAGCAACTGCTGGCCGAGCAGAATGTCGGCATGTTGCTGCGCTGGAAAATGGACTTGCCTGACAGCTTGCTGATCAGCACGCCGCGGCTGATCGTGCTCTATAGCTGGGCGTTGGGGATGGCTTGCCAACTGGATGCCGCCGAAGAGCTGGCCAGCCATTTGAGCCGTTTCCTGCCTGCTCCGTCGGCCACCGCACAGAAGTCGATGCTCGCTCAATGGCTGGCGTTGAGCGGCATCATTGCCCGTGGACGCGGCAACCGCGAACTGACGCTGCGGTACTGCCGCGAAGCGTTGGAAAGTCTTCCGTCCAAGCGTTACGGCCAGCGCCTGATGTGCCTTTCGACCCTGTCCAACCTCGCCATTGCCGACGGCGATTTGTGGCGGGCACGGGGATTGAACCGCGAATCGCTGGAGTTGGCGCAACGGGTCGGCAACCCCTTGTTCGAAGCACTGGCGCACTACGATCGCGCCCGGGTGTTGCAAGCACGCGGGGAAATCTGTCGGGCGCTGGAAGAGGTCCGTCAGGGAATGCAGCGCCTGCAGAGCTTGCCTGCGCAACGGCTATACGCGGTTCGCGCTCGGCTGACCTTGTACGAAGGCTTTTTGCTGGCCCTGCGCATGCAGCCGCAATTGGCGCGGGTGCGATTGCAGGCCGGTTTGAGCGAGGCGCGCGCCTGCCGTGACATCAGCGTGCTGATCGGCCACTGCGTGATTGCCAGGCTGGAAGGCAGCAGTGGCGAGTTCGCCAAGGCCTTTGCCGAACTTGCCGAAGCCGAACGGCTCATGCACATCTGGGATGTGCCACCGATCTACTACCTGGCCATGATCACCCTGGTCAAATGTGAACTCTGGCTGGCCCAGGGGCGCACCGATCTGGCCGAAGCCTGGCTGGCGCGCCTGGGACAGACCTATAACGGCGAAAACGCGGCGGCACCACCGGAGTTCCACCCGCAATTGCCGCTGCATATCGAATTGCAACAAGCCTTGCTCGACGTCATCCAGGGCCAACCGATGCTGGCCGAAGGGCGTTTGAATGCACTGCTCGAACATGGCCAGCAAAGCGGTCGGCAGATGCTCAGCGCCATGGCGCTGACCCAGAAAGTGGCGTTGTTGCTGGGTAGTGGACGGGAACCGGAAGCACGCAAGGCGCTGGCCCAGGCGCTGGACGCCGCCGGCGGAGGGGTGCTGCAACCCTTCGAGGGCTTGTTGGCCGAGCACCCGGACTGGCTGCGTGGGCAGCTTCAAAGCTGTCCGCCAACCCCCGTTTCCCTGAGCCTCAGTGAAAAACTGCCGGCATTGGCTGCCCGTCCCGGGCTGGAGTCCTGTGCAGCCGCGGAGCAACTCAGCGCCCGGGAAATGGCGGTCCTGCGATTGATCGCCCAGGGCTGTTCGAACCAGGAAATCAGCGATCAGCTGTTTATTTCCCTGCACACGGTCAAGACCCACGCCAGCCATATCAATAGCAAACTCGGGGTCGAGCGGCGTACGCAGGCGGTGGCGCGAGCCAAGGAATTGGGGGTGCTGGGTTAAGGATTTTTCACGTTACACATCGCGGCCATTGGCTGGATACTCAATTGTGAGAAAATCACTCATCCCCCGTTTATCGAGCAGGCCCCGCCGATGTCCCAGCAACCCACCCTCATTCGCGAAACCTTCCCCGTCGGCCCGTTGCAGTGCAACTGCACGATCATCGGCGATCCGGTAACGAAAAAGGCCATCGTCGTCGATCCGGGTGGCAATCATGAGCTGATCCTGGCGCGTCTCGATGCCCTTGGGCTGAAAGTGGTCAGCATCATTCACACCCACGCCCACCTCGATCATTTCCTGGCTTCCGGTCAACTCAAGGAGAAAACCGGCGCGACGCTGCATTTGCACAAGGAAGACCAGTTTCTCTGGGACAACCTGGAAATGCAGTGCCAGATGTTCGGCGTTCCTTATACCCCGGTGCCATCCCCGGATCGCTGGCTGGCCGATGATGAAGAACTGGCTTGCGGCTGCGGCGTGGCGCTGCACACGCCAGGTCATACGCCGGGCTCCATGAGCTTCTGGTTTTCCGAGGCCAAGCTGCTGATTGCCGGTGATACGCTGTTTCGTCGCGGTGTCGGACGCACGGATTTGTGGGGCGGCGACCAGGCGACCATCGTGCGCTCGATCAAGCAGCGGCTGTACACCCTCGACGAAGACGCAACCGTGGTGACCGGGCATGGTCCGGACACCCGTCTGGGCGATGAAATGCGCGAAAACCCGTTTGTTCGGGGCTGATTTGTAACATTCGGAATTTTTACCCGTTAACATGATCCAACGCCCGCAAAGGCTGATGCCTTGGTCCGTTGCACCACAGAATGCAAAAAAAGTAGGAGCTTTACATGTTCACCATGCGTCGTTTGATGATTGTCGCTACTGCCGTGGCCGTACTGTCCGGCTGTGCCTCGCCCAACCCTTATGACGGTCAGCCGCAGGGTCAGGCGGATGGCAGCTCCCAAGGCATGAGCAAAACCGCGAAATACGGTGGCCTCGGCGCTCTGGCCGGTGCGCTGGCCGGTGCTGCGATCAACCACGATAACCGTGGCAAGGGCGCACTGATCGGTGCTGCGGTGGTCGGTGCTTCCGCCGCCGGTTACGGTTACTACGCCGATCAGCAAGAGAAAAAGCTGCGCGCCAGCATGGCCAACACCGGTGTTGAAGTGCAACGCCAGGGCGACCAGATCAAGCTGATCATGCCGGGCAACATCACGTTCGCTACCGATTCGGCGAACATTGCCCCAAGCTTCTATCAGCCGCTGAACAACCTGGCGGGCTCGCTCAAAGAGTTCAACCAGAACCAGATCGAGATCGTCGGCTATACCGACAGCACCGGCAGCCGCCAGCACAACATGGACCTGTCCCAGCGTCGCGCCCAGAGCGTGGCAACCTACCTGACCTCGCAAGGTGTCAGCGGTGCCAATCTGAGCGCCCGTGGCGCCGGTCCGGATAGCCCGGTTGCCAGCAACGGCGACGCCAATGGCCGGGCGCAGAACCGCCGTGTAGAGGTCAACCTCAAGGCGATTCCGGGCCAGCAGTATGGTGGTCAGCAGCAAGGTCAGGTTCAGCAGTACCCTTGATCGTCTGATTGAACCCCAGGCGTAGAAAAGCCCGCTCGATCTTCTACGGATCGGGCGGGCTTTTTTTGTCGTCAGTTCCGGCCCCTTCGCGGGCAAGCCCGTTCCTACAGGTCATGTGTTGGATGCAGATTTTGTGTACGACATCGACCATTGTGGGAGCAGGCTTGCCCGCGAAGAGGCCAGACCAGGCAGCAGAAATCTGGAACAGACAGAAACAAAAAAGCCCCCGGACCAGTGAAAGTCCGGGGGCTTTTTGTATGGCGCGAAAGCTGATTACTTCTTCAGGCCATAATGCTCATCGAGCATGCCCGGCGAGTTCGGGGCTTTCGGTGCGTAATCGCGAGGCGGCTCCTGATCGCGCGGTGGCGTCAGGCGTTCACGGGGTGCCTGCGCCGCGTCGGCGTGCAGGGAAGCCAGCAGGCGTTGGCGAGTCTGTTCGTCCAGGGCCAGGCGGTTGGCGCCCTCGGCGAGATGGTCCTGCACTTCCTGATAGCTCTGAGTCAGTTTCTTGACCAGTGTCGCGGTGCTGTTGAAGTGGGTCACCACCTCGTTCTGATAACTGTCGAAACGTTCCTGAATATCGTCCAGCTGACGCTGCGTGCGGCTGGGCGCGGCGTTCGGTGCAACGCGAGCGATCAGGAACCCAATGGCGACACCCACAACCAGGGCAAGAGTCGGTAACAACCAAACTAAGAGCGAGTGTTCCACGAGTCCTTCCTCTATAAACGGCTTTGCTTTACGTTAACGGCTCGAACCTGCGCTGTATACCGCGATTCACTCGCAATAGACAGCCACAGACAATTTGCTAGACGAGTCGACCTGATTCGAGGTCACGGAGTTCCTTCCTTGCTTATGCGTGAAACCCCTGTAGTGATTGATGGCCCGGTGGGTCAACTGGAAGCACTGTACCTGGACAACGAGCAGGCGCGTGGCCTGGCGCTGATCTGCCATCCGAACCCGGTACAGGGCGGCACCATGCTCAACAAAGTGGTCTCGACCCTGCAGCGCACCGCGCGTGATGCCGGTTTGATTACTTTGCGTTTCAACTACCGCGGGGTGGGTGCCAGTGAAGGTACACATGATATGGGCACCGGCGAAGTCGATGATGCCCAGGCTGTGGCCGAATGGTTTCGCGCCAGGCACCCGCAATTGCCACTGACCCTGTTCGGTTTCTCCTTCGGTGGATTTGTTGCAGCAAGTCTTGGCGGACGTCTGGAAGCGAAGGGCGAACCGCTCAAACATCTATTCATGGTCGCACCGGCGGTCATGCGCCTGAGCGCTCAGGACTCACTGCCTCAGCAGGGCGAACTGACCCTGATCCAGCCGGAAACCGACGAAGTGATCGATCCGCAGCTGGTTTACCAATGGTCCGACACGCTTGAACGTCCCCATGAGCTGCTGAAAGTGGCAGAATGCGGACACTTTTTTCATGGCAAGCTGACCGATCTCAAGGATCTGATCCTGCCGCGTCTCTCGAATTGATTGCAGTCTGACAAGCGATTACCCATGACGACTCGTACCCGTATCCTCACCGGCATCACCACCACCGGCACGCCGCACCTGGGCAACTACGCTGGTGCCATCCGCCCGGCGATCCTGGCCAGCCGTGACAGCAATGCCGACTCGTTCTACTTTTTGGCGGACTACCACGCCCTGATCAAGTGCGATGACCCGCTGCGCATCCAGCGCTCGCGTCTGGAAATCGCTGCGACCTGGCTGGCCGGTGGCCTGAATGTCGACCGCGTGACCTTCTACCGCCAGTCCGACATCCCGGAAATCCCCGAACTGACCTGGCTGCTGACCTGCGTCGCCGCCAAGGGCCTGCTCAACCGCGCCCACGCCTACAAGGCTTCGGTGGACAAGAACGTCGAGACCGGCGAGGACCCGGATGCAGGCATCACCATGGGCCTTTACAGCTACCCGGTGCTGATGGCCGCGGACATCCTGATGTTCAATGCGCACAAGGTGCCGGTCGGTCGTGACCAGATCCAGCACGTGGAAATGGCGCGGGACATCGGCCAGCGCTTCAACCATCTTTTTGGCCAGGGCAAAGAGTTCTTCACCATGCCCGAGGCGTTGATCGAAGAGAGCGTCGCCACGTTGCCAGGCCTGGATGGTCGCAAGATGTCGAAGAGCTACGACAACACCATCCCGCTGTTCAGCAGTGCCAAAGAGATGAAGGACGCGATTTCGCGGATCGTCACCGACTCCCGCGCACCGGGCGAAGCCAAGGATCCGGACAACTCGCACCTGTTCACCCTGTTCCAGGCGTTCGCCACCCCGGCGCAAGCCGACGAGTTTCGCAGCGAACTGTTGCAGGGCCTGGGTTGGGGCGAGGCGAAGAATCGTCTGTTCCAGTTGCTCGACAACGAACTGGGCGAATCCCGCGAGCGTTATAACCAGCTGATCGAGCGCCCGGCGGATCTGGAAGACATCTTGCAACACGGCGCGAAAAAAGCCCGTGCGGTAGCGACACCCTTCCTCAACGAACTGCGTGAAGCGGTGGGCCTGCGCTCCTTCGTTGCCCAGACTCAAGTGGCGGCGACCACCAAGAAGAAAGCCGTGAAGGCTGCACGTTTTGTCAGCTTCCGTGAAGACGACGGCAGTTTCCGCTTCCGTCTGCTGGCGGCAGATGGCGAACAACTGCTGCTGTCGCGCAACTTCGCCGACGGTAAAACCGCCGGGCAGGTGACCAAGCAACTGCAAGCGGGCCAGGCATTGGACGTACGCAGTGAAGACCTGGGGTTCAGCGTCTGGCTGGAAGGCGAGTGCGTTGCCGACAGCCCGGCATTTGCCGACAGCGTCGCCCGTGACGCTGCCATCGAAGCCTTGCGCATTGCCCTGACGCCGGTTCAGGAATAAACAACGGTTCGGCCCGACCAAGGGCCGATTGCCATTCCTCGGGGTCGTCGCTACAGTGTCGGCCCGTTTTTGTTGCCTTGCTAACGAATTATGACGCCCCTAGAACGATATCAAGCTGATCTGAAACGCCCGGAATTCTTCCATGACGCCGCGCAGGAAACTGCCGTGCGTCATTTGCAGCGCCTGTACGACGACCTGGTCGCGGCCGAGCAAAACAAGCCGGGCCTGCTGGGCAAGTTGTTTGGCAAGAAGGATCAGACCCCGGTCAAGGGCCTGTATTTCTGGGGCGGCGTAGGTCGCGGCAAGACTTACCTGGTGGACACCTTCTTCGAAGCGCTGCCCTTCAAGGAAAAGTCCCGCACCCACTTCCACCGCTTCATGAAGCGCGTGCACGAAGAGATGAAAACCCTGGGCGGCGAGAAAAACCCGCTGACCATCATCGCCAAGCGCTTCGCCACCGAAGCCCGGGTCATCTGCTTCGATGAATTCTTCGTTTCCGACATCACCGACGCCATGATCCTTGGCACCCTGATGGAAGAACTGTTCAAGAACGGCGTAACCCTGGTCGCGACTTCGAACATCGTGCCGGATGGCCTGTACAAGGACGGCCTGCAACGTGCGCGCTTCCTGCCGGCCATTGCGCTGATCAAGCAGAATACCGAGATCGTCAACGTCGACAGCGGCGTCGACTATCGTCTGCGTCACCTCGAACAGGCCGAGCTGTTCCACTATCCACTCGACGAAGCCGCCAACGAAAGCCTGCGCAAGAGCTTCCGTGCACTGACACCGGAATGCACGGCAGCGGTCGAAAATGACGTGCTGATGATCGAAAACCGCGAAATCCGTGCCCTGCGCACCTGCGATGACGTGGCCTGGTTCAACTTCCGTGAACTGTGCGACGGCCCGCGCAGCCAGAACGACTACATCGAACTGGGCAAGATCTTCCACGCCGTGCTGCTCAGCGATGTCGAGCAGATGAGCGTCACGACCGACGACATCGCCCGACGCTTTATCAACATGGTCGACGAGTTCTACGACCGTAACGTGAAGCTGATCATTTCTGCTGAAGTCGAGCTAAAGGATCTCTACACCGGCGGGCGCTTGAATTTCGAATTCCAGCGTACCCTCAGCCGACTGCTGGAAATGCAATCCCACGAATTCCTGTCTCGGGCGCACAAGCCGTAAGACAGTTCGGAAAATGAAAGAGGCCTGCAGACGCAGGCCTTTTTTGTCAGTGCAAATCTTTCTCCCACAGGCTCGTACATTGTTTTGAAGTCAAATGTCTTCGTGGAGATGCCGCGCAAGCTCGTGCTGCCGTTGGCAACCGAGCAACAGCCAAAGCAGAATCCGGGCTTTTCGCGGACATAGAAAGCCCGCCATCGACGCCCCCTTGCGGATCAAGTCCATTTCACCACCACCAAAACCGTAAGATGCACGTGCGGTGGAGCCGGAGCCTGTTCGGGTCGCAATGATCACGGGGATTCGTTCGGCAATATGCTCAATCATTGTCGCCCAGCGCTGCGAGATGTGGCCGGCGCCGAAACCGCCGATCACCAGTCCGTCGTAATCGAGTGCGAGAATATTCTCCAGTAGCAGGGTGTCGGCCGAAAGTGAGGCCTCAAGCAGCGCAACCTTCTGTGTGGTCTGTTGCGGCAAAGGCAACACCGTGCGCGGCCCCGGCGGGCGCAGGTAGCGAACACGGTCTTCCAACAGCAGGCCTGCGGGCCCCACGACCGGAGAGGAAAACGCCTGCAATGCCAGCGAATCGGTTTTGCGTACGCTGCACGCTTGATGAATCTGTCCGTTCATCACGACCTGGACACCGCGCTGCCGGCTGTTCTGCGCCAGGGCAACGCGACATGCATCCAGCAGATTGGCCGGTCCATCGGCACCTGGCTGTGCTGCGGAACGCATGGCACCGGTCAGCACCAAGGGGGTGTCGTAGGGCCACAGGTAATCCAGAAACGCCGCGGCTTCTTCGAGGGTGTCAGTGCCCTGGGTCATCACGACCCCAACGGCGCCCTGTTTGACCTGAAACTCAGCCCAGGACAATACGTTCAGCAAAAACTCGAAATCCAGGGACGCACTGGGCAGCAGGCTGAGGGTCTCGACGGTGACTCCGGCCAGCGTCGTCAGTTCCGGTATGGAAGTCAGCAGGGCTTCGCCGCTGACGATCGGGATGACGCCTTCACCGGCATTGCTCGCTTGCATGCTTACCGTGCCGCCAAGTGCCGCGATGGACAGTTTGGGCAGGTCCATGGGATACCTCGCTTGTTTGTAATGAAAAGTGGCTGTATCCGCTTTTGAGGCCGCGATACAGCCGAATGGCTGGGACATCAGTCAGCGATCAGAAAGCCGATCAGCGGCACGATCAGCAGTGTGCTGATGGCCATCGACAGTACATTGGCGATGTAGGCGTGCATGTCGGCCGGTAGTTTCCTGGCAATCACACAGGCCAGCGGTGGTGCGAGCAATGCCCCCAGCAGTGCACTTGAGACGATAATCTGCCAGCTGCCGCCATAGGCCAGGATCGCCGCGGGCACCACTGAAACCAGCGGGATGTAGGTGGGATACCAGCCGCGCAACATCCATTGTCGACGCCAGATCAGCACGCCGATGGCCGAGGCCAATGCCTGCGCGCCGATGATGTGCAGCAACAGGCCCGATCCGTACGCGGGGCTTGAAGGGTTCAAGCTGTACGCCAGCAATGCCCCCAGTATCAGGCCAAGGCTGGCCAGCTCATTGCCGAAGAACGGTGCTTCGGAAAAGTCTGCCAGAATCCGGCGCAGGCTCCAGATGACGCCATAGTCAGGCGCCTTGGCGGGGGCGATCGAGATGGGTGGTGTTTCCGGTGACCTGGATTTCACCAGGTTCGGCCAATAGCGGCAGAACAGAAACGCCAGGACGCTGGCAACCGCCATGCCCATCACATTGCCAATCACCGCAGGCAAGGCCAGCGGTTGGCACACGTAGTTGACGATCAGCAGGCACATCGGTGTGACGAGTACGGCGCCCATGAGTGCGCCGTTGATCGTGACCTTCCAGCCTCCGCCAAACATCAGCACCATCGCCGCTGGCAGCGAGACGAATGCTACGAATGTGGGTTGCCAGGTTGTGGCTGTCACCGTCCAGCCCCACAGCAGATTGCTCAGCAGCAGCCCGAGCAAAGAACTGGTGACCAGCCAGGGCCAAAGTCCCGTTCCATAGGAGATGGCAAACCCTTGCCAGGATTTCCCCGTTCGATTCGCCCAGTAAGCCAGATAAGCGCCCGCCAGCAGGCCGATCGAGGCGAACTCGTGCTTGTAGAAAGCCACCTCGCTGATGTCACCTAACACCCAGCGCAACCAGGCGCTTGGTTCGGGTAGCAGCGATACCATGTCGCCGTACCCGGGCCAATGCGCTCCCCAGAAAGTCCGGTTGCTGAAAGAAAGCCACACGATCAGCAGTGTCGCGCCGATCATTAGCAGGACCACGGCTGTATCAATCGGCGATTTGCGCGATGGTTGGTTTTTGTCGGTTGTAACTTCCATGCGATAGGCCTCCTGATCAACGTGGGAGGCAAGGGTGTTGGGTGTAGCCGAGCATCTGATCGTATAGATCGGCTCGGCGATCGCGATGCAGGTCGTTCAGGTTGTTCCAGATGGGCGCACTGCGGGAGCTGGTCAGGTCGACATCGGCAAACAGGATTTCCTGCCTGTCTGCCGAAGCCACGGCACCAATCGGCCAGCCATTGGTTCCGGCAATCAACGAGCAACCCAGGTAGCGCGCACCGCGCTCCTCGCCGATCCGGCTGGCGGCAGCGATAAACACGTTGTTGACGTGAGCCGCGGTCATCGTCAGATAAGACGCCATGCACTTACCGGCATCGTCGAACAGCGGCGGCGGTGTCCAGACCCAGTTGTTCAGGCTGCAAATGATGTCCGCGCCTTGCTGGGCGAGGATCCGTGGCACCTCCGGGAACCAGATGTCCCAGCAGATCAACAGCCCGATGCGGCCGATCGGTGTGTCGAAAACCGGGAAACCCAGGTCGCCGGGGGTGAACCAGAGCTTCTCCATATTCCACAAATGGGCTTTGCGGTACTTGCCGATAAAACCGTCTGGTCCTACCAGAACGCCGGTGTTAAAGAGTCGCATGCCGTCGCGTTCGGCCAGACCGGCCACGAGGTAAACGTTGTGCTCGCGGGCGAAGTCGATCCAGCGCTGCACGCTTGGCCCGTCGGGAACCGCTTCTGCATGGGCGAAGGCATCCTGTCGATTGCTGAAGAAATAGCCGGTATTGGAAAGCTCGGGCAGAACGATGAGATTCGCACCGCCGCTTACCGCTTCAAGCGCCAATTCCAGGCTGCGCCGCAGATTACCTACACATTTCTCGATGCCGACTTGTGGATCGAATTGCACGACTGCTATTCGAGCAGGGCTTGTTGGCTCAGTCATTCCGTCGTTCCTCTTTTAATTGTTTTTCAAGGTGTTAAATGGCGTGCTTATAAGAGGGGAATCAGGAATGGGGCGTAAGTCAGCTACTTCCGTTTAGGTCGTAGTCCTTGTCCGAAAATGGATCAGCGTGATGTTTGATGGCAGTGGGTAGCAGGCACGAGAAGTAGAGCCATGTATTGCGAGCATGGCTCTGGAACGGGGATGTGATCAGGTTTTGAGTTGGTAGTGCGGGTAGTCGCTCAAGGAAAACCCGCCATTGAAGGTTGCGGCAGTTTTGTTGCAGATATGAATCACTGCATCGACAGCGCCGCGAAAACATGGCTCCGTCCAACCGGCGTCGACGGAAAATGATTCACCGGACAAATACAAGCCTGAGACATGAGCAAGGTCCCGGTTGTACTTCATCAGGCCGACGGCATCGTAGTAGGTGCCCGGTCGGTAAAGCTTGGCACAGCCCAGAGCATTTTTATCAGTGATCCAGCGCTGAACCACCGCTTGATCAATGCCTATGTAGGGAGAAATTTTCTCCTGGATGTTGGCAGAGTTCATGAGTATGCGATCCAGCTCTTCGGCGCATTTTGATACCAACTCCTTGTCGCTGAATGAGGCGAGCTTGGTTGCGTCATCTTCCCAGGTATAACTCAGCAGGATGCAGTCATAGCTGTAGTTGTCGTTGTAGCGGTAGGTATAGACATCGTGGATAAAACTGTCGGTTACGATGGCTTGCGGGATGTTTTTATTTTTCGAGAGAAATGATTTTTTCAGCGGTGCAAACACTTTGCAGCTGGTTTCCCAGTGTGCGGTTTTGTAGGCGTTGATCGTCTCGAAAGGCAGCATCTCCCGGGTGAAGTTTTCGAGCTTGAGTCGAGTTTCAATCAGCCAGGAGGGTAGTGTCATGATGACCGAGTCAAAGTCGTCAAATTGCTCCCGGATTTGCTCGGGTTGACTGTGTTTCCAGTTGTAATGGACGCGTATTTTTTGATTGGTCAGCTTTTCCAGTTTTGTGACGGATGAGTCGGTGAGAAGTCCATTGCTTCTTTCGAGGCTATGTTCGTAGATGGACTTTCCGGTTTCGTCGGTTTTCACAAACAGCAGGCATTCGTCCAGCGCGGCGAGGCCGATGTAGCGAGGGCTGTCGAAACTCTGGCCCATTGAGTCAAAAACGGCTTCGCTATTCAGGTAGGGCGAATCCAGTGGATCGCCGTTTGAGTCCACTCGACCATGGATCAGTTGCAATTGGCTGCTGAAACCGAAAATCGCGGTGCGCAGGGGGTAAAGGCAGCAGACGTCGTAAAAAGCTCCCCAGCTACCGTCACCTATACCTATCGCGTAAAAAATAGCGGATTCTTGCGCAGACATTCCCATTCCGCCGAAATCCCCGGGTGAGCGGTCATCCCAAGCTTCCAGTGCTGGCATGCTGACCAGGTCGCGGAACGAGACACTCTCATATTTTTCGACGATAGAAGCCCATATGGCTTCCCATTCCTGGCTCGCATAGAGCTCGGCAACGTGGCGGGTCATACGATCGGCAAAGGCTTTCCACTTGGAATAGACCTTTTGCAATTCATCGCCGGGAGGTGGTGTGACACCGTCTTCGTTTTTCCATATCAACATTTGCGGCGCCGATCCGCCGCCCATGCTGCCCTCCCGGAGATAGATGCCTGTCGAGTTAACCCATTGGCTACCGGGGTTGGCGAAGTCTGAAAACGCCAATTCAAATTGATTGGCGTAGTAAGCCATCAGCGACCGACCTTCTGTCGGTGGCTCATCCGCCCGGTTGAAGAAGGGCATGCGCATGGCGCCCATTTCAAACGGTGTATGGCTTGCTGCCGAGTTTCGGCTACCCGGAACGGTCAGATGCCTGCCGCCGATGCGTCTGGATTGTTCGATGAGAGTGATATGGGTAAAGCCGCAGCGATAGAGTTCTCTGGCGGCAGTCAGACCTGTGACGCCGGCGCCGATGATGCAGATTTTATGTTGCGGGTCAGTTGCCCTGGCGATGCCGTTTTCCTGTTCTACCAGTGCACGATAGTCAAAACACAAATCCGGCGGATTGGGGAAGCGAGCCGCCCATTTGTTTTTAGCCGAGCGCTTTGTTCGGGCGGCCTCCTTGGCGATGTATGAAGGGTAGTTGTAGCTTGATCCGATAGTCATGGTTGATCTTCCCTGATGGTGTTTGCAGGGAAGATGTTGAGTCTTTTAAGGGGCTGCGTCTGCGAGCAGGGTTGGTTGCTCTGGCGCTCTGTATTCCGCTTTTTGCGTAGGAAAATGCATAGCGAAAGAGCTGTTTGGCTGGCGCAAGACTCAATGTGGAAGCGAGCAGGCTCGCTCCCATATTCGGTTGGTGTTCGGCTATGCAGCCTGCTGAAACTGCTGCCGATACTGGTTCGGCGACAACTCTGTGTGCTGGCGGAACAGCCGCGCAAAGAAGCTCGCATCGTCATAACCAACCTCGTAGCTGATGGTCTTGATGCTCTTGCGGCTGCCGGACAGCAAGCCCTTGGCGGTTTCGATGCGCAGGCGTTGCAGGTAATGCAGTGGCTTGTCGCCGGTGGCGGTCTGGAAGCGGCGCATGAAGTTGCGGATGCTCATGCCGTGTTCGCGGGCAACGTCCTCGAAACGGAACTTGTCGGCGAAGTGTTCTTCGAGCCAGTGCTGGATCTGCAGGATGATCACGTCCTGGTGCAGCTTCTGCCCGCCGAATCCAATCCGTCCCGGTGAATAGCTGCGCTGCACTTCATAGAGGATGTCTCGGGCTACGGCCTGGGACACGTTGGCGCCGCAGAAGCGCTCGATCAGGTAGATGTACAGGTCGCATGCCGAGGTGGTGCCGCCGGCGCAGTACAGGTTGTCGGCATCGGTCAGGTGTTTGTCCTGATTGAGCTGGACCTTGGGGAAGCGTTCGGCGAAGGCATTGAAGAAGCGCCAGTAAGTGGTCGCTTCCTTGCCATTGAGCAGCCCGGCTTCGGCCAGCCAGAAAACACCAGTGGCCTCGCCGCACAGTACGGCACCGCGCGCATGTTGCTGGCGCAGCCAGGGCAGGATTTGCGGGTAACGTTTGCTGAGGTTGTCGAAATCGTCCCAGAACGCGGGAAGAACGATGATGTCGGCGTTTTCCAGTCCGCCGTCCACTGGAATCATCACATCGCTGAAGGTGTTGACCGGCTTGCCATCGGGGCTGACCAGGCGGGTTTCGAACGCCGGTGTCAGGCCCTGGCCCAGCTGTTTGCCGTAGCGCAGGCTGGCGAGATGGAAGAAATCCTTGGCTTGCATGAGGGTGGAAGCGAAAACCCGGTCGATGGCCAGGATGCTGACGCGCCGCAGGGGCGTGGAGGCTTGGTTAGACATAATTCAACTTTATTTTTATAGGGGGAAGTGGTCACCAGACGGCTGGATCGTCTTATTTTTTGTCGGATGTGTCCAGTGTCCTGTATCGGAAGCGAGGCATAGTCTCTGAAGGTCAACTCCTTCTAAAAACAAAGATAAAGGTGCCGCATGATCCCCAGAACCCTGTTCAGTTCCGAGCACGAGCTTTTCCGCGACAGCGTGCGGACGTTCCTCGAAAAAGAGGCGGTGCCGTTCCATGGGCAATGGGAAAAACAAGGCTATATCGACCGCAAACTCTGGAACAAGGCTGGGGAGGCGGGGATGCTTTGCTCGCACTTGCCGGAAGAGTACGGCGGCCTGGGGGCGGACTTTCTCTACAGTGCGGTGGTGATCGAAGAAGTGGGGCGACTTGGCCTGACCGGCATCGGTTTTTCCTTGCACTCGGACATCGTGGCGCCCTACATCCTGCATTACGGCAGTGAGACGCTGAAGCACAAATACCTGCCGAAACTGGTGTCCGGCGAGATGGTTACCGCGATCGCCATGACTGAACCGGGCGCCGGTTCCGATCTGCAAGGGGTGAAAACCACGGCCGTGCTCGATGGCGATGAGTACGTGATCAACGGCTCCAAGACCTTTATCACCAACGGCTACCTGGCCGATCTGGTGATCGTCGTCGCCAAGACCGATCCGAAGGCTGGCGCGAAGGGCACCAGTCTGTTTCTGGTGGAGGCCAATACGCCGGGCTTCGACAAGGGCAAGCGCCTGGAGAAGGTCGGAATGAAAGCCCAGGACACCTCGGAGCTGTTCTTCCAGGACGTGCGTGTGCCCAAGGAAAACCTGCTGGGCCAAGCCGGGATGGGCTTTGCCTACCTGATGCAGGAGTTGCCCCAGGAGCGCCTCACGGTGGCCATTGGCGGGTTGGCTTCAGCCGAAGCTGCGCTGCAATGGACGCTGGACTACACCCGTGAGCGCAAGGCATTCGGCAAGTCGATCGCGGATTTCCAGAATACCCGGTTCAAGCTGGCGGAGATGGCCACGGAAATCCAGATCGGCCGGGTTTTCGTCGACCGTTGCCTGGAGCTGCACCTGCAAGGCAAGCTCGACGTGCCGACGGCGGCGATGGCCAAGTACTGGGGCACAGACCTGCAGTGCAAGGTGCTTGACGAGTGTGTGCAGTTGCACGGTGGCTATGGGTTCATGTGGGAGTACCCGATCGCGCGGGCATGGGCGGATGCACGGGTGCAGCGGATCTATGCCGGGACGAACGAGATCATGAAGGAGATTATTGCGCGGTCGCTTTGATTTGCGCTGACCGGGCGGACGCCATCGCGGGCAAGCCCGCTCCCACAGGTATCACCGAACCTGTGGGAGCGGGCTTGCCCGCGATTGGTTTTAAAGATCAATCAAGGCGCAGGATTCGGATGATCCTTGTGAATCGCCTCGATCCCTTCCAGCACTTCCTCCGACAGCTTCAAGTCGAAACTGGCGATGTTGCTCTCCAGTTGCTCCATCGT
The DNA here is from genome assembly GCF_019218985.1 of Pseudomonas sp. PDM30. NCBI lineage: Bacteria > Pseudomonadati > Pseudomonadota > Gammaproteobacteria > Pseudomonadales > Pseudomonadaceae > Pseudomonas > Pseudomonas sp. PDM30. The sequence continues at coordinate 96,881 of NZ_JAHUWM010000001.1, forward strand.
CGTCGCGCCAATGATGTTGCTGGTCACGAACGGCTGCTGCGTCACGAACGCCAGGGCCATTTGCGCCGGGTCCAGGCCGTGCTCGCGAGCCAGGGCCACGTAACGGCTGCATGCCGCTTCCGACTGCGGGTTGAAATAGCGGCTGAAGCGACTGTAGAGGCTCAGGCGACCTTTTGGCGGGCGGGCGCCACCTTCGTACTTGCCTGACAGGAAGCCGAACGCCAGCGGCGAATAGGCGAGCAGGCCGCATTGCTCGCGGATGGCGATTTCCGCCAGGCCGACTTCGAAGCTGCGGTTGAGCAGGTTGTACGGGTTCTGGATCGACACGGCGCGCGGCCAGCCACGGGCTTCGGCCAGGGCCAGGAAGCGCATGGTGCCCCATGGCGTCTCGTTGGACAGGCCGATGTGGCGGATCTTGCCGGCGCGGACCTGCTCGTCCAGCGCTTCGAGGGTGTCCTCCAGAGGCGTCAGGTTGGCTTCGATCTTGTGCTTGTAGCCCAGTTGCCCGAAGAAGTTGGTGCTGCGTTCCGGCCAGTGCAATTGGTACAGGTCGATGTAGTCGGTCTGCAGGCGCTGGAGGCTGGCATCCACCGCTTCGGTGATGTGCTGGCGGTTGTGGCGCAGGTTTTTGTCGCGGATGTAGTCGATGGTGTTGCCGGGGCCGGCGATCTTGCTGGCCAGGATCCAGTCGGCACGATCACCGCGGCTTTTGAAATAATTGCCGATGTAGCGTTCGGTGGAGGCGTAGGTTTCGGCCTTGGGTGGCACCGGGTACATCTCGGCGGTGTCGATGAAGTTGATCCCGGCGCTCTTGGCCCGCTCAATCTGGGCGAAGGCGTCTGCCTCGCTGTTTTGCTCGCCCCAGGTCATGGTTCCGAGGCAGAGGGCACTCACGTTCAGATTGGTTCGGCCTAGCTGGCGATAGTCCATCGGGTGCTCCTTGGGCAAAACAATCATAAAAGCAGGTTGAATTATTTTTCGCAATCTGCATAATTGCGCACCTCTTTCTGCAGTGGAAGTGATGCGCCGCCGCCGAAGAATCTTGCCGTTGAACGGACGCGCCGACCCGAGCCCCCGAAAGCGTCTGTATCCGGCTGCCTTTGACTTGTCAAAGTACGCACTATTCAGTAAGATCCGCCGTCTAATTTACAGGGCGGCCCCTGAGGCTATAAAGAATGAAAACTTTTACTGCTAAACCGGAAACAGTAAAGCGCGACTGGTTTGTCGTCGACGCTGCTGGTCAGACCCTGGGTCGTCTGGCCACCGAAATCGCGAGCCGTCTGCGTGGCAAGCACAAGCCTGAGTACACTCCTCACGTTGACACCGGCGACTACATCGTCGTAATCAATGCTGAGCAGATTCGTGTTACCGGTGCTAAAACCACTGACAAAATGTACTACTCCCACTCCGGTTTCCCGGGCGGCATCAAGTCGATCAACTTTGAAAAGCTGATCGCCAAGGCCCCTGAGCGCGTGATCGAGACCGCGGTTAAAGGCATGCTGCCTAAGAACCCACTGGGTCGCGACATGTACCGTAAGCTGAAAGTCTATGCGGGCGCTGCACACCCACATACTGCTCAGCAGCCCCAAGAACTGAAGTTTTAACGGAATAGTACATTATGTCGGCGACTCAAAATTACGGCACTGGCCGTCGCAAGACCGCAACCGCACGCGTTTTCCTGCGTCCGGGTACTGGTAACATCTCCATCAACAACCGTTCGCTGGATAACTTCTTCGGTCGCGAAACTGCCCGCATGGTAGTTCGTCAGCCGCTGGAGCTGACTGAGACTGTCGAGAAGTTCGACATCTACGTCACCGTGATCGGCGGTGGTGTGAGTGGTCAGGCTGGCGCAATCCGCCACGGCATCACTCGTGCTCTGATGGACTACGACGAGACTCTGCGCAGCGCCCTGCGTAAAGCCGGCTTCGTAACCCGCGATGCTCGTGAAGTTGAACGTAAGAAAGTCGGTCTGCGTAAAGCGCGTAAGCGTCCGCAGTACTCGAAGCGTTAATTCGCTTTCGCGTTCAAAAAAGAACGCCCAGTTTCCTCACGGAGCTGGGCGTTTTTTTATGTCTGCGATTTATCAAAGAATTGCGCTGTGACAACTTGCCACATCCGCAGACACCCTATACTACAAGGCTTGGGGGTGATGGGTTCCGGTAATTACCTTGTCAGAATTGGGGCTTTTCATTACCATTCGGCAAAATTTTTATAAGTACATAGTTTTACTTAGTAGATGCCTGATTTAACAGGCCACAAAGCTGATGGGAGAGGACTGAATGAGCAATGACGGCGTGAATGCAGGCCGGCGTCGCTTCTTGGTAGCAGCCACATCCGTGGTGGGTGCTGCAGGAGCGGTGGGGGCTGCGGTCCCGTTCGTGGGGTCATGGTTTCCCAGTGCCAAGGCGAAAGCCGCAGGTGCACCGGTGAAAGTGAATGTCAGCAAAATCGAGCCAGGCCAGCAGATGATTGCTGAGTGGCGCGGCCAGCCGGTGTTCATCGTCCGCCGTACACAGGAAATCCTGGGGAATCTTAAGAAGATCGAGGGCCAGCTCGCTGACCCGGCCTCCAAGAACTCGACACAACCGACTTACGTTGATCCGGAAACCCGTTCGATCAAGCCCGAGGTCCTGCTGCTGATCGGTATCTGCACGCACCTGGGTTGCTCGCCGACCTTCCGTCCTGAAGTGGCACCTGCGGATCTGGGTAAGGACTGGGTAGGCGGCTATTTCTGCCCTTGCCACGGTTCCCACTACGATCTGGCTGGTCGCGTCTACAAGTCGCAGCCTGCGCCTTTGAACCTGCCAGTTCCCCCGCATTCCTATGAGACCGATGAAATTATTATCATTGGCGTCGATACGGAGAAAGCGTGATGAGCAAGTTCATGGATTGGGTTGATGCGCGCTTTCCCGCCACCAAGATGTGGGAAGACCATCTCAGCAAGTATTACGCTCCGAAGAACTTCAACTTCTTCTACTTCTTTGGCTCCCTGGCGCTGCTCGTTCTGGTCAACCAGATCGTTACCGGTGTCTGGCTGACCATGAGCTACACCCCGTCGGCGGAAGAGGCATTCGCTTCCGTCGAATACATCATGCGCGACGTCGAGTACGGCTCGATCCTGCGTCTGCTGCACTCCACTGGCGCTTCGGCGTTCTTCATCGTGGTCTATCTGCACATGTTCCGTGGCCTGCTCTACGGTTCGTACCAGAAGCCGCGTGAACTGGTGTGGGTCTTCGGCATGCTGATCTACCTGGCGCTGATGGCCGAAGCCTTCATGGGCTACCTGCTGCCGTGGGGCCAGATGTCCTACTGGGGTGCACAGGTGATCATCTCGCTGTTCGGTGCGATCCCGGTCATCGGCAACGACCTGACCCAGTGGATTCGTGGTGACTACCTGATTTCCGGTATTACCCTGAACCGCTTCTTCGCCTTGCACGTGGTTGCCCTGCCGATCGTTATCCTGGGTCTGGTGGTGCTGCACATCCTGGCGTTGCACGAAGTCGGTTCGAACAACCCGGACGGCGTGGACATCAAGAAGCACAAGGACGAAAACGGCATACCGCTGGACGGCATTGCCTTCCACCCGTACTACACCGTGAAAGATATCGTCGGCGTGGTGGTGTTCCTGTTCATCTTCTGCTCGATCGTGTTCTTCTTCCCGGAAATGGGCGGCTACTTCCTCGAAAAGCCGAACTTTGAAGTGGCGAACGCCTTCAAGACCCCAGAGCACATTGCTCCGGTCTGGTACTTCACTCCGTTCTACGCCATCTTGCGTGCGGTTCCGGACAAGCTCCTGGGCGTGATCGCCATGGGCGCGGCCATCGCCGTGCTGTTCGTCCTGCCGTGGCTCGACCGCAGTCCGGTCAAGTCGATGCGCTACAAAGGCTGGCTGAGCAAGATCTGGCTCTGGGTGTTCTGCATTTCGTTCGTGATCCTGGGCGTGTTGGGTGTTCTGGCTCCGACTCCAGGCCGTACGCTGTTGTCGCAGGTGTGTACCTTCCTGTACTTCGCCTACTTCATTCTGATGCCGTTCTACACCAGGCTCGAGAAGACCAAACCGGTTCCGGAAAGGGTGACTGGCTGATGAAAAAACTATTTGCTGTATTGATGCTTGCTGCACTGCCAGTGTTTGCTTTCGCAGCTGAACACGGTGGCCCCGAGCTGGAAAAAGTCGACATCGACGTTTCCGATAAAGCGGCCATGCAGGACGGCGCGCGTACCTTCGCCAACTACTGCATGGGTTGCCACAGTGCCAAGTTCCAGCGCTATGAGCGTGTTGCCGACGACCTGGGCATTCCCCATGAGTTGATGCTCGAGAAGCTGGTGTTCACTGGCGCCAAGATCGGCGATCACATGAGCATCGGCATGCAGCCAGCGGACGCCAAGGCCTGGTTTGGCGCAGCGCCACCGGACCTGACCTTGGTTGCCCGTGTTCGCGGCACTGACTGGCTCTACGGTTACCTGAAGTCGTTCTACGAAGATCCTTCGCGCCCATGGGGTGTGAACAACAAGGTCTTCCCGAACGTGGGCATGCCTAACGTCCTGGTCGGCCTGCAGGGTCGCCAGGTGGTGGGTTGCAAACAGGTTCAGATCGTCGAAGACGGCAAGAAGCAATATGACCCTCTGACCGGTACGGCGCTGACTCATGAAGCGTGCGATCAGTTGACCATCGTGCCGAAAAGCGGTGCCCTGACTGCAGAGCAGTTCGATGAGAAGGTCAAGAATCTGGTAACCTTCCTGGCTTACTCGGCTAACCCGGTTAAGCTGCAACATCAGCGCATCGGTACATACGTATTGTTGTACCTGGCGTTCTTCTTCGTCTTCGCTTACCTGCTCAAGCGCGAATACTGGAAAGACGTGCACTGATAAAGCTTCAAGCTATTGCTGTTAATCGCGCGCGCCCAAGGGCGCCTCTGAAGATGTAGCGAAACTGGTGATCCAGTCGTTACGGGAGGCGCCCTCTGGGCGCGCTCGTTTTTCCGCTTTCGATAATTTCTACAAGCGAGGAGGATCGCCATGGGCGTGACCAATCGGTTGGCCTGTTACTCCGACCCCGCCGACCACTATTCCCACCGAGTGCGCATCGTACTGGCAGAGAAGGGTGTCAGCGCCGAGATCATTTACGTGGAGGCTGGTCGCCAGCCACCTAAACTGATTGAGGTGAACCCTTACGGCAGCTTGCCCACGCTGGTCGATCGCGACCTGGCGTTGTGGGAGTCGACTGTGGTGATGGAATATCTGGATGAGCGTTACCCGCACCCGCCGCTACTGCCGGTTTATCCCGTGGCGCGTGCCAACAGTCGCCTGCTGATGCACCGCATTCAGCGAGACTGGTGTGGTCTGGTGGACCTGATTCTGGATTCGCGGACCAAGGAAGCGGCTCGTGCCGTGGCTCGAAAAGAGTTGCGCGAAAGCCTGACGGGTGTGTCGCCACTGTTTGCCGACAAACCGTTTTTCCTCAGTGAGGAACAAAGTCTGGTGGATTGCTGCCTATTGCCAATACTCTGGCGATTGCCGATTCTGGGTATAGAACTGCCGCGGCCGGCGAAGCCGCTGCTTGATTATATGGAGCGCCAGTTTGCGCGTGAGGCTTTCCAGGCGAGTCTGTCTGGTGTCGAACGCGACATGCGCTAAGGCTTAAGGAGCCGTTATGAACTCCAGTCGACCTTATCTGGTCCGCGCGCTCTATGAGTGGATTGTGGACAACGATTGCACCCCGCACATGCTGGTCAATTCCGAGTACCCGTCGGTGCAGGTGCCTCAGGGGTTTGCCAGTGACGGACAGATCGTCCTGAACGTATCGCCACAAGCCGTGCGTCACTTGCACATGGATAACGAGGCGGTCAGTTTCGAGGGGCGCTTTGGTGGCGTACCGCACACCTTGTACGTGCCAATTGCTTCGATCCTGGGTATCTACGCCCGGGAGAATGGTCAGGGCATGGTGTTCGATCTGGAATCGCCCATGGGCGAGGACGACGAGATCGAGCCGGATGACGATCTTCCACCACCCGACAGTGAGCCACCGCGTCCAAGCGGTCGCCCAAGTCTGAAAGTGGTGAAGTAATAAAAAGGCGATCCGCAAGGATCGCCTTTTTTATTACGTTGTAGGAGCGAGTCTGCTCGCAATGGGCGTGAACGATGACGCGTGCAGTCTGAATGAACGCATTCGCCAAACGTTTTTCGCGAGCAAGCTCCCTCCTACAGGGTCAGTCGATGTACTCGAACAATTTCACGATCTTCTGCACACCGGAAACCCCTTGCACCAGGTTGGTCGCCTGCGCGGCTTCCTGCTTGGTCAGCAGGCCCAGCAAGTAGACGATGCCGTTTTCAGTGACTACCTTGATGCGCGAGCCAGGGATGTTCGCATCGGCGAGCATCTGGGTCTTGATCTTGGTGGTCAGCCAGGTGTCGTTCTGGCGTGCCAGCAACGAAGAGGGTGGCAGGACTTGCAGTTCGTTGTGCACCTTTTTCACGCGCTGGACAGCGGCGGCAGCCTGTTCGGCCTTGGCCTTGAGGTCTGCGCGTGGCGTTTGCCCGGCGAGCAGTACGACACCGTTGAAGCTGGTGACGACGATATGCGAATCCTTATCCAGGGCTGGGTCGGCCTTGGCGACGTTCACGCCAACCTTGGTGTCGATCAGGGAATCGTCGATCTTGCTGCCCAGTGTGCGAGTGCCGCGGTCATCTTCAATCGGTGCTTCACGGCTGGCAGTCACCACCGAGGTGCAGCCGCTGATGCTGAGGCACAGGGTCAAGGCCAGTAGGCCAAGGCGATTAGGGGTCATTCTTCACTCCCGAACAATTGGCTGTCGATCAAGTCGCAAAGGCAATGGATCGCCAGCAGGTGGACTTCTTGAATACGAGCGGTGACGTTGGCCGGTACGCGAATCTCGACGTCCTCGGGCAACAGTAGCGACGCCATGCCGCCGCCATCACGTCCCGTCAATGCTACGACAATCATTTCGCGATCATGTGCGGCCTGAATCGCTTGAATTATGTTGGCCGAGTTGCCGCTGGTGGAGATAGCCAGCAACACATCGCCCGGTTGGCCGAGCGCACGGATCTGCTTGGAGAAGATTTCGTTGTAGCTGTAGTCGTTGGCAATCGAGGTGATCGTCGAGCTGTCGGTCGTAAGGGCGATGGCCGGCAGGCTTGGGCGTTCGCGCTCAAAGCGATTGAGTAGCTCGGAGGAGAAGTGCTGGGCATCGCCGGCAGAGCCGCCATTGCCGCAGGAAAGCATTTTGCCTTCGTTGAGCAGGGCGTTGACCATGACCTGGCTGGCTTGCTCGATGTGCGGTGCAAGTACTTCCATCGCCTGTTGCTTGGTGTCGATACTGGCCTGAAAAAGCTGGCGAATTCGGGATTGCATGTCCATCTGTGTGACCTTAAGTAGCGCGGCTGTTCGGCACGTGAATGTGCAGCCCGCAAAGCAAAGAGCAAAATGTTGGGTGATAGTGTCCGGTTCGCAATGCCGGCGATCAGCCGTCGAAGGCATTCTGTAGCCAGTTCAACTGATCGAGGTGGCTGTCGATGGCAATCACGTCGAAGCGGCAAGGGGAATTGGCCCAGCGCGGCTCGCGCTGAAGATAATATTGCGCGGCGAAAATCAGTTTTTGCCGTTTGCGCTCATCGATGCTATCGAGCGCGCCACCCCATTGAGTGTTTTTTCTGTAGCGGACTTCAACGAATACTACTGTATCGCCATCTAGCATGACCAGATCAAGCTCGCCGCGTTTACACAACCAGTTCTGCGCCAGCAGGCGCAGACCCTGTTGTTGAAGATGCTCGAGCGCATGGCGCTCGGCATCCTTGCCGCTTTGCTGGCGTGACCTGTCAGGCATCAGCGAGCGGTGTCCGGCAGGCGCTGAATCTGGCCATTGGCGAACTCGGCCCATGGTAACTGGCGCACGACCCGCTGGCTCTGGGACATGCCAAGGCTGCCCGATTCACCGTCGATGCGGCTGTCCGGCAGTGACTTGAGCTGGCCCAGGCGTGGCGCCAGACGATAGGCGTCCACACCCATGGCATACAGGCGCCCCAGGCTACCGGCGGCTTGTGGCCACTGGGCAGTGACCTGGCGGCGTAGTGGATCATTGGCGTCCAGCAACCATGGCGTCTCGCAGAAGCGAATGCCATTCATGTCGTTGTACTGGTTGACGTCACCGTTGGCGCTGAACACGTGGGAGGTGGCGTAGACCGGAACATCGCCGGCGTACTGGAAGTTCAGGGTCGGTTTGATCTGCTGGGCCTGTTGCGGTGTAGCGGCGAGGAAAATGAACTCGATGTCCTGGCGGCGCGATGGCTGGGCAGCCACTTGCGAGCCAACGGTGCTTTGCAGGCTCTTGGCGCGACCTTCGCTCTGACGCAGCTGGAACATGTCGGCAATTTGCTGGGCCAACTGGACCGGTTGGTCGACGCGTTCGGTGGCGACGATGGTGCCGCCATTGGCTTGCCAATCCTGGCTGAACGCCTTGAGCACGCGGTCGCCCCATTCACCTTTCGGCACCATGATGGCTGCGCGATGCAGGCCGTCGGCGCGAGCGCGGCGCGACACTTCGCGGGCTTCGTCTTCAGCGGCAAGGCCGAACTGGAACAGCTGCGCGGGGCCTTGATCGCCCTCGCTGTAATTCAGTGCCAGGGTGGTGATCGGCAACTGCGGGCGAGTGCTCAGCTGTTTGACCAGCGGCTTCTCCAGCGGGCCGACGACCAGTTGCACGCCATCGGCCTGGGCCTTGCGGTAGAACTCGTCCATGGAAGTCAGGCGCGAGCTGTCATAAAACTCGATGGCGGGTGGTTTCTGCCCGGCCTGTTGGGCCTGGTAGTGAGCGGCCATGAAGCCGTCGCGCAGTGCTTTGCCAACCGCGGCCAGTTGGCCGTCCTGAGGCAGCAGCAGGGCGATCTTGTTCAGGGGCTGGCTGGCCAGTTCCTTGAGTTGGGTCAGTGGCTGCGGCAATTGAATGGCTGCCGGGTGCTTCGGATTCTGCGCGCGCCAGTTGTCGATGGCGGCCTGTTGCTGCTCCAGGGTGCCGGCGGATTTCACGGCCAGTGCCAGGGCCATCCAGCCGCCGAGATCGTCGGTGGCACTTGGCTGCAACTGATTGGTCGGCAGCGAAGCGATCAGGGTCCAGATGGCTTCGTGGTTTTTGCTCGCGGCTTCGCCTTCGAGCATCGGGGCGATGAAAATGCGCTGGCGAGCGGCGGCAAGGGTCTGGCCATCGGCTTCAAGTGCGCGGGCGTGGATGGTGCCGGTGCGGACCTGTTGTTCGTCGGGCAGTTCGCTCAAATATTGCAGGCTCGGATGGCTCAAGGCAGCCAGCGCGGCCTTGGGCTGATTGCGCGTCATGGCCAGTTCCGCCGCCAGGGTGTTGGCGAAAACCTGTGGGCCCGGCTTGAGCTGTTCGACAGGAACCTGTTGCAGGATTTGCGCGGATTGGCCGGCATTGCCCTGGCGATAAGCCAGGTCGGCAGCGCTCAAGCGCAGCAGGGCGGCATCTTCCGGTGATTTGCTTTGGGAGGCCTTCTCAAGCAGTTGCTCGATACTGGCGTCCGGTGTCCGTGGAAGCTCGCCAAGGCTGGAGGAGGGCGAGCTGGCGCAAGCCGTCAGCAAGGCAGCGAGGCAGAGGGCAGATAACAGCCGCAGGCAAGCGATCATGTAAGCGTTCCTGATACTCGATCAAATTAGCGTGGAATTGTACCCAAGCACTGGCCGGGGCGCGATGTTACTGGCGTGAATCGATCAATTTAGCTGGTGTAAATGTTGCGCCAGCGCACAAACGGTCACCGATACCTCGTTTGCTTGCGGGTATCGTGAGTCTCGCTACGCGCTACAATGGCGACTTTTACCGATCATGAGGTGTGCGCTTTGACTGCTCCAGGTGCTTTGAATTCCGCTGCTGGCTCGCTTTATGTGGTGGCGACGCCCATCGGCAACCTGGATGACATCAGTGCGCGGGCGCTGAAGATTCTCCGTGAAGTGGCCCTGATCGCCGCGGAAGACACCCGTCATTCCCAGCGCTTGATGCAGCACTTCGGCATTGCGACGCCATTGGCGGCCTGCCATGAACACAATGAGCGGGATGAAGGTAGTCGCTTTATCACTCGTCTGCTTGCCGGTGACAATGTGGCGTTGATCTCGGATGCCGGGACGCCGCTGATTTCCGATCCGGGTTATCACCTGGTGCGCCAGGCCCGGGCAGCGGGCATTAATGTAGTGCCGGTTCCGGGTGCCTGCGCGTTGATTGCAGCGCTGTCGGCAGCAGGGCTGCCTTCCGACCGTTTCATATTCGAAGGTTTTCTGCCTGCAAAGGCTGTGGGGCGACGTGCGCGTCTCGAGCAGGTAAAGGAAGAACCTCGCACATTGATCTTCTATGAGGCCCCGCATCGCATTCTTGAATGTCTGCAAGACATGGAGCTGGTGTTCGGTCCAGAGCGCCCGGCGCTGCTTGCCCGCGAGCTGACCAAGACGTTTGAGACCCTCAAGGGGCTGCCGCTGGCTGAGCTGCGCGAGTTCGTCGAGTCGGATAGCAATCAGCAGCGCGGCGAGTGCGTGGTACTGGTGGCGGGCTGGTCCGCGCCCGAAGAGGAAGGTGCCGTCAGCAGCGAAGCGATGCGTATCCTCAACCTGTTGCTTGAAGAAATGCCGCTCAAGCGTGCGGCGGCATTGGCGGCGCAAATCACCGGCGAGCGAAAGAATGTGCTGTACCAAATCGCGCTGGATCAGCAGAAGGGCGAGTAAAACCCGACGCGCAGGCGTGCCCAATGGCGCTTGGTGCTTGTTCTTCGGGCGCTCTGCCGGTAACCTTCGCGGCGGAGAGTCGATCGGACAGTCGCTGCCCCCTATGAAAATTAGGGGGGGGAGGAAAGTCCGGGCTCCATAGGGCGAAGTGCCAGGTAATGCCTGGGAGGCGTGAGCCTACGGAAAGTGCCACAGAAAATAACCGCCTAAGCGCTTCGGCGCCGGTAAGGGTGAAAAGGTGCGGTAAGAGCGCACCGCACGTCTGGCAACAGTTCGTGGCTAGGTAAACCCCACTTGGAGCAAGACCAAATAGGGTCCCAAGGCGTGGCCCGCGCTGGGACCGGGTAGGTTGCTAAAGATGTCCAGTGATGGCCATCGTAGACGAATGACTGTTCAAGACAGAACCCGGCTTACAGATCGACTCTCCACCTTTTTCTTTCCTCTGCTTGAATCATTGAGCAGGGGGTTGGGTGATAGCAATTTCCCTCCTTACACATTCATCCGCAGAACCTCTTTTGTAATACCAAAAAAATCTTACTCTTAATAAATTACTTTAACTTTCGAACGCAGCCTTCTGTGCTGATTCAAGTTATCGATCAGTTTCATCTGCCGGATTCTCGTTGTCCCTCCGTTAATGATCCTAAATCTCAGTTCTGTAAGGGTTTTCCTTTACTCCGCGCCTTGACGGTGTGGTGGGCGCATTCCTATAGTGTGCGCAAGTGGCGGAAAGTGGCATGAAGTGGGTTTTTTGAACTCAAAACGCTAGAATTTGGAGAAACGCAGACGTGTTTCGCGGAGCCAACGCTATCAGTCTCGATGCAAAGGGCCGTCTCGCAATGCCGAGCCGGTACCGTGACGAGCTCGATTCGCGCAGTTCCGGTCAATTGATCGTGACAATTGATGCCGTTGATCCTTGTTTGTGTGTTTACCCCCTCGATGAGTGGGAAATTATTGAAACCAAACTGCGCGCACTGCCTTCGCTTCGCGAAGAGAACCGCCGCCTGCAACGTTTACTGATTGGTAATGCCGTCGACCTCGAGCTCGATGGCAGTGGTCGTTTTCTGGTTCCGCCGCGTCTTCGTGAATATGCCAAGTTGGATAAGCGCGCGATGTTGGTAGGCCAACTGAACAAGTTCCAATTGTGGGACGAGGATGCCTGGAACGCGGTTTCTGCCGCTGACCTGGCTGCCATTCAACAACCGGGCGCGATGCCTGATGAACTGCGTGATTTGATCCTGTGACTATTGATAGCGGCTTTAACCACATCACCGTACTGCTTGACGAAGCCGTCGAGGCTCTCGCCGTACGTCCTGATGGCTGCTATCTGGACGGCACGTTCGGACGCGGCGGACACAGCCGGTTGATCCTCAGTCAGCTCGGTCCCGACGGTCGGTTGCTCGGATTCGATAAAGATCCACAAGCGATTGCCACCGGGCAGACGCTAGCGGCCGAAGACGGCCGCTTTGTCGTTGTGCAGCGCAGCTTTGCCGAGCTCGGTTCGGAAGTCGCCGAACGCGGTCTGGCCGGCAAGGTCAGCGGCGTGTTGCTGGATCTTGGCGTGTCCTCGCCACAGCTCGACGACCCTGAGCGCGGCTTCAGCTTCCTCAACGACGGTCCGCTGGACATGCGCATGGATCCGTCCCGTGGCATCAGCGCCGCCGAATTCGTCAACACCGCGCCCGTGGAAGAAATCGCCCGGGTGTTCAAGGAGTACGGCGAAGAGCGCTTCTCCGGCCGCATGGCCCGTGCTGTGGCCGAACGTCGCGACATCAAGCCATTCGAGCGCACCGGTGACCTGGCAGAAGTCCTGAAAGTCGCCAACCCAGCCTGGGAAAAGGGCAAGAACCCCGCAACCCGCGCGTTCCAGGGGTTGCGTATCCACGTCAACAACGAACTGGGTGATCTGGAAACCGGCCTCGAAGCCGCGCTGGAGTGCCTGGAAGTGGGCGGTCGCCTGGTGGTGATCAGCTTCCATTCGCTGGAAGACCGTATCGTCAAACTGTTCATGCGCAAACTGGTGAAAGGCGAAGCCGACAACCTGCCGCGCAACCTGCCGGTTCGGCATGTCGCCTTCGAACCGAAAATCAAAGTCCATGGCAAAGCGCAGACGGCCTCCGACGCCGAACTCAAAGCCAACCCACGTTCCCGTAGCGCTGTCATGCGTGTGGCGGAGAAGCTGCGGTGAGCAAGCTTTTCGCCAAGCCATTGCCCGGCGGAAGCTTCTTCATGCTGCTGCTGTTTGTCGGCGTGCTCGTGTCGGCCATCGGCGTGTCTTACAGCGCGCACTGGAACCGTCAGCTATTGAATTCGCTGTACAACGAACTGAGCGTGCGCGACAAGGCGCAGGCGGAGTGGGGCCGGTTGATTCTGGAGCAGAGCACCTGGACCGCCCACAGCCGTATCGAAGTGCTGGCCACCGAACAATTGAAAATGCACATCCCCGGTGCCGCTGACGTGAAGATGGTGGCGCCATGATGAAACTCGAAGGTGCACTCTTTCCTTGGCGGTTCCGCGTGGTGCTGGGTTTGCTCGGCATCATGGTGGCCGCGATTGCCTGGCGCATCATCGATTTGCAAGTGGTCGACCGTGCCTTCCTTAAAGGTCAGGGCGATGCCCGCAGTGTTCGTCATATTCCGATTCCGGCTCACCGTGGTCTGATCACCGACCGTAACGGCGAGCCTTTGGCCGTGAGTACTCCGGTCACCACCCTCTGGGCCAATGCCAAGGAAATGCAAACGGCCAAAGAAAAGTGGCCGGCACTGGCGGCTGCCCTGGGGCAGGACCCGAAAGCCCTGGCCGAGCGCCTTGAAGCGCAGGCCAACAAGGAATTCATTTATCTGGTGCGCGGGCTGACGCCTGAGCAGGGCCAGGCGGTGCTCGATCTCAAAGTGCCTGGCGTCTATGGCATCGAAGAGTTCCGCCGTTTCTATCCGGCCGGTGAAGTGACCGCGCATATGGTCGGCTTTACCGACATCGATGACCATGGCAAGGAAGGTATCGAGCTGGCCTATGACGAATGGCTGGCCGGGGTGCCGGGTAAACGACAAGTCATCAAGGACCGGCGCGGCCGGTTGATCAAGGATGTCCAGGTCACCAAAAACGCCAAGGCCGGCAAGCCCTTGGCGTTGTCCATTGACCTGCGCCTGCAATACCTGGCCAACCGCGAACTGCGTAACGCGATCATCGAGAACGGCGCCAAGGCCGGCAGCCTGGTGATCATGGACGTGAAGACCGGCGAGATTCTCGCGATGGTCAACCAGCCGACCTACAACCCGAACAATCGCCGCAACCTGCAGCCGGCGATGATGCGTAACCGCGCGATGATCGACGTGTTCGAGCCAGGCTCGACCATGAAAGCGATCTCGATGAGCGCCGCCATCGAAACCGGCCGCTGGAAACCGAGCGATACCGTCGAGGTGTATCCGGGCTCCCTGCAGATTGGCAAGTACACCATCAAGGACGTATCCAAGACCGAAGGCCCGGTGCTCGACCTGACCGGCATCCTGATCAATTCCAGTAACGTCGGCATGAGCAAGGTCGCGTTCGATATCGGCGGCGAAACCATTTTCCGTCTGGCGCAAAAAGTCGGCCTCGGCCAGGACACTGGCCTGGGCTTCCCGGGCGAGCGCGTCGGTAATCTGCCGAACTACCGCGAATGGCGCAAGGCAGAAACCGCCACGCTGTCCTACGGCTACGGTGTTTCCGTGACCGCGATCCAGCTGGTCCACGCCTTCTCGGCCCTGGCCAACAACGGTCGCCTCGCACCGCTGACCCTGATCAAGACCGACAAGGCGCCGCAAACCACCCAGGTACTGCCGGAGGCCGTCGCAAAAACCATGCAAGGCATGCTGCAACAAGTGATCGAAGCCCCGCGCGGTGTGTTCCGTGCGCAGGTGCCGGCGTATCACGTGGGCGGCAAGTCGGGTACTGCGCGTAAAACCTCGGTCGGCACCAAGGGTTACGCCGTGAACTCCTACCGTTCGCTGTTCGCCGGTTTCGGCCCGATGAGCGATCCGCGTTACGCCATCGTGGTGGTCATCGACGAGCCGACCAAGGCCGGTTACTTCGGCGGCCTGGTTTCCGCGCCGGTGTTCAGCCGTGTGATGTCGGGGACCCTGCGCCTGATGAACATTACCCCGGACAACCTGCCACCTACTCAACAAGCGAACGCAACACCGGTCGTTCCGCTGAAAGCCAATGGAGGGCGCGGCTGATGTCCCTGAGCCTGAACAAGATTTTCCCTCACGCCGGCCACGATCTGCTGATTCGCGAACTCGCCCTGGACAGCCGCAATGTGCGTGCGGGTGATCTGTTCCTCGCTGTGCCGGGCGGGAAGTTCGATGGGCGCGCGCATATGGTTGACGCCTTGCAGCGTGGTGCTGCCGCGGTGGCCTATGAAGTAGAAGGCGCCACGGTCCTGCCGATCACTGAAGTGCCGTTGATTCCGGTCAAAGGTCTGGCGGCTCAGCTGTCGGACATCGCCGGGCGTTTTTATGGCGAGCCGAGCCACCACCTGAACCTGGTGGGCGTGACCGGTACCAACGGCAAGACCAGCGTGACTCAATTGATCGCCCAGGCGCTGGACCTGCTCGGCCAGCACTGCGGCCTGGTCGGCACGCTCGGTTCGGGTTTCTATGGGGCGCTGGAAAGCGGCCTGCACACCACGCCGAACCCGATTGCCGTGCAAGCGACCCTGGCGGACCTGAAAAAGGCCGGGGCCAAGGCCGTGGCGATGGAAGTTTCTTCCCATGGCCTGGATCAGGGGCGCGTGACTGCCCTGGCGTTCGATGTGGCAGTGATGACCAACCTGTCCCGCGATCACCTGGATTATCACGGCACCATGCAGGCCTACGGCGAAGCCAAGGCCAGGCTGTTTGACTGGAATGACTTGAAATGCCGCGTGGTCAACCTCGACGACAAGTTCGGCCGGCAACTGGCCGCCGACAAGCGCGAGTCGCGGTTGATCACCTACAGCCTGGAAGACTCCAGCGCCTACCTGTATTGCCGTCAGGCGCAATTCGACGACGAAGGCGTGCGCGCCACGCTGGTCACGCCACAGGGCGAGCACCACTTGCGCAGCACCTTGCTCGGTCGCTTCAACCTGAGCAATGTCCTGGCGGCGGTCGGTGCGTTGCTCGGTCTGGATTACGCCCTGGACGAAATTCTCAAGGTGCTGCCGAAGCTTGAAGGCCCTGCCGGGCGCATGCAGCGCTTGGGCGGTGGCTCGCAGCCGCTGGTGGTGGTCGATTACGCCCACACCCCGGATGCCCTGGAAAAAGTGCTGCTGGCTCTGCGTCCACACGCCAAGGGCCGGTTGCTGTGCCTGTTCGGCTGTGGCGGCGACCGCGATCGCGGCAAGCGTCCGTTGATGGCCGAAGTGGTTGAGCGCCTGGCCGATGGCGTGCTGGTGACCGATGACAATCCGCGCACTGAAGACCCTGCAGTGATTTTCGATGACATCCGCGCCGGTTTCACGGCTGTGGATAAAGTGGAGTTCGTTGCCGGTCGTGGTCAGGCGATTGCCCGGTTGATCGCCAGTGCCTCGGCGGATGACGTGATTGTCCTGGCCGGGAAAGGTCACGAGGACTATCAGGAAATCAACGGCGAACGCCATGCCTTTTCCGATCTGGTCGAGGCCGATCATGCCTTGACCGCGTGGGAGGTGGCCCATGCTTAAGGCCTTGAAACTGAGTGAACTGACCGGTGCGCTGAGTGCTCGCCTGGTGTCCGCCGATGCCAGCTTCGACGGCGTTAGCATCGACAGCCGTGCAATCAAGCCGGGCCAGCTGTTTATTGCCCTGACCGGCCCGCGTTTTGACGGTCATGACTATCTGAATGAAGTCGCCGCCAAGGGCGCCGTGGCTGCGCTGGTCGAGCGTGAAGTCGCTGGCAGCACGCTGCCGCAGTTACTGGTCAGCGACACTCGCCAGGCCCTCGGTCAGTTGGGCGCGCTCAATCGCGCCGCCTACACCCATCCGGTCGCGGCCGTCACCGGTTCCAGCGGCAAGACCACGGTCAAGGAGATGCTTGCGAGCATTCTGCGCACCCGTGGTCCGGTGCTGGCGACCCGTGGCAACCTGAACAACGACCTCGGCGTGCCGCTGACCTTGCTCGAACTGGCACCGGAACACGCCGCTGCCGTGATCGAACTGGGTGCCTCGCGCCTGGGTGAAATTGCCTACACCGTCGGCCTGACCCGGCCGCACGTGGCCATTCTCAACAATGCCGGGACCGCCCACGTCGGCGAGTTCGGCGGCCCGGACAAAATCGTCGAAGCCAAGGGCGAGATCATCGAAGGGCTGGATGCCGATGGCGTCGCCGTTCTCAATCTTGACGACAAGGCATTCGGTATCTGGAAGGCACGCGCCGGTGACCGCAAAGTGCTGACGTTTGCGTTGAGCAACGCCAGCGCCGATTTCTACGCCAGTGACCTGACTACCGATGCCCGCGGCTGCCCGGCGTTCAACCTGCACAGCCCTGAAGGCGTGGAGCGCGTTCAATTGAACCTGCTCGGCACCCATAACGTCGCCAATGCCATGGCCGCCGCCGCAGCCGCCCATGCCCTGGGTGTGTCGCTGTTCGGTATCGCCACCGGCCTTGGCGCGATGCAACCGGTCAAGGGGCGCACCGTCGCGCAACTGGCCACCAACGGCATGCGCGTGATCGATGACACTTACAACGCCAACCCCACCTCCATGTGTGCTGCCGTTGATATACTGGCCGGCTTTTCCGGTCGCACCGTCCTGGTGCTCGGGGATATCGGCGAGTTGGGCGAATGGGCGGAGCAGGGGCACCGCGACGTGGGCGCGTACGCCCGTGGCAAGGTTTCTGCGCTGTACGCCGTCGGGCCAATGATGGCTCACGCCGTGAACGCATTCGGTCCTCAGGCTTTTCACTTCAGCACGCAAGCTGAACTGATCAAGGCCCTGGACGCCGAGCAAGACACAAACACCACCATTTTGATCAAGGGGTCGCGCAGCGCTGCGATGGAAAACGTCGTCGCCGCTTTGTGCGGGTCCAGTCTGGAGAAACATTAATGCTGCTGCTGCTAGCGGAGTATCTGCAACAGTTCTACAAAGGCTTCGCGGTCTTCCAGTACCTGACCCTGCGCGGGATTCTCGGTGTACTGACCGCGCTGGTCCTGTCGCTGTGCTATGGCCCGTGGATGATCCGCACGTTGCAGAACCGTCAGATCGGTCAATCCGTTCGCAACGACGGCCCGCAGTCGCACCTGTCCAAGTCGGGTACACCGACCATGGGCGGCGCGCTGATTCTGTCGTCCATCGGTGTCAGCACCCTGCTGTGGGCTGACCTGAGCAACCGTTACGTCTGGGTCGTTCTGCTGGTGACCTTGCTGTTCGGCGCCATCGGCTGGGTCGACGACTACCGCAAGGTCATCGAGAAGAACTCCCGTGGCTTGCCGAGTCGCTGGAAATATTTCTGGCAATCGGTATTCGGTCTGGGTGCGGCGATCTTCCTTTATATGACTGCCGCCACGCCGGTGGAGACCACGCTGATCCTGCCGATGCTCAAGGACTACAGCATTCCGCTGGGCGCCGGCTTCATCGTGCTGACCTATTTCGTGATTGTCGGTTCGAGCAACGCGGTCAACCTGACCGACGGCCTCGACGGCCTGGCGATAATGCCGACCGTGATGGTTGGTGGTGGCCTGGGCATTTTCTGCTACCTGTCGGGTAACGTGAAGTTCGCCGAATACCTGCTGATTCCTTACGTACCGGGCGCAGGCGAGTTGATTGTGTTCTGTGGCGCGTTGATCGGAGCCGGCCTGGGCTTCCTGTGGTTCAACACCTATCCGGCACAAGTCTTCATGGGTGACGTCGGCGCACTGGCGCTGGGCGCGGCCCTGGGCACCATCGCGGTGATCGTCCGTCAGGAAATCGTCCTGTTCATCATGGGCGGCGTGTTCGTGATGGAAACCCTGTCAGTCGTCATTCAGGTCGCCTCTTTTAAACTGACCGGTCGCCGCGTATTCCGCATGGCGCCCATTCACCATCACTTTGAACTCAAGGGCTGGCCCGAGCCGCGCGTGATCGTCCGTTTCTGGATCATCACCGTGATTCTCGTGCTGATCGGCCTTGCCACCCTGAAGCTGAGGTAGAAACAAGTGTCTCTGATCGCTTCTGACCACTTCCGCATCGTTGTCGGCCTCGGCAAGAGCGGCATGTCCCTGGTTCGCTTCCTGGCGAACCGGGGCGTGGCGTTTGCCGTGGCCGATACGCGGGAAAATCCACCGGAACTGGCCGCGCTCAAGCGTGACTATCCGCACGTGGAAGTGCGTTGTGGCGAGTTGGATGTCGAGTTCCTGTGCCGCGCCGACGAGCTCTACGTGAGCCCCGGCCTGGCGCTGGCGACCCCGGCCCTGCAGGCCGCCGCCGCCCGTGGCGTGAAATTGTCCGGTGACATCGAGCTGTTCGCGCGTAACGCGAAGGCGCCGATCGTGGCCATCAGCGGCTCCAACGCGAAAAGCACCGTCACCACGCTGGTCGGCGAAATGGCGGCTGCGGCTGGCAAGCGAGTTGCCGTCGGCGGCAACCTCGGCACCCCGGCGCTGGACCTGCTCAGCAACGATATCGAGTTGTATGTGATGGAGCTGTCGAGTTTCCAGCTGGAAACCACCGATCAACTCAACGCCGAAGTCGCGACCGTGCTCAACATCAGCGAAGACCACATGGACCGTTACAGCGGTCTGCCGGCCTACCACCTGGCCAAGCACCGGATCTTCCGTGGCGCCAGGCAGTTCGTGGTCAATCGCCAGGACGCTTTGAGTCGTCCGCTGATGGGCGAAGGGCAGCCATGCTGGACCTTCGGCCTGAGCAAACCCGATTTCAAGGCTTTCGGTATTCGTGAAGAAGACGGCGAGAAATACCTGGGCTTCGAATTCCAGAACCTGATGCCAGTGCGCGAATTGAAGATTCGCGGCGCCCACAACCAGTCCAACGCCCTGGCAGCCCTGGCCCTGGGCCATGCGGTCGGCCTGCCGTTCGATGCCATGCTGTCGAGCCTGCGCACCTTCGCCGGTCTCGAGCATCGCTGCCAATGGGTCCGTGACCTCGACGGTGTGGGTTACTACAACGATTCCAAGGCCACCAACGTCGGTGCCGCACTGGCGGCCATCGAAGGCCTCGGCGCGGACATCGACGGCAAGATCGTGCTGATCGCCGGTGGCGACGGCAAGGGGGCCGAGTTCAAGGACCTGCGCGATCCGGTGGCGGCCAACTGCCGCGCCGTGGTCCTGATGGGGCGTGACTCCGACAAGATCGGTGAAGCCATCGGCGATGCCGTACCGCTGATCCGCGCCGGTTCCCTGGTCGAAGCCGTCGAGCAATGCCGCGCTGCAGCCCAGCCGGGCGACGTGGTGCTGCTGTCGCCTGCCTGCGCCAGTTTCGACATGTTCAAGAACTACGAAGACCGTGGTCACCAGTTCGTCCAAGCCGTGGAGGATCTGGCATGAGCCTCAAAGGCATCATCAAGCCGTATCCATCGCCGCTCATCACCGGGCGCGGTATCGACCTCGACTTCCCGATGCTCGCCGGCTGCCTGACGTTGCTCGGCCTGGGGCTGATCATGATCGCCTCGGCATCGACCGAAGTGGCGGCCGTGCAGTCGGGCAGCGCCCTGTATTACATGATTCGCCACCTTATTTACGTGGTGCTGGGCCTGGGTGCCTGCATCGTCACCATGATGATCCCGATTGCCACCTGGCAACGCCTGGGCTGGCTGATGCTGCTGGGGGCGTTCGGCCTGCTGGTGATGGTGATCATCCCGGGGATCGGCCGTGAGGTGAACGGTTCGATGCGCTGGATCGGATTCAGTTTCTTCAACGTCCAGCCATCCGAGATCGCCAAGGTGTTCGTGGTGATCTACCTCGCCGGTTATCTGGTGCGTCGCCAGAAAGAAGTGCGTGAAAGCTGGATGGGCTTCTTCAAGCCGTTCATCGTGCTGCTGCCGATGGCGGGCCTGCTGCTGATGGAGCCGGACTTCGGTGCCACCGTCGTGATGATGGGGGCCGCGGCGGCGATGCTGTTCCTTGGCGGCGTCGGGTTGTTCCGCTTTTCCCTGATGGTGGTCCTGGCCGTCGGTGCAGTGGTGCTGTTGATTCAAATGCAGCCGTATCGAATGGCGCGTCTGACCAACTTTGCCGACCCATGGGCCGACCAGTTCGGCGCTGGCTATCAGTTGTCCCAGGCATTGATCGCCTTCGGTCGCGGCGAATGGCTGGGCGTGGGTCTGGGCAACAGCGTGCAGAAACAGTTCTACCTGCCGGAAGCCCACACTGACTTCGTGTTCTCGGTCCTGGCCGAAGAGCTGGGTGCGGTGGGTTCGTTGTGCACCGTGGCACTGTTTGTCTTCGTGTGTATTCGTGGCATGTACATCGGTTTGTGGGCTGAAAAGGCCAAGCAGTTTTTCGCAGCTTATGTGGCATACGGTCTGTCGTTCCTGTGGATCGGCCAGTTCCTGATCAACATCGGCGTGAATGTCGGCCTGCTGCCGACCAAGGGGCTGACCCTGCCGTTCCTCAGTTATGGGGGTAGTTCGTTGGTGATTTGCTGCGCTTGTCTCGGCTTGTTGCTGCGCATCGAGTGGGAAAGTCGAACCCACCTGGGCAGCGAAGAGATGGAGTTCCATGAGAGCGACTTCGCCGAGGAGCCGAACCATGGGCGCTAACGTCATGATCATGGCTGGCGGTACCGGTGGCCACGTGTTCCCGGCGCTGGCGTGTGCCCGCGAATTCCAGGCGCGCGGCTACACCGTGCACTGGCTCGGCACCCCGCGTGGGATCGAGAACGAACTGGTGCCGGCGGCCGGTATCGAACTGCATCGGATCAATGCCAGCGGTCTGCGCGGCAAGGGCAAATTGTCCCTGCTAAAGGCACCGTTCATGTTGTTCAAGTCGGTCTGGCAGGCGCGGGCGATTATTCGCCGTCTGCAGCCGGTCTGCGTCGTTGGCTTTGGTGGGTTTGTGACCGGTCCTGGCGGCGTCGCGGCCAAACTGGCCGGTGTACCGGTGATCGTTCACGAACAGAACGCCGTTGCCGGTACCGCCAATCGGTTGCTGGTGCCGTTGGCCGCCCGAGTCTGTGAAGCGTTCCCCGACACCTTTACCCTGTCGGACAGCCGCCGGACCACCGGTAATCCGGTGCGCACCGAGCTGTTCCTCGAGACATCGCGACCTGCCCTGGCCGGTCGCAAGGCGCGTTTGCTGATCCTGGGCGGAAGTCTGGGCGCAGAACCGTTGAACAAGTTGCTGCCTGAAGCCCTGTCGCAAGTCGCTGCCGATTTGCGTCCGGAAGTGTTCCATCAGGCCGGCAAAAACCACGATGAAGTGACTGCAGAGCGTTATCGCGCGGCTGGCGTCGAGGCACAGGTGCAGCCCTTCATCAAAGACATGGCCCAAGCCTACAGCTGGGCCGACCTGGTGGTATGTCGCGCAGGCGCGCTGACCATCAGTGAACTGGCCGCCGCCGGTCTGCCCTCGATGCTGGTGCCTTTGCCTCACGCCATCGACGATCACCAGACCCGCAACGCCGAATATTTGGCCCGTGAAGGCGCAGCCTTCCTGATGCCACAAAGAACGACTGGCGCAGCGGATCTTGCCGCTCGCCTGACAGAGGTCCTGATGCAACCACAACGACTCAACGAAATGGCTACCGCGGCACGCCGCCTCGCCAAACCCGATGCCACCCGTAACGTCGTCGATAGCTGCCTGGAGGTGGCCCATGGTTGAGAGTCAGAAAGCCATGCCGCAACCGGAAATGCGCCGTATCCGTCGCATCCACTTCGTCGGTATCGGCGGTGTGGGCATGTGCGGGATTGCCGAAGTGCTGCTGAACCTGGGTTATGCCGTGTCCGGCTCTGACCTGAAGGCTTCGCCGGTGACTGAACGCCTGGAGTCCTTCGGCGCGCAGATCTTCATCGGCCATCGCGCCGAGAACGCCGCGGCCGCCGACGTGCTGGTGGTGTCGAGCGCAGTGAACACGTCCAACCCGGAAGTCGCTACCGCGCTGGAACGCCGTATCCCGGTGGTGCCACGTGCAGAGATGCTGGCTGAGCTGATGCGTTATCGCCACGGTATCGCCGTTGCCGGTACCCACGGCAAAACCACGACCACCAGCCTGATCGCTTCGGTGTTCGCTGCCGGTGGCCTGGACCCGACATTCGTGATCGGTGGCCGCCTGAATGCCGCGGGCACCAATGCCCAGCTTGGCACCAGCCGCTACCTGATCGCCGAAGCCGACGAAAGCGACGCCAGCTTCCTGCACTTGCAGCCGCTGGTGGCTGTGGTCACCAACATCGACGCCGATCACATGGCGACCTACGACGGTGACTTCAACAAGCTGAAGAAAACCTTCGTCGAATTCCTCCACAACCTGCCGTTCTATGGCCTGGCCGTGGTGTGCCTGGACGATCCGGTGGTGCGTGAAATCCTCCCGCAGGTCAAGCGCCCGACCGTTACCTATGGCTTTGGCGAAGATTGCGACGTGCGCGCCATCAATGTGCGCCAGCAAGGCATGCAGACCTTCTTCACCGTACTGCGTCCCGACCGCGAGCCACTGGATGTTTCGGTGAACATGCCGGGCAACCACAACGTATTGAATGCCCTTGCGACCATCTGCATCGCCACCGACGAAGGCGTCAGCGATGAAGCCATCGTCCAGGGCCTGTCCGGGTTCCAGGGTGTCGGCCGACGCTTCCAGGTCTACGGCGAACTGCCGGTGGACGGCGGCAATGTGATGCTGGTCGATGACTACGGTCACCACCCGACGGAAGTCGCGGCCGTGATCAAGGCCGTACGCGGTGGCTGGCCGGAGCGCCGCCTGGTGATGGTCTACCAGCCGCACCGTTACAGCCGCACCCGTGACCTGTACGACGATTTCGTCAATGTGCTGGCCGACGCCAACGTACTGCTGCTGATGGAAGTCTATCCGGCCGGCGAAGAGCCGATTCCGGGCGCCGACAGCCGCAAGCTGTGCAACAGCATCCGTCAGCGTGGCCAGCTCGACCCGATCTACATCGAGCGTGGCGTCGACCTCGCGCCAGTAGTCAAGCCGCTGCTGCGCGCCGGCGACATCCTGCTGTGCCAGGGCGCCGGTGATATCGGCGGTCTCGCACCAAAACTGTTGAAAAGTGAGTTGTTCGCCGGTGCCGTTGCCGCACCGGAGAAGGGGAAGTTGAAATGACTGTTGCCTACGCCAACCTGGTCTCCACGATCGCGCCGAAAGACTTCGGCCGCGTCGCCGTGCTGTTCGGCGGCAAGAGCGCCGAGCGTGAGGTCTCCCTGAAGTCGGGTAACGCCGTTCTGGACGCACTGCAAAGCGCCGGTGTGGACGCGTTCGGCCTCGACGTGGGCGATGACCTGCTGCAGCGTCTGCTCAACGAAAAAATCGACCGCGCCTTCATCATCCTCCACGGCCGTGGTGGTGAAGACGGCAGCATGCAGGGCTTGCTCGAATGCCTGGGCATTCCGTACACCGGCAGCGGCATCCTGGCTTCGGCCCTGGCCATGGACAAACTGCGCACCAAGCAGGTCTGGCACAGCCTGGGCATTCCAACCCCACGTCACGCGGTACTGAGCAGCGAGGCCGATTGTATTTCGGCGGCGACGGAACTGGGCTTCCCTTTGATCGTCAAACCGGCCCATGAAGGTTCAAGTATCGGTATGGCCAAAGTGAGTTCCGCGTCCGAATTGATCGACGCATGGAAAGCGGCCAGTACCTACGATTCGCAAGTGTTGGTCGAGCAATGGATTCACGGTCCGGAGTTCACCATCGCCACCCTGCGTGACCAGGTGTTGCCGCCGATTGCCCTGGGCACCACGCACAGCTTCTACGACTACGACGCCAAGTACATCGCCAACGATACCCAGTACCGCATTCCGTGCGGTCTGGACAGCGCCAAGGAAAAGGAACTCATGGACCTCACGGCGAAAGCCTGTGAAGCGCTGGGTATCGCCGGTTGGGGCAGGGCAGACGTGATGCAGGACGCCGAAGGGCAGTTCTGGTTCCTGGAAGTCAACACCGCACCGGGCATGACCGATCACAGCCTGGTGCCGATGGCGGCCCGTGCCGCCGGTCTGGATTTCCAGCAACTGGTCCTGGCCATTCTGGCCGAGAGCGTTGTCGGCAAGACTGCCGGTAACCAAGAGTCGACGAGAGGTTAAGGCCATGCAAGGCGCTCAGCTCAGACATCAGCCCACCGCACCGACCGGCCGCAAGCCGGTACCGCGGGGTGCCAGCCGAATGGTGGCCAAAGAGCCGATGTCCGCGCGCCTGCCGAAAGCCAACTTCGGTTTTCTCAAAGCGTTGTTCTGGCCGGTACTGCTGGTGGCTTTGGGGTTCGGTACTTACGAAGGCGCGACACGGTTGTTGCCGTATGCCGACAGGCCGATCACCAAGATCAACGTGCAGGGCGACCTGAGTTACATCAGCCAGCAAGCGGTGCAGCAGCGGATCGCCCCTTACGTGGCGTCGAGCTTCTTCACCATCGACCTGGCGAGCATGCGCACCGAGCTGGAACAGATGCCATGGATTGCCCACGCCGAGGTGCGCAGGGTGTGGCCGGATCAAGTGGTGATCCGCCTGGAAGAACAACTGCCAGTGGCCCGTTGGGGCGACGAGTCGCTGTTGAACAACCAGGGCCAGGCCTTCACCCCGCGCGAGCTGGCGAACTATGAACACCTGCCACAGCTGTTCGGCCCACAGCGGGCTCAGCAGCAAGTGATGCAGCAATACCAGGTACTGAGCCAGATGCTCAGGCCGCTGGGCTTCTCGATTGCACGCCTCGAACTGCGTGATCGCGGCAGCTGGTTCCTGACCACCGGCCCCGGCAGTGCGGGTCCCGGGATCGAACTGCTGCTGGGACGCGGCAACCAGGTGGAAAAGATGCGCCGTTTCATCGCCATCTATGACAAGACGCTCAAAGAACAGATTACGAACATTGCGCGCATCGATCTGCGCTACGCCAACGGCCTCGCTGTTGGCTGGCGGGAACCTGTAGCGCCCACGGCAGCCCAACCCGCTGTCGCGAAGAATTAAGAAGAGGCAGGACCCATGGCAAACGTGCAAAGCGGCAAAATGATCGTCGGTCTCGATATCGGCACCTCCAAGGTGGTGGCGCTGGTGGGCGAGGTCGCGGACGACGGCACGCTGGAAATCGTCGGGATCGGCACCCATCCGTCCCGTGGCCTGAAAAAAGGCGTGGTGGTGAACATCGAGTCCACCGTGCAATCGATCCAGCGCGCCATCGAAGAAGCGCAGCTGATGGCTGGTTGCCGCATTCACTCGGCGTTCGTCGGCGTGGCCGGTAATCACATCCGCAGCCTGAACTCCCACGGCATCGTGGCGATTCGTGATCGCGAAGTCAGCTCGGCGGACCTTGAGCGTGTGCTCGACGCTGCCCAGGCTGTGGCGATCCCGGCTGACCAGCGCGTGCTGCACACCCTGCCGCAGGATTACGTAATCGATAACCAGGAAGGCGTCCGCGAACCGCTGGGCATGTCCGGCGTACGTCTGGAAGCCAAGGTCCACGTGGTCACCTGCGCCGTCAACGCCGCACAGAACATTGAAAAATGCGTGCGCCGCTGCGGTCTGGAAATCGACGACATCATTCTCGAGCAACTGGCTTCCGCGTACTCGGTACTGACCGATGATGAGAAAGAGCTGGGCGTGTGCCTGGTGGACATCGGTGGCGGTACTACCGACATCGCGATCTTCACCGAAGGCGCGATCCGTCACACCGCGGTAATCCCGATTGCCGGTGACCAGGTGACCAACGACATCGCCATGGCGTTGCGCACTCCGACCCAGTACGCCGAAGAAATCAAGATCCGCTACGCCTGTGCCCTGGCCAAACTGGCCGGTGCCGGTGAAACCATCAAGGTGCCAAGCGTTGGCGATCGTCCGCCGCGCGAACTGTCCCGCCAGGCCTTGGCCGAAGTGGTCGAGCCGCGCTACGACGAGCTGTTCACGCTGATCCAGGCCGAACTGCGCCGCAGCGGCTACGAAGACCTGATCCCGGCCGGCATCGTGCTGACCGGCGGTACTTCGAAGATGGAAGGCGCTACCGAACTGGCCGAGGAAATCTTCCACATGCCGGTGCGCCTGGGCGTGCCTCACGGCGTGAAAGGTCTGGATGACGTGGTACGCAACCCGATCTATTCCACCGGCGTCGGCCTGTTGATGTACGGCCTGCAGAAGCAGTCCGACGGCATCTCGTTCTCGGGCATCGGCAGTCGCGACAGCTACAGCAACGAAGAGCCACAGGCTCCGCTGCTGGACCGCCTGAAGAAGTGGGTCCAGGGCAATTTCTGAAGATTTACCGCAATACCGTTACACCGAAGCACGCAGTAGGCGAAAAAACTAGAGAATGTAAAGGAGAGGGAAAATGTTCGAACTCGTAGACAACATCCCCGCAAGCCCGGTAATCAAAGTTATCGGTGTCGGCGGTGGCGGCGGCAACGCTGTCAACCATATGGTCAAGAGCAACATCGAAGGCGTCGAGTTCATCTGCGCCAACACCGATGCTCAAGCGCTGAAAAACATCGGCGCGCGGACCATCCTGCAACTGGGCACCGGCGTGACCAAGGGTCTGGGCGCTGGCGCCAACCCTGAAGTCGGCCGTCAAGCCGCTCTGGAAGACCGTGAGCGCATTGCCGAAGTGCTGCAGGGCACCAACATGGTGTTCATCACCACTGGCATGGGCGGCGGTACCGGTACCGGTGCTGCGCCGATCATCGCCGAAGTGGCCAAGGAAATGGGCATCCTGACCGTTGCGGTCGTGACCCGTCCGTTCCCGTTCGAAGGCCGCAAGCGTATGCAGATCGCCGACGAAGGCATCCGTATGCTCTCCGAAAGCGTCGACTCGTTGATCACCATTCCCAACGAGAAGCTGCTGACCATCCTCGGTAAAGACGCCAGCCTGCTGTCGGCTTTCGCCAAGGCAGACGATGTACTGGCCGGTGCCGTCCGCGGTATCTCCGACATCATCAAGCGTCCGGGCATGATCAACGTCGACTTCGCCGACGTGCGTACCGTGATGAGCGAAATGGGCATGGCGATGATGGGCACTGGCTGCGCCAGCGGTCCGAACCGTGCACGCGAAGCCACCGAAGCGGCCATCCGCAACCCGCTGCTGGAAGACGTGAACCTGCAAGGCGCTCGCGGCATCCTGGTGAACATTACCGCCGGTCCGGATCTGTCCCTGGGTGAATACTCCGACGTGGGTAGCATCATCGAGGCATTCGCCTCCGAGCACGCGATGGTCAAGGTCGGTACCGTTATCGATCCGGACATGCGCGACGAGCTGCACGTGACTGTCGTTGCCACAGGTCTGGGCGCTAAAATCGAGAAGCCTGTGAAGGTCATCGACAACACCGTCCACACCTCGATGGCTGCACAGCCACAACAACAGGCCCCTGTTCGTCAGGAAGCTCCAGCGGTGAACTACCGTGACCTGGACCGTCCGACCGTCATGCGCAACCAGGCTCAGGCCGGTGCTGCGACTGCCGCGAAGATGAATCCGCAAGATGATCTGGACTACCTGGACATCCCGGCTTTCCTGCGTCGTCAGGCCGATTGATGGAATGTATCAGGGCTATGAAGGTGATTGGTGTTCAGCAAAGGCGTGGTCTGCTATCATCGCCAGCCTTTGTTGATACCAGTTCGCAATTTGCGCTGAAGCGGCCCAAGCCATGATTAAACAACGCACACTGAAAAATATTATCCGTGCCACAGGTGTAGGCCTGCACTCCGGGGAGAAGGTCTACCTGACCCTCAAGCCTGCGCCTGTCGACACTGGCATTGTGTTTTGTCGCGCTGACCTCGACCCTGTGGTGCAAATTCCTGCCCGCGCGGAAAACGTCGGTGAAACCACTATGTCGACCACGCTGATCAATGGCGACGTCAAAGTGGACACGGTAGAGCACTTGCTCTCGGCCATGGCTGGCCTGGGCATCGATAACGCCTACGTCGAGCTCTCCGCGTCCGAAGTCCCGATCATGGATGGCAGCGCTGGACCCTTCGTATTCCTGATTCAATCGGCAGGCCTGGAAGAACAGGACGCCGCCAAGAAATTCATCCGCATCCTGCGTGAAGTGACAGTGGAAGACGGCGACAAGCGCGCCACTTTCGTCCCTTTCGAAGGGTTCAAGGTGAGCTTCGAGATCGATTTCGATCACCCGGTTTTCCGGGACCGCACCCAAAGTGCAAGCGTGGATTTTTCCAGCACTTCGTTCGTAAAAGAAGTCAGCCGCGCCCGTACTTTCGGTTTCATGAGTGACATCGAGTACCTGCGCAAGCACAACCTCGCACTCGGCGGCAGCGTTGAAAACGCTATTGTGGTCGACGCCGATGGCGTACTGAACGAAGACGGCCTTCGCTATGAAGACGAATTCGTGAAGCACAAGATTCTCGATGCAATTGGTGACCTCTACCTGCTGGGCAATAGCCTGATTGGTGAGTTCAAGGGCTTCAAGTCCGGCCACGCACTGAACAACCAGCTGCTGCGCAAGTTGATTGAGCAGACAGATGCCTGGGAAGTCGTGACGTTCGAAGACGCCAGCACCGCACCGATCTCTTACATGCGTCCGGTTGCGGCCGTGTAAGCAAAAAACCTCTCTAGTTTTTTAAAGGCTACCTTCGGGTGGCCTTTTTTTATGTCCGAAGTTTGTAGTGCCTGGGCTGACCTCATCGCGAGCAAGCTCGCTCCCACAGTTGATTGCATTCCCCTGTGGGAGCGAGCTTGCTCGCGATGGCGTCCTCCCATCCAATGAAAGTCCTATTCGGCACACACCACCCGGTTACGCCCACCTTCCTTGGCCTGATACAGCGCCTTGTCGGCACTGAACAGCAATTGCTCCAGGTTGATATCGCTGGCCGCCGTCCAGGTGGCAATACCGATACTCACACTCATCGGCGGCTCACCGGCGTCCACCAGTGGCAGTTTCTGCACCGCCTCGCGGATGTACTCGGCGATCTGCTTCGCGCCTTCACTGTCAGTTTCGGCCAGGACCACCGAAAACTCCTCGCCGCCATAGCGCGCCACCAGATCCGTCGGGCGATGGACATTGGCGCGCAGGACCTCGGCCAACGCCCGCAAGGCTTCGTCGCCGGCCTGATGCCCGTGCCGGTCATTGAAGGCCTTGAAGTGATCGGCATCTATCATCAGCAACGACAACGGCCTGCCACTGCGCTGCGCACGAAACCATTCATGGCGCAGGGTCTGATCAAGGGATCGACGGTTGGCCACGCCGGTCAAGGCATCGGTGGCCGCCAGTTGCGCCAATTCCTGCTCGGCACTTTGGCGCCGTCGCAGCTCGCGGCAGAGCAGCCAGGTCAGCCACAACAGGCCAATGCACAAGACCCCTGTTGCACCGCTGATCACATAGGCCGTGCGGTTCCAGGTGGCGAACACTTCGTCGATGGAAAGGGCCACGATGACGGTCAGCGGCAGATTGCCGACCCGGGTAAAGGTGTACAGGCGCCGTTGATGATCGACACTCGACACGCTTTCAAAGGTACCACTGCGCTCGCGCAGCATGCGTACGACGTTGGGACGGCTGGAGAGGCTTTTGCCGATGGCGTTTTGCTCCCGGTACGGTTTCTGCGCCAGGAGGATCCCGTCATCGTTGATGATGCCCAGCGTACTGCCGTTGCCGATGTCGAGGCTGTTGAACAGTTGGTCGAAGTAGCTCATGCGCATCGACGCCACCGCGACACCCAGAAACTCACCCGTGGGCGAAGAAATGCGCCGGCTGAAACTGATGCGCCATTCGTCGCTGTCATCGCAGTCGCAGCGTGGCTTGAACGGTCGGCTGATAAACATGCCTGTGTCGCGATTGAAGGCATGGGCCAGGAAGTAATCGCGGTCAGCGAAGTTGCCCGGTTTCGGCTCGATCAATGATGAGTCGGCCAGCACGTCGCCGTGCTTGTCCAGCAGCAGGATGTCGCCCTTGTAGCGCGCAGTGGTGGAGCGGTCGAACAGCACCAGATGACGGATCTGCGGTGCAACCTGTTTAAGGTCGTCCCGTTGGGCGGCGGCGATCAGGCCCTGCAAGGTCAAGTCATAGAGCTCGACCGTACGCAGGACATCGGTATCGATCAGTTGCGCAATGGTGGTCGCGCTGCGTGTGGCGGTCTGCTGGGCGTAGGCGTGTTCGCGGATCAGCAGGAAAGTGACGATGCACAGGATCGAGATGACGGTCAGGGTACTGCCGAAGATCACCATGATCTCGGGTCGCCCGGTCGGGCCTTGAAAATGTGCGGTGCGGCTTGCGGTCATAGGGCTGACGTCTGCTAAAGGGACGCTCTAAGCGTAGTTGCATAAACGTAGCAGCCGAGTGAATCGTTCCCTCGAACGATTGATCTTGGGTGTGGGCGTCAGTGACTTTCGTTGCGCAAATTGCAATGAAGGCCGAGTCGCCACTATAAAAAAAGCCGCTGACAGCAGCGGCTTCGAAGACAACTTCTCAAAGGGAAGAGCCGATGAAAAGTGTCGAGGGAAACGGGTGTGATCGGTGCGGATCAGCTGTCTTTCTCGGCCAGTGGCTGGGCCTGGATGCTGGATGCCTGCGGGGCTTGGGAGTCTTGAGCAGCCTTGGCCGTCATCCCGATCTGATGCTCTTCGAACGTTGCAGCGCGTGCGGCGTTATGCGCGACGAAAGTCTGCGATTCTTCCGCCATCGCCAATGGCGACAGGAACAAAGAGGACAAAACGAAAGCGCTGGCAATACCCATACTGTTGGACATTTTTAAAACCTTCTTGCTTGGCAAGTGCTGTTTGGTGCGGGCAAAGATAAGGATATGGGGCGAGGGGAAAAAGAGCGGATTCATGAAAGGACTGTTGCAGCAAAAGCAAAGATCGATAGGAGGGAGCACACATTCACTGTGGCGAGGGGGCTTGCCTCCGTTCGGCGGCGAAGCCGTCGTAAATCCGGTATGCAAGGTGTATCAGATAAATCGTGGTTGCAGATTTTGGGGCCGCTGCGCAGCCCAACGGGGGCAAGCCCCCTCGCCACAGGGGTTGTGCCCGTCAGACGGGAAGGTGTATGCC
This sequence comes from Pseudomonas sp. PDM30, assembly GCF_019218985.1. NCBI lineage: Bacteria > Pseudomonadati > Pseudomonadota > Gammaproteobacteria > Pseudomonadales > Pseudomonadaceae > Pseudomonas > Pseudomonas sp. PDM30. The sequence goes on from NZ_JAHUWM010000001.1 coordinate 128,682, forward strand.
GAACGTATTCATCCCATGATCACTGCGCACGAACACATCGCCGCCATGCATCAGCGCAATTGCCTTGACGATGGCCAGCCCCAGACCGTGATTGTGGCCGCTGTTGCTGCGTGACGCATCGACCCGGTAGAAGCGTTCGAACAGGCGCGGCAGATGTTCGTTGGCAATCGGCGAACCCGGGTTGGCGACGCCGATGCTGACTTGATGCTCCTGGGCTTCGATCCGCACTTGAATCACCTGCCCAGGCGCGGTGTGCTGCACCGCATTATTCAGCAAGTTGATCAATGCCCGGCGCAGATGGGCGATCTCGATGCGCACCTGCGCGTCACCACTGACCTCAACCTGGACCTGAGCGTCTTCGAGAATGAAATCCAGATATTCCAGGGTCGTGGCCACCTCATCGGCCAGCGAGGTTGAGGTGAGCTTGGTCGCCTTGCTGCCCTGGTCGGCGCTGGCGAGAAACAGCATGTCGTTGATGATCGAACGCAGTCGCTCAAGCTCTTCGAGGTTCGATTGCAGCACTTCGAAGTAGTGCTCGGCGGAGCGCCCACGGGTCAATGCGACCTGGGTCTGGCCGATCAGGTTGGTCAGTGGCGAGCGCAGTTCGTGGGCGACATCGGCGTTGAATGACTCAAGGCGCGAGTAGGCTTGCTCGACCCGTTCCAGGGTCGAGTTGAACGAGCTGACGAATTGATCGAGTTCCGGCGGCAACGGTGATAATCGCAAGCGCCCCGAGCGCAACGGCGGGGCCAGGCGCTGGGCTTCCTGGGACAGTTTGATCAGCGGCTTGAGCCCGATCCGCGCCACCCAATAACCCAGTGCCGAGGCCAGCAGAACACCGGCAATCGCCAGGCTGATCAGTGCGACCAGCAGGTGATGCTGGGTATGGAAAAACGTTTCGGTGTCGATGGCGATCATGAAGCGCAACGCTGGGCGCTGGTCCTTGGCCGGGAACTCGCTGACCAGCACTTTCAGCGGATACGGGTGCTCCGGCAGATGCATGTCGCGCGTACCCAGCGGGCCTTGGGCAAAGGCACGGATCTGCGAGGTCAGGTTGCCGTATTCGTAGTGTGGATCGCCGCTGATGATCCAGAAACTGATGCGCTTGTCTTCTTCGCTCAGCAGGTTGAGCTTGTTGTTGATCTTCACCCAGTGCTCTGGCGTGCCGTAACGGCCGACCGTGGATTCGAGCACGCTGTAGCGCGCATCGAGTTCGGCTTCTGGCAGCAGGCCCAGGCCCTTGTCGACCTGCTGGTACAGCGCCCAGCCGATCAGCAGGAACACCAGCAGCGCCACCAGCGTGAACATTGCGCTCAGACGCAGGGCGATGGAATTACTGGACACCACGGCTCTCCAGCACATAACCCATGCCACGAATGGTGTGCAGCAGTTTCTCTTCGAACGGCCCGTCGAGCTTGGCCCGCAGACGTTTGATCGCGACTTCGACGACGTTGGCGTCGCTGTCGAAATTGATGTCCCAGACCATCTCGGCAATGGCGGTTTTCGAGAGGATTTCACCCTGGCGCCGGGCCAGTACGCTGAGCAGCGAGAACTCCTTGGCGGTCAGGTCCAGGCGTGTACCGGCGCGGGTGGCCTTGCGGCTGATCAAATCTATCCACAGGTCGGCGATGCTCACTTGCACCGGTTCATGACCGCCGCTGCGCCGGGTCAGCGCTTGCAGGCGTGCCACCAGCTCAAGGAAGGAAAACGGTTTGCCCAGATAGTCATCGGCGCCTTCACGCAAGCCCTTGATGCGGTCTTCCACACGCTCGCGGGCGGTGAGCATGATCACCGGGGTTTGCTTGCGCGCACGCAGGGCGCGCAACACACCGAAGCCGTCGAGGCCCGGCAGCATGACGTCGAGGACGATCACCGCGTAGTCGCTCTCTAGCGCAAGGTGCAGACCTTCCACACCATCGCGGGCCAGATCCACGGTGAAACCCTGTTCCGTCAGGCCGCGATGTAGATAATCCGCGGTTTTTTCTTCGTCTTCGATAATCAGAACGCGCATGACCCCGCCTCAGTCTGTGGTCGCCAGCACCGGTTCTGGCGCAGGTTTAGGTCGATGGAATAGCCGCTCAAGCCACAAGTATATGACCGGTGTGGTGAACAGCGTCAGCGCCTGGCTCACCAGCAAACCGCCGACCACCGCGATCCCCAGGGGCTGGCGCAGCTCGGCACCGGTGCCATAGCCGAGCATCAACGGCAGAGCGCCGAGCAGGGCGGCGAGGGTGGTCATGATGATCGGCCGGAACCGTGTGATGCAGGCCTTGAAAATTGCGTCCTCGGGCGACATTCCGCCATTGCGCTGCGCTTCGAGGGCGAAGTCGATCATCAGGATGCCGTTCTTTTTCACGATACCGATCAGCAACACCAGCCCGATCAGCGCCATGATCGAAAAGTCCTGGCCGCAAATCCACAGCATGATCACCGCGCCGAGGCCCGCCGAAGGCAAGGTCGAAATGATCGTCAGCGGGTGCACGAAGCTCTCGTAGAGCACGCCGAGAATGATGTACACCGCCAACAGCGCCGCCAGGATCAGCCATGGCTGGCTGGCCAGCGAGCTCTGGAACGCCTGGGCCGCGCCCTGGAAATTACCGCTGATGGCGGTCGGCATGCCGATGTCGGCCTTGGCCTGGTTGAGCATGATCACCGCATCGCCCAGTGCCACACCGGGGGCCAGGTTGAACGACAGGTTGGCGGCGGGGAACATCCCGTCATGGGCGATGGACAGCGGGCCGACAGTCGGCGCATCGAACCTGGCCAGGGCCGACAGCGGCACCATTTCCCCGCTCAGGGGCGAGCGCAGGTAGAAGTAGTTGAGGCTTTCGGCCTTGCCGCGCTGCTTGGTATCCAGTTCCAGGATCACGTTGTACTGGTTGATCTGGGTCTGGAATTCATTGACCTGACGCTGGCCGAAAGCATCGTACAGGGCTTCGTCGACGTCACTGGCGGTGAGGCCGAAACGTGCAGCGGCGCTACGGTCGATGCTGATGTGGGTGATGCTGCCGCCCAGTTGCAGGTCGTTGGAAATATCGCGGAACGCCGGGTTGCTGCGCAGTTTTTCCGTCAAGCGTTGGGTCCAGGTGCTGAGGGTCGCACCGTCGTTGCTCTTGAGCACGTATTGGTACTGGGCGCGGCTCGGGCCGGAGCTGAGGTTGATGTCTTGCCCTGCACGCAGGTACAGGACTATACTTGGGACTTTCATCAGTTGCGGGCGAATCCGGTCAATGAACTGACTGGCCGAGACATCGCGGTCGCTGCGTTTTTTCAGGGTGATCCAGAAGCGGCCGTTGGCGATGGTCTGGTTGCTGCCGGAAACCCCGACCGAGTGCGAGAACGTTTCCACCGCAGGGTCGGCGGCGACGATTTCCGCCATTGCCAGGTGTTTTTTCACCATGTCGCCGTAGGAAATGTCGGCAGCGGCTTCGGTGGTGCCGAGGACGAAACCGGTGTCCTGGATCGGGAAGAAACCTTTCGGGATCAGAATGTACCCGGCAACGGCCAGGCCCAGTGACAGGCAGAACACGCCGATCATCAAGCGCTGATGGGCGAGGGCGTGGCGCAGGCCTTTTTCGTACCATGCCAGCAGACGCTCGCCAAAGCCCGGTTTGTCGTGGGCATGATGCACGGGCGCGCGCATGAACAGCGCAGCGAGGGTCGGTGCCAACGTCAGCGAAACCACCACCGAAATCATGATGGTGGAGGTGGCGGTCAGGGCGAATTCCTTGAACAGCCGGCCGACCACACCGCCCATGAACAGCAGCGGAATGAACGCCGCCACCAGCGAGAAACTGATCGACACCACGGTAAAACCGATCTCGCCGGCGCCCTTGATCGCCGCCTCGCGCATGCCGTCGCCGGCTTCCAGATGCCGGTGAATGTTCTCCACCACCACGATCGCATCGTCCACCACAAAGCCCACGGCGACCACGATCGCCACCAGCGTGAGGTTGTTCAGGCTGAAGCCCATGACGTACATCAGCGCAAAGCTGGCGATCAGCGACACACCGAGCACTGCCGACACGATCAGCGTGGCCGACAGTTGGCGCAGGAACAGCGCCATCACCGCCACCACCAGCATCACAGCGATCATCAAGGTGATTTCCACCTCGTGCAGCGAGGCGCGGATGGTCTGGGTGCGGTCGATCAACACCTTGACCTGCACCGAGGCGGGCAACATCGCTTGCAGCGCCGGCAGCGCGGCCTGAATGCGATCCACGGTCTCGACGATGTTGGCGCCTGGCTGGCGGAAAATCACAAGGTTCACGCCCGGTTGCGAACCCGCCCACGCCTGAACGTAGGCATCTTCCGAACCGTTGACAACTTTCGCGACATCCTTGAGGTGAACCGGTGCACCGTCCTTGTAGGAAACGATCAACTGGCTATATTCGTCGGGGTGGAACAACTGGTCGTTGGTCGACAGGGTTGAAATGCTTGATTCGCCGTACAGCGCCCCTTTGGCCAGGTTGAGGCTGGTCTGCTGGATCGCCAGGCGAATGTCCGCCAGGGTCAGGCCGATGGCGGCGAGTTTGTCGGCGGACACCTGGACACGGATCGCCGGACGCTGCTGACCGGTGATGACGACCTGGCCTACACCGTCGACCTGACTGAGCTGACGGGACAACAGGGTTTCCGTCAGGTCGCTGAGCTCAGGGCCAGGCATCAGCGAGGAGTTGACGCTGAGGATCAGCACCGGGCTGTCGGCCGGGTTAACCTTGCGCCAGGTCGGCAGGTTCGGCATGTCCTTGGGCAGTTTGCCCGCGGCGGTGTTGATCGCCGCCTGCACTTCCTGGGCGGCGGTGTCGATGCTCTTGTCGAGGGTGAATTGCAGGGTCAGGTTGGTCGAGCCCAGTGCACTGCTCGAGGTCATCTGGGTTACGCCGGGAATGGCACTGAATTGCACTTCAAGGGGTGTGGCCACCGAGGAAGCCATGGTTTCCGGGCTGGCGCCGGGCAGTTGCGCGGCCACCTGGATGGTCGGGAATTCTGCTTCCGGCAACGGCGCTACCGGCAGGCGCGGAAACGCGATGACACCCAGCAGCACCAGGGCGAACGTCAGCAGGACCGTGGCCACCGGGTGGTCGATGCACCAGGCTGAAATCGAACCATGGCCCTTCATTGCGCCGCCTCCGATCGCACCACTTGAGGTGGCTCGGTCAGCACTTGCACAGTAGCGCCGGGCTTGAGCCGCGACTGACCATCGCTGACCAGTACATCACCCGGCTTCACACCCTTGATGATGTCCTGGCCGCTGCCTTGATAGACCATCTGCACCTGCACGGCTTCGACCTTGTCCCCATTGACCCGGTACACGAAGTGCTGGTCGAGGCCGCGTTGTACGACTGTCGGCGGCACCACCAGCGCATCTTTATCCAGGGCAGTCTGAATCTTTACCGTCACCAGCAGGCCCGGCCAGAGTTTCTGTGCGTCGTTGTCGAATTCGGCTTTGGCGCGGATGGTGCCGGTGTTGGCGTTGATCTGGTTGTCGATCAGGGTCAGGTGACCTTCGCCGAGCAGGTTGCCGGTTTCGCCGTCGGTGTCGGCCCCGATGTAGGCCTTGACCCGGGCGTGCTGTGGGTCGTTGATCAGGCCTTGCAGGGTCGGCAGCATTTGCTGCGGCAGGGAGAATTCCACAGCGATCGGGTCGATCTGGGTCACGGTGAACAGGCCTTGGGTGTCGGTCATGCGCAGGAAGTTGCCTTCGTCGACGGTACGAATGCCGACACGACCGCTAACCGGGGAGCGAATTTGTGTGTAGGAAAGCTGTACCTCGGCGGAGTCAATCGAGGCCTGGTTACCTTGGGCGGTGGCCTTGAGCTGGTTGACCAGGGCTTGTTGCTGGTCGTAAGTCTGCTTGGACACGCCGTCGTCGACACTCAACAGCTTGTAGCGCTTGAGGTTGACCAGCGCCACTTGCAGTTGCGCCTGGCTTTCGCCCAGTTGTGCCCGGGCCTGGTCGAGGCTGGCGCGGATCGACCGGTCGTCGATGGTGGCCAGCAGGTCGCCTTTTTTCACCAGTTGGCCTTCCTTGACCAGCAATCTGGTGAGGATGCCGTCGATTTGCGGGCGGACCACGACGCTGTGCAGGGACAGTACCGAACCGATGCCGCTGACGTAGCGCGGTACGTCTTTTTCGGCGACGGCGACCACGCGCACCGGGATGGCGGTGGGGGTGGCGAGTTTGGCCTTGGCCGGTTTGGTGGCGTACCACAGGCCCAGCGCTGCCAGGACGATCAGAAGGGCGACGAGCAGGGCGGATTTTTTCTGGATTCGCATGCGAGTGGGGCGCCGGGGCTGAGTGGTCGGTAGGTGGGTAAGGTAGTTTCCTTTATAAACCTGTTTGCCGGTCAGGAGGGTGACGGCTAACTGACGGCGCTGTCAGTTTGCGGTTTGGTTTGGTCTTGGCGGCCTCTGGGCCGACCATGTTGTGGGTGACCGTGTGCATATCCGTTTCTTCGGTCACGGCGGCTATCGGTTCCGCCCTTACGGCGGGTCACTTGGAAAAGCCCCAAGTAACCAAGGGCTCTTGCCCCTGACGTTCGGCCCTTCGCTTAGGCTCAGGGTGCCCTCGCTCCGGTCCTGCTCCGTGGGCCCGCCGCCATCGGCCATCCATGGCCGGGGGCGGCTAACCCGGCATCCATGCCGGGTTGCCCACTCCGCAGAACCTGCGCTCAGCCTCTCGAGGGGGCGTGTACCGCAAAAGCAAAAGCGAGGCGGCCTACCGGCCGGCCTGATTTTCCTGACCGTGCATAATTCAAAATGTGGGAGCGGGCTTGCTCGCGAAGGCAGCCTGACAGCCGGCCAATTTCTGACAGATTGATGCAAATCCAACTGTGGGAGCGAGCTTGCTCGCGATGGCGGTGTATCTGCTCACAGAGATTTGAATGTGAGAACGCTATCGCGAGCAGGCTCGCTCCCACAATGAATCAATCTGATGTGAGCCGGGTTTGGGCATCCATCAATTCGCCACCCGAACCCCACCCAGGCTCCCGCTCAATTCATACGCCGCCAATTCCGCCTGATGCGCCGCCAGCAATTCCGGCAACGATCCACGCAAATACTCGACCCAGGTCTTGATCTTCGCATCCAGGTACTGGCGCGACGGGTAGATCGCATACAGGTTCAGTTCCTGGGAGCGGTAGTTGGGCATCACGCGCACCAGTGTGCCGTTGCGCAGGCCTTCTATCGCGGCGTACAGCGGCAGCACCCCAACGCCCATGCCGCTGATGATCGCGGTTTTCATCGCGTCGGCGGAGTTCACCAGGAAGGGTGAGCTGTTGATGGTGACCATTTCCTGGCCATCAGGGCCGTCGAAGGCCCATTTCTCCAGCGGAATCACCGGGCTGACCAGGCGCAGGCAGGCGTGGTTGAGCAGGTCGCTGGGTTTTTGTGCGCAGCCGTTGGCTTTGACGTAGGCCGGCGAGGCGCAAACGATGCTGTAGGTGATGCCCAGGCGCTGGGAGACGAAACCCGAATCCGGCAGTTCGCTGGCGAGGACGATGGACACGTCGTAACCCTCGTCGAGCAGGTCCGGCACGCGGTTGGCCATGGTCAGGTCGAAGGTCACGTCCGGGTGGGTCTTGCGGTAGCGGGCGATGGCGTCGATCACGAAGTGCTGGCCGATGCCGGTCATGGTGTGCACTTTCAGTTGCCCGGCCGGGCGTGCGTGGGCGTCGCTGGCCTCGGCTTCGGCTTCTTCGACGTAGGCCAGGATCTGTTCGCAGCGCAACAGGTAGCGCTTGCCGGCTTCGGTCAGGGCGATGCGGCGGGTCGTTCGGTTGAGCAGGCGGGTTTGCAGGTGGGCTTCCAGGTTGGAGACCGCGCGCGAGACGTTGGCCGTGGTGGTGTCCAGTTGCACGGCGGCGGCGGTGAAGCTGCCGGCTTCGGCCACATAACTGAAGGCGCGCATGTTTTGCAAAGTGTCCATGGGGTGCTCTCTCGTCGAATGACAAATTGTGACACGAAGTTTCTGTTTATTTACAGGCGACTAAAGATCTACCAACGGATTATCTCGTTAACGGTAACAAAGATTCACAGGAATCCCAGCTTATCGCCATTCAGGCCGCCCCATAGAATTGCGCAACTTGGCAAACCGGGGGCACGGCCCCAGCCGCACAACCTGTGGGAGCGAGCTTGCTCGCGATGGCGGCGGTTCAGCCAACACAGATGTTGAATGTGGCTCCGCTATCGCGAGCAAGCTCGCTCCCACAAATGCGGCGCTGTTTCCAAAAAACGTGTACCTCCCCCTATTTCAGGAAATCGCAGCAGTGCCGCGTCGCATCAGCAGAGCGCTTCAGCCGCTCAGTGTTTTGGCTTTAACCCTGGCAATCAGCGGCTGCATCGGAACCGGAGGTATTGCCCCACAGGGCAAGGCGCTGGAGGCCAACTCACTGGCTACCGACGAAGCGATCCAGAGCGCCGCGCAGGATGCCCACTGGCCCACTGCACAATGGTGGCAAGCCTACGGCGACCCGCAACTGAATCGCTGGATCGACCTCGCCCTGCAAGACAGCCCGACGCTGGCCATGGCCGCCGCCCGGGTGCGTCAGGCCAGGTCCATGGCCGGCGTGGCCGAAGCGGCCGAATCGCTGCAGATCAATGGCGAGTCCACCCTCAAGCGTCACAACTGGCCTACCGACCAGTTCTATGGCCCCGGTGAGCTGGCCAACAGCACCACTTGGGACAATAACGCAGCGCTGGGTTTCAGCTATGCCCTCGACCTCTGGGGCCGCGAAAGCAATGCCACCGAGCGCGCCGTGGACATGGCGCACATGAGCGTTGCCGAAGCGCGTCAGGCCCAGCTCGAATTGCAGGACAACATCGTACGGGTCTACATCGAGTTGTCGTTGCATTACGCCCAGCGGGACATCGTTGAAGCGACCTTGAAGCAGCAACAGCAGATTCTCGATCTGGCACAGAAGCGCCTGGACGGCGGCATCGGTACCCATTTCGAAGTCAGCCAGGCTGAAACACCGCTGCCGGAAACCCATCGTCAGATCGACGCCCTCGACGAAGAAATCGCCTTGAGCCGCAACCAGCTCGCCGCCCTCGCCGGCAAGGGCCCGGGGGAGGGCGCGCAGTTGCAGCGGCCGACGCTGTCACTGGGTGCGCCACTGAAACTGCCGTCGTCGCTGCCGGCGCAATTGCTCGGCCAACGCCCGGACGTGGTCGCCAGCCGTTGGCAAGTGGCGGCGCAGGCGCGGGGTATCGATGTCGCCCATGCCGGTTTCTACCCGAACGTCGATCTGGTCGGCAGCCTTGGCTACATGGCCACCGGCGGTGGAGCCCTGGAGTTCTTGACCGGCAAGAAACTCAACTACAGCGTGGGGCCGGCGATTTCGTTACCGATCTTCGATGGCGGGCGCTTGCGCTCGGAGTTGGGCGAAGCCTCGGCGGGTTATGACATCGCCGTGGCCAAGTACAACCAGACCCTGGTCAATGCCCTGAAAAACATCTCTGACCAGTTGATCCGCCGCGAATCCATGGACAAACAGCAGGCTTTCGCCGCCGAGTCGGTGGCCACTGCGCAGAAGACCTACGACATCGCCATGATCGCCTACCAGCGTGGCCTGACCGACTACCTCAACGTGCTCAATGCCCAGACCTTGTTGTTCAAGCAGCAGCAAGTGCAGCAGCAGGTTCAGGCGGCGCGCCTCAGTGCCCATGCCGAACTGGTGACGGCGTTGGGCGGTGGTCTCGGTGCCGGTATTGACGTGCCGAACGCCGAACAGACTCAAGTGCCGAAAACCCCGAGCCTTTTGCGTTGAACACGAACCCACAGGTCCTGAGTCTGACCTTATTTTTATTGAGCAGGATTTCATGACTCCCTTGCCCGCACCCTTGCGCTGGCTGTACTCCCTGGAATGGCGCCGGGGTTTCTTCGACTGGGCACGCAGCGACGGCGTGACTTGGGTCTACATTTTCAAGGTACTGTTCGCGGCATTCCTGGCGTTATGGCTGGCCATGCGCCTGGAGCTGCCGCAACCGCGTACGGCGATGATCACCGTGTTCATTGTCATGCAGCCGCAAAGCGGCCAGGTGTTCGCCAAGAGTTTCTATCGTTTTCTCGGCACCCTGGCCGGGTCGGCGGTGATGGTCGCGCTGATCGCCCTGTTTGCGCAGAACACTGAGCTATTCCTCGGTTCGTTGGCGATCTGGGTCGGTATCTGCACGGCCGGCGCCGCCCGCTGCCGCAACTTCCGCGCCTACGGTTTCGTCCTCGCCGGATACACCGCGGCGATGGTCGGCTTGCCCGCGCTGGCCCACCCGGAGGGGGCGTTCATGGCGGCGGTCTGGCGGGTGCTGGAAATCTCGTTGGGTATTCTCTGTTCGACCCTGATCAGTGCCGCCATCCTGCCGCAATCGGCTAGCGCGGCGATGCGCAATGCCTTGTATCAGCGCTTTGGTGTGTTCGCCCTGTTCGTCACCGACGGCTTGCGCGGTCGCAGTCAGCGGGAGGCGTTCGAGGCCGGCAACGTGCGTTTCATCGCCGAAGCCGTGGGCCTGGAAGGCTTGCGCAGTGTCACGGTGTTCGAAGACCCGCACATGCGTCGGCGCAATGGCCGGCTCAGTCGCCTGAACAGTGAGTTCATGGGCATCACCACGCGCTTCAATGCCTTGCACCAGTTGCTTGAACGCTTGCGCAGCAGCGCGGCGGACACCGTGGTGGTGGCCATCAAGCCGGGTCTGCAGGACCTCGCCGAGTTGCTCGACGGCTTCAGCGGTCGTGCCCTGACCAGCGCCGATGCGGCGCGTCTGGTCATGGTGCTGAGCGCCTACAAGGAAGGTTTGCCAGCGCGAGTGCGCTGTCTGCGGGCAACGTTCCAGCAGAGCGATCCGAGCGATGCCGAGCAACTGGATTTCCACACGGCGTACGAGCTGCTCTATCGTTTCGTCGAAGACTTGCACGGTTATGCACAGACCCACGCCTCCCTGGCCGATCACAGTCACGAACGGGAGCGCTGGGACGAGCCGTTCACCCCGCAAACCAACTGGATGGCAGCGGCAGCATCGGGAATTCGCGCAGCGTTCATTCTGGCGGTATTGGGCAGCTATTGGGTGGCAACCGCCTGGCCGAGCGGGGCGACCATGACCCTGATTGCCGCCGCGACGGTGGGCCTGTCCGCCGCCACCCCGAACCCGAAACGCATGGCCTTTCAGATGGCGTGCGGGACATTGCTCGGGGCGCTGATCGGCTTCGTCGAGATGTTTTTCATTTTCCCGTGGATCGACGGATTTCCGTTGCTGTGCGTGATGCTCGCGCCGGTGATCGTGCTGGGCTCGTTCCTGACTTCGCGGCCGCAATACGTCGGCGTCGGTCTGGGTTTGCTGATCTTCTTCAGCACCGGTTCGGTGCCGGACAACCTCACGGTCTACAACCCCTACACCTTCATCAACGACTACATCGCCATGGTGCTGGGCATGCTGGTGTGTGCAGCGGCCGGGGCGATCATTCTGCCGCCCAACAGCCGCTGGCTGTGGCGTCGGCTGGAGCAGGATTTGCGCGGCCAGGTGGTGTACGCCATCAGCGGCAAGCTCAAGGGATTGGCATCGAGTTTCGAAAGCCGGACCCGTGATCTGGTGCATCAGGCCTACGGCTTCGCGGCGGGCCAACCGCAAGTGCAGCGGGACTTGCTGCGCTGGATGTTCGTAGTGCTGGAAGTCGGCCATGCGATCATCGAGTTGCGCAAGGAACAGGCGATTTTGCCGGTGCATCCGGCCTATGCCGAATCCCAGCCGTGGCGCCAGGCGATCCGGGTGATGGGGCGTGCGCTGGTGCGGCTGTTCCTGCAACCGAACAGCAGCAATCTCGAACGCGCGCTGATTGCCGTCGATCACGCGATCAGCCGTGTGCAGTCCACCGACGAACCCTTCGCCCCGCACTTCGATACCTCGGCGTTGCGCCGGGTGAAGAGCTACCTGCACTTCATCCGCACCTCTCTGCTCGATCCGCAATCACCGCTCGCCGCCTTCGCAAACAGCCAGCCCCAAGGACTTGAACATGCCTCGTGAAATCGCCTTCCACGGCGTGTACATGCCGACCATGACCCTGATGTTTTTCATCGCCGCGGCGCTTTCCTGGGCGCTGGACCGGTTCCTGTCCGGGTTCGACCTGTACCGTTTTTTCTGGCATCCGGCGTTGCTGCGCCTGAGCCTGTTTACCTCTCTGTTCGGCGCGTTGGCGCTGACTGTCTACCGTTGACTCTCTATCACTGAGAATGCCCCGATGAAAAAGTTTTTCAGCCTGCTCGCGACCTTGCTGGTGCTGGCTCTCGCGCTGTGGATCGGCCGCTCCTTGTGGGAGCACTACATGAACACGCCATGGACCCGCGACGGCCGCGTGCGCGCCGATATCATCAATGTCGCCGCCGACGTCACCGGCGAAGTGGTGGACGTGCCGGTGCGCGACAACCAGTTGGTGAAGAAGGGCGATTTGCTGATGCAGATCGACCCCGAGCACTACCGTCTCGCAGTGAAACAGGCACAGAGTCTGGTGGCATCGCGCAAGGCGACCTGGGAGATGCGCAAGGTCAACGCCCATCGTCGCGCCGATATGGACAACCTGGTGATCTCCCGGGAAAACCGTGACGACGCCAGTAACCTCGCCGACTCGGCCCTGGCTGATTACCAGCAGGCCCAGGCGCAACTGGAAGCCGCCGAACTCAACCTCAAGCGCACTGAGGTGCGCGCGGCGGTGGACGGCTACGTGACCAACCTCAACGTGCATCGCGGCGACTACGCGCGCATCGGCGAGGCGAAAATGGCCGTGGTCGACATGAACTCGTTCTGGGTCTACGGCTTCTTCGAAGAAACCAAGCTGCCCCACGTGCGCGTGGGTGATAAAGCCGACATGCAACTGATGAGCGGTGAAGTACTCAAGGGCCACGTGGAAAGCATCTCGCGTGGCATCTACGACCGCGACAACCCGGAGAGCCGAGAGCTGATTGCCGATGTGAACCCGACGTTTAACTGGGTGCGTTTGGCGCAGCGGGTGCCGGTGCGGATTCACATCGATGAAGTGCCGGAGGGTGTGCTGTTGGCGGCGGGGATTACGTGTACGGTGGTGGTCAAGCAAGGTGATGGGGCATAACCCATTCCCCTGTAGGAGCGAGCCTGCTCGCGAAAAACCTGAGAGCGACGCGGGCTTTCTGAATGCCTGCGTTATCGTTGACGTCCATCGCGAGCAGGCTCGCTCCTACAGTTGATCAGAAAAACGTCTCCTGCAAATGCCGCCAAAGGATCTTGCCTTCCACCTTCTCGAACACCACGGTCGAGCGACGATCCGAATGCAGCCCGGTCGCATCGGTCTGTTGTTCGCGATAACTCACGGTCGCGCCACCGTCGTGCAACGCAATACCACGCAACTCACTGAGCTCGATGCGGAACCCGAGCTTCTTGCCGCCCGCCAGCGAGAACAATTCGTTCAGCGCATCAAAGTCCAGCACCCGGCCGAGCGGCGAGACCATGGAGAACTGCGGCGAAAAACGTGTCAGCAGTTGTTCGAGTTCGGACAGGTCCCGCTCTTCGGCCAGCCATTGTTCGATGGCCACGTGGGCCTGGATCACTTCGTCGAAATATTCGGTGTAGTCGGTCATGTTGATACCTGAATTCTGGGGTGTTTGTTCCGGCGCCATCGCGAGCAAGCTCGCTCCCACAGGGGGCATCTGGGTGGCATAGATGGCATTCATACCCACAATCCCTGTGGGAGCGAGCTTGCTCGCGATAGGGGCACCGTGGTCTCAGAGCTGCCCACGCAGCCCGAACCGCTTCATCAGCCCGGACTCGAGCCAACCCTTGGGCAACAAACCCGCCAGCAGCGGCAACGCGCGGCTGCCATTGCCCAGGCGAATCAGTCGCGGTGGCTTGTCCTGCTGCACAGCCTTGAGCAAACCGACGGCAAATTCACTGGCCGGGGTCGGATTGTCCTGAGAGGCTTTGGCCCGGGCGCGTATGCCTTCGCGCAGCGGAAACCATGGCGACTGTTCGCTGATCAGTTGCTCGGCTTCGTGCCCGGCATTCCTGGCGAAACTGGACGCGATGGCTCCCGGCTGGACTTCCATGACCCGCACACCGAACGGCGCCAGTTCCATGCGCAAGGCATCGCTCAAGGCATGCACGGCGGCTTTCGAGGCGCAGTAGGCGCCGGCGAATGGCGTGACCAACACACCCGAAACGCTGCCGATATTCACGACCAATCCTTTGGTCCGGCGCAGCACGGGAAACATCGCGCGAGTGACGCCGACGATGGCGAACACATTGGTTTCGAACTGGCGCTGCATGGCTGGTACGCCACCATCGAGCAGCGGTCCCATGGCGCCATAACCTGCGTTGTTGATCAGCACGTCGAGACCACCGCGCTCCTGGTTGATGCGCTCGCTCAACTGCTCAAGGGCAACACCGTCGTTTACGTCCAGTTGCACAGCGGTAAATCCGGCAGCGTTCAGCATGGCAACATCTTCGGTCTTGCGCGCACTGGCCCAGACTTCATAGCCGGCGACTTTGAACGCGTCGGCAAGGGCGCGGCCAATGCCGCTGGAGCAACCGGTAATCAACGCAACGGGCATGGCGCATTCCTTGTGCAAAAGAGGGGGGGAGGGATCAGTCGGAAAAACTACCCTGCAATCGCTCGGCGCGAAACTCCAGGGTTTCCGGACGGTAGCCAGGGCGCAGTGGCGGCAGCGGCAAACAGTCTTCCCAGTTACCACCGGCCTGCAATTCACCAGGGCCACGATAGCGCGGGGCGGTGTATTGATTGTCGGCCAGGTTCACCGTATCGCCCGGTGCATAAGCCGCGACCCGCCAGCGCAACTCAGTGAGCGGCACGTCATTGCCGTTGTTCAGGGTCAATTGCAATGGGCGGTCAGCGGGACATTGTTGTGGCGCGTAACTGATGCGTAACTCCAGGCGTTGCAGTTGCTTGAGTTCGTGGTGGTCCATCCAGATGACCCAGGTGGCGACGATGCCCAGCCCCACGGCGGCGGCCACGGATACGGGCAAGGCCTTGGCCGGATAGCGCAGCAACAGGATCAGCCAGGTGATGACCAGCAGGACGCCGATGAACATGACGTGAAATCTCGGGAATAGAGAGGGTCATCCTACCTAAGCGCAGGTGGGGTTGGCGATGGGCGATTCGGTGGTGTGCCGACTGGCCCCATCGCGAGCAAGCTCGCTCCCACAGTGTACCGAGCCGAGCACAAAATCCGTGATCACCCCAACACCCTGTGGGAGCGAGCTTGCTCGCGATGGGGCCAGGCAAGGCACTACAAAAACTCAGTACAAAAAAAGCCCCCGCCCAGCCTGCTGCGGATAGGGAACGCAGCAGGCTGGATGGGGGCTTCTGTTTTACTGAACGTTACTGCGCGATGGTTTTCACCGACACGCCACGCTCGACCGGCGTCGAGCGCCCGTAGATATCTTCAAACCGCTCGATATCGTCTTCGCCCAGGTAGCTGCCCGATTGAACTTCGATGATCTCCAACGGAATCTTGCCCGGGTTGCGCAAACGGTGAACCGAAGCGATCGGAATGTAGGTCGACTGGTTCTCGGTCAGCAGGAACACGTTCTCGTCACAGGTCACCTCGGCGGTGCCGCTGACCACGATCCAGTGCTCGGCGCGGTGGTGGTGCATTTGCAGCGACAGGCAAGCCCCCGGTTTGACCGAGATGTGCTTGACCTGGAAGCGGCCGCCCATGTCCACCGAGTCGTAGGAGCCCCACGGACGGTAGACCTCGCAGTGGTTCTGGGTTTCGCTGCGGCCCTGTTCGTTGAGGGTGTTGACCATCTGCTTCACGCCTTGGACCTTGTCCTTGTGGGCGATCATCATGGCGTCCTTGGTTTCGACCACGACGATGTTTTCCAGGCCGATCACCGACACCAGCTTGCCGTTGCCGTGGATCATGCAGTTTTTGCTGTCCTGGATCACCACGTCGCCTTTGGTGACGTTGCCGTTGGCGTCTTTTGCATTGACTTCCCACAGCGACGACCAGCAGCCGACATCGCTCCAGCCCGCGGTCAGCGGCACGACGCAGGCGCGTTGGGTTTTTTCCATCACCGAGTAGTCGATGGAATTGTCCGGGCAGCACGCGAAGGTGGCTTCGTCGAAGGTGATGGTGTCGGCATCCTGGTGGCTGCGCTCCAGGGTCAGCACGCAGGTGTCGTAGATGTCCGGATCGTGCTTCTTCAGCTCTTCAAGGAAGCGGCTGGCGCGGAACAGGAACATGCCGCTGTTCCAGAAGTAACCACCGGACTGGACGAACTCGGTGGCGCGTTTCACGTCGGGCTTTTCGACGAAGTGCGAGACGCGGCTGACGCCTTCAGGCAGCAGCGAGTCGTTGGTCGACTTGATGTAGCCATAACCGGTTTCCGGCTTGGTGGCCGGCACGCCGAACAGCACCATTTCACCGTTTTCTGCGGCGACGGTGGCCAGGGCCAGGGCGCGTTGCAGGGCTTTCTGGTCTTCCAGCACGTGGTCCGCCGGCAACACCAGCATCAGCTCGTCGCGACCTTCATTGACCAGCATCAACGCGGTCAGGGCCACGGCCGGCGCGGTGTTGCGACCGAACGGTTCCATCAGGATGCGCTGGGTTTCCAGCTTGCGCGCGGCCAACTGCTCGTTGACGATAAAGCGGTGGTCCTTGTTGCAGACAACGATTGGCGAATCCATGCCTTCGAACACCAGGCGTTCCAGGGTTTGCTGGAACAGGGTGTGTTCGCCGGTCAGGGCCAGGAACTGCTTGGGGAATTGCTTACGGGAAAGCGGCCAAAGACGTGAGCCACTACCACCTGACAAGATCACCGGAATCATGTTTTTACTCCTTGAAAATCGATTGGTTAGAGCTACTGCGTTCTGTCGTTTCACTCTTGTTTTTGTTCCGTGTCCGGATTGACGCCTCGGTCCTTGTGGGAGCTGGCTTGCCTGCGATGGCGGTCTCAAGGGCCTCATCGCGGGCAAGCCCGCTCCCACAGGGATTGGGTCAAGCCAGACGAATGTATTAGCGCGTCGACACCGGGCGTTTCACCCAGACCGGCGACAGGCTGCTGCCGCTGCCGGTGACGTACAGCACCGCGGCTTCACCGCGTTCCAGGGCGACCGGTTTTACGTCGCCGACTTTGGTGGTGCCGTCGTACAAGGCCAGGCTGACCTTGACCGGGTTGATTTCACGCTCGCCGCGGCCCTTGGGCGCAACGTTCGGGACCACGTCGGTCTTACCGTCGGCGGTCTTCAAGGTCAGCGCCTTGTCGCTGAGGTTTTGCACGCGTACCAGGGACTTCTGTTTGTTCTTGAACGGCGGCTCTTCGATCAGTTGCGGGGCGCCGCTGGCGTTGTTGACCAGGGTGTAATAGTGGTCGCCGGCCAGTTTCACCGGCAGGGTCTGGCTGCCAACCTTGGCGCTGTAGTCGCCGCCCGGCATGAAGCTGAAGTCAGTGCTGGACAGTGGCGCGACGTCGCTCAGGTTGGTGCTGCCGACGGTGGCGCTGACTTCGGCGTTGCCGGCGTTGTAGATACGCACGAAGGTCGAGCCTTTCGGTGCGGTCGGGCCGTACAGGGCGGCGTCGCCTGCGGCGAAAGCCTGTACCGACAGCACGCTGAGGCCGGCAACCAGGGCAAAGCTTTTAGCGAGACGACGAGGAGTTGTAGTGAAAGTCATGGTGTACCTCTCTTTCAGTTTTGCGCCCGGTCGGGCGTCTCGGATTTAGTGTTTGCAGCTACGTTTTGTTGGCGGGCGCCGGCTTGTTTAAGCTCTGCGACCCACTGCGGGTCGGCGTCGCCGATTTCGTTGTTCACGGGCAGATATCGTTCAGGGAACTCCCAGATCAGCACCTGTGGCGGGCTGTTCTTGAAGGCGTCGCTCTTGAGGTAGCTGAGCATCGGCAGAATTGGGCCGTGGCCGTCTTCGGCGTAATTGACCACGTCGCTGTTCAGCGCTTGCTTGAGCGCACCGACGAAGTTCCAGTTGGGGTTGGCGCTGTAGCTGGTGCCGATCAGGGCCACCGGCACTTCGGTGTTGGCGAACAGCGCGTCGTCACCGGCGGATTGATCTTCAGCCACGACCGTATTGCGCTTCTGCAATTGCTCCTGTTTTGGCATCAGGTTTTCGAACAGCGGGTCCAGTGGCAGGAACAGACGCAGGTCGCCCTTGTGCGTAATGGTTTCGGCAGGTTCAGTGACGAAACGCTGGGGCTCGCCGCTCAGCGGGTACTTGTCGGCAATGGTCCTGGCCAGACGGTTGGCGGCGATCTCGGCACCTTGCGGCGTCCAGTGGGTGTCGGTGCGCAGGAACACTTGCTGGCCATTCTGCTTGGCCTGTTGCAGCGGGCCGAGCAGGTCAGGGGCCGGAATACGGTCGGCGGCCAGGCGCTGGTGGAAGTCCTTGTAGAGGTTGGCGTGGATGCTCGCCGGTTTCACTTCACCGAGGTGTTCCGGGTACAGGCGCACCTTGGCCGGCACCACCGCCATCACCAGTTGCACGCCTTTTTCCTTCAAGGTCTGGCGTACGCCTTCGACCAGCGCGTAGTTGCCTTGCAGGTTCAGCTCTTCGTTGACTACCGGGTGGAATTCTTCATCGCTGTACAACCACTGGTCGCGACCGAGCACCACGCCCGGACGACCTTCGTTGAACAGTTTGAAATCCAGCGCGGCCCAGAGGTTGGTGCCCAGGCGTTTGATCGGGAACTCGTCGTCGTAGTGCGTTTCCACGGCTTTGCTCCAGCGGCCGTTGAGCACAGTCGCATCGGCGTTGGTGCTGAAGCCGAAGAAGCTGCGCACCGACCACAGACCGAGCACCAGCAAGGTCACCAGGAACAGCGCGATGTAGAAGATGCGTAATGAGCGGGTCATGGTCAGATCCCTCAGAACTGGAAGTAAAGGAACGGCGAGAAGCTCTGCGCCGAGAGTTTGAGAATCGAGGCAATGAACAGCAGCAGCACCAGCGCACGCATCACGTAACGCGACCAGTCAGCGGTCCAGTAGGCCGGTTGCACCTGGGCTTCGACGCCGACGGTGTAGCCTGGCTGGTGGATGCTCGCCGGGTTATCTCCAGGCACGGCCTTGATCGTTCCCGGTGTCGCAGCGGCCGGGCCGTCGGTGTCGACGCTCACGGCAGGCTTGGTCTTGACCGGAGGCTGGTTGTTGTAGAAGTCGCGCAGGCCGAAGAACGCCAGGGTCACGTAGGCCACGATCAGGGTCGCCACTTGCAGACCGGTGAGGCTGGCCTGGTTGAGTTCCGACAGCGACCAGTCGCCGAAGCTGAACATCGCACCGTACATGCGCCCGGCGACGTGCAGGTTTTCCGCGCGGAAGATCACCCAGCCCATCACCACCAGCAGGAAGGTCAGTGCCCAGCGGATCGGGTTGAAACTGCGTGGCGAGGTGTTCAGGCCGATGGCTTTTTCAATCGCCAGCCACATGCCGTGCCACGCACCCCAGACGATGTAGGTGATGTTCGCGCCGTGCCACAGACCACCAAGCAGCATGGTCAGGAACAGGTTGCGATAGGTCATCAGCGTGCCTTTGCGGTTACCGCCGAGGGTGATGTACAGGTAGTCACGCAGCCAGGTCGACAGGCTGATGTGCCAGCGCCGCCAGAACTCGGTGATCGACTGGCTGATGTACGGCTGCTTGAAGTTTTCCATGAAGCGGAAACCCATCATCAAGCCCAGGCCGATGGCCATGTCGCTGTAACCGGAGAAGTCGAAATACAACTGCGCGGTATACGCCAGGGCGCCGAGCCAGGCATCGCCCGTGCTCGGGTTTTGCAGGGCAAAGCAGTGGTCGGCCACCACCGCCAGGGTGTCGGCGATGAAGACTTTCTTGATGAAACCCTGCATGAACCGCGTGCAGCCCTCGGAGAACTTGTCGAGGGTGTGGGTGCGGTTGTTGAACTGGTCGGCCAGGTCACGGAAACGCAACACGGGGCCCGCGATCAAGTGCGGGAAGATCGCCACGAACGCTGCGAAGTCGATCAGGTTGCGGGTCGCCGGGGTGTCGCCACGGTAGACGTCAATGATGTAGCTGATGGACTCGAAGACGTAGAACGAGATCCCGATCGGCAGCAGCACGTGGGTCAGGATGAAGGGTTCCAGGCCCACCGACGTCATCATTGCGTTGATGCTGTCGACGCCGAAGTTGGCGTACTTGAAGTAGCCGAGGATGCACAGGTCGACAGCCACGCCGAGCAGCAGCCAGCGCTGCGCCGGTTTGGTCCTGACCCCGGCGGCACCGACTTTCAGGCCGATCCAGTAGTTCCACAGCGTAACGCCGGCGAACAGCGCGAGGAAGTCCACACGCCACCAGGCGTAGAACACGTAACTGGCAATCAGCAGCAGCAAATTGCGATAGCGTTGCCCGCTCAGATAGTACAAGCCGAGGAAGATCGGCAAGAATAAAAACAGGAACACGTTGGACGAAAAAACCATCCCGATCTCTCCTTGTTTGAACCAACAGTCAAGGGCCAACGGCCCCCCCAAACCCCCCACGGAAATCCGGGGGGCTAACTCACAAAACTCACTTTCGACACCGACCCTGTGGGAGCGAGCTTGCTCGCGATGAGGGAGTGTCAGTCGACATCGATGTTGAATGTCAGACCGCTATCGCGAGCAAGCTCGCTCCCACAGGTTTTGTGTCTGTCTTCAAGAACCCTTGCTGCCCTTTTCATTGGCCGGGTCGTAGACCTTGGTCAGGTCACCGCCGAGGCGGAAGGTCTTGAACGGTTGCATCTTGTGCTTCTTCGCCAGCACCTCGGGCGAGCAGGTGTAGAGCGAGCAGAACGGTTCGAGCCAGGCGAATTTCGAGTCGACCTTCAAGTCGGTCATGTCCTGTTCCTTGCCGTTCTTTTCCTCGAACTCATCCGGGTCATTCACCCCGGCGAGCACGCGATCACCCAGGCGTTTCAATGCGCCGTTGTTTTCCTGGCGCAAATCCACACCGTTGACCTGGGCGAAACTGGCGATCATCGCCAGCGGCGGCAGGGCGTAGTTGTGGTAGGCCAGGGCCCGTTGCTGACGCTTGAGTTCGTTGGGCAGGTAGCCGTCGGCGTCGACCTGGTTGGCGCCGACCTTGTATTCCTTCACTGCCCAGTCGAACAGGTCGCGACGGTTGGTGGCGACGGACGTGGCCATCACCGACCAGGCGGCCCAGTACGAGTGGTTGTTGGTCTGGTCGAGCGGCAGGTTGTCCCAGTCGCTGACTACCTGGTCGGCCATCTTGCTGAACCAGGCTTCGATCAGCTGCGACTCTTGCTGATGGTTGGCCAGCGGACGGGAGTCGGAGAATTTCAGGCGAATGTACGACGACGCCATGCTGCCCAACGCCCATTTGCGCATGGACTTGCCGGTGTGGTTGAAGTCCTTGGACATCAGCGCATCGGCCTTGGCCCAGGCGGTCAACCAGGTCAGCGTGCACTCCAGTTGTTCCGGGCGGCCGTCACGCATGAACTGCATCACGCGCTTACTGATGCCTCGCTCGATCTTGGTGATGTCGGCGGTGCTTTCGCGGAAGGCTTTTTCCGACTGCTCGTTCAGGGTCGCGCGGGCCTTGTCCGAACCTTCGTATTTGCTGCGAAATTGCAGCGAGCCGGTGTACGGCGTCGGCATCGCATCGCAGCCTTCGCTCTTGTCGCCGGTTTTGATTTTTTCAATCGGCGCGAAGTATCCCTGCGGCGGGCGCAGTGGCGCCGCAGCCTGCGCTGCACCGGCGAACATCGCCAGGCTTAACAGGGTGGGTGCCAACAATTTTGAAAGTATCGGATTTCGCATAGCAGACCTCATTGCCCGACCGAAGCAGTACGCTGTTCGGCGCTCGGGAATACGTTGCGTTTGCAGATTTTCGCTTCGACTTTCTGTGGCGTGGTGGCGTTTTCAGGCCCCTGGATTTCGACGGCCAGCAGATTCTGCGTGGCCCAGTCTTCGTCCGTGCGCAACTCGAAGGCGAAACGCCCGTCGGTATCGGAGGTTTCCGGTTTTTCGATCTTGATGTCCTCGTGGCGTCCGTTCATGTACCAGAGGGTGGCTTGCAGGGTTTTCACCGAGGTGTCGGCGAAGCGGATGTCGACCTGGTGACTGCCGTTTTGCAGGTTCAGGTTTTTGCTGTTGACCATCAGTTCATTCTTGCCCGGCTTCAGGGTGGTGCTGCCGGACATCTGCGCATCCTTGCCTTCGCAACCGTTGTCCAGCAGCGCCATCATCTGGCGGTAGATGGTTTCCTGGTCGAGGCGATACAGCGGCGAGAATTCCCAGATGAGAATCTTCGGCGGGTTCTTCTGGAACTCGTCGCTGCCCAGGTACTGCAGCATCGAACCTTCCAGGCCGCCGCCGGGGAACGCCACGTTGAGAATGTCGGCGCCGATGGCCTCTTCGAGGAAACCGGCGAAGTTGTAGTTCTTGCCGCTGTGGGAGGTACCGACCAGGGTGATTTCCGGATTGCCGGAATCGCCGAACAGATCGCCATCGCCCGCTTCGCCCTTCGGCTCGGTGGTGAACTGATCCATGTACTGGATCGCATAGCTGGTGCCACAGAGTTGACCGGCCATGTTGTGCAATGTTCCGGTCTTGCCCATGCGCCCCGACTTTTTGGTCTCGAATTCGCGCTTGGGAATGTCGGCGAATTCAGGCAACTGTTTGACTTTCTCGGCGACGATTTTCGCCGTGCGCTGGGCACCGTACGGCGTCCAGTGCTGGTCGCCACGGAAGTAGAAATCGTGGGCGGGCAGGGTGTCGGGCAACGACTCGTTGGTCAGCGGCGAAAGGTCCGGGACGACATAGCCCATCTGCGCGAAACGACCGAGCATGGTCTTGTAGTTCTGCAGCGCCTTGTCGAAGTCGAAGCTGGCTTTCTCCGCCGGGTTGAGTTTGTTGCGGTTCACCAGGCCACGGGTCGGCTGGTACACGATGACCAGTTCCACACCTTTGCTCTTGAACGCATCGTGCAGTTGTTTCATGCGTTTGTAGCCGGCGGGCGTGGTGTCGAATTCGGTGCGCAGGTCTTCCTGGGTCCGGAACAGCCAGTCGCCCTGGGCCTGTACCAGGGTGGTGAAGTTCTGCTGATAACGGGTGGTGTAGTTCTTCGCATCGTGGGCGGCCGGGCACAGGCTGCAGCACGGTTCTGCGGTGAAGCTAGGCGCTTTGACCTCATCGGCGCGAGCACCACTGCTGGCGGCGAGAATGCCGGCGGTCAGGGCCGACAGGCTGAGTAATTTGATCAAGTGTGGGTGCATAAGATTATCCTCAGTCCCGCATTTCGGTCTGGCGTTCGACGGGGTCGATCAGCACGGCTTTCTGCTGGCGCACCAGCAGGTCGAGAATTTCATCCTGGCGCTCGCCGAGAATCCCCGAAAAGCTGATGCCGCTGGATTTGGTCGGGGCGAGCATGGACACGCGATACAACTCGACACTCAGCGGCGAGTCGATGGACAGCGGCCCGCTGCCGTTGGCCGCCAGTTCACCGCCGACCACGATCAGCGACACCTGGGCGTCGAACGGGTCGAGCTTGATGTCACGGTCGGTGTTGCTCAGGTCCTTGATGTGCCCGTAGACGCCGGTCAGGCCGTTGGCCATGGCGACGTTTTCGTACAGGCGAATGTTCACACTGTTACGAATGCGGATGCCGTGGCGGCGGTTGCTGACGACCTTGTTGCCCCACAGCAGGTTGTCGGCACTCTCGTAGAGGGTGATGCCGTCGGTGTGGTTCTGGTAGATCTCGTTGTGGGCGATCAGGTTGTTCACGCTGTTACGGTCGATCACCAGGCCCGACAACTTGTTGTCGTAGCTGCGGTTGTTGAAGATGAAGCTGTCGTTGACCTCACGGGAAATAATGATCCCGTGCTTCTTCTTGGTCCCGTACACCGTGTTGTCGGCAATGATCAGACCGTGGGAACGGTCGTGGGGGTCGATGCCGTAGACGATGTTGTCTTTGTAGGTGTTGCCCTTGACCACGAAGTCGCGGGTTTCATAGCAGTAGAAGCCGTACCACATGTCCGAGAACTCGGAGCCGACGATCCAGCCGGTCGGCTCAGGGCGCTTGAGCACCTTGGCCATGTTCGGCGTGTACTGGGAAATACTCACGCCGTAGGATTTACTGTTGGCGTAGCCGAAACTGGCGATCTTGCTGTTGGCGATGTAGGTCTCGGTACCGCCCCAGGACAGCAGGAACGGACGGAATTCCTTGGGCGAATTGAACGTCGCCGGGCCGTTGTCTTTCTCGCGCCAGCCAGTGATTTTTGTGTCACGCACGAACAGCTGGCCGTCGTTGACCAGGAACGAGCCGGCTTCCTGGGACAGGCGCAGTTCCTGGGTCTGTTTGTCGATTTCCAGGATGCCGTGGCGACCGACCACGATCGGCAACTTCGCCAGGAACACACCCGGCGAGGTTTCGCTGAAGTACTGCTTGGGTACCTTTTTCGCCAGGTCCTTGAGGTTCATGTAGCCGTCGTCGACGAAGATCGCCTGGGGGATACCGTGCTGACGCACTACCCACTCGGCCATCTTGTTGTCGCCACCAATGAAGTCCTTCAGGGCGTCTTCCTGCATCATCCGGCGCAGGCTGATCTTGCCCGGTTTGCTGCGCACGATCTTCGCGGCGATAGCTTCGGCTGTGTAGCCGGAAACGTCCGGCAGTTTCGGCGTGGCCAGTTCCAGCGGCGCGGTCGGTGCGCTGCTGACGGTGTAGGTCTTGGCCTGTTGCAGTTCCTTGGCCGTGGTTGCCGGCTTCGCCGGCTCCACATTGGCGAAGCCAGTCGCACTGGCCAGCAGCATCGCGCCGGCCAGCAGGCTGATCGAGCCTTTTCGGGCTGGATGATTCATCTGGGAGACTCCCTTCGCAATGTGCATCAGAAGCGCCAGATCACGTCGATGAACGCGCGGTGCATGTACGAATCGACTTCCTTGCCGTACGCATCGCCTGGCTTGAACACGCCGCCACGAAAGCGCACCAGGGCCGAAGGCTCATCGATCGCCTGACTCATCGAAGCCGGCAACAGGCCTTGCTTGAAGTACTTGGTCACCACCAGGTCCATTTCCTGACCGAGGTCTTTCTCGCCATCGTTCAGTGGCAGGGACGTACTGGAGAGGATCGCGCCAGTCACGTCATCGGTATTGTTCTGCACTGCGTCGATGCCGTTGCTGCCGACCGGCTTGTTGCCGTCGACGCGCCAGAATTTGTGGTAGATCAGGCTGGCGTCGTATTCGTCGTTGAGCATCCACGAACCGAACAGAGTGGCGCTCTGCATGTTGTTCATTTCGCCACGGAAGGCCTCGCCGAAACGGTGCACGCGCGAGCGGGTACCGGTGTAGTTCGAGCGGTTACTTTCCAGACCGTTCTGTTCATAGTCTTCGCTGGCGCGGGCGTAGGCCGCACCGACTTGCCATTGCGGATCGAGGCGCAGGCGAACACCCAGATCGGTGGCCCAGCCATCGACATCGCCGCTGCGCTTGGCTTGTGCGGGAGCGGTACCATCGGCGTTCAGCGGATTGACCGTGTCACGGTCGCCGCTCATGCCGGTGATGCTGCCCCAGTAGTTGACTGTGTTGGTATTGCGCCAGTTGTAGGCGTCGCTGTCGGCGGTGAGGCCGAGCCAGCTGATGTCGCCGTTCTGTTTCTTGTCCAGCGAATCGCTCGGCACGCCCGGTTGTGCGTAGTCGAGTTTGCCGTCGTCGTGGGTGTGATGACCGCGGATGCCCACCCAGTTGCCCGGTGTCCACTGGTACGCCGCATCGGCGTAAGCGTGCAGGCGATCCTTGTCCTCTGGTGCGAGCTCCTTGAGGTCGGTGCGGTACTCGCTGAAGCGTTCGGCGATACCGACGTTGGCGCGCAGCAGGGTGGTGTCGAAGGTCCAGTTAAGGGCTTCGATGTTGGTGTCGCGCCATTGGCCGTCGTCATTGCGCAGGCGCTGGCGACCGAGCTTCAGGATCTCGCCAGGGTAGGGCGTGAAGCCGCTGTAGCCGACCCAGAACTCACGCATCGCCAGGTAGTTTTTCTTGGTCTCGCGATCACCATTGTCGGTGTTCTCGGCGCCATCGGATTGTTGCAGGGTGTCGGTCTCGATGATGTCGGTGGACGTCACCGCCTGACCCATGGCGTAGGCGCTCCACGCGCCGCTTTCGCCGTAGACCCACGGACGCAGGTCGAGACCGACGCCGTTGACGTCGCCGCCGTCGGCGGTGCCGAGGTCACGGTCGTCTTCGGACTGGCCGGTGATTTTTACGTCCAGGCCGAAGTTCTTGGTTTCTTCAGTCATCGCAGCAAGCGTCGGGCAAGACCAGATCAGCGCGAATGTCAGGCCAATGCCGGCCTTCATGAATGGATTCAACTTCATTGGGATTCCTCGCCATCTTCTTCTTGCAGGGCATGCAGTTCCGGCGTGTTCGGGCTCAGGGCACCGCGCACGGCCTGTTCTTGTTTCAACAGGCGTTGGGCTTCGGCCAACCGGTCGGGCGGCAATTGCGTTTGGATTGTTTGCGCAAGCTCGGTGGCTTGCGGAGTGTTCTGGGCCAGGGCCAGTTGGCTGAAAACGTAGGCGTTCAGCGGATCAGGCTTGGTGCCCTTGCCTTGGGAAAACAGTTGGGCAATGGCGAAGTCGGCGCTGTTCTGGCCGTTGCGCGCAGCGGTCAACAGATGGTCGAGGGCCTTCTGCGGATAGACCTTGCCCAGGTAGCCACGGCGATAGATCTGGCCGAGGTAGTAATCGGCAGCGACTTCACGGCCGACGGCTTTCTGGAAATGCGCTTCGGCAACCTTGGCGTCGGCCGGTACCAGTTTGCCTTCGAAGTAGAGCTTGCCCAGCAACAGCTCGGCGCGGGGCTGGTCGGCGGCGCGGCCGTTGTCCAGGTACTTCATCATCTGGTCGACGTCGCCCAGTTCGGGGAAGTCGTAGAGCAGTTGCGCGAGGGAGACCCACGACGCCGGGTAGCCCGGTGCGATCGGCTCTAGCAGCGACTGCGCGGTTTTCTCGTCGGTCTTGCCCAGGGAGGCATCGGCGAGCACGCGGGCGACGCTGTCGACGCGCTGCGCCGAAACGGTGCCATAGGCATGAGCCGCTTGCATCTGCTTGATCAGCTCGGCCTGTTGCTCTGGCTTGGCCTGTTTCTGATAAACCGTGGCCAGTTCGACGTAGCAGATGTCGCTGGTGTTGAGCGCGGTCTTGCAGATTTTTTCCACGTCATCCAGATGCTGGTCGTAGGTGCCCTGGGTGCGATAGAGCAGCACCTGCGCCAGACCCGCTTCCGGCTTGCCTTCGGCGCGCCATTGGCTGATCTGCTGCTGGGCATTCACGTTGGGGAAGCTGTGCGGGTATTGCAGGTACAGCATCGCCAACGGGATCAGCGTATTGCCTTCGCCCGCCGCAGCGGCTTTTTTCAACAGGGTTTCGGCTTCGTGTTGTTCCGCTTCGGTGGAACCGGGCTTGGCCACCAGCAGACGACCGAGGCGTGCCTGGGCGCGCGGCGAAACGCTGGCCGCGGCGCGGTAAGTCGCCTCGGCCTGTTTCATCTGCGCCGGGTCACGGCTGTCGACCTGGATATCGGCCAGGCCGACCTGGGCTTCGCTGTAGCCCAGGTCGGCCAGTTGCCGATAGTTCTGCGCAGCGGTGGCGGTATCGCCACGTTTGAGCGCTTCGTTGGCCAGGCGCTGGTCGGGCAGGCCGGCGCAGCCGCTGAGGCTGACCGCCAAGGCTAGCGAACAGAACGCAAATCCCATGTGGGAGCGAGCTTGCTCGCGATGCGGCTGGCTCGGTGCATCAGACAGACCGCGTCGATCCCATCGCGAGCAAGCTCGCTCCCACAGGGTCGGCGGCGTGTTGAGGGTTGGAGTAGTCACAGGCATGTCCTCGACTTAAAGACCGACAGCCATGGCTTTGTCGATCAGCCAGTTCAGGTTCGGGCCACGGTCGCTGTTCACTTCCACCGGGCGGCCGGCGAGGGAGCTGTCCAGGGTTTCGTCCGGCTGGATCAGCACGCGGATGTCCGAAGACAGGTCGGCGCTTTTCAGGCTGGTGCTGCTGACGATCTTGCCGGTGCGGCTCTTGTCCTCGCCGGCGATCTGGAAGCGCACCGAAGTACCCGGGCGCACGTCGCCGAACTGGCGATAGGAGAAGCGCGCTTCAACATTGGCTTCGCTGTTACGCGGCACCAGTTGGAAGATCACGTCGCCCTTGCTGGCGTACTGACCGTTGGCGACCATTTGCTGGGCCACGGTGCAGTCGCAAGGCGAGGTCAGGGTGCCGGTCATCTGCTTGCCGAACAGTTCTTCAACCTTGGCCGGTTGCAGTTGGTCTTCGTCCAGATGGCCCTTGAGCACGTCGAGCATGCTGGTGCTGAAGGTCGCCAGCGGTGCGCCCTTGGCGGCCACACCGTCGGCTTTCACCAGGCTCTGCACGGTGCCGTCGCGGGGCATGGTGATGTTCACGCCCGGCACGCTGACCAGACCGGCCTGGGCGTGGCTGACGAAGTACATGCCATACACCGATTTGAAGACAAAGCCGAATGCAGCCACGCCGACAACGAAGATCCCCAGGCTGAAGGTCACGGCTTTCAGGCGTCCGAACGCGGACATGCCGTGGCCGCCGTCCTTGACCTTGCGCGCCTTGGTGAAGTTGTCGCGCTGCAGGGTCGCCAGCATTTCACCCACGCTGACGATGTCGCCAGCCAGGTGCGAAGTGATCAGGTGGCGCAGGGTCGAGATGTCCCGTGGTTCCAGGTTCTGGAACTGGCAGCCGGCGCGTCCGGTCTCGCGATCGAAAGAGCGGACCTGCAACTCGACGTCCATGGCCAGGCCGAGGTTGTCGATGACGAATTGCAGGCGGGCCTTGTACACGTCACCCATCTTCAGCGGCAATTGACCGGCGTTGAACGCCAGGCCACCGGCGGACAGGTCGATCACCCGGGCTTCGACCGGCGTCCGGTCAGGGCCGAAGAAACGCAACTTGGCCGGGATTTTCACTCGGGCGTGTTGGCGCTGGGCTTCGGATTCATGCACTACGTTGGCGTTGACGGCGGTATTCATAAAGGCGATTTCCTGGTTAATTCAATAAGGGGGCGGTCAGACCATCAACAGCAGCACGGCGACAAAAATGCTGCCGGCAGAGAAGGTCATGGTCCGAGACGACCAGGTGTTGAACCAACGTTGAAAGCTGGCGAGATCACGGGTCAGAGACGTGGGTTGGCGGGTCCAGGACTGTTGGTCGAGGCGGAAGAACACGTAGATCTTCACCAGCGCGCCGACGATCTGGTTGTAATAGAGAATCGCCGGGTAAGCCGGGCCGATCCGGTGTCCGGAGCACGACAGCAACAAGGTCAGGATGAACCGGGTGATGCCGATCCACAGCAGGTACACCAGGATGAACGCGGTGCCGTACTTGAAGCTGGCGATCAGTGCCACGGTCAGGCCCAGCAGCGAGGTCCACATCGACACGCGCTGGTCGAACAGCACCACCGAAGTGAACACGCCGAGGCGTTTGACCCCCAGGCCCAGGGCACGGGAGTTCTGCCGCAGGTTGTTGCCGTACCAGCGGAACATCAGTTTGCGGCTGGCCTTGATGAAGCTCTTTTCCGGCGGGTGTTCAACGGTGTTGATCGCCGCGTCGGGCACATAGAACGTGTCGTAGCCCAGGCGCATCAGGCTGAACCAGCTCGACTTGTCATCGCCGGTAAGGAACTTGAAGCGACCCAGGCGCCAATGTTGCAGCGAGTCGCTTTCCACGTCGGCGATGAAGTCCGGGTTGGTGACCACGGTGGCGCGGAACACCGACATGCGGCCGGTCATGGTCAGCACGCGCTTGGACAAGGCCATCGAGCACATGTTGATGTGACGCTGGGCGAAACGCAGCTTGTGCCATTCGCTCATGATGTAGCCGCCGCGCACTTCGCAGAATTCGTTGGTGGTCAGGCCGCCGACGTTGCCGAACATCTGGAACCACGGCACGGTCTTGAGCACCACGCCTTCGGCCAGCACGGTGTCGCCATCGATCACCGCAACCACGGCGCGATCATCCGGCAGGTGCCGGGAGATGGCGCGGAAGCCGTAGGCCAGGCCATCGCGTTTGCCGGTGCCGGGAATGCGCACGAAGTCGAGCTTGACCCGGGACGGCGGGTTCATCCGTTTCCACAGGCTTTTGACCAGCAGCTCATCGGACATTTCCACGATGGAGCAGACCACGGTGGTCGGCAGACCGCAGTCGATGGCCTCGCGGATCACCGAGCTGTAGACCTGCGCGGTGGTCAGGGCGTCGATGCGGAAACTGGTGACCATCAGGAACACGTGGGACGGGTCAGCCGCTTTGCCCAGCTTGCGCACTTTGCGCCGCAGGTGCGGGTAGACGATGTACAGAAAAATCATGCCGCGCACAAAGTGGGTGGCACCCATCGAATAGCGCCAGATACCCACGGCGCCAATCAGGAAAATAAAGTCCTTCGACTCGGAGTCGAACGTGGACACGGGCAACGCCATGGCGAGGCCCATCAGTAAACTCAGGTAGAACAGCCAACCGGCGGCCTGGAGTAGGCCGTGTTTTAGCCTGTGCATAATCGGAATCCTAAAGTCAGTTGCAAGCCCCAAGCTTCAAGCCCCAAGCGAGGAGCTTTGAACTTGCGGCTTGGAGCTTGAAGCTTGCGGCTGCTTTACCAGCAGATACCTTCAGTCCGGCCAGTCACGCTGGTGGCCTTGGACATGAAACCGACCAGGTCGATCACTTGCTTGCCGTGTGGAACTTCCTGCACCAGCGCGCGGAACTTCTCGTCGCGGTTACCGAGGATGATCACGTCGGAGTTGTTGATCACCGCGTCGAAGTCGGAGTTGAGCAAGGACGAGACGTGAGGGATCTTCGACTCGATGTAGTCCTTGTTCGCGCCGTGAACGCGGGCGTACTCGACGTTGCTGTCGTAGATGCTCAGGTCATAGCCCTTGCCGATCAGCATTTCTGCCAGGTCGACCAGCGGACTTTCGCGCAGGTCGTCGGTGCCGGCCTTGAAGCTCAAGCCCAGCAGGGCGACTTTGCGTTTGTCGTGGCTGGAAACGATGTCGAAAGCGTTCTGCACCTGGGATTCGTTGCTGCGCATCAGCGAGTTGAGCAACGGGGCTTCCACGTCCAGGGAACCGGCGCGGTAGGTCAGGGCACGTACGTCTTTTGGCAGGCACGAGCCGCCGAAGGCGAAGCCTGGGCGCATGTAATACTGGGACAGGTTGAGGGTCTTGTCCTGGCAGACCACGTCCATCACTTCACGACCGTCGACGCCGACCGCCTTGGCGATGTTGCCGATTTCGTTGGCGAAGGTGACCTTGGTGGCGTGCCACACGTTGCAGGTGTACTTGATCATCTCGGCGACCGCGATGTCCTTGCGGATGATCGGTGCGTCGAGCTCTTCGTACAGCGATTGCAGAACGTCGCCGGACGCCTTGTCGAATTCACCGATGACGGTCATTGGCGGCTGGTCGTAGTCGGCGATGGCGGTGCTTTCGCGCAGGAACTCAGGGTTCACGGCCACGCCGAAATCAACACCGGCCTTCTTGCCGGAGCAGTCTTCGAGAATCGGGATGACCACATTGGCCACGGTACCCGGCAGTACGGTGCTGCGCACCACGATGGTGTGGCGGGTGGTCTTGTCACGCAGGACAAAACCGATTTCGCGGCACACTGCCTCGATGTAGTTCAGTTCCAGATCGCCGTTCTTCTTGCTCGGCGTGCCCACGCAGATCATCGACAGGTCGGTGTCGCGAATCGCCTCGGCGAAGTTGGTGGTGCCACGCAGACGACCTGTCTGGATGCCCTGGGCCAGAAGTTCACCCAGGCCTGGTTCAACGATCGGCGATTTGCCGGCATTGATCATATCGATCTTGTCTTTGGCCACATCGACG
The DNA here is from genome assembly GCF_019218985.1 of Pseudomonas sp. PDM30. Classification (NCBI taxonomy): domain Bacteria; kingdom Pseudomonadati; phylum Pseudomonadota; class Gammaproteobacteria; order Pseudomonadales; family Pseudomonadaceae; genus Pseudomonas; species Pseudomonas sp. PDM30. Next base: position 160,522 of record NZ_JAHUWM010000001.1, read on the forward strand.
CCAACGACGTCATGGCCCCGTGCAGACAGGCAACCGGCACATACTGCGCCGACGTAACCCAAACCAAAAATGCTGATGCGCATCGCAATTACCTCTCTGTTATCAAGCCTGTAAACATCAAGCCATTAAATGGCTGGAGTTAATGGTATTCAGCGTGTTTTAGTGCACTCGCAAGTGTGCCTTACAGGCACGACAATGCCCTGTGCTGGCATATAAGTTACGAGTGTCTAAATAAATGCACTCAAGGGGTGCGCAACTAGGCCTTGTTGTTATGATTTGCCCTGTTATGCAGCCGATCCTCCTGTCGGAAGGATGCAGGTGCAACAGCCTTGCACGCCTGATGTCAGGCCGAAAGCCCGTGGATCAAGCGGTTGGGTGCTCGGGTGAGCACGTTTATAGGGGCGCTGTCGTGGCCTTGTAGGGGATAGTCATACCGCGTTATCTCCTGTCCGATTGCTGTTGTCCAAATCGGTGATTAGTCAGCGCAAGTTAATATTACAACTTCGCTACACAAATCGCTTATCTGCGTAAGTTATCTCGTACACGCTCGGCGAGAATCGTTACCGGTGGTATGAGCGGCTCGTTTGGACATAGTTCCAGCCCACTCATCGCGAAATCTGAAATTTCTTGAAATATTGAGAAAGATGGCACTGCTCTCAAATTGATAGCACTTGCCGTTTCGCCCTTTATATATAGGCGGCTCAACAGAGGGGATATTTTTTTGCCACTACTGTTAAAAAAAGTCAGTGCCACTACGCAAAAAAATGATTGAAGTCGAGTGAAACTAAAGTTAGAAAATCAGCTGGTGTTTTTATGGCGCCAAAAAAATGGCGAAATGGCAGGGAAGTCTGAAGTGAATCAAGGGTCGGCGCACGAGGGTTTGTGGAGGTCGTGCACCGACCGGATGCATCACTCTGGTGCGTGATCGCGTAGAAACACCAGATTGTCCGGCTTGGACTGTTCGGCGCTGTAGCGATAGCCTTGAACGTCGAACTGCTTGAGGGTGGCCGGGTCGTTAATGCGTTCTTCGATGACGAAGCGACTCATCAAGCCACGGGCCTTTTTCGCGTAGAAGCTGATGATCTTGTACTGGCCGTTCTTCAGGTCCTTGAATTCGGTATTGATGATGCGCGCGTTCAAGGCGTTGCGTTTGACGGCCGAGAAGTACTCGTTGGACGCCAGGTTGAGCAGCACGTCATCGCCTTGATCGACCAGGGCTTCGTTCAGCCACTCGCTGATGCGCGTGCCCCAGAAGGCATACAAATCCTTGCCCCGAGCGTTGGCCAGTTTGGTGCCCATTTCCAGTCGATAGGGTTGCATCAGGTCCAGCGGGCGCAGCAGGCCATAGAGGCCCGAGAGCATGCGCAGGTGTTTTTGGGCGTAATCGAAATCCGCTTCGCTGAGGGTTTGCGCATTCATGCCGGTGTACACATCGCCCTTGAAGGCCAGCAGCGCCTGCTTGGCGTTTTCCGGGGTGAACGCGGGCGTCCAGCTGCCGAAACGCGCGGCGTTGAGCCCGCCGATCTTGTCGGACACGTGCATCAATTCGCTGATTTGCGCGGGCGTCAGCTCGCGCAATTGCAGGATCAACTCCTGGGAGTGGTCGAGGTACTGCGGCTGGGTGAAGCGCTGGGTCGCCGGCGGTGTTTCATAGTCGAGGGTCTTGGCGGGTGAAATCACCATCAGCATGAAGTCGTCTCCTTTAATCGTGGCGGCGATTCTAGGGGGTTGTCTTCGTTGACTCCAGCTATCGCGTCCATAGGTGATGACTGGTGGCATAGCACAAAACCTGTGGGAGCGAGCTTGCTCGCGATGACGGTGTGTCAGCTGACATCATTGTTGAATGTCAGATCGCTATCGCGAGCAAGCTCGCTCCCACAGTGGTTCAGTGTTGCTGCAGGAGGTGTGTGTGGATCAGCTATAGTGCCGCGCGGGTTTTGTTATGGAGACATCCCATTGCGTATCGCTTTTCTCATTTCGATCTGGCTACTGAGCTTCGGCGCCATTGCGGCTCCGGGCGATGTGGCGACGCTCGATCGCAGCACCTGGCCGGAGAAACTCGGCAACCCGACACTGTTCGACGTGGCGTCCAGGGCCGAGATCCTCATGTTTTCCAGTGTCCTGTTGGCCAGCGAGTCGCTGGATGAACCCGCCCTGGCCCAACGCCTGGGCCTGCGCACGATCAATCTGGAGTCGGTCGACCGGGTTCGTCAGCGCATGTGGCAACGGCTGCTGGCCAACTACAACTTCGCCCAACAGAGTTGCGACCAGGATGCCTCCTTCTGTTTTCTGGTCGAAGACATGCCCACCTTGCGCGAGCAGGCTGCCAAATTCCAGGTCGGCGCAGACAGCTATTACATCAAGTGGGCCGAGCCGAGCCGTGTGTTCCACACCCAGTACCTGGACGAACAGCTGCGCAAGGCCGCTTTGTTCCCGCAAACCAGCAGCGAAGTCGATCATTTTGGCGACTATGAGCGCAGCGGCGACGGGATGCATGACCGGCTGTTTCTGCTGACCTTCGACAGTGCCGCCAACGCCGTGCCGGATAACACCGCCTGGGTCACCGAGTACCTGCGCAAGTCGAACATGAGCGGGACGTTCTTCGTCCTCGGCAAGGACATCCTGGCCCGTTTGGCCGAACATTCGGTGAGTAACCTGCAAGCGACCTACTCGAGCCAGTGCATCGGCATACAAGGCTGGGAGTTCCGTTCCCACAGCCACTGGCAGGACTGGCAGGACTCGGTGCGCCGCAGCGCCGAACTGGTCAAAAGCAAGTTGCCGGAGAACTACGTGCCCCTGTTCCGTCCGCCCGATGGCCAGCGCCGTTCCGATGCCGAAGGTTTCTTCAAGACTCAGGGGTTGCAGATAGCGCTGTGGGGCATCGACGCCCAGGACGGTGCCGGCAAACTCAAGGGCAACCCGAGTGCGCAACGGGTGCTGACCCTGATGCTGCTGTGGCGGCACGGGGTGATCAATTTCAATGTGAAACAGGATGCAGTGAAAACGGCGTTGCCGTGGCTGGTCACGCAAACGGCGCCTGTCGGGATCGGCTGGGAGGATTGCCAGGATGCGTTTCGCTGAAAATGACAAAACCCCGTAAACATTGGGTTTTTGGCAATTTTGGAAGGGGATTCGTTGCAGGTGGACTTCCGACTTTAAACGGGTGATGGCAGTCCGCCAAGTGCTATTGGTCAATCTGCAAAATAAACTTCAAAAAAGCGTCAAAGTACTTTTTTCTGTCACACGTTTTGGAGTATTACGAAGACAGACCGCCGAAACCTGCAACACAGGTGGCGTCTTCCAAGACCCCGCATGTATGCAGAACACTTGAGTCCCCGCAGGTGTATTCGGCAGTCACTTCGAGGCGCAGCACCGTCAAGGTATTGCGTCGAATGGCTCCCACAAAGGTGACCGAGTATGGATGATCACGGACGTAGCTCTTCTTCCAACCAGCCAATCCTTTATGTACTCGATACCAACGTATTGATTCACGATCCAAACGCGCTGCTTAACTTCGAAGAACACCACGTCGCGATCCCGATGACCGTGCTTGAAGAGCTCGACAAGCTCAAGAGCGGGCATCACAGCGTAGCCGCCGAATGCCGCCAGGCCATCCGCCTGATCGACAAGACTCTGGGCGATGCCTCACCCGAGGACGTCGAGCAGGGTGTGCCGATCCAGCGTGGCAAAAGCGGACCCAAGGGTTTGCTGTCAATTCTGATGAGCAAGCATGCCGAGCCGAACCTGATTCTGCCCGAGCACCTGAACGACAACAAAATCATCAATCAACTGATCGACCTGCACGCGCGCGATCCGAAGAAACCCGTGGTGCTGGTCACCAAAGACATCAACATGCGCCTCAAGGCGCGCGCCTGCGGAATCGCGGCCGAGGACTACAGCACCGACCAACTGGTCGATGACGTGTCCTTGCTGCCCAATGGCTACCACAACATGACCGGCTCTTTCTGGGACCGCGTGAGCAAGGTTGAAACCCGTCAGGACCACGGCCGCACCTGGCATCAGGTGCAATTGATCGACAACCTGCCGGCGGTGCATATCAACGAATTCATCATTGATGAACAGGGCTTTGTCGGCTGGATCAAGGAGATTGAAGAGGACCGCTTGCTGATCCTCGACCTGCACCAGGAACCGCTGCTGCACCAGGAAGCCTGGGGCCTCAAGCCGCGTGATATCTATCAGAGCCTGGCGTTGTACGCCTTGCTCGATCCGGATATCCACCTGGTCAACCTGTCGGGTGCCGCGGGTTCGGGTAAAACCATCCTGGCGCTGGCCGCTGCGATCGAGCAGACCATGGTCAGCAAACGTTATCGCCGCATCATCGCTACCCGTAGCGTGCAGGGCCTGGATCAGGAAATCGGCTTTCTGCCCGGTACCGAGGCGGAAAAAATGGAGCCGTGGCTGGGCGCCATCACCGACAACCTCGAAGCCTTGCACATGGATGACGAAAGCACCCATGGCAGCGTCGACTACATCCTCAGCAAAGTGCCGTTGCAGTTCAAATCCCTCAACTACATCCGGGGCCGCAGCTTCCAGCAGAGCCTGATTCTGATCGACGAATGTCAGAACCTCACGCCGCACCAGATGAAAACCATCATCACCCGTGCCGGTGCCGGTTCCAAAGTGGTGTGCCTGGGCAACCTGGCACAGATCGACACCCCTTACCTGTCCGCGACCAGCTCCGGGCTGACCTACCTCACTGAACGCTTCAAGGACTTCCCGAACGGGGTGCATATCACCTTGCAAGGGGTACCACGTTCGATCCTGGCCGAATACGCCGAATCGCATCTGTAACTGTCCACCGGAACCGGGCGGCCGCAAGGTTGCCCGGTTTTTTGTATGCGACGTAAAGACTGTGCCTCAGGGCAGACCCAATACCGATGAGTGTGTTTCTGCAAAGTCTGGGGCGAAAGCAGTCTTGTTTACAGAGGTTGCGAAAAATAGCCCTTGAGGGTTTCCGTAAGAATTGATTGAGCGTTCAATACCACTTGGGTCGGCTCAGACTGTGAGCTACTAAACTTTTTTCGCGCCCAACTGAAAAAGAAGGGGCCATCAATAATATATTCATTGTGTTCCGACAAATATAACTTGGTCACGGAAGCATATCTGGGGAAAACGTGAAAATGCAGTTCATGATTGAGTTCGGAAATACGCATTATGTATACTTTTTCAGGAGAAAATAGAGTGTTTAAGGCTCGCTCCGTAAATGCTAGCCCACTCATCAGTTCGGCACTTTCCTCTGCGCTTAGTTCTGCAAGTCTTGTTATGTCCCGCTTAAGAGAAATAATCATGTAGCCAGGGATGTCACAGTCCCGGCAATGAGAGATCATGATTTGTTTTCCTGAGTAAATTGTCCGTGCTGACATGACTAACCTTCCGTGTGCCAACCATGGTTAGCGTGTAGGGCCCGCGCCGTTGAGCTCCTTCCGGAGGTCGGCAGAAAAGTGAGCGTGTTCATGATTTCTTCAGGAGATCCTGGCTGATGACTGCCGGAAACTGCGCCGGGAGCAATAGCGTAGACTGGGATATTGGATTTACTGAGTACGCGTGCCAAAGACCTTTTGTGATACCACTGACTTGAGTTTGTAGGATCGTGAACTTTGTTGGTCAGTTTTTCTCGAATTAACAACTCGGTCAATCATTCAGTTGTAGGAAGTTTCACAGCAGGTTATTGGTGCGGACTTGCGGAGAATTCTTACGTCGAAATTTGTTATAGAGTAATCAGTAAGTTATCAACTGGTGAACAAGGTTGAGTCGTTCGACGATGTGAAAAAAAGCGCATTTCCAGTAGGGTTTTGTTACATGTATTTCTGTTGTTTGGCAGTGTTTGTAAGCTTAATAAGGAATCGCATTTGTAACAGTCCACCGGAACCGGGCGGCCGCAAGGTCGCCCGGTTTTTTATGCCCAACACAAATCCAAATGTAGGAGCGAGCCTGCTCGCGATGGACGTCAACGAAAACGCGTGCTGCCTGAATGACCGCGTTGTCCCTGCGTTTTTCGCGAGCAGGCTCGCTCCTACAGGGGGATTGTGTGAGCCGATAATCGTGCGTGCGGAAAATTGACCCGCAGGTTTACAATCGACGCTCCTGATCAGGAGTAATCCCGTGCTGACTCATCTCGATTCCCAAGGTCGCGCCAACATGGTCGACGTCACTGAAAAAGCCGTGACGTTCCGTGAGGCGACCGCTCAAGCGCTGGTGCGCATGCTGCCCGAAACCCTGCAGATGATCGTCAGTGGCGGCCACCCCAAGGGTGATGTGTTTGCCGTGGCACGCATTGCCGGTATCCAGGCGGCGAAGAAAACCAGCGATCTGATTCCCCTGTGCCATCCGCTGATGCTGACCGGTGTCAAGGTCGAGCTCAGTGCCGAAGGCGAGGATTCGGTGCGCATCGTGGCGCGTTGCAAGCTGTCAGGGCAGACCGGCGTCGAGATGGAGGCCCTGACTGCTGCCAGCGTCGCCGCGCTGACGATCTACGACATGTGCAAGGCCGTGGACCGTGGCATGACCATCGAAAGCGTGCGTTTGCTGGAGAAGGTCGGCGGCAAGAGCGGACATTTCCAGGCGGAGCAGTCATGAACGTTACCGTAAAGTTTTTCGCCCGTTATCGTGAAGCGCTGGGTCTGGATTCGGTGAAAGTAGAAGGCAACTTCGCCACCGTCGACGACGTCCGCGCACTGTTGGCCCAACGTGACGGTGCCGAGGTGTTGAGCGAGCAGAACCTGATGTGCGCCCGCAACGAAGACCTGTGCCAGCTCGACGAACCGGTCAGCGACGGCGATGAAGTGGCGTTCTTTCCGACTGTGACCGGAGGCTGAACCATGGCGATTCGCGTGCAGTCCACCGCGTTCGACCCTGGGGCCGAAGTCAACGCCATGCACGATGCCAATGTCGGCGTGGGTGCAGTGGTGAGTTTTGTCGGCTACGTGCGCGACTTCAATGACGGCCTCGACGTCGCCGGGATGTTCCTCGAACACTATCCCGGCATGACTGAAAAAGCGTTAGGCAAGATCGCCATCGAGGCAGAGCAGCGCTGGCCGCTGCTCAAGCTGGAAGTGCTGCACCGCATCGGCGCCCTGGAGCCGGGCGAGCCGATTGTCTTCGTCGGCGCGGCCAGCGCCCATCGTCAGGCGGCATTCGACGCCTGCGCCTTTGTCATGGATTACCTGAAAACCCGTGCGCCGTTCTGGAAGAAAGAAAACACCAGTGACGGGCCGCGTTGGGTCGAGGGGCGTGACAGTGATCATGCGGCGGCGGATCGCTGGAAGCAGTAGTTTCTGCGGCGTTCTTTAGTCAGTCTTCGCGGGCAAGCCCGCTCCCACAGGGTTCTGCGTCGTACACAAAGTTTGTGTTCATCCAGATCCACTGTGGGAGCGAGCTTGCTCGCGATGAGGCCTTTCGATTCAACCAATCACTCCCGGATTCACCACCCGACCATCGGCCGGAACGGGCTGCATTTACCTCATTGACGGTTCATACATAAAAGTCCAGTATGGAATTATAAGTACAAAAAAGTTTCCACCCGTTTCAGCTTTTTCTTCTGTCTTGCCAAACCAACAACAACCGCGAGAAAACGAACATGAAGAAGTTCCCCCTCATCACCGGTCTGGCCCTGAGCCTGTTGGCGTGCAGCTCTGTGTTCGCCGCCGAGAAAACCCTGCGCATCGGTATCGAAGCGGCGTATCCACCGTTCGCCTCGAAAACCGACAAAGGCGAAATCGTCGGTTTCGACTATGACATCGGCAATGCCTTGTGCGCACAGATGAAGGCCAAGTGTGTGTGGGTCGAAGGCGAGTTCGATGGTCTGATTCCGTCCCTGAAGGTGAAGAAAATCGACATGGCGCTGTCGTCCATGACCATCAATGAAGACCGCAAGAAGTCGGTGGACTTCACCCACAAGTACTATTTCACTTCGTCGCGTCTGGTGATGAAGGACGGCGCGGTGGTGGATGACCAGTACGCCAGCCTCAAGGGCAAGACTGTCGGTGTGCAGCGCGCCACCACCACCGACCGTTACGCCTCCGAGGTGTTCGAGCCCAAGGGCATCAACGTCAAGCGCTACAGCAACAACGAAGAAATCTACATGGACCTGGCCGCCGGTCGCCTCGACGCGATTTTTGCCGACACCATTCCACTCAATGACTTCCTGTCGATGCCCCGTGGCAAGGGTTACGCCTTTGTCGGGCCGGAGCTCAAAGATCCGAAATATGTGGGCGAGGGTGCCGGGATTGCGGTGCGCAAGGGCAACACCGAGTTGGTCAGCGAGCTGAACACGGCCATTGATGGCATTCGCGCCAGTGGTGAGTATCAGAAGATTTCGGACAAGTACTTCAAGTCCGACATTTACGGCGACTGATAGTCCGCTTTCGCGAGCAAGCCCGCTCCCACAATGGATCTCTACCAAACACAGATTTTGTGTTCGACGCAGAACCAGTGTGGGAGCGGGCTTGCTCGCGAAGAGGCTAGATCAAGCAATACAAATCTCAGGGACTAGCCCTTCAATTCCTTCAAATGCTTGTACACCGTCGCCCGGCCCATGTTCAGCACATTGGCCACGTAGTTCGAGGCGCTTTTGCCCTTGAATGCGCCTTCGGCGTGCAACGCCAGCACCAGTTCGCGCTTGTGGTCGCGGGTCAGCAGATTCAGGCTCAACTGGCGCTCACGCAGCCAGGCGTGGAGGAAGGTGTTGATCCGCTCCTGCCAGTCATCGCGGAACAGTGCATCCGGTTGCGGGATCAGCTTGGTCGGCGACAGGAACAGGTCCAAAGCGGCCTTGGCATTTTCGAACAACGAAATATTCAGGTTGATGCACAGCACCGCCAGCGGACGACTTTCGCTGTCCCGTAGCACCGTGCTGAGGCTGCGAATCTTCTGACCATCCCAGTTGAGCTTTTCGTACGGCCCGATGTTTCGTTCGCTGACATCGTCGCTGAGCATGTCTTCCAGCGCCGAGTCGTCGCCGATTTCCCGCTTGGACAGGTTGTTGGCGATGTAGTCGACCTTTTGCGTGCGCAGGTCGTGCAGCACCACTTCGGCGTGGGGGAAAAACAACGTGGCAATGGCGTCGGCTATCGCGTGGAAGTTATCCAGGGACGTGTCGTCCAGGGCCGAGTCTTTTTCGGGGGCGTTCATACAGTGGAACTCCAGGCAGCGTCAGCGCCCCATCAAAGGGGCGCTGAAAGTGTGCCGTAATCGTGTGGGCACGTCACCTGAGGATCAGGATCAGCCGAGGCGGGCAGGGGAGAGCATTTCGGCATTCAGGCCGAAACGGCCGAGCGACTCGGGCAACGCTGCACCGCGCACCAGTGCCGCGCTGGCCTGGCCCATGGCCGGCGAAGTCTGGATGCCATAACCGCCTTGTGCCGCGACCCAGAACAGCCCCGCTACCTGTGGGTCGAAGCCGGACAACAGGTCGCCGTCGCTGACGAAGCTGCGCAGGCCGGCCCAGGTGCGGGTCGGGCGGCGAATGGTCAGGGTCGTGGCTTCTTCGATCTGGTAGATGCCCATGGCGATGTCCAGCTCTTCGGGCTGCACGTCGTGGGGTTCCACCGGGTCGGCGTTGGCCGGCGAGCCGAGGAACATCCCGGCGTCGGGTTTCATGTAGAAGGACTCGTCGAGGCTGACCAGCATCGGCCAATGGTGGATGTCCACGCCTTCGGGGCCGGCGAAGATGAACGCGGCACGGCGTTTGGGTTGCAGGCCCAGGGGCTTGGCGCCGGCCAGTTCGCCGATCTTGTCGGCCCAGGCACCGGCGGCGTTGATGATGATTGGCGCGCTGAACGTCTGGCTGTTGGTCTGAACGTGCCATACACCTTGGCCGTCGCGGCTCAGGCCGACGACTTCGCTGTCGGTATGCACTTCGCCCTGGTTGCGGCGGATACCGCGCAAATAGCCCTGGTGCAGGGCGTCGGTGTCGATGTCGCTGGCGGTCGGGTCGTAGATAGCGCCGTAGACCTTTTCCCGGCGCAGGATCGGCACCAGCGCGCAGGCCTCGTCGGCGCCGAGCAATTGCATCTCCGGCACCGTGGTTTTTGCGCTCTGGTATTGCCTGTTCAGTTCGTCCGGGTCGCCGGTCAAGTCCACGGTCATTTCGCCCCGCGGGGTCAGCAGCGGGTGTTCGCAGAAACCACTGGGCGGGTTGTCGAAAAAGTCCCGGCTGGCCAGGGTCAGCGCCCGTACTTGCGGGGTGCCGTAGGCCGCGGTGTACAGCGCCGCCGAACGGCCGGTGGAGTGATAGGCCGGATGGGATTCGCGTTCGAGCACGATCACGCGGCTGTGCTGCGACAACCAGAAACCTGTGGAAGCACCGGCAATTCCGCCGCCGATGATGATGAAGTCTGCCTGGCTCATGAACGTCTCCTGATGGGGCGTAAGTGCCTATGGTGAAGAAATTTTCTGTGGGAGCGAGCTTGCTCGCGATTGCGGTCAATCATTCAGCATGGATGTCGACTGACTTGACGCTATCGCGAGCAAGCTCGCTCCCACAGATGAGTGGTGGTGTCAGTGAGATAGGCGATAGATGGCATTGGCCAGCGCAATGTCTTCCAGGCCCAGGCCGATGGAGCGGAAAAACACGTGACGGTCGTAGTCGGGGCGCTGCACCTTCTCGCTGAGCAGGTCGGGCAGATCGCCGACAATCGCGCCCTTGTCCCAGCCGTGCCGTTCGGCGGCGATCAGCATTTCACCGGCCGAGCCCGGGGTGGTCAGACGATAGTCGCAGAAAACCTGCATGTCGTTGAGGCTCTGCGGCGGCACTTCGTGGGCACGCGGCGCATTGGTGCTGATGGAGGTGATCAACGCCGGTTTGCGCAAGCTCGACGGATCGATCACCGGACCGGCGGACGAGGTGCAGAGCATGATCACGTCGGCGTCCTGAACGGCAGCTTCGCGGCTGTCGACGATGTTCAGGCGTGGCTCGATGTTTTTCAGCAGGCTCACGGTTTCGGCATCTTCGCCCAAGCTCGGCGAGTACAGGCTGATGCTCTGCCAGTCGCGCAGGCCTTTCACGTAGTGCAGGTGCGCCTGGGCCACTTTACCGCTGCCGATGATGGCCAGACGATTGGCTGTGAGTGGCGCCAGGGCGTCGACTGCCACGGCGGTGGTGGCCGCCGTGCGCGCGGTGGTCAGTTCTCCGGCATCGCACAGCAACAGCGGCTGGCCGGTCTGCATCGACATCAGCAGCGTCCATGCAGTCACCAGCGGCCCCTGTTCACGGACGATGTACGGTGACGTCTTGATCCCGTACACGCCGTCTTCGGCCAACACGCCCAGGTAGTTGATGAAATCGCCCGCGCCCTGTGGAAACTCCACCAGTTGCTGCGCCGGTTGTACGGCCTGCCCGGCGGCCAGGTCGCGGAACAGTTTGCGCAGGATCTGCGGTACATCGACCTGCGCCAGTAGCTCGCGAGCCTGGGCTTGGGGGATCACTTGGGGCGTGCTGGACATGGTCGGCTCCGGAGTTGGAAATAAACTAATTTGTCTATTATGGACTTTTAGTTATCGCGAGCAAGCTCCTGTTGAAAAAAAGCCGGGCGAAAAAAAAGCGCAGTCCGTTTCCGGCTGCGCTTGTCTTTTCAGCGTCGCTTAATGAGGACGCTTGCGTTCAACGGGCCGCAACAGATGCGTCGGTGGCGTTTCACAGCTGATCTTGCGCCCCAGCTTTTCCTCGATGGACGGTAGCTGGTAGGAGTCGTCTTCACCGGCAAAGCTGATGGACACACCGTCGGCACCCGCACGACCGGTACGACCGATGCGGTGCACGTAGTCGTCCGGCACTTCCGGCAGGGTGAAGTTGATCACGTGGCTGATGCCGTCGATGTGGATACCGCGACCGGCCACATCGGTGGCGACCAGTACGCGGATCTTGCCTTCGCGGAAGCCTTCGAGGGTCTTGATGCGCTTGTGCTGCGGCACGTCGCCGGACAGTTGCGCGGCGTTGATGCCGTCGCGCACCAGGCGTTCTTCGATGCGCCGCACTTCATCCTTGCGGTTGGCGAAGACAATGACCCGCTCCCAACCATTGTCGTTGACCAGGTTGTAGAGCAGCTTGTACTTGTCGGCACCGGCCACCGCGTAGATGTGCTGCTCGACGTTTTCGTTGGCAACGTTCTGCGACTCGATCTCGACGATCGACGGATCGGTGGTCCATTGCTTGGCCAGGTTCATCACGTCTTCGGTGAAGGTCGCGGAGAACAGCAGCGTCTGGCGCTCGGACTTCGGCGGCGTCTGGCGAATGATCTGGCGCACTTGCGGGATGAAGCCCATGTCGAGCATGCGGTCGGCCTCGTCCAGCACCATCACTTCGACCATGTCCAGATGCACGTCGCCGCGCTGGTTGAAGTCCAGCAGGCGGCCCGGCGTGGCCACGAGGATGTCGCAGTGGCGGGCTTCGAGGTGCTTGAGCTGCTTGTCGAAGTCCATGCCACCGACGAACGTCATGACGTTGAGGCCGGTGTACTTGGTCAGGTCGGCGGCGTCCTTGGCGATCTGCACCACCAGTTCGCGGGTCGGCGCGATGATCAGTGCCCGTGGCTCACCCATGTAGCGCTCTTTCGGCGGCGGGGTTTGCAGCAACTGGGTGATGATCGAGATCAGGAACGCAGCGGTCTTGCCGGTACCGGTCTGGGCGCGGCCGATGGCGTCTTTGCCCGCGAGGGTGAAGCCCAGTACCTGTGCCTGGATCGGCGTGCAATACGGGAAGCCCAGATCCTGGATGGCGTGCATCAGTTCAGGGGCGAGTTTGAAATCGTGGAAGCGGGTCTTGCCTTCCTGGGGTTCGACGACGAAGTCTTCGAGTTTCCATGGGATGACCGGTGCCTTGGGCTTGGGTTCGCGGCGCGGTTTGGCGGGTTTCGGCGTGTCGCTGCGCGGCTGCTCCGGGGCTGTGATCGCCGCAGGCTGGGCGTCTTCTACGGTCTTCGGCTCGTGCTTGGGTGCAGTCGTGGTGGCGGTCCGTTCAGACTGATTGCCGTCGGTGCGGTGGCCGGGAGCGTGAGACGGAGCGCTGGGGACTGGCGCGAGTTGCTCAGTCTCGCTTTTACCGAACATTTTCTTGAGTGCTTTGAGCACGGTCATCTCATCAATTGGTTAAGGAATGTACGCCGGGCAGTGTAATGCAAGAATCGGGCGCGGCGTAGTGGGATGGATCAAAGGGCGCTTTTAAACAGAAATGCTTAACGCAAGCGCTCGGCGAGCCAGACGCCGATGTCGCGAATTTCTTCGGGTAACACTTCGTGACCCATTGGGTATTCCTGCCATGTCACGGTGACACCACGCAGCTTCAAATGCTCGTAGGCGCTGCGCCCCATCGAGTTCTGCACCACATCGTCGTACTGGCCGTGCAGGCACAGCACTGGAATGCGCTGCTGGCTGGCGGACATTTCCAGTTGGTCACTGAAAGTCGGTGCATAAGTGGAGAGGGCGAGTACGCCGCCCAGTGGTCCCTGCCATTTCAGAAACGCGGTGTGGAGCACCACCGCACCACCCTGTGAAAAACCTGCCAGGAAAATCCGCGAGGCGTCTATTCCGCTGGCCTTCTGCGTTTCGATCAGTTCGATGATCCAGTTGGCAGATTCTTCCAATTGCTCGCGGTTGATCGCGCGCGCGGGGCTCATGGCCAATATGTCGTACCAACTCGGCATCTCGTATCCGCCATTGATGGTGACGGCGCGGCTCGGCGCCTGGGGCAAAACAAAGCGGGTGCTCAACAGGGTTTCCTGCAGGGCTTCGGCCACTGGCAGGAAGTCGTAGCGATCGGCACCCAGGCCGTGCAGCCAGATAACGCAGGCATCTGCGGTCTTGACGGGTTCAAGAATCAAGGGGTTGGTCATGGCTGCTCCAAAATTGTGCGTGCGCTCTCATTGAGTGCTAAGGCTGAGTGCGTGTCTGGTTGATCAGTTACGAAGATGTCGCAAGGTTACAAGTTTTGCTATTGACCTGCAGCTGAACCGCTTCGGAGAGCAGTGTGGTACGGGCTTTGCTATGGCGAAGTCTGTAAGAAAAATTCCACGCCTGTCGGTAACACTATCAGGCCAAGGTTATTAGTGGGATTGAAAAGAATCCGGTGATGGATGTTCGCCAAAGGCCGATATGGGGCTTCGCGAACGTGAAAGGGCTACAGCCCGTTCGGCCGACTGGTGAGAGTGAGTTTTCCATGACGTGGATTTTCTCCTACTAGACTCATAGCTAACGTCTTACGTCGGTTGACCCCCAAAACAAGCCAACACGGGTCGACTACGCCTCAAAAGGGTGCGACAGGACTCACGCTCCGACACAACAAGAGCAAAACTGGAGGTTTGAATGAAGATGTTGAAATCCACCCTGGCTATCGTGACTGCAGCCGCAGTACTCGGTGTCAGCGGGTTTGCCCAGGCGGGCGCAACCCTGGATGCAGTGATGAAGAAAGGTTTCGTGCAGTGTGGCGTCAGCGATGGCTTGCCAGGCTTCTCGGTTCCGGATTCCACCGGCAAGATCGTGGGTATCGATGCTGACTACTGCCGTGCAGTAGCGGCGGCAGTCTTCGGCGACGCGACCAAGGTCAAGTTCAGCCAGTTGAACGCCAAGGAGCGCTTCACCGCGCTGCAGTCCGGCGAAATCGACATTCTGTCGCGCAACACCACCATGACCAGCTCCCGTGACGCGGGCATGGGCCTGAAATTCCCGGGCTTCATTACCTACTACGACGGTATCGGCTTCCTGGTAAACAACAAGCTGGGCGTCAAGAGCGCCAAGGAACTGGACGGTGCAACCATCTGCATCCAGGCCGGTACTACTACCGAGCTGAACGTTTCCGACTACTTCCGCGGCAACGGCCTGAAATACACCCCGATCACCTTCGACACCTCCGACGAAAGCGCCAAGTCGCTGGAATCCGGTCGTTGCGACGTACTGACCTCCGACAAATCCCAGCTGTTCGCCCAGCGCAGCAAGCTGGCTTCACCGAAGGACTACGTGGTTCTGCCGGAAACCATTTCCAAGGAGCCTCTGGGCCCGGTCGTGCGTAATGGCGACGACGAGTGGCTGGCCATCGTGCGCTGGACTGGCTACGCCATGCTCAACGCTGAAGAAGCCGGCATCACTTCGAAGAACGTCGAAGCCGAAGCCAAGGGCACCAAGAACCCGGACGTTGCCCGTCTGCTGGGTACCGACGGTGAATACGGCAAAGACCTGAAAGTGAAGAAAGACTGGGTCGTGCAGATCATCAAGCAAGTCGGCAACTACGGCGAAGTGTTCGAGAAAAACCTCGGCAAGAGCACTCCGCTGGAAATCGACCGCGGGCTGAACGCTCTGTGGAACGCTGGCGGCATTCAATACGCACCACCAGTGCGCTGATGGTTCTATCACCCGGTGGGCCAACCACCGGGTGATGTTC
This sequence comes from Pseudomonas sp. PDM30, assembly GCF_019218985.1. Taxonomy (NCBI): domain Bacteria; kingdom Pseudomonadati; phylum Pseudomonadota; class Gammaproteobacteria; order Pseudomonadales; family Pseudomonadaceae; genus Pseudomonas; species Pseudomonas sp. PDM30. Next base: position 175,910 of record NZ_JAHUWM010000001.1, read on the forward strand.
TGTTCCATTATTTCCGGGGCACTTCATGCAAAATTCAATCGGCGCACCAAAGCAGAGGCTCAGCCTCAGCGATCCACGCGTGCGTGCTTGGGTATTCCAGATCATCACGATTATCGCGGTGGTCTCGCTGGGCTGGTATCTGTTCGATAACACCCAGACCAACCTGCAACACCGGGGCATTACCTCCGGTTTCGACTTTCTGGAGCGCAGTGCCGGTTTCGGCATCGCTCAACACCTGATCGACTACACCGAAGCGGACACATACGCCCGGGTGTTTGTCATTGGTCTGCTCAACACCTTGCTGGTGACCTTCATCGGCGTGATCCTGGCGACGATCCTGGGTTTCATCGTGGGTGTGGCGCGGCTGTCGAAGAACTGGATCATCGCCAAGCTGGCGACGGTATATGTGGAAGTCTTCCGCAACATTCCGCCGCTGCTGCAGATCCTGTTCTGGTACTTCGCGGTGTTCCTGACCATGCCGGGGCCGCGCAACAGTCATAACTTCGGCGACACCTTCTTCGTCAGCAGCCGTGGCCTGAACATGCCGGCCGCGTTGATGGCGGACGGCTTCTGGCCGTTTGTGACCAGCGTTGTAGTCGCCATCGTCGCCATCGTGCTGATGAGCCGCTGGGCCACCAAACGCTTCGAAGCCACCGGTGTGCCGTTCCACAAGTTCTGGGTTGGCCTGGCGATGTTCCTGGTCATCCCTGCGCTGTGCGCGCTGATTTTCGGTGCACCGGTGCACTGGGAAATGCCGAAGCTGCAAGGCTTCAATTTCGTCGGCGGCTGGGTGTTGATCCCGGAACTGCTGGCGCTGACGCTGGCTTTGACCGTGTACACCGCGGCGTTCATCGCCGAGATCGTGCGTTCGGGCATCAAGTCGGTCAGCCACGGCCAGACCGAAGCGGCGCATTCCCTCGGCCTGCGCAACGGTCCGACCCTGCGCAAGGTGATCATCCCGCAAGCCCTGCGCGTGATCATCCCGCCGCTGACCAGCCAATACCTGAACCTGGCGAAGAACTCCTCGCTGGCGGCCGGTATCGGTTATCCGGAAATGGTCTCGCTGTTTGCCGGGACCGTGCTCAACCAGACCGGCCAGGCGATCGAGGTGATTGCCATCACCATGAGCGTGTACCTGGCGATCAGTATCAGCATTTCCCTGCTGATGAACTGGTACAACAAGCGCATTGCGCTGATCGAGCGGTAAGGAAAAGCGCATGAGTACTCATACTTTCAAACCTGACATGCCACCACCGAGCCGCAGCATCGGTGCGGTGGCGTGGATGCGCGCGAACATGTTCTCCAGCTGGCTCAACACCCTGCTGACCCTGTTTGCGTTCTACCTCATCTACCTGGTGGTACCGCCGATCCTGCAGTGGGCGATCCTTGACGCCAACTGGGTCGGCACCAGCCAGGCCGACTGCACGAAGGAGGGCGCCTGCTGGGTGTTCATCCAACAGCGCTTCGGCCAGTTCATGTACGGCTACTACCCGCCGGTACTGCGCTGGCGCGTGGACCTGACGGTGTGGCTGGCGATTGTCGGCGTGGCGCCGTTGTTCATCTCGCGCTTTCACCATAAGGCGGTGTACGGGCTGAGCTTCCTGGTGCTGTACCCGATCATTGCCTGGTGTCTGCTGCATGGCGGCGTATTGGGTCTGGACGCCGTGGCGACCAGCCAGTGGGGCGGCCTGATGCTGACCCTGGTGATTGCCACCGTCGGCATCGCCGGTGCGTTGCCGCTGGGGATCGTCCTGGCGCTGGGCCGTCGTTCGAACATGCCGGCGATTCGCGTGGTCTGCGTGACCTTCATCGAGTTCTGGCGCGGCGTGCCGTTGATCACGGTGCTGTTCATGTCCTCGGTGATGCTGCCGTTGTTCCTGCCGGAAGGCATGAACTTCGACAAGCTGCTGCGGGCGCTGATCGGCGTGATCCTGTTCCAGTCGGCCTACGTGGCCGAAGTGGTGCGCGGTGGTCTGCAAGCAATTCCCAAGGGACAGTACGAAGCGGCGGCGGCGATGGGCCTGGGTTACTGGCGCAGCATGGGTCTGGTGATTCTGCCGCAGGCCCTGAAACTGGTGATCCCCGGCATCGTCAACACCTTCATTGCGCTGTTCAAGGATACGAGCCTGGTGATCATCATCGGCCTGTTCGACCTGCTCAACAGCGTCAAGCAAGCCGCCGCCGACCCGAAATGGCTGGGCATGGCCACCGAAGGCTATGTGTTCGCCGCCCTGGTGTTCTGGATTTTCTGTTTTGGTATGTCGCGCTATTCCATGCATCTGGAACGCAAGCTCGACACTGGCCACAAGCGCTAAGTCGCTACCTAATTTAGGAAGTTTTGTGATGAGCGAAGCAATCAAACAGCCTGTGAGCCCTGAAGGCATTATTCAGATGCAGGGCGTGAACAAGTGGTACGGTCAGTTTCACGTACTCAAGGACATCAACCTCAACGTCAAGCAGGGCGAGCGTATCGTGCTGTGCGGCCCGTCGGGTTCCGGAAAGTCCACCACCATCCGCTGCCTCAACCGTCTGGAAGAGCACCAGCAGGGCCGCATCGTGGTCGATGGCGTGGAGCTGACCAACGACCTCAAGCAGATCGAAGCGATCCGCCGTGAAGTCGGCATGGTGTTCCAGCACTTCAACCTGTTCCCGCACCTGACCATCTTGCAGAACTGCACTCTGGCGCCGATGTGGGTGCGCAAGATGCCCAAGCGCAAGGCCGAGGAAATTGCCATGCACTACCTGGAACGCGTACGCATTCCGGAGCAGGCGCACAAGTACCCGGGGCAACTGTCCGGCGGTCAGCAACAGCGTGTGGCGATCGCTCGCGCGCTGTGCATGAAGCCGAAGATCATGCTGTTCGACGAACCGACGTCGGCACTCGACCCGGAGATGGTGAAAGAGGTACTGGACACCATGATCGGCCTGGCCGAAGACGGCATGACCATGCTCTGCGTGACCCATGAAATGGGCTTCGCGCGCACCGTGGCCAACCGCGTGATCTTCATGGACAAGGGCGAAATCGTCGAACAGGCTGCGCCGAACGACTTCTTCGACAAGCCGCAGAACGAGCGCACCAAGCTGTTCCTGAGCCAGATCCTGCATTGATCAGCCCCTGGCACTGAAATAAACCCGGACTGAGTTCCGGGTTTATTTTTGTCTGCGGAAAACTCATACCCCTGTAGGAGCGAGCTTGCTCGCGATGGACTGGAGAGCGCTGCGGTGTGCCTGCCAACCAGCGTTATCGTTGACGACCATCGCGAGCAAGCTCGCTCCTACAGGGGGAGGGCTGTTGCCGTTCTGGGATATGTTGACTAACATGTCAGAAAATTCATCCTATGATTGGATGACAGGGCGAATTCCATGTCAGAAATTTCTCCATTAGTGAAACGATCCCTGGTCGATCAGGCCCTGGATCAGTTGCGCCAGCGCATCAACCAGGGCACCTGGGTCGTGGGCCAGCGCTTGCCCACCGAGCCCGAGTTGTCCGCCGAGCTGGGCATCAGTCGCAACACCGTGCGCGAAGCCATGCGCGTGTTGGCGTTTTCCGGGTTGATCGAAATCCGTCAGGGCGACGGCAGTTACCTGCGGGCGGTGGTCGATCCGCTCGATACGTTGAAGGCGCTGTCCCGTTGTTCTCTTGATCAGGCCCGGGAAACCCGGCACATCCTCGAAGTCGAGGCCATTGGCCTGGCGGCAGTGCGCCGAACCGATGAAGATCTGGTGGCTTTGCGCGAGGCCCTGAGTGTCAGCGGCAGCCACTATCACGGCGATCTCGACACCTACATCGCCTGCGACCTGGTGTTTCACCGCCGGTTGGTGGACGCCGCACACAACCCGACCCTCAGCGAGTTGTATCGCTATTTCTCCAGCGTCGTCGGCGCCCAATTGCGCCAGATCCTGAACATCGTCCCGCGCCGTCAGGAAGTGTTCGACCTGCACATCGCGTTGCTCGATGCCGTCGAGCAACGCGACCCGGAACGAGCCAAAGCCCTGTCGAGGCAGTTGATCAATGAACCTTGAAACCGAGAAGTCCATGCACCGCAGTGAGTTATCCACAGCCCTCAAACGTTCGGCCGAGCTGGAAGAGTTGCTGATCGATGCCGAGGCCGATGACGAACAGGTCCAGCAAGCTCACCCGGTTCTGCACCGGCCCTGGCTGTTGCTGCTGGGCCTGATTCTGGTGGCGCTGAACCTGCGCCCGGCGCTGTCGAGCATGGCGCCGATGCTCAGCGAGGTCTCGAAGTCCCTTGACTTGTCGGCGTCCGCGGCGGGGTTGCTGACCACGTTGCCTGTGCTTTGCCTTGGCCTGTTTGCGCCGTTGGCACCCGTGCTGGCGCGGCGATTTGGTGCGGAGCGGGTGGTGCTGGGCATTCTTCTGACCCTGGCGGGCGGGATCATCCTGCGCAGTTCGTTCGGTGAAATCGGTCTGTTTGCCGGCAGTGTGCTGGCCGGTGCCAGCATCGGCGTGATTGGCGTATTGCTGCCGGGCATCGTCAAGCGCGACTTCCCGAAACAGGCCGGGACCATGACCGGTGTCTACACCATGGCCCTGTGCCTGGGCGCGGCGATGGCGGCGGGTGCGACCGTGCCGTTGAGTGAACACTTCGACAAGAATTGGGCGATGGGCCTCGGCTTCTGGGTCATTCCGGCATTAGCGGCCGCGCTGTTCTGGTTGCCGCAAGTCGGCCAGAAACACGGCGCGCACAACGTCGCCTACCGGGTTCGCGGATTGCTGCGCGATCCGCTGGCCTGGCAAGTGACCTTGTACATGGGCCTGCAATCGTCCCTGGCCTACATCGTATTCGGCTGGTTGCCGTCGATCCTGATCGGGCGCGGCCTGACTCCAACCCAGGCCGGTCTGGTGCTGTCGGGTTCGGTGATCGTTCAACTGGTCAGCTCCCTCGCCGCGCCATGGCTGGCGACGCGCGGCAAGGATCAGCGCCTGGCGATTGTGATCGTGATGGCCCTGACCCTCGGCGGTCTGTTCGGTTGCCTGTACGCCCCGATTGAAGGTCTGTGGGGCTGGGCGATTGTGCTGGGGCTGGGGCAGGGCGCCACGTTCAGCCTGGCATTGACCCTGATCGTGCTGCGCTCGCGGGACTCCCACGTTGCGGCGAACCTGTCGAGCATGGCCCAGGGCTTCGGTTACACCCTGGCGTCCATGGGGCCGTTCGCGGTCGGCATCGTGCATGACTGGACCGGCGGCTGGACGGCCGTGGGCTGGATCTTCGGTGTCATCGGCCTTGGTGCGATCCTCGCCGGCCTGGGGGCCGGACGTGCGTTGTACGTGCAGGTCGAAAGCGAGAAGGTCTGATTCCCGCACACTGTCGGTATTCGTCTTGCGAATGCCGATAGTGTTCGACCCATTTGCAGACTATCGTGCAGGCAATCTTTCGATACCCATTGCACAACAGGGAGTCTGCCCATGAGTGAAGTCCACAGCGCCTTGATCACCCGTTTCTACCAGGCCTTCCAGCGTCTCGATGGCGAGGCGATGGCTGCCTGCTACACCGATGACGTGGTGTTCAGTGACCCGGCGTTCGGCGAGCTTCGTGGTCGTGATGCTGGCGATATGTGGTGCATGCTCACCACCCGTGCCAAGGATTTCTCCCTGACCTTCGATCATGTCCGTGCCGATGATCGTATCGGTAGCGCCCATTGGGTCGCGACCTATCTGTTCAGCCAGACTGGCAATACCGTGGTCAATGACATCCAGGCACGCTTTGTCTTTCGCGATGGCAAGATTTGCGAACATCACGACAGTTTCGACCTGTGGACATGGTCACGCCAGGCCCTGGGTTTCAAAGGCCTGCTGCTGGGCTGGACGCCACTTGTTCGCAACGCCGTTCGCTCACAGGCCCTGAAGGGGCTGAAGGCATTCCAGGCCAGTCGCTGATAAGATCGCGGCTTGTTTTCCTTCAAGCCCTGATCGTTACGTGACCACCCTCAGCGAAAGCCCTGTCGACGCCGACATCCCCGCGAGCAAAACCTGGTTCGTCTACCTCGTTCGCGCGGCCAACGGTTCGCTCTATTGTGGGATCAGCGATGATCCCGTGCGTCGCTTCGCCAAGCATCAAAGCGGCAAGGGCGCGCGATTCTTTCTTTCCAGCCCGGCCATGGCCCTGGTCTACACCGAACGCTGTCGCGACAAAAGCGATGCGTTGCGTCAGGAGCGGCTGATCAAGAAACTCAAGAAGAGCGCCAAGGAATGCCTGGTGGCGAGCGCAGCGAGCACAGCCCCTGGCTTATCACTCTGACTGATCGGTTCCCATCAGGCAGATCTGTAGGCTGCCAGGTGATTGCGCGCTAAGCTGCGGACTCCTGATCCTTGCGGCGGAGCCGAGCATGTCCGAGTTGATTCTGCATCATTACCCGACGTCCCCCTTTGCCGAGAAGGCCCGCCTGCTGCTGGGCTTCAAGGGCTTGTCCTGGCGCTCGGTGAAGATCTCGCCAGTGATGCCAAAACCGGATCTCACGGCGTTGACCGGTGGCTACCGCAAGACACCGGTGTTGCAGGTCGGTGCCGATATCTATTGCGACACGGCATTGATTGCCCGGCGACTGGAGCAGGAAAAGGCCTTGCCGGCGTTCTTCCCGGAAGGTCAGGAAATGATCGCCGCGTCCTTTGCCGCCTGGGCTGATTCGGTGGTGTTCCAGCATGCGGTGAGCCTGGTGTTCCAGCCGGAATCGATTGCCGTGCGTTTCGGTAATTTACCGCAGGAAGCGATCAAGGCGTTCCTGGCCGACCGCGCCGGTTTGTTCAGTGGTGGTAGCGCGACAAAATTGTCTACCGAACAGGCGAAGCACCAGTGGCCGACGATCATGTCGCGTCTGGAGCTGCAGTTGCAGCGCGAGGAGGGTGACTACCTGTTTGGCGAGCCGTCGATTGCCGACTTCGCCCTGGCTCATTGCCTCTGGTTCCTCAAGGCCACGCCGGTGACGGCTCCGCTGGTCGAAGCTTATCCGGCAGTCAATGCATGGCATGCGCGGGTGTTGGGCTTCGGTCATGGTGCGTCCAGCGAGATGAGTTCCGAGGAGGCTCTGGCAGTGGCGCGCATGTCCACGCCAGCGGCATTGCCGGATGAGCAGTTCGTCGATCCCAACGGGTTCACGGCGGGTCAGCAGGTGGTCATCGCGGCCACGGACTACGGTGTTGATCCGGTGGCGGGGGAATTACTGTTTGCCGGCCGCGAAGAACTGATTGTGCGGCGCGAGGACGAGCGCGGCGGTGTGGTGCATGTGCACTTCCCGCGGTTTGGTTTCCGGATCGAAGCCTGCTGAAAAAAAAACCTTGTGGGAGCGAGCTTGCTCGCGATGGCGGACTGACATTCAACAAAATTGTTGGCTGTGTTGGCCTCATCGCGAGCAAGCTCGCTCCTACAGAGTTACTTCAACGCTGCCAGAATCGCATCCGGGTCATACCCGCGAATCAGCGTCCCGTTCACATCGATGATCGGAATGCCCCCACCGCCCAGCGCCTGATAATCCTCGCGCGCGGCAGCATCCTTCTCGATGTCGAACTCCTTGTACGCAATGCCTTTCTGATCGAGGAAGCGCCGGGTCAGCTTGCAGTAACCACACCATTCGGTGGCGTAGAGCACAACGTTGGCCTTGGCCTGTGTCTGCGCCGACACCACTTGTGATGGATTGAACACCCGCTCGATCTTGCCCCAGTTCTGATAGGCCACGACCACCAGCAGGATCAGCAGGAATTTCTTCAGTACGCCGCCGAGCATCAGTTGCGACGCTTCAGCTGATCGGTGAGCGAAGTGGGCAGGCCCTTGATGATCAACGTGCCGGCTTCCTCGTCGTACTCAATCTTCGAGCCCAGCAGGTGTGCTTCGAAACTGATCGACAGGCCTTCGGCGCGACCAGTGAATCGGCGGAACTGGTTCAGGGTGCGTTTATCGGCCGGGATTTCCGGCGAGAGGCCGTAATCCTTGTTGCGGATGTGATCGTAGAAAGCCTTCGGGCGTTCTTCGTCGATCAGCCCCGACAACTCTTCCAGGCCCATCGGCTCACCGAGCTTGGCCTGGCTACTGGCGTAATCCACCAGGGTCTTGGTCTTCTCGCGGGCGTCGTCTTCCGGCAGGTCTTCGCTTTCAACGAAATCACTGAAGGCCTTGAGCAGGGTGCGGGTTTCACCTGGACCGTCGACGCCTTCCTGGCAGCCAATGAAGTCGCGGAAATACTCCGAAACCTTTTTGCCGTTCTTGCCTTTGATGAACGAAATGTACTGCTTGGACTGTTTGTTGTTCTGCCACTCGGAAACGTTGATCCGCGCAGCCAGGTGCAACTGGCCAAGGTCGAGGTGGCGGGATGGGGTCACGTCCAGTTCGTCGGTTACGGCCACGCCTTCACTGTGGTGCAGCAGGGCGATGGCCAGGTAGTCGGTCATGCCTTGCTGATAGTGTGCGAACAGCACGTGGCCGCCGACCGACAGGTTCGATTCCTCCATCAGTTTCTGCAGATGCTCGACCGCCACGCGGCTGAACGCAGTGAAATCCTGACCGCCCTCAAGGTACTCCTTCAGCCAGCCGCTGAACGGGAACGCGCCGGATTCCGGATGGAACAGGCCCCAGGCTTTACCCTGTTTGGCGTTATAGCTTTCGTTGAGGTCGGCGAGCATGTTCTCGATGGCCGCAGACTCAGCCAGTTCAGAGTCGCGGGCGTGGAGAACTGCAGGTGTGCCGTCGGGTTTTTTGTCGATCAGGTGGACGATGCAATGACGGATCGGCATGGGCTTCTCGGCTGAATGAAGAGAGGAGGGCGCGCTCCCCCGAAAAAGCGCCCAGTGTACCGCAACCACTGGTTTTGGCGCGGTGCGAAGGCCAATTCCCGGGCGACCGGCGGCGCTTATGCGATTTTTTCCCGATTTAGAGCAATAAAGCTGACCAAATGGGTAGCTGGAGGCGGATATTTCCCCGTCTCTGTGCTAGCTTTGCCCGGTCTTGCGCGAAGTCACTGCGTTAAGCGTGCAGTCAGCATTTGTCAGGTCGAACCAAACCCTGATTTCGGTATCTATAACCCCGATCCCGAGGTTATTTGGCCGAGGGTGCCAGATCCAGAAGATCGGGCTCGATAGCTGACATTGCACTCTGCAATCCATATGAATTTGATAGGGAAGGAACACTAAATGGCTCTTACTAAAGACCAACTGATCGCCGACATCGCTGAAGCTATCGACGCGCCGAAAACCACCGCGCGTAACGCTCTGGACCAACTGGGCCAAATCGTTGCCGATCAGCTGGAAAACGGCGGCGAAATCACTCTGCCAGGTATCGGCAAGCTGAAAGTGACTGAGCGCCCTGCCCGTACTGGCCGTAACCCTTCGACTGGCGCTGCCATCGAAATCGCTGCCAAGAAAGTGATCAAGCTGGTTGTGGCCAAAGGCCTGACCGACGCTGTTAACAAGTAAGACTTGTTAAAAAAAAACCGTGCACCGGAGCGATCCGGGCACGGTTTTTTTGTGCCTGCGATTGTAGGAGCGAGCCTGCTCGCGATGGGCGCAAACGATAACGCGGGCAGTCTGAATGAACGCGTTGCTCTCAGGTTTTTCGCGAGCAGGCTCGCTCCTGCAGGTGGACGTGTTTTAGTTTTTAGGCGCCCAACGTTCGCGCCAAACCTGTTGCTGGACTGGAGTCTGGAAAGTCCACGCCACGAAGCGGCTCTGCTTCTGTCCCTGACCCATTTCCACTACCTGACTGTCCAGCGCGCCGGCCTTGTTCAGGGCCGCCTGGATCGCCGGCAGGTTCGACGCCTTCGACACCAGTGTGCTGAACCACAGCACTTGTTGCGCCACCTGCACACTCTCGCTGACCAGTTGCGTGACGAAACGCACTTCTCCGCCCTCACACCACAATTCCGCCGCTTGGCCGCCAAAGTTCAATACCGGCAGCTTGCGTTTCGGATCGGCCTTGCCCAGGGCTCGCCATTTGCGTGTGCTACCCCGTGTGGCCTCGTCCAGCGAGGCGTGGAATGGCGGGTTGCACATCGTCAGGTCGAACCGCTCTGCGCTCTCCAGCAGGCCGGTGAGGATCTGCTTGGGGTTGCTCTGCTGGCGTACCTGGATCGCTTTGTTCAGGCCATTGGATTGAATGATGGCCTTCGCCGCGGCGATGGCGGTCGCATCGATATCGGAACCGAGGAACTGCCAGCGATAGTCGCTGTAACCGATCAGCGGATACACGCAGTTGGCGCCCATGCCGATGTCCAGCACCTTCACGGCGGCGCCACGGGGGATTACACCGTCATTGCCACTGGCCAGCAGGTCGGCGAGGAAGTGCACGTAATCGGCGCGGCCTGGCACCGGTGGGCACAAGTAGTCGGCCGGAATGTCCCAGTGAGCGATGCCATAGAACGACTTGAGCAGCGCCCGGTTAAACACCCGCACGGCTTCCGGGCTGGCGAAGTCGATGCTTTCCTTGCCGTACGGATTGATGATTACGAATTTCTTCAGTTCCGGGGCACTTTTGATCAGCGCCGGAAAGTCGTAGCGACCCTGATGGCGATTGCGCGGGTGCAGGCTGGCCTTTTCCTTCGGGGCGACGGCCGTGGCCGGGGTCTTCGGGGCAGGCTTTTTGCGCGCAGGCTTGGGGGAGCGGGGGGCGGTCATGGCGGTGGTCGATTCGGGTATGGCTAAAAGTGGCGGGCATTGTCCCACATCCGGCCCGTGTGAACCCAATTGTGGCAAACACCGCTGTCCCTTGTGGGAGCGAGCTTGCTCGCGATGGCGGTCGGTCAGTCAATATTGATGTTGAATGTTATGGCCTCATCGCGAGCAAGCTCGCTCCCACAGGGGATTTTTGGCGTTTGGGAAAATGGGACAACAGGCACAAAAAAGGGAGGCCATTGCTGGCCTCCCTTTTTCATTGCGACTCGCCGTTACAGGCTGGCAATCCGCGCATGCTGCTCGGCCAGCTTGCCCAGGGCCTGTTCGGCCTCGGCCAGTTTGGCGCGTTCTTTCTCGATGACTTCAGCCGGTGCCTTGTCAACGAAACCGGCGTTGGACAGCTTGCCGCCGACTCGTTGCACTTCACCTTGCAGGCGCTGGATTTCCTTGTCCAGACGCGCCAGTTCCGCACCTTTGTCGATCAAGCCGGCCATTGGCACCAGCACTTCCATCTCGCCGACCAGCGCGGTGGCGGACAGCGGTGCTTCTTCGCCAGCAGCCAGTACGGTGATCGATTCGAGGCGCGCCAGCTTCTTCAGCAGGGCTTCGTTCTCGGTCAGGCGACGCTGATCCTCGACGCTGACGTTCTTCAGGAACAGCGGCAGGGGTTTGCCCGGGCCGATGTTCATTTCGCCACGGATGTTACGAGTGCCAAGCATCAGGCCCTTGAGCCATTCGATGTCATCTTCGGCCGCCTGATCGATGCGTGTTTCGTTGGCCACTGGCCAAGGTTGCAGCATGATCGTCTTGCCTTCGATACCGGCCAGCGGCGCGATACGCTGCCAGATTTCTTCGGTGATGAACGGCATGAACGGGTGCGCCAGGCGCAGGGCGACTTCCAGTACGCGAACCAGGGTGCGACGGGTGCCGCGCTGGCGTTCGACCGGAGCGTTTTCGTCCCACAGCACAGGCTTGGAGAGTTCCAGGTACCAGTCGCAATACTGGTTCCAGATGAACTCGTACAAGGCTTGTGCTGCCAGGTCGAAACGGAACTGGTCAAGCTGGCGGGTCACTTCGGCTTCGGTGCGCTGCAGCTGCGAAATGATCCAGCGGTCAGCCAGGGACAGCTCAAAGGCTTCGCCGTTCTGGCCGCAGTCTTCGCCCTTGTCCAGTACGTAGCGCGCCGCGTTCCAGATCTTGTTGCAGAAGTTGCGATAGCCTTCGACGCGGCCCATGTCGAACTTGATGTCACGACCGGTGGACGCCAGCGAGCAGAAGGTGAAGCGCAGGGCGTCGGTGCCGTAGCTGGCGATGCCTTCGGCGAACTCGTCGCGGGTCTGCTTCTCGATCTTCTTCGCCAGTTTCGGCTGCATCATGCCGGAGGTGCGCTTCTGCACCAGGGCTTCGAGTTCGATGCCGTCGATGATGTCCAGCGGGTCCAGGACGTTGCCCTTGGACTTGGACATCTTCTGGCCCTGGCCATCGCGCACCAGACCGTGGACGTAGACGGTCTTGAACGGAACCTGCGGAGTGCCGTCTTCGTTTTTCACCAAATGCATGGTGAGCATGATCATCCGGGCAACCCAGAAGAAAATGATGTCGAAGCCAGTCACCAGGACGTCGGTGGAGTGGAATTTCTTCAGGAACTCGGTTTTTTCCGGCCAGCCGAGGGTGGAGAACGTCCACAGACCCGAGCTGAACCAGGTGTCGAGAACGTCGTTGTCCTGTTGCAGCGCAATGTCCGGGCCGAGGTTGTGCTTGGCCCGCACTTCGGCTTCGTCGCGACCGACGTAGACCTTGCCCGACTCGTCGTACCAGGCCGGAATCCGGTGGCCCCACCACAGCTGACGGCTGATGCACCAGTCCTGGATGTCGCGCATCCACGAGAAATACATGTTTTCGTACTGTTTCGGCACGAACTGGATACGGCCGTCTTCAACGGCGGCAATCGCAGGCTCGGCCAACGGCTTGGTGGACACGTACCACTGGTCGGTCAGCCAAGGCTCGATGACGGTGCCGGAGCGGTCGCCTTTCGGCACCTTCAGGGCGTGATCGTCAACGCTGACCAACAGGCCGGCGGCGTCGAACGCGGCCACGATCTGCTTGCGCGCTTCGAAGCGGTCGAGACCGGCGTATTCGGCCGGGATCTTGCCGTCGATGGTTTCGTTCAACGTGCCGTCGAGGTTGAACACCTGGCAAGCCGGCAGGACCGATGCGTTCTTGTCGAAGATGTTCAGCAGCGGCAGGTTGTGACGCTTGCCGACTTCATAGTCGTTGAAGTCGTGGGCCGGGGTGATTTTCACGCAGCCGGTGCCGAATTCAGGGTCGCAATAATCGTCGGCGATGATCGGGATGCGGCGGCCAACCAGTGGCAGCTCGACAAATTTGCCGATCAGGGCTTTGTAGCGTTCATCGTTCGGGTTAACGGCCACGGCGGAGTCGCCGAGCATGGTTTCCGGGCGAGTGGTCGCGACGATCAGGAAGTCGTTGCCTTCAGCGGTCTTGGCGCCGTCGGCCAGCGGGTATTTCAGGTTCCACAGGAAACCTTTCTCGTCGTGGTTTTCCACTTCGAGGTCGGAAATCGCCGTGTGCAGCTTGGTGTCCCAGTTGACCAGGCGCTTGCCGCGGTAGATCAGGCCGTCTTCGTGGAGGCGGACGAAAGCCTCTTTAACGGCCTCCGAGAGGCCGTCGTCCATGGTGAAGCGCTCGCGGCTCCAATCTACGGACGAACCGAGACGACGGATCTGACGGCTGATGTTGCCACCGGACTCATCTTTCCACTCCCAGACTTTCTCGAGGAATTTCTCGCGGCCCAGGTCATGGCGGCTCTGGCCCTTGGCTTCGAGCTGACGCTCCACCAACATCTGCGTGGCGATACCGGCGTGGTCGGTGCCCGGCTGCCACAGGGTGTTGCGACCCTGCATGCGGCGGAAACGGATCAGGGCGTCCATGATCGCGTTGTTGAAGCCGTGACCCATGTGCAGGCTGCCGGTGACGTTCGGCGGCGGGATCATGATGGTGTAGGACTCGCCCGCGCCTTGCGGGGCGAAGTAATTCTCTGACTCCCAGGTGTTGTACCAGGAAGTTTCAATGGCGTGCGGCTGGTAGGTCTTATCCATGCGCGGCGGGACCCTATTGGCATTTATTCAGGAAAAGCCGGGAAGTATAGCGGGGATGAGCCCATGCGCGTAGAGCGAGGTGACAATGGGTGGGGGAAAAGTTGTGGTTTTTCGGGGAGTGTTTTGTCTGCAATGACGCCATCGCGGGCAAGCCACGCTCCCACAGGATCAGTGTCGATCACAAAATAGTGGTTCGACAAAAAACCTGTGGGAGCGGGCTTACCCGCGAAAGCAATCTGTCAGGCGACCTGATTCAAATCGTTATGCCGCGTTTCCTTCAGGCACAGCACCGCGATCAAACTCAGCACCGCCGCCGCGGACACATAACCGCCGACATAACTCAATCCGCCCATCGCCACCAGTTTCTGGGCGAAGAACGGCGCCGCGGAAGCGCCGACGATACCGCCCAGGTTGTAGGCCGCCGAGGCGCCGGTGTAGCGCACGTGGGTGGGGAACAGCTCCGGCAGCAACGCCCCCATAGGCGCAAATGTCACACCCATCAGAAACAGTTCGATGCACAGGAACAACGCCACGCCCCAGGTCGAGCCTTGGGTCAACAGCGGTTCCATGAGGAAGCCGGACAGGATCGCCAGCACACCGCCGATGATCAGCACCGGTTTGCGCCCATAACGGTCGCTGGCCCAGGCCGACAGCGGGGTGGCGGCAGCCATGAACAGCACCGCGAAGCACAACAGGCCGAGGAAGGTTTCGCGGCTGTAGCCGAGCGTTGCCACGCCGTAACTCAGGGAAAACACGGTGGAGATGTAAAACAGCGCGTAGCACACGACCATTGCGCCGGCTCCCAGCAAGACGGGTACCCAGTATTGGCCGAACAGCTCGAACAGCGGGATCTTCACTCGTTCCTGGCGCGCCATGGCGTTGGCGAATACCGGGGTCTCATGCAGCTTGAGACGAACGTACAGGCCGACCATCACCAGTGCGGCGCTGAGCAGGAACGGAATACGCCAGCCCCATGAGCGGAACTGTTCGTCATCCAGCACCACGGCCAGGGTCAGGAACAGGCCGTTGGCCGCCAGAAAGCCGATGGATGGACCCAGCTGCGGGAACATGCCGAACCACGCGCGCTTGCCTTTCGGCGCGTTCTCCGTGGCCAGCAATGCCGCGCCACCCCATTCGCCGCCCAATCCAAGGCCTTGGCCGAAGCGCAGGACGCAAAGCAGGATCGGTGCCCAGGCGCCAATGCTGTCGTATCCCGGCAGCACGCCGATCAGCGTGGTGCACACGCCCATCAGCAGCAGCGAGGCGACCAGGGTCGACTTGCGGCCGATACGGTCGCCGAAGTGACCGAAAAGGGCCGAACCCAAGGGGCGTGCAAGGAAGGCGATGCCGAACGTGAGAAAAGCCGAAAGCATCTGGGCGGTGCCGGATGTCTGCGGAAAGAACACCGGGCCGATCACTAGCGCGGCGGCGGTGGCATAGACGTAGAAGTCGTAGAACTCGATGGCGGTACCGATGAAGCTTGCGGTGGCCACGCGGGTGGCGGAGTTCGTCGGTTGCGCAGGTGTGGAGTCGCTGTAAGTCGTGCTGGTCGTCATGCGGTTATCCCTGACAGTCATGTGCTCCAGTGGAGCGAATTATTATGGTCGAGAACCCAGGGATGTGGGCGGAGGCACGGTCGCTGTTCAAGGTAGGAACAGTCGTCGGTTTGTTGCGGACTTTGCTGGTGGACAGGCCGGATGCAGCGAAGTGCGGGGTAAGCACGGGGCCGGCGAGGCTTGGGTAAGCGTTTCGATTATAGGAAGGTGGCTAATGATCGAACAAGAGGGCTTGCGAGGACAGGGATTTGTGTCGGGTTTTAGATAACGACAGGCATCGGGCTGGTCTGCCAGATCAGCACTCGCGTGACACGGTTTTCCTCGGTCTCGAGAATTTCCAGGCGATACCGGCCGATCTTCAGGCACACCGCGCTTTCGGGAATGGTTTCCAAGGCCTCGGTGACCAGACCGTTCAGGGTTTTCGGGCCATCGCTGGGCAGGTGCCAGCCGAGGCTCTTGTTCAGCTCGCGAATGGACGCGGCACCGTCGATCACCAGGCGTCCGTCGGCTTGCGGATGAATGTGCGGATTGTCCAGGCTCTGCTGGCTTTCGAACTCGCCGACGATTTCTTCGAGAATGTCTTCCAGGGTGACGATGCCCAGCACTTCGCCGTATTCGTCGACCACCATGCCCAGGCGTCGCTGCTGCTTGTGAAAGTTGAGCAGTTGCAGTTGCAACGGGGTACTTTCCGGCACGAAGTACGGCTCGTGGCTGGCCGCCAGCAACGCTTCCCTGGTCAGGCTCGCATCGGGCAGCAAATGAAGGATGTGTCGGGTGTTGAGGACGGCTTCGACCTGGTTGATATCGCTGTGGAACACCGGCAGGCGCGTGCGTTTGTTGTGGCGCAATTGTTCGATGATTTCTTCGATGGAGTCATCGAGATTGATGCCGTCCACGTCGCTGCGCGGTACCAGGATGTCATTGACGGTAATGTTGTCCAGCGCGTGGATGCCTGGCAGCGGGTGAGGGCGGCTTGCGGTTTCGGAGGGCGTATGCCGCTCCGTCAGCGTTTCGTCCTCGCTTTGTTGCACCACTTTGGCTTTACGGGCGAATGGGCGCGTCAGCAACTGACTGATGCTGTTGAGCAGCCATGCCGCGGGATAGATGATTTTCAGCGGCAACCGTAGCAGGTTGTTGCCCTGGGCCAGGATCGCATCCGGATAGCGGGTGGCGAGGGCGCGTGGCAAATAGTCGGAAAACACCAGCAACATGGCGCCCGCTCCGAGGCAGGCGACCCACGGGCCGTTCTCGGCCCAGGTGAACATGGCCAGCAAGGTGCTGATGACCACCACGAGTGCGCGGCACAGGGTGTTGCAAAAAATCAGGCTGGCCAGTGGGAAGCTGAGTTTCGCTACCGGTTTGTCGCTGGAGCGCGTTGCGGTGCGCTGGGCCAGCAAATGCTGGTGCGCCGCTTCGATGGCGGTAAACAGCCCTGACCATAAAACCAGCAGGGTCACTACCGCGAGCATCGGCCCTATGGGCAAGTCGTCCATTAATGCCGCCCGTCAGATATGCAGGATGTATTCACGAACCAGCTTGCTGCCGAAATACGCCAGCATCAGCAGGCAAAAACCGGCCAGGGTCCAGCGAATGGCTTTGTGCCCGCGCCAGCCAAGGCGATTGCGTCCCCACAGCAGCACGCTGAAAACGACCCAGGCCAGGCAGGCCAGCAGTGTTTTGTGCACCAGATGCTGGGCGAACAGGTTCTCGACGAACAGCCAGCCGGAAATCAGTGACAGCGACAACAGCGTCCAGCCGGCCCATAGGAAACCGAACAGCAGGCTTTCCATGGTTTGCAGCGGCGGGAAGTTCTTGATCAGCCCGGATGGGTGTTTGTGCTTGAGCTGGTGGTCTTGAATCAGCAGCAGCAAGGACTGGAACACCGCGATGGTGAACATGCCATAGGCCAGAATCGAAAGCAGGATGTGGGCGAGGATGCCCGGCTCCTCATTGATGATCTGTACCGTGCCGGCGGGGGCAAAATGCGCCAGCAACACGGTCAAGGCCCCAAGCGGGAGCAGCAGGACCAGCAGGTTCTCCACCGGAATCCGCGAGCAGGCCAGCAGGGTCAGTGCGATGACCGCCACGGCTATCAGGCTGGCGGCACTGAAGAAGTCCAGGGCCAGGCCGGTCGGGGTCAGCAGGTGGGTGAGCAGGCTGACGCTGTGGGCCAATACGGCGAGCACGCCGAGCATGACCAGCAGGCGTTTGTTGACCTTGGCGCCGGACGCCAGGCGAGTGCCCTGGTAAATGGTCGCAGCGGCGTACAAGCAGGCGGCGGCGAGAGTAGTTAGCAAGCTGGGTGACAAGGGGAGCATAAATCCTGTTAGGCAAGCCCGAAAGTCGCTGAGTTTGGCATAGAACCCCCGCCACACGAAAGACCGCGCAACCCGACGGCGAGGTGTCCGCCGGCCGCAGTCTTCGCTATAATCCGCGACCTGCCCACGCCGCAGGCTCGCCGAGCACACGTTTAGTCCGGTCCGGGCCGCCATTATCCCGGTCTACACAGGGCCTGAAAGGATCGCGCAATGTTTGAAAACTTAACCGACCGTCTCTCGCAGACGCTGCGCCATGTCACCGGCAAGGCCAAGCTGACTGAAGACAACATCAAAGACACCCTGCGTGAAGTGCGCATGGCGTTGCTCGAAGCCGACGTCGCCCTGCCGGTGGTCAAGGACTTCGTCAATTCGGTCAAGGAACGCGCCGTCGGCACCGAGGTGTCACGCAGCCTGACGCCGGGCCAGGCCTTCGTGAAGATCGTCCAGGCCGAACTCGAAAGCCTGATGGGCGCGGCCAACGAAGATTTGAACCTGAGCGCAGTGCCGCCAGCGGTCATCCTCATGGCAGGTTTGCAGGGCGCTGGTAAAACCACCACCGCCGGCAAGCTCGCGCGCTTCCTTAAAGAGCGCAAGAAGAAGTCGGTCATGGTCGTGTCCGCCGACGTTTATCGTCCAGCGGCGATCAAACAGCTGGAAATGCTCGCCGGTGAAGTCGGCGTTACCTTCTTCCCGTCCGACCTGAGCCAGAAGCCGGTCGAGATCGCGCAAGCGGCTATTAAGGAAGCCAAACTCAAATTCATCGACGTGGTCATCGTCGATACCGCCGGTCGCCTGCACATCGATGAAGAGATGATGGGCGAGATCAAGGCCCTGCACGCCGCGATCAACCCGGTCGAAACCCTGTTCGTGGTCGACGCCATGACCGGCCAGGACGCCGCCAACACGGCCAAGGCCTTCGGCGATGCATTGCCGCTGACCGGTGTGATCCTGACCAAGGTCGACGGCGACGCCCGTGGCGGTGCCGCACTGTCGGTGCGCGCCATCACCGGCAAGCCGATCAAGTTCATCGGTATGGGCGAGAAGAGCGAAGCGCTCGATCCGTTCCATCCTGAGCGTATCGCCTCGCGCATCCTCGGCATGGGCGACGTGCTCAGTCTGATCGAGCAGGCGGAAGCGACCCTCGACAAGGACAAGGCCGACAAACTGGCCAAGAAGCTGAAGAAGGGCAAGGGCTTCGACCTCGAAGACTTCCGCGATCAGCTGCAACAGATGAAGAACATGGGCGGCCTCGGCGGGCTCATGGACAAGCTGCCGAACATGGGTGGCGTGAACCTGGCGCAAATGGGCAATGCCCAGGGTGCGGCAGAGAAGCAATTCAAGCAGATGGAAGCCATCATCAACTCCATGACCCCGGCCGAGCGCCGCGACCCTGAGATGATCAGCGGTTCGCGCAAGCGCCGGATCGCCATGGGTTCCGGCACCCAGGTGCAGGACATCGGCCGCTTGATCAAGCAGCACAAGCAGATGCAGAAGATGATGAAGAAATTCTCTGCAAAAGGCGGAATGGCCAAGATGATGCGCGGCATGGGCGGAATGTTGCCAGGCGGCGGCATGCCAAAGATTTAGTGTCCAGTCACGCCAATACTGCTCAATTTTGGCGGCGCCTGTGGACCTCATGCTGCGTTGCCGCTCCTCGCCATAGCCAGCTATGACTCGTCGCGGCGCCTTGCCTGAGGTCCACAGTCACTCGCCAAAATATGAGCAGTATTGGCGAGACTGGACAGAAGAATCCGCGCCGGTCATCGCACCGGCGCAGACCCGCAAGGAAGCGGGATCTCCAGCAAACCCGCACTTGGCGGGAGCTGACCGGCCGTTTTCAACGACGGCTCTATAGCAAATCTGCATGGCGGCCGATAGACCGCCGGAAAAAGTCATTTGCAAAAGTCCGGATATTCCTTAGAATATGCGGCCTTTCGGGCACCCATGCCCGCTGTGCCTTTAGATTTGCAGCACCGACTACAGGAACGATGTTCACATGCTAACAATCCGTCTTGCCCTTGGCGGCTCCAAAAAGCGCCCGTTTTACCACTTGACCGTAACCGACAGCCGCAACCCGCGCGACGGTTCGCACAAGGAACAGGTTGGCTACTTCAACCCTGTTGCCCGTGGTCAGGAAGTTCGTCTGTCCGTGAACCAAGAGCGCGTAGCCTACTGGCTGAGCGTTGGTGCACAACCTTCTGAGCGCGTTGCTCAGTTGTTGAAGGAATCTGCTAAGGCTGCGGCCTGAGCAATATGAACGCGACGCCAGCCATTGCTGATGATTTGATCGTTATCGGCAAGATTTATTCTGTTCACGGCGTTCGCGGCGAAGTGAAGGTGTACTCCTTTACTGATCCGATTAAAAACCTGCTGGACTACAAAACCTGGACGCTCAAGCGTGACGGTAATGTAAAGCAGGTAGAGCTGGTCAGCGGACGCGGGAATGACAAGTTCCTGGTCGCAAAGCTCAAGGGTCTCGATGATCGCGAAGAAGCTCGTCTTCTGGCCGGTTATGAGATCTGCGTGCCGCGCAACCTGTTCCCTGAACTGACCGACGGCGAGTACTACTGGTACCAGCTGGAAGGTCTCAAGGTCATCGATACGCACGGACAACTGTTCGGAAAAATCGATCACCTGCTGGAGACCGGCTCGAACGATGTCATGGTGGTCAAGCCTTGCGCTGGCAGCCTGGATGATCGCGAACGCCTGTTGCCCTATACGGAGCAATGCGTGTTGGCCGTCGACCTGGCCGCGGGCGAGATGAAGGTGGATTGGGACGCGGATTTCTAAGCGTGGCTAACTTGCGCGTAGAAGTGATCAGTCTGTTTCCCGAGATGTTTTCCGCCATCAGCGAGTACGGCATCACCAGTCGGGCGGTGAAACAGGGGCTCTTGCAGCTCACCTGTTGGAATCCGCGAGACTACACGACGGATCGACATCACACTGTGGACGATCGCCCGTTTGGCGGTGGTCCGGGCATGGTGATGAAGATCAAGCCCCTGGAAGATGCTCTGGTTCAGGCCAAGGCAGCAGCCGGGGAGGCGGCGAAGGTGATTTACCTGTCCCCCCAAGGCCGTCAACTGACTCAGTCGGCGGTACGCGAGTTGGCGAATCTGGATGCATTGATCCTGATTGCCGGCCGCTATGAAGGCATTGACGAGCGTTTTATTGATGCTCATGTCGATGAAGAGTGGTCGATTGGCGACTATGTACTGTCTGGCGGCGAGCTGCCGGCGATGGTCCTGATCGATGCGGTTACACGACTGCTGCCTGGAGCTTTAGGGCATGCGGACTCCGCCGAGGAAGATTCCTTTACGGATGGTTTGCTGGATTGCCCGCACTACACCCGACCGGAGGTGTATGCGGATCAGCGTGTTCCCGACGTATTGCTAAGTGGCAATCACGCGCACATCCGGCGTTGG
The DNA here is from genome assembly GCF_019218985.1 of Pseudomonas sp. PDM30. Classification (NCBI taxonomy): domain Bacteria; kingdom Pseudomonadati; phylum Pseudomonadota; class Gammaproteobacteria; order Pseudomonadales; family Pseudomonadaceae; genus Pseudomonas; species Pseudomonas sp. PDM30. The sequence goes on from NZ_JAHUWM010000001.1 coordinate 196,940, forward strand.
CGTTTACAGCAGTCCCTTGGTCGGACCTTTGAACGACGCGCCGATCTTCTGGAAAGCCGCTCGCTTTCTGGAGAAGAGAAGAAGCTGCTCGAGGAATACATCCGCGAGCGGGACGATAGTTAACAACGTATCGATGGTAGATCCGACGATTTACCTTAGGAGCACAGCATGACTAACAAAATCATCCTTGCACTCGAAGCAGAGCAGATGACCAAAGAGATCCCTACCTTTGCCCCGGGCGACACCATTGTCGTTCAGGTGAAAGTGAAGGAAGGCGACCGTTCGCGTCTGCAAGCGTTCGAAGGTGTTGTTATCGCCAAGCGTAACCGCGGCGTAAACAGTGCATTCACCGTTCGTAAAATTTCCAACGGTGTTGGTGTAGAGCGTACTTTCCAGACCTACTCCCCGCAAATCGACAGCATGGCTGTCAAGCGTCGCGGTGACGTACGTAAAGCCAAGCTGTACTACCTGCGCGACCTGTCGGGCAAAGCAGCTCGCATCAAGGAAAAACTGGCTTAAGTCCAGCTTCCGATGCAAAAAAAGCAGCCTGCGGGCTGCTTTTTTGTTGCCTGCGGTTTAACGAATTCTCCGGATCGCGGCCTGACGCGAGACTGGGTTGCGGCCATCGCGAGCAAGCTCGCTCCCACAGTAGATCTTCTGCGACCACAATGCCTGTGAACGCCATAGATCCCCTGTGGGAGCGAGCTTGCTCGCGATGCGATTTACGTAGCGTCGCTGGTTTCAGGCTGAATCAACGCCAACAACGTCCACCCTGCTGAAGGCTTGACCGCACTGTCCGGCGTCACCACATGCACCCAGCCACTGTCATCACGAGCAAACAGCAGAGTCGCACGCTCGCCATGCAACGCATGATAATCCTCCCAGCCAAAGCCCTCGGTCAGGTTCGTGCTGTACAACTCAGCCCCCTGATGCAGCTGATTGGCCAGCTTGATGTAGGTTAACTCCTCATTGCCTAGCAAACGCCCGCGATGTTCATGGCTGGCGCGATGTTTGTCGGTGCGTCGGCTCTCCTGGCCGCTGGCCAGTCCGAACAGCCGTTGATGGCCGAAATCATGGCGAAAACGCATTGCGGCGAGGGTGTTCAACTCCCCGGACGGTGACAACGCCAGCAAATGCCCGAGGCCGACCAGATCCAGATGCGCATCGGCATGTTGCGAGGCCGGGTTGCCAAAATAGGTCGGCAAGCCTTCCATCCGGGCTGCGCGAATGTTTTCCCAGCTCGAATCTGTCAACAGTACGCGACTGCCCAGTTGCTGCAGGGCCTTGCCCAGCGTGCGCGCAGGTCCATTGGCGCCGATGATCAGAAAGCCGCTCGGTGCCGGTTCCGCCACCTTCAGCAGGCGCGCCAGCGGTCGTGCCGTCGCGCTTTGCAACACCACCGTGCCGATGATCACCGCAAAGGTGAGCGGCACCAGCAGCAACGCTCCCTGGTGACCGGCCTCATGCAGGCGAATGGCGAAGATTGCCGACACCGCCGCTGCCACGATGCCCCTTGGGGCAATCCACGCCAGCAGCGCCCGTTCGCGCCAACCCAGGCTGGAGCCCGCCGTGCTCAGCAGCACATTCAAAGGGCGGGCGATGAACTGAATGACCAGCAGCAAAATCAGCACCAGAGGCCCGAGACCGATCATGGCGTTCAGGTCCAGCCGTGCCGCCAGCAGAATGAACAGGCCGGAGATCAGCAACACGCTGAGGTTTTCCTTGAAATGCAGGATGTGCCGTACATCCACGCCTTTCATGTTGGCCAGCCACATGCCCATCAGTGTCACGGCCAGCAACCCGGATTCATGGGTGACCTCGTTGGAGGCAATGAAAATACCCAGGACTGCCGCGAGCGCCGCCAGGTTGTGCAGGTATTCCGGCAGCCACTGGCGGCGAATCAGGGTGCCGAGCAACCAGCCACCAAAAATACCGAACAGGCTCCCGCACAAAATCACGCCACCGAAGGTCAGCAGGCTTTCCTTGAGGCCGTTACCTTCGGCACTGGCAATGATGAAGCTATAGACGACTACCGCCAGCAGGGCGCCGATGGGGTCGATGACAATGCCTTCCCAGCGCAGGATATTGGCAATCGACGCTTTCGGGCGCACGACGCGCAGCATCGGTACGATCACAGTTGGCCCTGTCACCAGGGTCAGGCTGCCGAACAGGATGGCCAGCAACCAGTCGAACCCCAGCAGCCAGTGAGTGGCGACAGCAATGACCACCCAGGTGGAGAGGGCGCCAATGGTGACCAGGCGATGGACGACGCTGCCGATTTCGCGCCACTCGGACAGATGCAGGGTCAGGCTGCCTTCGAACAGGATCAGCGCCACCGCCAAGGACACCAGCGGCATCAGCAATGGCCCGAACATTTCTTGCGGGTCGAGCAAGTGCAGCACGGGGCCAGCCAGGATGCCGGTCAGCAGCAGAAAAAGAATCGCCGGCAATTTCAAGCGCCAGGCCAGCCATTGGCAAAGCAGCGCCGCCGCGCCTATCCCGCCAAATGCCAATAAAATCTGCTGCTCGCTCATTGCTGCTCCCTGTTCCTTGAAATGGCGGCCTATGAAAGACTAGCGGCCGTTTTCATGTCCAATCTTAATTTTGCGTGCAGCCTCAAGGCTGCATGATTCGAGTACCCATGCCTGCCATCGATCACCCGCTGATAGACCAATTCCTCGATGCCCTGTGGTTGGAGAAAGGTCTTTCCGACAACACCCGCGATGCCTATCGCAGTGACCTGGCGCTGTTCAACGGCTGGTTGCAGGAAAAAGGGCTGGAGCTGATCAACGCTGGCCGCGAACTGATCCTTGATCACCTGGCTTGGCGTCTGGAACAAAACTACAAGCCTCGTTCCACTGCGCGATTTCTCTCCGGTGTGCGTGGGTTCTATCGCTATTTGCTGCGGGAAAAACTCATCGCCGTCGATCCGACCCTTCGCATCGACATGCCGCAGCTGGGTAGGCCGCTGCCGAAATCCTTGTCGGAAGCCGACGTGGAGGCGCTGTTGAAAGCGCCGGACCTGAGCGAAGCCATTGGCCAGCGTGACCGGGCCATGCTTGAAGTCCTGTACGCCTGCGGCCTGCGAGTGACGGAGCTGATCAGCCTGACGCTGGAGCAGGTCAATCTACGTCAGGGCGTGCTGCGCGTGATGGGCAAGGGCAGCAAGGAGCGTCTGGTGCCGATGGGTGAAGAGGCAATTGTCTGGGTCGAGCGCTACATGCGCGATGGCCGTGGCGAACTGCTCGGCGGGCGTCCCAGCGATGTGTTGTTCCCGAGTCAGCGTGGCGAGCAGATGACGCGTCAAACCTTCTGGCACCGGATCAAGCACCAGGCCAAGGTGGCCGGGATCGGCAAGTCGCTGTCGCCGCACACCTTGCGCCATGCCTTCGCCACGCATCTGCTCAATCACGGTGCAGACCTGCGGGTGGTGCAGATGCTGCTGGGGCACAGCGATTTGTCTACGACGCAGATCTACACCCATGTTGCCCGGGCGCGCTTGCAGGATCTGCACGCCAAGCATCATCCACGCGGGTGAACTTCCCGAGATTCGCTTTTCTGTGGGAGCGGGCTTGCCCGCGAAGAGGTCGGCACATACAACATTGATGTCGCCTGATACGACGCTTTCGCGAGCAAGCCCGCTCCCACAGGAGATTGTGTCGCCACAAATGTCTTGCATCAGGTGCATTCGGCCATGTGGGCCTTATGTGATAGGCTGGGCCGGTTTGCACGATGGGCGTTTATGACCCGGTGTTTCGGCACGGGCGTTCTGATCGTCCCATTTGTCCGTCTTCAGGAGTTCTCATGCGTCTGACCCAGATTTTCGCCGCCGCAGCCATTGCGTTGGTCAGCACCTTTGCCGTCGCCGATGACGCGGCCGACAAAGCCATTCGTAAAAGCCTGGAAAACCTCCAGCTCGAAGTGCCGGTAGAGACCATCACCGCCAGCCCGTTGCCAGGCCTGTACGAAGTCAAGCTCAAGGGCAGCCGTGTGCTGTACGCCAGCGCCGACGGCCAGTACGTGGTTCAGGGCTACCTGTTCGATCTCAAGGACGGCAAGCCGGTCAACCTGACCGAGAAGACCGAGCGCCAGGGCATCTCCAAGCTGATCAACGCCATCCCGGTTGCCGAAACCGTTGTCTACCCGGCCATTGGCGAAACCAAGTCGCACATCACCGTATTCACCGACACCACTTGCCCGTACTGCCACAAGCTGCACGCCGAAGTGCCTGAACTGAACAAACGCGGCATCGAAGTGCGTTACGTCGCGTTCCCGCGTCAGGGCCTGGGCTCGCCGGGTGACGAGCAACTGCAAGCGGTGTGGTGCTCGAAAGACAAGAAAGCGGCCATGGACAAAATGGTCGACGGCAAGGAAATCAAGGCCGCCAAGTGCGATAACCCGGTCTCCAAACAGTTCGCCCTCGGCCAGTCGATCGGCGTGAATGGCACACCGGCCATCGTTTTGGCCGACGGTCAGGTCATTCCGGGCTACCAGCCTGCGCCACAAGTCGCCAAACTGGCGCTGGGCGCGAAGTAAATTCGCATCGTCACGGCAAGCCTTGACGATCATGGTCCGGTAGCGACATTCGCCGGGCCATCAATAGAGAGCCGCGAGTCTGCGGTTGTTTTCACGGCCGGCCTCGAGTCGGCCGTTTTATGGGGAGTTCACAGTGAAACCGGTCAAAGTAGGCATCTGTGGGTTAGGAACCGTCGGTGGCGGTACCTTCAACGTACTTCAGCGCAACGCCGAGGAAATTGCTCGTCGTGCCGGGCGTGGAATCGAAGTGGCACAAATTGCCATGCGCACGCCAAAGCCTCAGTTCCAAACGACCGGTATTGCGATTACCAACGATGTCTTCGAAGTGGCCACGAACCCTGAGATCGACATCGTCATAGAGCTGATGGGCGGCTACACCGTTGCCCGCGAGCTGGTACTCAAGGCCATCGAGAATGGCAAGCATGTGGTCACCGCGAACAAGGCGCTTATCGCCGTTCACGGTAATGAAATTTTCGCCAAGGCCCGCGAGAAGGGCGTGATCGTTGCGTTCGAAGCGGCGGTGGCCGGTGGCATCCCGGTGATCAAGGCGATCCGCGAAGGCCTGTCCGCCAACCGCATCAACTGGGTAGCCGGCATCATCAACGGCACCGGCAACTTCATCCTGACGGAAATGCGCGAGAAGGGTCGCACCTTCGAAGACGTATTGGCCGAAGCCCAGGCCCTGGGTTACGCCGAAGCCGATCCGACCTTCGACGTCGAGGGTATCGACGCCGCTCACAAGCTGACGATCCTGGCATCCATCGCGTTCGGTATTCCGTTGCAGTTCGACAAGGCTTACACCGAAGGCATCACCAAGCTGACCACCGCCGACGTGAACTACGCCGAAGCGCTGGGCTACCGCATCAAGCACCTGGGCGTGGCGCGCAGCACCGCGGCCGGTATCGAACTGCGCGTGCACCCGACGCTGATCCCGGCCGATCGCCTGATCGCCAACGTCAACGGCGTGATGAACGCGGTGATGGTCAACGGCGATGCTGCCGGTTCGACCCTGTTCTACGGCGCTGGCGCCGGCATGGAACCGACCGCTTCGTCGGTGATCGCCGACCTGGTGGACGTGGTCCGCGCCATGACTTCCGACCCGGAAAACCGCGTACCACACCTGGCGTTCCAGCCGGATTCGCTGTCGGCTCACCCGATCCTGCCGATCGAAGCCTGCGAAAGCGCCTACTACCTGCGCATCCAGGCCAAGGACCATCCGGGCGTATTGGCTCAGGTCGCGAGCATCCTTTCGGAGCGCGGCATCAACATCGAGTCGATCATGCAGAAGGAAGCCGAGGAGCACGACGGCCTGGTGCCGATGATCCTGCTGACCCACCGTGTGGTGGAACAGCGCATCAACGACGCCATCGCTGCTTTGGAGGCCTTGGCGGGTGTGGTCGGTCCGGTCGTACGGATCCGTGTCGAGCACCTGAACTAAGCCGATATCGTTGACCGGGCTCGCTTGCGGGCCCGGCACTACGAACACTGTCCATTGGAGTCAGTCATGCGTTACATCAGTACCCGCGGCCAGGCACCGGCCCTGAATTTCGAAGACGTCCTGCTGGCTGGTCTTGCCACCGACGGCGGTCTGTACGTCCCGGAAAACCTGCCACGTTTCACCCAGGAAGAAATCGCTTCCTGGGCCGGCCTGCCGTATCACGAACTGGCCTTCCGCGTCATGCGCCCGTTCGTCACCGGCAGCATTCCAGACGCCGATTTCAAAAAGATTCTTGAAGAAACCTACGGCGTGTTCGCCCACAGCGCCGTTGCGCCGCTGCGTCAGCTGAACGGCAACGAATGGGTGCTGGAGCTGTTCCACGGCCCGACCCTGGCGTTCAAGGACTTCGCCCTGCAATTGCTCGGTCGTCTGCTCGACTACGTGCTGGAAAAGCGCGGCGAGCGCGTGGTGATCGTCGGCGCTACTTCCGGTGATACCGGCTCGGCCGCCATCGAAGGCTGCAAGCATTGCGAAAACGTCGACATCTTCATCCTGCACCCGCACAACCGTGTGTCCGAGGTGCAGCGTCGCCAGATGACCACGATTTTCGGCGAGAACATCCACAACATCGCCATCGAAGGCAACTTCGATGACTGCCAGGAAATGGTCAAGGCGAGCTTCGCCGATCAGAGCTTCCTCAAGGGCACTCGCCTGGTCGCGGTGAACTCGATCAACTGGGCGCGGATCATGGCCCAGATCGTTTACTACTTCCACGCATCCCTGCAGTTGGGCGGCCCGGCGCGTTCGGTGTCGTTCTCGGTGCCAACCGGCAACTTCGGCGACATCTTCGCCGGTTACCTGGCGCGCAACATGGGCCTGCCGATCAATCAGTTGATCGTCGCCACCAACCGCAACGACATCCTGCACCGCTTCATGAGCGGCAATCAGTACGTCAAGGACACCCTGCACGCCACGCTGTCGCCGTCGATGGACATCATGGTCTCGTCGAACTTCGAACGCCTGCTGTTCGACCTGCACGGTCGCAACGGTGCGGCCATCGCCGGGCTGATGGATTCGTTCAAGCAGGGTGGCGGTTTCAGCGTCGAGCAAGAGCGCTGGACCGAAGCCCGCAAGTTGTTCGACTCGCTGGCCGTGGATGACGCGCAAACCTGTGAAACCATTGCCGAAGTCTACGAGCAGACTGGCGAAGTGCTGGATCCACACACAGCCATCGGCGTGAAAGCTGCCCGGGAATGCCGTCGCAGCCTGGACATTCCAATGGTGATCCTGGGCACCGCCCACCCGGTCAAATTCCCGGACGCCGTGGAAAAAGCCGGTGTAGGAAAAGCGCTCGAACTGCCGGTACATCTTTCTGATTTGTTTGAGCGAGACGAACGTTGCACCGTATTGCCAAATGACCTGAAGGCCGTGCAGGCCTTTGTCAGCCAGCATGGCAACCGCGGCAAGCCGCTGTAACCGGTCAGCACTGTTACATTTTGAAGCCCGTCTCCTGACGGGCTTTTTCATTTCTGCATGCACACTTGTCGTGTTATCGCCGCGAAGGGACAGGCGAATGGATCACCAAGGACGTGGGAATGCTGTTTACAAGTGTGTTCAAGCCAGTCGCGCGCTGGCTGTTTTTATTCGGCATGCTGGGAATCGCCGAATGGGGAGGGGCAAGCCCTGCATCGATTCAGGAGCGTGGGAAGTCTGTCGCACGGTCAATGGTCGTGCTGGATGACCAGGAGTTGCAGTGGATGGCCAAGCATCCTCGGGTCGTGGTCACGGCGCTGGAATACCCGTTGTACCTGTTCAAGGATGAACATGGCCAATGGACGGGCTTGAACAGTGACCTGCTCAAGCGCATCAGTGACATGACGGGGTTGCAGTTCGTTTACCAAGAGTCTTTTTCCACCGATCAGATGCTGGCCCATCTGGAAAGCGGCGCTGCGGATTTGAGTACGACCCTGGCGATGAATGACGAACGCAAGGCGTTTCTCGATTTCAGCCATGCATTCGGCGGTGCAGGATGGGTCTTTCTCGGGCAGGCCGGAGCACCACCGGTGCAGTCGCTGGAGGATCTGGCGAAGCGGGTACTGGTGCTGCCGACCCGGCATGCACTGGAAGCGATGATCCGTCGCAATTATCCGTCCATCGAGTTGCGTTCGGTTAAAACCTACGCCGAAGCCCGTGCCTGGGTGGAAAGCGGCGAAGCCTACGCCACCATCGAAAGCGAAATCGGCGCCCAGCTTATTCCGTCGGGCCGGCTAAAGATCGACGCCGTGGTGCCGGGAAAATGGGATGCGGATTATCTGGCGGTGCGCAAAGGCCAGCCGCAGTTGCTGAGTATCCTCAACAAGGCGCTTGAGGCGTTTCCTGAACAGGAGTTGCGCGGCCTTCGCCTGAAGTGGTTCGGCGGCGCTACCGCGCCACAGGCGCCTGGCCTCTGGCAGCGGATTGACCAGTGGGTTTGCTGGGGCGTGTTGGTGGTCAGCCTGTTCGGTCTGTTGTCCCTGCTCTGGAATCGGCGGTTGGCGGTGGTGGTCAGGCAACGGGTCGAGGCTCAAAGCAGTCTGCGCGATCAGCTCGCCTTCCAGCATGCCCTGATGGATGCCATGCCTGACCCGATGTTTGTCCGTGATCTGCAAGGGCGTTTGATCATGTGCAACAAAAGTTATGAGGACGCCTTGTCGACGCGTTTTGACCGGATGCAGGGGCGGCAGTTGATCGAGGTCGATGCCATGCCCAGACAAACCGCGGAACTGCTGCATGCCGAGTTCATGGCGCAATTGAGTACGCGCAGGACGCGCTTTTTCGAGCGTCAATTGATGTTCAAGGACGGTGTCAGGGATATCTACCAGTGGACAGTGCCGTTTTATACGGCGGATGGCCAGCTACGAGGATTGTTGGGGGGATGGGCCGACATCGCCCGGCGCACCCGACAGACGTGATGGTTGGGTTTTTTCTCTGTCATGTTCGCCGTGCATGCTCTCTTGACTGGGCTGCAGGTTCGCCTGCAGTCAGTACCCAGAACTTTCTTCTCGGGCCAGCGGTCATTTGTAGTAGGCATGCCCCAGGCACGTTGTTTTCGGACTATTGAGTGGTGATCGGGATGGAAAGTATCAGTCTGTTGCTCGGTGAGGCGCTAAGCCCGTATCAGGTTACGTTGACCCCGTCAGGCATTCGTGGCGAATGCAGGGTGACCCTGAAGAATGCTATCGGCGCGACCGTGGTCGAGCGCGAGTTCAATCAGGCCCAGTTGAATGACAAACGCCTGCTGACGGATGTGGTCGACGGTTTGCATCGCGACGTGCTGATCGCTGAAGGACGCCTTGAGCCTTGTGTGATCGCGGCATTGCGTAATGCGGCGCAGGACAAGCTGCTGGCCAGCCGCAATTGAACGGTTTTTTGCGGGAACCTTCCCGCGCCCAGGTCAGTCAGACTTTGTAACAGCAGGATCAAGCATTGTGCTCCGGTGCTTGTAGCTTGCTGCTACTGGTCTCCAAGCAGACCACGTTTGACCCCGAGTCGTCTCCCCACTTCTCGGGGTTTCTTTTGCCCGGGATTTGTCAGGGGTGCGCCAGATTATCGAAAAACGCCTTGGTGTCTTTCAGGTAGTCGCTGCGGCTTTCGGGATCCAGCCAGGCGGCGTAGGCCTCATCGAGGCGTTCACGGGGAAGGGTGCGCAACACCTGATTGATTTCGACAATGGCCTGCCGGCCCTTTGGCGTGTCGGTGCAACCGATATAACCGGACAGGTATTTGCCCGTGCCACGGATCGGATAGAACTGCAATTCATCCTCGGCAATGCCTTGCAGCGAGGCCTGGTAGCGTATTTCCGGGCGATAACCCAACAGCAGGCGCAAGCGTCCCAGGCGCTGCATTTGCAGCAGGCTGCCCAAGGCGTCGTTACCGTAATGAGGGGCCAGCGCGTCGGCTGGCGCTTGCTTGAGCAGTCCGTCGAGGTATTCGCCGTAATTGCGCTCGGCAATAATTCCCAGTTTTTCGCTACCGCTGGCGAGCAGCGCTGCCAGGTCCACTTCGTCGTCCTTGATAAAGGGTGTCAGCACTTTCTGGTCGACGCGCCGCACGGCCAGGCCATTGCTCATGGCGCGGAAGACCGGAATGGAAAAGGCGATCCACTTTTCCCGTTCCTTGCTCCAGTTCAGCGCCGCGTCGCAGACGAGGGACGGTTCGTGGAGCATTTGCAGGCCACGCGCGCGATTGACCCTCATCACGCTGTGCTGGTATTGCGGCATGCCGGCAATCAACATTGGAAGCAATTGATCGATAACGCCCAGACCCTTTTTCGGCCCGTCGAAAATCGTCAGCGGCGGCAGGTCGCGCTTGAGCCAGATCAGGGGTTCCCCGGTTTGCGCCAGGGCTGACGGGATCGGTCCAGGGAGCAGGAACAAGATCGCCAGCATGCACAGCAGCCGCCCGCCGCGTGGCGGGCAGTGTCGAATGGGCCATGCGGGCAGGTGCCTCAGCCTAGATGGCTCCGTCTTTGCGCAACTGTGTAATCTGCGTCGCGTCATAGCCAAGTTCCTGGAGTACCTGTGCGTTGTGCTCACCCAGTTGTGGCCCGACCCATTCACATTCCCCGGGTGTCTCTGAGAGTTTCGGCACAATGCCCGGCATCTTGAAGTCTTTGCCGTCCGGCAGCTTGGCTTGCAGGAACATTTCCCGCGCCAGGTACTGGGGGTCATTGAACATGTCTTCGGCGCTGAAGATCCGGCTGGCCGGCACCTCGGCCTGATTGAGCTGCGCCAGCACCCTGTCCAGCGGCAACGAGTTGACCCAGCGATCGATGACGCCATAAATCTCGTCGCGTCGGGCATCGCGGCCATCGTTGCTGGCAAGCTGGGGGTCGTTGGCCAAGTCTTCGCGGCCAATGATCAGCATGAAGCGTTTGAAAATCGCGTCGCCATTGGCGCCGATCTGCACGTGCTTGCCATCGGCACTGGTGTGGATCGAGGACGGGGTGATGCCGGGCATGATATTGCCCGTGCGTTCGCGGATGAAACCGAATACGTCGAACTCCGGAACCATGCTTTCCATCATCGCGAAGATGGCTTCGTACAGCGCCACGTCCACCACTTGCCCCATACCGCCGTTGACTTCGCGATGACGCAGGGCCATCAACGCGCCAATCACGCCCCAGAGCGCGGCAATCGAGTCGCCGATGGAAATGCCGGTGCGCACGGGTGGGCGGTCTTCGAAGCCGGTGATGTAGCGCAGGCCCCCCATCGACTCACCGACCGCGCCAAAGCCGGGCTGATCCTTCATCGGGCCGGTCTGGCCGAAACCCGACAGCCGCACCATGACCAGTTTCGGGTTCAAGGCGTGCAGGACGTCCCACCCCAGGCCGAGTTTTTCCAGGACGCCGGGACGAAAGTTTTCGATCAGTATGTCTGCCTCACCCAGCAGCTGTTTCAGGATGGCCTGACCGTCGGGGTGCTTGAGGTTGAGAGTCAGGGACTTTTTGTTGCGGGCCTGGACGAACCACCACAACGAAGTGCCTTCATACAACTTGCGCCATTTGCGCAATGGATCACCGCCGTCCGGGGATTCGATCTTGATTACGTCGGCGCCGAATTCCGCGCAAATACGCGAGGCAAACGGGCCGGCAATCAAGGTGCCCAATTCGATGACTTTCAGACCGGAAAGCGGTTTGGCGGTGAACGGCATGCTGGATCCTGTGGGGCAAAGGTTGAGCGGATAGAGCGTTTTAACATAGCCGACTGTCAGACGCTCCAGCTTGATTGTGTTCAATTCGTGGATTGCCCGTCGCATCGGTTAGACTTGCCGCCTTTCCTCGTATCAAGAAGCCCGTACATGGCCCAGCCGTCCACGACCTACAAGTTTGAACTGAACCTCACCGACCTCGACCGCAGCGTCTATGAGAGCGTGAAGCAGACCATCGCCCGTCACCCTTCGGAAACCGAAGAGCGCATGACCGTGCGCCTGCTGGCCTACGCCCTCTGGTACAACGAGCAGCTGTCTTTTGGCCGTGGTCTGTCAGAAGTGGATGAACCGGCCTTGTGGGAAAAAAGCCTGGATGACCGCGTCCTGCACTGGATCGAAGTCGGCCAGCCGGATGCCGAGCGCCTGACCTGGTGCTCGCGCCGCACTGAACGTACCAGCCTGTTGGCCTACGGCAGCCTGCGTGTGTGGGAGGGCAAAGTGGTGCCGGCGGTGAAAAACCTGAAGAACGTCAACATCGCTGCCGTGCCTCAGGAAGTCCTGGAAACCCTGGCCAAAGACATGCCCCGCGTTATCAAGTGGGACGTGATGATCAGCGAAGGGACGATCTTCGTCACCGACGACCGTGGTCAGCACGAAGTCCAGTTGCAGTGGCTGGCCGGTGAGCGCGGCTGATTTTTCGCAACTGCCCCGCGTCACCCGGTTTTATCCTACGTATTGAAGAGAAGCATCTTTCACCCCATGCGCATCGAACCTCGCCTGCTGCCCGACACCCTGCCATTCCTCGGTGATATTCCGCCGCTGTTGACCCGCCTGTATGCGGCTCGGGGCGTGCTGTCCGAGGCGGAACTGGACAAGAGCCTGGCGCGGTTGATTCCGTTCCAGCAACTCAAGGGCATCGATGCCGCCGTGGATCTGCTGGTGACTGCGCTCGAACAGCGTCAGCGCATTCTGATCGTCGGCGACTTTGATGCCGACGGCGCGACGGCGAGCACCGTGGGCACCTTGGGGTTGCGTCTGTTGGGGGCGGCACATGTCGACTACCTGGTGCCCAACCGATTCGACTACGGCTATGGCCTGACACCGGAAATCGTCGCGGTGGCGCTTGAGCGTCAGCCGCATTTGCTGATCACCGTCGACAACGGCATCTCCAGCGTCGAAGGCGTGGCAGCGGCGAAAAAGGCCGGGCTCAAGGTGCTCGTCACCGACCACCACTTGCCTGGTGACGAGCTGCCGTTGGCCGATGCCATCGTCAATCCGAACCAGCCCGGTTGCGAGTTTCCGAGCAAGGCGCTGGCCGGCGTCGGGGTGATTTTCTATGTATTGATGGCCCTGCGTGCGCGGTTGCGCGAGCTGGGCTGGTACACAAGCAAGCCGCAGCCGAATATCGGCGAACTGCTCGATCTGGTGGCTCTTGGCAGCGTGGCCGACGTGGTCCCGCTGGATGCCAACAACCGGATTCTGGTGCATCAGGGCCTGGAGCGGATTCGCGCTGGACGTGCCAGGCCGGGGATCAAGGCGATCCTCGAAGTGGCCAAGCGCGATCATGCGCGTATCACCTCCACCGATCTGGGCTTCATTGTCGGCCCGCGCCTGAACGCAGCAGGGCGCCTGGACGACATGAGCCTGGGCATCGAATGTCTGCTGACCGAAGACGCAGGTCTGGCCCGTGAGATGGCGGCGCAACTGGACGGCATGAACCAGGATCGCAAATCCATCGAGCAGGGCATGCAGCGTGAAGCGCTGGCGCAGCTCAAGGATTTGCCGGTGGAGTCGATGCCGTTCGGCTTGTGCCTGTTCGATCCCGAGTGGCACCAAGGCGTCATCGGTATCCTCGCGTCACGGATGAAAGAGCGCTATTTCCGCCCGACCATCGCCTTTGCCGATGCCGGGGATGGCCTGCTCAAGGGCTCGGGGCGTTCGGTCCAGGGCTTTCACATCCGCGACGCCTTGAGCGTGGTGGCGGCGCAGCATCCGAATCTGATCACCAAATACGGTGGCCACGCGATGGCGGCCGGCCTGACGCTGCCGGAAGCAAATTTCCCCTTGTTCGCCGAAGCCTTTGACGCTGAAGTGCGCCGGCAGCTGCGCGAAGAAGATCTGACTGGCCGCCTGTTGTCGGACGGCACCCTGGCGGTGGAAGAGTTCCACCTGGAGCTGGCTCGTGCCTTGCGGCATGCCGGTCCTTGGGGACAGCACTTCCCGGAACCGTTGTTTCATGGGGTGTTCCAGCTGGTCGAGCAGCGCGTCGTTGGCGAGCGGCATCTTAAAGTCGTGCTCAAAAGTGAATGTGGTTCGGTGAAACTCGACGGCATTGCCTTCGGGATCGATCGCGATATCTGGCCGAATCCGACCATCAAATGGGTGGAGCTGGCCTACAAACTCGACCTCAACGAGTTTCGCGGGAACGAGACGGTTCAATTGATGATTGCCCACATCGAACCGCGTTGACCCGACCCTTGTAGGAGCGAGCTCGCTCCGGGCGGCGTTCCGACGATGGTCGTGAACGATGGCGCTGGGGGCCTGATACCCCGCGGTGTCCTGTCGTCCATCGCGAGCGAGCTCGCTCCTACAAGGGGGCAACATCCCTCGATGTCGACTAGGCTCTAAGCACTGCTTGATTTTGGCCTTGTGACGTCTTGTCGAATTTTTTGCCCGCGGGGGCGGGTGTTGTACCTTTTTCCTGTCACTCGTCGACTATTCAAACAGAACCTGGAGCCTGCCCACTGATTCGAGAGGTGCCCCATGAGTCTGCTGCTTGAACCCTTTACCCTTCGCCAATTGACTTTGCCCAACCGCATCGCGGTATCGCCGATGTGCCAGTATTCCAGTGCCGATGGCCTGGCCAATGACTGGCATCTGGTCCACCTCGGCAGCCGTGCTATCGGCGGGGCCGGGCTGGTGTTTACCGAAGCCACGGCGGTCACCGCCGACGGGCGTATCACGGCCGAGGATCTCGGTCTGTGGAATGATGAACAGATCGAACCCCTGCAACGCATCACCCGCTTCATCAACGCCCAGGGCGCCGTTGCCGGCATTCAGCTGGCCCATGCCGGGCGCAAGGCCAGCACCCACCGACCGTGGCTCGGCAAGCATGGCAGCGTCAAACCCGACGAGGGCGGCTGGGTGCCGGTCGGACCTTCGCCGATTGCGTTCGACCCGCAGCACACCCAACCCAAACAACTGGATGACGACGAGATCGCCAAGGTGATCCAGGCCTTTGTCGATGCGGCAAAGCGCTCACTGACGGCCGGTTTCAAAGTGGTCGAAGTGCACGCGGCCCATGGTTACCTGCTGCATCAATTCCTGTCGCCGTTGAGCAATCAGCGTCGCGATCAATATGGCGGTTCGTTCGAAAATCGTATTCGGCTGGTGCTGCAGGTCACCGAAGCGGTGCGTGCGGTGTGGCCTGAAGAGTTGCCGGTATTTGTCCGTGTCTCGGCCACCGACTGGGTGGAAGACGGCTGGAACCCCGATGAAACCGTGGAGCTGGCCCGCCGCCTCAAAGCCTTGGGGGTCGACCTGATCGACGTCTCGTCGGGCGGGACGGCAGTCAATGCTGAAATTCCCACAGGCCCCGGTTACCAGACCCGCTTCGCCGAGCGCGTGCGCAAGGAGTCGGGCATGGCCACCGGCACAGTCGGCATGATCACCGAGCCGGCCCAGGCCGAGCACATCCTGCGCACCTGTCAGGCGGACATCATCTTCCTGGCCCGTGAGTTGTTGCGCGATCCGTACTGGGCGCTGCACGCGGACGACGACCTGGGTGGGCACAAGGCCGTGTGGCCGGCGCAATATCAGCGGGCGACTCACCGTGAGCAGCCCATTCATGAATCGGATTTGCGCGACTGAAATCCATCGATACGAAAAAGCCCCTGAATCGTGAGATTCAGGGGCTTTCGTTTATCCGGATCGTGGTCAGGCCGCTTCGATCTTGTTGCGGTTTTGCTCGACCTTGTTCAGGTAATCCTTGAGTTTATCCTGCTCCGCGGCTGTGGTGAACAAGCCGAGCTTGCTGCGCCGCCAGAGGATGTCGTGTGCGGTAGTGGCCCATTCTTCACTGCACAGGTAATCGACCTCACGGGTGTAGAGACCGCCGCCGATGTGCTCGCCCATATCGCTGAGGTCCTGTACGCCTTCGAGCATGCGCCAGGTACGGCTGCCGTAGGAGGTGGCCCAGCGGCGAGCAATATCGCTTGGTACCCAGTCGAATTTGTCGCGGATACGTGAGCTCAAGGCCTGCGGGGTGGTCATGTCTTCACCGCCCGGCAGCGTGGCGCTTGCGGTCCAGCTTGGCTGGATGTGCTTGAAGTAGGGTGCCAGTTGCGCCAGCGCCGACTCGGCCAGTTTGCGATAGGTGGTGAGCTTGCCGCCGAACACCGACAGCAACGGAGCCTCTTCGCCAGTGCCAGACAGCGCCAGGGTGTAATCGCGGGTCACGGCCGACGGGTTGTCGGATTCGTCGTTGCACAGCGGGCGCACACCGGAATAGCTGTGCAGGATGTCCTCGCGGCTGATTTGCTTTTTGAAATGGGCGTTGACCACGTTCAACAGGTAATCGGTTTCGCCGTCGGTAATTGCAACCTTCGCCGGATCGCCGGTGTACTCGCGGTCGGTGGTGCCGATCAGGGTGAAGTGATTCAGGTACGGAATGGTGAACACGATGCGCTGATCTTCGTTTTGCAGGATGTGCGCGTGTTCGCCTTCGTACAGTTTCGGCACGATCAGGTGGCTGCCCTGGATCAGGCGGATGCCGTAAGGCGATTCCATCTTCAAGTCATCGCGAATGAACCTGGCGACCCAAGGCCCGGCCGCGTTGACCAATGCCTTGGCGCGGATCGAAAACAGGCTGCCATCGGCGCGCTCCAGGTGCAGGTGCCACAGGCCCTTGGTGCGACGTGCGCTGACGCAGCGGGTCTGGGTGTGAACGTGGGCGCCTTTTTCCCGGGCGGCCATGGCGTTCAACACCACCAGGCGGGCGTCGTCGACCCAGCAGTCGGAGTATTCGAAGCCCTTGGTGATTTCGCTTTTGAGCGCGCTGTCGGGGCCGAACTTCAGGCTTTTCGAACCTTGCAGTTGCTCGCGCTTGCCCAGGTTGTCATAGAGGAACAGACCGGCGCGAATCATCCACGCCGGGCGCAGGTGCGGGCGGTGCGGCAACACGAAGCGCATTTGCTTGACGATGTGCGGCGCCTTGGCCAACAACACTTCGCGTTCAGCCAGGGCCTCACGCACCAGGCGGAATTCGTAATGTTCGAGGTAGCGCAAGCCACCGTGAATCAGCTTGCTGCTGGCCGACGAGGTATGGCTGGCCAGGTCATCCTTTTCACAAAGGAACACCGAGAGACCGCGTCCGGCGGCGTCCGCTGCGATCCCCACGCCATTGATCCCGCCACCGATGACGGCGATATCGTAGACCTCGGCGAGAGGGGGCGTAGGCAAGGTGGAAGTGGGCATCGGCTCGGCCTCGGAATTCTTTGATGTTCTGTATTTGAATTCGAACATTAATGTTCATTTGCGAAAATACTAGCCCATAAAGACGCCCACAGCCAGTCAGCTTCGATTGAAAATACTCATCGAAGGGCCGTTAAAGGAAAATTTACGAACATTGAAAGGTTGCAGGCTGCTTTTGTGGCGAGGGGCTTGCCCCCGTTCGACGGCGAAGCCGTCGCAGGTTGGGGCTATGAATGTGCCTGTCTGAACTCGGCTGAATGGTTTTAGGGCCGCTTCGCAGCCCAACGGGGGCAAGCCCCCTCGCCACAGGGGAGCGGTGTGCTTAAACGACTTCCAGTCGAACCTTGTGCTGGTTCAACAACTGCGCCAGCGCCGGGGAGGGTTGCTGATCGGTGACCAGGCAATCGACCAGGCTGATCGGCCCCAGGCGAATCATGGCGTTGCGCCCGAACTTGCTGGAGTCGGCCGCGAGGATCACCTGCCGGGCATTGGCGATGATCGCCTGGGATACCCGCACTTCCTGATAGTCGAAGTCCAGCAGGCTGCCGTCTTCATCGATGCCGCTGATGCCGACCAGGGCGAAATCGACCTTGAACTGATTGATGAAGTCGACACTGGCCTGACCCACCACGCCACCATCGCGCCGCACGTTGCCGCCAGTGAGCAGGACATCGAAATCGTCCTTGGCGCTGAGCATGGAGGCGACGTGCAGGTTGTTGGTGATGATCTTCAGGTGACTGTGGTTGAGCAGTGCCCGGGCAATGGATTCGGTGGTCGTGCCGATGTTGATGAACAACGAGGCATGGTCGGGAATCTGCGCGGCAATGGCTTCGCCGATACGCTGTTTTTCATCGCGCATCTGATCGGCGCGCATGGCGTAGGCGGTGTTTTCAACGCTGGAGTCGTAAGCCGCGCCGCCGTGGTAGCGACGCAACAAATTGGCTTCCGCGAGCTGATTGATGTCGCGGCGAATGGTCTGCGGGGTAACTACGAACAGCGTGGCCATTTCCTCGATGCTGACATAGCCGCGTTCGCGGACCAGTTCGAGGATTTGCTGCTGACGGGGAGGCAGATTCATGGGGCGTCCTTTGGGCTGCCGTGCAAAATTTGCCCATGATGCCGCAGGAATCTGCTCCCGACCAGTTACATACAGATACGAGCCTGCGTCTTGGCTTATTCAGTCTCGTCTTCAGCCGCCCAATCGCGGGTACGGCTGACCGCTTTTTTCCACCCCGCGTAGAGTTTTTCCTTCGCCGTTTCATCCAGCGTCGGCTCGAACTTGCGTTCGATCACTGCCTTGCCGCGCAACTCTTCCAGGCTGCCCCAGAAGCCACAGGCCAGACCTGCCAGGTAAGCTGCACCCAGTGCCGTGGTTTCGCGCATTTGCGGACGCTCGACCTGCGTGCCGAGGATGTCGGCCTGGAACTGCATCAGGAAATTGTTCGCCACCGCGCCGCCGTCCACGCGCAGGGCCTTGAGGCGTTCGCCGGAGTCCTGTTGCATGGCGTCGAGCACGTCGCGAGTCTGGTAGGCAATCGATTCCAGCGCTGCGCGAATGATGTGATCTACGCGCACGCCGCGGGTCAGGCCGAACAAGGCGCCACGGGCGTACGGGTCCCAGTAGGGAGCACCAAGACCGGTGAAGGCCGGCACCAAGTACACACCGTTGCTGTCTTTGACCTTGTTGGCGAAGTATTCGGTGTCGTGGGCGTCGTTGATGATCTTCAGTTCGTCACGCAGCCATTGCACGGTAGAGCCGCCGTTGAACACCGCGCCTTCCAGCGCGTAGGCCACTTCGCCACGTGGGCCGCAGGCGATGGTGGTGAGCATGCCGTGTTGGGACTTAACGGCTTTGTCGCCGGTGTTCATCAACAGGAAGCAGCCAGTGCCGTAGGTGTTTTTCGCCTGGCCTGGCTCGACGCACATCTGACCGAACAGGGCGGCTTGCTGGTCGCCAGCGATGCCGCCGATGGCGATACCGCTTTTGGTGTGACCGTAGATTTCCGAAGAAGACTTCACTTGCGGGAGCATCTCACGCGGGATGTCGAGGACCTCCAGCATCTTCGCGTCCCACTCCAGGGTGTGGATGTTGAAGAGCATGGTGCGCGAAGCGTTGGTGTAGTCGGTGACATGCACCTTGCCACCGGTGAATTTCCAGATCAGCCAGCTGTCGACGGTGCCGAACAACAGCTCACCGTTGCGCGCGCGTTCGCGGCTGCCTTCGACGTTGTCGAGGATCCACTTGAGCTTGGTGCCAGAGAAGTACGGGTCGGTGACCAGGCCGGTGGTGTCGCTGATGTATTGCTCGTGGCCATCGCGCTTGAGCTGCTGGCAGATCTCGGTGCTGCGTCGGCACTGCCAGACGATGGCGTTGTAGATCGGGCGGCCGGTGTTCTTGTCCCAGACCACGGTGGTTTCGCGCTGGTTGGTGATGCCGATGGCCGCCACCTGGTCGTGGTGCAGGCCGGCTTGTGCCAGGGCCTCGACCATCACGGCGCTTTGGGTCGCGAAGATTTCCATCGGATCGTGTTCGACCCAGCCGGCTTGCGGGTAATGCTGTGCGAACTCCCGTTGGGCGGTGCAGACCACGTTCGCGTCGCGGTCGAAAATGATCGCGCGGGAGCTGGTCGTACCCTGATCGAGGGCAATGATGTAGTTCTTATTCTGTGTGTCGGTCATGTCGATTGCCTTGGACGAAATAAGGGAGTGAGGTCTGGCGCGCGATCAAAGGGCAGGGGCACGCGCCAACGGTATCAAGAAGTTCTGGGTTTGCCGTCAATGGCAGCTGTTGCATCCTTTGTAGCAGGTACGGCGCTGGGCAGATGGCGGGCAATCAGCCCGCGATAGGCGGCAGCCCCGAAGCAGGCACCGACAATCGGTGCAAAAACAGGAATCAGGAAATACGGGATATCGCGTCCGCCAGTGAAAGAAATTTCACCCCAGCCAGCGAAGAAAGTCATCAGTTTAGGGCCGAAGTCCCGCGCAGGGTTCATGGCAAAACCGGTCAGCGGTCCCATCGAGCTACCGATCACCGCAATCAACAGGCCGATCAACAGCGGTGCCAGCGGGCCTTTGGGCAGGCCATTGTTGTCATCGGTCAGGGACATGATCACGCCCATCAGAATGGCCGTGATGATCACCTCGACCAGAAATGCCTGGGCGGTGGTCAGCACCGGGTTCGGGAAGGTGGAGAACACGGAGGCCAATTCGAGGCTGGCTTGAGTGCCGCGAACCATATGGTGCGTTTGTTCGAATTCGAAGAATAGATTGCTGTAGAGCGTGTAAACCAACAGCGCTCCACAGAAGGCACCCGCCACTTGGGCGAGTATGTAGAAAGGCAATTTACGTTTTTCGAAGTCCGCGAAAATGCTCAGGGCAATACTGACGGCAGGGTTCAGATGAGCCCCGGAAACCCCAGCGGTAAGGTAGATCGCCATGCTGACGCCGACGCCCCAGATAATGCTGATTTCCCACAAGCCAAAACTGGCACCCGCGACCTTGAGCGCGGCAACGCAACCTGTACCAAAAAAGATCAGCAGCGCCGTACCCAGAAACTCGGCCATGCATTGGCTCGAGAGCGACGGTTGTTGTAAAGCAGTTGTCATTGAAACCTCATTTTTTTTGTTGTCTGGCGCTTTTTCCATCATGGTCGGAGCGCGGTTTTCGCCGAGGCAGGATCCCCATCCTGGTCGCGGTTTACTGCTGGGTGCAGCGGTAGGACGTTTCGTACAGTTTCATAAACGAAAAAATATAGACAAGAAACGCTGCTGTCAAAGGTCGAAAGTGAACCGTCGGTCACAAAGAAACTATTCGCTGTATGAATGACCGGGTTGTTGAGGAATGGGGTGGCCAGGCAATGGCGTTATGGATGCGCCGCCGTAGAGCCTTTTAATGATCAATGTCCTAGAATCGGGCGCAGTATTTTTCTTCTGCCGCCCAGTCTGGAGCTGTCATGACCCCCGCATTGGATTTGTTGAAAAAGGTTCGGGCCGAACATCGCGTACACAGTTACGAACATGACCCCAAGGCGACCTCCTACGGGTTGGAAGCGGCGGAAAAACTCGGGCTCGATCCGGCGCAGGTGTTCAAGACCTTGCTGGCGGCCAGCGAAAAGGGCGAGTTGCTGGTGGCCGTGGTGCCGGTTGTCGGCAGCCTGGACTTGAAAGGACTGGCCCACGCCGCGGGCGTGAAAAAGGTCGAAATGGCCGACCCGGCGGCAGCGCAGCGCTCTACCGGCTATCTGTTGGGCGGGATCAGTCCGCTGGGGCAGAAAAAGCGCTTGCGTACCTTCATTGATAATTCGGCCCAGCCCTTCGCCAGCATTTTTGTCAGTGCGGGGCGGCGTGGACTGGAAGTCGAACTGGCACCGGCGGTGCTGGCCGAGCACACCCAGGCCAGATTTGCCGATATCGGCCGTGCGTGAACATCATCGGAGTCCGCGCAGCGCTGTATGGTGAAAATCAGCTTGCTCTGTCACTGGTGCCGGTTGAGCCAGCGCGGCATGCTGGGTGGTCTGACAAAGGGAGAAGGTTATGCAACTGGAGTTTCATCAGGTCGACGCGTTCAGCAATCAGCCATTTAGCGGCAATCCGGCGATGGTCTATCGGCTCGACACCTGGCTCGCCGATGAGTTGATGCAAAAGATTGCCGCCGAACACAACCTCGCCGAAACGGCGTTTGTCGTGCGTGAAGGGCAGGGCTGGCACATCCGTTGGTTTACGCCGACCACCGAGGTGCCATTGTGCGGTCACGCGACGCTGGCTAGCGCTCATGTGCTGTTCGAGATTTATAAGGAGCCCGTCGAGCGACTGGACTTCACCTGCAAATCCGGCCCGTTGGGCGTGACCCGTGAAGGTGGGCGGCTGTGGCTGGATTTCCCGGCGATCACTGCATCGCCGGTGAACGTGATCTCGGACATCGAGCGTGCACTGGGCGTGAAGGCTGTTGAGGTACTGGCTTCAAATGAGCTGTTTGTGGTGCTGGAGTCGGAGCAAGCCGTGCTCGACTGCAAGCCGGACATGGTGGCCCTGGCGAAACTGCCATGGCTGGGCGCCATCGTGACGGCGCGGGGCGAGCAGCACGATTTCGTTTCCCGCTACTTCGCCCCGGCAATCGGCATCAATGAAGACCCGGTGACCGGATCGACCCATTGCCTTCTGATTCCGTACTGGTCAAAGCGTTTGGCCAAGTCGAGCCTGACGGCTTTTCAGCGTTCGGCGCGGGGTGGGGAATTGTTCTGCCAACTGGAAGGCGATCGGGTGAGGATCGGCGGCAATGCGACCCTGGTTGCCAGTGGCACGCTGATGCTGGGATAACGCAAACCCAGCGTAGGAGCGAGCTTGCTCGCGAAAAACGTCTGGATAACGCGTTCATTCCGGTTGCACGCGTTATCGTTGTCGTCCATCGCGAGCAAGCTCGCTCCTACAGAGGGGGTATCAGTTGGCCGTGCTGTAGCGCCGGACACCTGATTCAACAGCTGGAATCTGCGCCGCCGTGCTGCCGGACGCCTGGAACAGCACCAGGTGTTCAGCCGCGACACGAATACCCACATCCGCCCCAACCTGACGATCGACATGGCTCGGGAAAATCGACTCCAGCTGTGCGCCTGTCGGCAGTTGCAAGCGATACAGGGTCGATGCACCCAGGAACGTCTTGCCGGCAATTCGCGCCTTCAGTGCGCTGTCCGGCGCATAGACGATATCGTCCGGGCGCAGCAACACGTCCACGGCGCCGCCTACCGGCCAGGTGTAGGCCCGATTGCCGCGCAACTCACCCAGTTCGGTTTGCACCGATTCTGGGCTGCTCAACTGACCGCGAATGAAATAGCCCTGTCCGATGAAACTCGCGACAAAAGGTGTCAGGGGTTCGTGATACAGGTTGTAGGGCGTATCCCACTGTTCCAGGCGACCTTCCTTGAACACACCAACGTGGTCGCTGACCGCGAAGGCTTCTTCCTGGTCGTGAGTCACCAGAATCGCGCTGGTGCCACGGGCCTTGAGGATGTCGCGTACTTCATGGCTGAGCTTGCGGCGCAATTCGCCATCAAGGTTGGAGAAGGGTTCGTCGAGCAACAGCAGTTGCGGTTCCGGCGCCAGGGCACGGGCCAGTGCGACACGTTGCTGCTGACCTCCTGAAAGCTCGTGGGGGAAACGCTTGCCGAGATTCTTCAGGTTGACCAGTTCCAGCAGCTCTTCGGTCACGCGATCCTTTTGCGGATGCTTGCGAATGCCGAAGGCGATGTTGTCGGCCACGCTCAAATGCGGAAACAGCGCGTAGTCCTGGAACACCATGCCGATGCGGCGTTTCTCCGGCGCAAGGGTGAAGCCGGCGCTGGAAATGGTCTCGCCAGCCAGCTGGATTTCGCCTTCGTGCACCGGTTCGAAACCGGCAATCGCCCGCAGGGTGGTGGTCTTGCCGCAGCCCGACGAGCCCAGCAGGCAACCGATGTCGCCTGCGTTCAGGTGCAGGTTGAGGTTCTGCACCACGCGCTGGTCTTGATAGCCGCAGGCGAGGTTGCGCAGGTTGAGCAGTAATGGCTGGCTCATGCGTGGTGATACGCCGGTTCGACGAGGAACTCGAGCAGGGCTTTTTGCGCGTGCAGACGGTTTTCGGCTTGATCCCAGGCCACCGAGCGCTTGTCATCGAGCAGGTCGATGCTGATTTCCTCGCCGCGGTGCGCTGGCAAGCAGTGCATGAACAGCACGTCTTCAGCGGCCAGGTCGAGCAGGGCGCGGTTGACCTGATACGGCGCGAACAGTTGCAGACGCTTGGCGGTTTCCTCTTCCTGGCCCATGGAGGTCCAGACGTCGGTGCTCACCAGGTGTGCGCCACGCACGGCTTCCTTCGGATCGCGAACGATGGTGACCCGATCGCCCGCCTTGGCCAGGAACACCGGGTTGGGTTCATAGCCTTCCGGGCAGGCAACGCGCAACTGGAAGTCGAACTGGATCGCCGCTTCTATATAGCTGTTGCACATGTTGTTGCCGTCGCCAATCCAGGCCACGGTCTTGCCCTGGATGGAGCCGCGGTGTTCGAGGAAGGTCTGCATGTCGGCCAGCAACTGGCACGGGTGCAGGTCATCGGACAGGCCGTTGATCACCGGTACGCGGGAGTTGGCGGCGAATTCGGTCAGGTTGCTGTGGGCAAAGGTACGGATCATCACTGCATCGAGCATGCTCGACATGACGATGGCGCAGTCGCCGATCGGCTCGCCACGACCCAGTTGGGTGTCACGTGGCGACAGGAAGATCGCCTGCCCGCCGAGCTGGATCATGCCCGCCTCGAAGGAGATCCGGGTACGGGTCGAGGATTTCTCGAAAATCATTCCCAGGACGCGGTTTTTCAGAGGCTCGAACAGTACGCCGCGGTTACGCAGGTCCTTGAGCTCAACGCCTCGACGGATCACGCTGACCAGCTCTTCGGGCGTGCAATCCATCAGGGAGAGAAAGTGCCTTGCGCTCATCATTGACTACCTTTTGCTACAAACCGCAGATGCTCAAAGCCTTGTTTAACGGAACAACGGGCGAGACCTGCGGCGTAAGCCGCACGGGGCGACGAAATAGGGGAAGGCGCGATCTTATAATTAAATGTCGCGTCTTACCAATAGGGCTACAGTTTTTAGGGAGTTTCAGAGGTGCTACGGGTTTACCGAGGTAGCGCTTTTGAAGCCTGTTTCCTGATAGCGGCGGTTCATTTGTACACCGGCCCCTCGGGGCTTGGCAATCAGGCGAGGCGGCAATGGTGCGCTGACAGTCGGTTTTTGACTTGTCATTCATCAGCGCCGGGCTTGATGAGCACTGGCGCCTGATCGGCGAGCAGACCGGCGCGCATGGACCCCACGGACCGATTGAAACCCTTCAGGAAATTCAGTTGCAGACGCCGCCCAGGCTGCCTTCGAACTGAACTCGGACGGCCATCGGCTGGCCTGATAACCCTCGATTCACAAGACGAACGTCGCTGGCGTGTCGGCGGCTCTGGCGCCATAGTTTTGTTTCCGCGGCCTACGTTGCCCGCCCATAACAAGACAGAGACTGGCCATGACCAAGACTCTCCATCACCGTGCGTGCCATTTGTGCGAAGCCATCTGTGGCCTGACCATCGAAACCACCAGGGTCGAAGGCGGTAACGTCCAGATCACTTCGATCAAGGGCGACCCCCAGGATACGTTCAGTCGTGGGCACATCTGCCCCAAGGCCGTGGCGTTGCAAGACATTCAGAACGATCCGGATCGCCTGCATCAGCCGATGCAGCGGGTGGGCAATGAATGGCAGCCCATCGAGTGGGAAGCGGCATTCAATCTGGTCGCCGAACGCCTCGCTGCCATTCAGGCGCATCACGGGCAAAACGCCGTGGCGGTCTATCAGGGCAACCCGAGCGTGCACAATTACGGGTTGATGACCCACAGCAATTACTTCCTCGGCCTGTTGAAAACCCGCAACCGGTTTTCCGCGACGTCGGTCGATCAATTGCCCCATCACCTGACCAGTCATTTGATGTACGGCCACGGTCTGCTGCTGCCGATCCCGGACATCGACCACACCGATTTCATGCTGATCCTGGGCGGCAATCCACTGGCTTCGAACGGCAGCATCATGACCGTGCCGGATGTGGAGAAACGCTTGAAGGCGATACAGGCCCGGGGTGGCAAGGTGGTGGTGGTCGATCCGCGCCGTAGTGAAACGGCGGCGATTGCCGACCAGCATCTGTTCGTACGCCCGGGCGGTGATGCAGCGCTGTTGTTCGGCCTGCTCAATACCTTGTTCGCTGAAGGTCTGACCCGCGACAGCCATCTGCCGGTGGACGGCCTGGAGGACGTACGGGAGGCCGTCGCGCCGTTCACCGCCGAGGCCATGAGTCCGTTGTGCGCCATACCGGCCGAACAGATCCGCCAGTTGGCGCGGGACTTCGCCGCGGCACCGAGTGCAGTCTGCTATGGCCGCATGGGCGTTTCGACCCAGGCCTTCGGTACTCTGTGCCACTGGGTAGTGCAGTTGATCAACCTGGTCACCGGCAATCTCGATCGCGTGGGTGGTGCCTTGTGCACCGAGCCAGCAGTGGACCTGGTGGCGTCGACCTCGGGCGGGCATTTCAATCTGTGGCAGAGCCGGGTTTCCGGGCACCCGGAGTACGCCGGAGAACTACCTGTTTCGGCGCTGGCCGAAGAGATGCTCACTGAAGGGGAAGGGCAAGTCCGCGCGCTGATCACCGTGGCGGGCAATCCGGTGTTGTCCACACCCAATGGCCGACAACTCGAACAGGCGCTGGACGGGCTGGAGTTCATGGTCAGTATCGACCTGTACATCAATGAAACCACGCGTTACGCCGACCTGATCCTGCCGTCCACATCGGCGCTGGAAAACGACCATTACGACACCACGTTCAACCTGTTCGCGGTGCGCAACGTCAGCCGTTTCAACCGCGCCATCCTCGCCAAACCCCAGGGTGCATTGCACGACTGGGAGATTTTCGTCGGCCTGGCCAAGGCATTTGCCGTCAGGACCGGCAAAGAACTGAAGCCCACCATCGCCCCTGCGCAAATGATCGATCGCGGCTTGCGCATGGGAATGTACGGCGACAATTCAGAGCACAAGCTGTCGCTGACGACTTTGTTCGATCATCCCCATGGCGTCGATCTGGGGGCGCTCAAACCTAACCTGACGCCACGCCTGAAGACTGCCAATCAACGCATCCAGGCCGCGCCTGCGGCGATTCTCGCTGACCTGGCGCGCTTTGCAGCCTTGAAGGCGCCGGCCGCCGACGAGTTGTTGATGATTGGCCGCCGGCATGTACGCAGCAACAATTCATGGATGCATAACTATCATCGGTTGGTAAAGGGCAAGCCACGTCACCAGTTGCTGATGCATCCGGACGATCTGGCCAGTCGCGGGCTCAGCGACGGACAGCGTGTTCGGGTCAGTTCGCGGGTGGGTGTGATCGAAGTCGAAGTGCTTGGCAGTCTGGACATGATGAAAGGCGTGGTCAGCCTGCCTCACGGCTGGGGGCACGCGCGGCCGGGCGTGCAAATGTCGATTGCCAGCAGTCAACCGGGCTCCAGCGCCAACGACCTGACCGACGAACGCCAGATTGACGAACTGTCGGGAAATGCCGCGCTCAATGGTGTGCCGGTGATCGTGGTGGCGGCGTGAATCAGTCAGACGGAGAGACCGAGCAGGGCGCTCGGCTTTCCGTTACAATGCGCCACCGTGCCGACCCATGAGTCGGAAAGTTCAGCCGAGGTGCTCCATGGATATCATCGAAACGATTAAAGAGCAGATTGCCAACAACACCATTCTGCTTTACATGAAAGGCTCGCCGAATGCCCCGCAGTGCGGCTTCTCCGCGAAAGCCGCGCAGGCCGTGATGGCGTGTGGCGAAAAGTTTGCGTACGTGGACATCCTGCAGAACCCGGAAATCCGCGCCAACCTGCCAAAATACGCCAACTGGCCAACCTTCCCACAGCTGTGGGTTGCCGGTGAGCTGGTCGGCGGTAGCGACATCATGACTGAGATGGCTGCTGACGGTTCGCTGCAGAGCCTGATCAAGGACGCCGCCGCCAAGGCTGCTGCTCCAAAGTCCGAAGCCTGATTCGCTTCCTGTAGGAGCGAGCTCGCGATGGACTAAAGAACGCCGCTGGGTGTCAGGCTCCCAGCGTTATCGTTAACGTCCATCGCGAGCAAGCTCGCTCCTACAAGAGCAGGCAATAAAAAGCCCCGCCACTCGAAAGAGGGCGGGGCTTTTTATTGCATCGAGATTAATGGCGTAGAACTTACTCGTCTTCGCCCATCTGCGATTGCAGATAGTTCTCAAGGCCCACTTTATCGATCAGGCCCAACTGGGTTTCCAGCCAGTCGATATGTTCTTCTTCGGACTCGAGGATATCTTCAAGCAGCTCACGGCTACCGAAGTCGCCAACTTTTTCGCAATGAGCGATAGCCACTTTGAGATCGGCATGGCCGGTTTTCTCGATACGCAGGTCACACTCAAGCATTTCCTTGGTGTGCTCGCCGATGTGCAGCTTGCCCAGGTCCTGGACATTCGGCAGGCCTTCAAGGAACAGGATGCGCTTGATCAGCTTGTCCGCGTGCTTCATCTCGTCGATGGATTCGTGGTACTCGTGCTTGCCGAGCTTGTTCAGGCCCCAATCTTCATACATGCGCGCATGCAGGAAGTATTGATTGATCGCGACCAGCTCATTGGCGAGGATCTTGTTGAGATGCTGGATGACTGTAACGTCGCCTTTCATGATGGGGTCCTGCCCTGTATTAGCTGTCAATAGAGCAGAGTTTGAGCCTCGTATTTAATAGTGTCAAACCTAAGTTATTGAAACTTAAATGAAAATTAATCGGAATAAGAATGTTTGTGTTCCGCGTCTAGAGCATAAGTAGTTGATTTTGAGGCATAAAAAAACCGGACATATGTCCGGTTCTTTGAAATTCGATGTTTAAGCCGCGGTAAATTCTGCTGGATAAGGAATTGCAGCCTGGGCCGTTTGCAGTTTGGTCAGGGTCTCGCGGACCACTTCCTTGGCGAGGCAGGCACATTTGCCGCACTGGCTCGCAACGCCGGTGGCCACACGGACTTCCTTGTAGCTGCAGCATCCTTCATAGATCGCATCGCGGATTTGACCGTCGGTGACGCCAGTGCAGAGGCAAACATACATAGGGAAGGACCGTCGCTGATTGTGACTCAATTGCGATGGATCTTAATGTTAACGAGAATGATTGTCAAAGTGGTTTCAGAGCACTTTTCGTCATAAACGGGTATGGCTGACGAACGGTCTGCCTGGCAAATCGGTGATCCAAAACCGGCGGGGATTTCATCGTACGGGGAAAAAACAGCTAAGCCAGCTCAAACACGCGGTGTATGATGGCCGGTCTTTTGCGACCGGGGATCGTGTCACAGGGCTGTCGCCTCAGGGTGGCAGGCTGATGCGAGCCCTGTTTCTCACGCTATTACACCAGGAGATATCCAATGAGCGTACTCGTAGGCAAACAAGCCCCTGACTTCACCGTACCGGCCGTACTCGGCAATGGCGAGATCGTTGACAGCTTCACCCTGTCCTCGGCGATCAAAGGCAAATACGGCCTGGTGTTCTTCTATCCACTGGACTTCACCTTCGTTTGCCCGTCCGAGCTGATCGCTCTGGACAACCGCATGTCTGACTTCAAGGCACGCAACGTTGAAGTGATCGCTGTTTCGATCGACTCGCACTTCACCCACAACGCATGGCGCAACACTCCAGTGAACAATGGCGGTATCGGCCAGGTTCGCTACACCATGGCTGCCGACATCAAGCAGGACATCATGAAGGCCTACGACGTTCAGTCCGCTGATGGCGTGGCTTTCCGTGGCGCGTTCCTGATCGACGACAAAGGCGTTGTCCGCTCGCAGATCGTCAACGACCTGCCGCTGGGCCGTAACATGGAAGAGCTGATCCGTCTGGTCGACGCTCTGCAATTCCACGAAGAGCACGGCGAAGTCTGCCCTGCCAACTGGAAAAAAGGCGACAAAGGCATGAACGCTTCGCCAGAAGGCGTTGCTGCTTACCTGACCGAGCACGCTGCCGCTCTGTAAGGCGTTCCAGGTATAAAAAAACCGGCCTTCGAGGCCGGTTTTTTTATGTGCTGAAGTCCCTGTAGGAGCGAGCCTGCTCCGGGCGGCGTTCCGACGATGGAATCATGAACACCGCGGGGAACCAGGCTCCCCGCGTTATCGTTGACGACCATCGCGAGCAAGCTCGCTCCCACATTGATTCGTGAGTGCACTCAGTCGCCGAAGTCTTCCCAGCCACCCATCTGTTTCCAGCGATTGACGATGCCGCAGAACAGCTCTGCCGTCTTCTCGGTGTCGTAGCGAGCCGAGTGAGCCTCGCGACCGTCGAAGTCGATGTCCGCTGCCTGGCACGCCTTGGCCAACACGGTCTGGCCGTAAGCGAGACCGGCCAGCGTTGCGGTATCGAAGCTGGAGAACGGATGGAACGGATTGCGCTTCATGTCCAGCCGCGCAACCGCCGCATTCAGGAAGCCCAGGTCGAAACTGCTGTTATGCCCGACCAGGATCGCCCGTTTGCAACCGTTGGCCTTGAGGGCCTTGCGCACGCCGCGGAAGATATCGTTCAGGGCAGACTCTTCACTCACCGCCATGCGCAGCGGGTGATCGAGCTTGATCCCGGTGAATTCCAGGGCTGCCGCTTCGATGTTCGCGCCCTCGAACGGCTCGACACGGAAAAAGTAGGTGTGATCCGGGTAAACAAAACCTTTTTCATCCATGGCGATGGTGGTCGCGGCGATCTCCAGCAGGGCATCGGTGGCCGAGTTGAATCCACCGGTCTCTACGTCGACGACAACCGGCAGGTAACCACGAAACCTTGCCGCCATTGGATGACGAGGGCCGCCTCCGCCGCCATTGCCTTCCAGTTCGTCGTCGAAATGGTCTTCACTCACGCGTGTTCCTCCAGCAGGCGCCAGCGCAGTTTTTCACCGGCGCGCAGCGGGATAACGGTCAGCTCGCCAAATGGCAGGCTGGTCGGGGCGGTCCACTCTTCGCGGACCAGGGTGATGCGATCGGTGTTGGCCGGCAGACCATAGAAGCGAGGGCCGTTGAGGCTGGCGAAGGCCTCGAGCTTGTCCAGCGCATTGCGCTGTTCGAAGGCTTCGGCGTACATCTCGATCGCCGCATAGGCGGTGTAGCAACCGGCGCAGCCGCAGGCCGCTTCCTTGGCATGCTGGGCGTGGGGGGCCGAGTCGGTGCCGAGGAAGAACTTGTCGCTGCCGCTGGTGGCCGCGTCGAGCAGGGCTTCCTGGTGGGTATTGCGCTTGAGGATCGGCAGGCAATAGAAGTGCGGCCGAATCCCGCCCACCAGCATGTGGTTGCGGTTGTACAGCAGGTGATGCGCGGTGATGGTCGCGCCCACGTTGGCCGAAGCCGAGTTGACGAACTGCACGGCGTCCGCGGTGGTGATGTGTTCGAAGACCACTTTGAGGGTCGGGAAACGCTCGACCACGCGACGCATGTGCTCGTCGATGAAGATTTTTTCCCGGTCGAACACGTCGACATCGCCCCGGGTGACTTCACCGTGGACCAACAACGGCATCCCGACTTCGGCCATGGCCTCGAGTGCAGGGAAGATCTTGTCGATGCTGGTGACGCCAGAATCCGAGTTGGTGGTCGCGCCGGCCGGGTACAGCTTGGCGGCGTGAATGAATCCGCTGGCCTTGGCCTCGCGAATTTCTTCAGGCTGGGTGCGGTCGGTCAGGTACAGGACCATCAGTGGCTCGAACAGGCTGCCGGCCGGGCGGGCAGCGAGAATCCGCTGCCGATAGCCGTCGGCTTCGGCCGCATTGCGTACCGGTGGAACCAGGTTGGGCATGATGATGGCGCGGCCAAAGGTGCGCGCGACATCCGCGACGGTATTGGTCAGCACGGCACCATCGCGAAGATGAATATGCCAGTCGTCGGGACGCAGCAGGGTCAGGCGGTCGGACATGAGGGGATTCCAGGCGGGTCAAACTCAAGGGAATGCTACCGGAAAAGACTCTTGCAGGCACTCGCTATCAAGTTTTGCAGGAAGCTTCCGATATCCAACAGGTATGCCGTAAACATGTGTGTGTCGGTCTTTTCGTTGTAGAAGCCAGTGGAGCCTCCCGTGCGCCAGCGTTATTTAGCCTTGCTCAGTGTGTTTGCCAGCCTTCCGGCGATGGCGCTCACTTTCCAGACACGTCTGGAGAACATTGAGTGGACGGTCGAAGGCGACAAGTTCGAATGCCGCCTGACTCAGCCGGTTACCGATTTCGGTTCGGGCGAGTTCGTGCGTCGTGCCGGCGAGCAGGCGACTTTCCGTCTGAAAGCCTACAACCCGATGATCGGCGGCGGTTCGGCCACCTTGCTGGCCGCTGCTGCGCCGTGGCAACCGGGCCGTGACGATATCAACCTGGGCATGGTGAGAATCGGCAGTGGCAACGTATTGTTCAATAGCTCACAGGTTCAGGCCGGGCGTCTGATCAGTGGCCTGATGGACGGTCGCAGCCCGGTCGTTCGACACTCCTCGGGGGATGGGCGGGTGTCGGAAGTACGCTTGTTGCCGGTCAGGTTCACCAAGGCGTTTGCCGACTACCAGGGTTGCGTGGCGAAACTGTTGCCACAGAATTTCGAACAGGTGAAGCAATCGGAAATCGGCTTCCCCGGCGGCGGAATCGAACTCGACAGCGCCGCAAAAGCCAAACTGCAGGTCATGCTGGAGTACATGAAGGCCGATCCGACGGTCAATCACATCGAGCTCGACGGTCATTCCGACAACAGCGGCAATCGCCTGACCAACCGCGACCTGTCGCGGCGCCGAGCCCTGGCAGTGATGGAGTTCTTCAAGGCCAACGGCATCCAGGAATCGCAAATCACCCTGCGTTTCCATGGCGAGCGTTATCCGGTGGCGCCTAACATCAACAACACCAACCGCGCGAAGAACCGTCGAGTAGCAGTGCGCCTGGAGCGCGGAGCACCCGCGGAACAAGTCGCCCCGCAAGCGACGAAAGCGGCCACTTCGGCCACTTCCTGACCCGGCTGTAATCGTCGCGCCCTCGACATAATCTGTCGCTTCGTCGTCATAAGCTGTCGCGCCACTGTAAATTATTCTGCATGAGCGGTAGACTTCCCGGCTTTCCGTAGAACCCCGTGGAGTGATGGCATGGCGGACGTAAACAAGGTCGTTCTGGCGTATTCCGGCGGCCTGGACACTTCGGTGATCCTCAAGTGGCTGCAGGATACTTATAACTGTGAAGTAGTGACCTTCACCGCTGACCTGGGTCAGGGCGAAGAGGTCGAACCTGCACGCGCCAAGGCTCAGGCCATGGGCGTCAAAGAGATCTACATCGACGACTTGCGCGAAGAGTTCGTGCGCGATTTCGTTTTCCCGATGTTCCGCGCCAACACCGTTTACGAAGGCGAGTACCTGCTGGGTACTTCCATCGCTCGTCCGTTGATCGCCAAGCGCTTGATCGAAATTGCCAACGAAACCGGTGCAGACGCCATTTCCCATGGCGCTACCGGCAAGGGTAACGACCAGGTTCGTTTCGAACTCGGTGCGTACGCCTTGAAGCCAGGTGTGAAAGTGATCGCTCCTTGGCGCGAGTGGGACCTGCTGTCCCGTGAAAAGCTGATGGATTACGCCGCGAAGCACGCGATTCCGATCGAGCGCCACGGCAAGAAGAAGTCCCCGTACTCCATGGATGCCAACCTGCTGCACATCTCCTATGAAGGCGGCGTGCTGGAAGACACCTGGACCGAGCACGAAGAAGACATGTGGCGCTGGACCGTTTCCCCGGAAAACGCTCCAGACAAGCCGCAGTACCTGGAACTGACCTACCGCAACGGCGACATCGTCGCGCTGGACGGCGTCGAAATGACTCCGGCCACCGTGCTGGCGACCCTGAACCGTATCGGTGGTGAGCACGGTATCGGCCGTCTCGACATCGTCGAGAACCGCTACGTGGGCATGAAGTCCCGTGGCTGCTACGAAACCCCTGGCGGCACCATCATGCTGCGTGCCCACCGTGCGATCGAATCGATCACCCTGGACCGCGAAGTGGCTCACCTCAAGGACGAGCTGATGCCCAAGTACGCCAGCCTGATCTATACCGGCTACTGGTGGAGCCCTGAGCGTCTGATGCTGCAACAGATGATCGATGCGTCCCAGGTCAACGTGAACGGCGTTGTGCGCCTGAAACTGTACAAGGGCAATGTGATCGTCACTGGCCGCAAGTCCGACGACTCGCTGTTCGACGCCAACATCGCTACCTTCGAAGAAGATGGCGGCGCGTACAACCAGGCGGATGCCGCGGGCTTCATCAAGCTCAACGCCCTGCGCATGCGCATTGCGGCGAACAAAGGCCGGAAGCTGTTCTGAGACCTTTGACATCGTGATGGATACCTGACCTCGTCCTCGACGAGGTCAGGTACCTGAAAACGGGGTGTGATACCAGTTACTGTGTTGTCGGGTGTTTTCGTTTCCGCTGATGATTTACTGTTTTTCTCCTTCTCGATGGCCTGACCTGTACTACAGGTTGCTGTTCGCCGGTTGCCCGGCGTGATCAATGACCGACAATCTGTGCGAGTCCAGATTGTAGGCCACATAAAAGGCGGCACCGCGTTTGCTGGCCTGCTTTGTATGTCCAAGCGCACTGGCTTTCAGTAATTTCTCCGAAACGGCACAAGTGACAAACAGAATCACGTACGCCGTCTTTTCCCGTGGCCTCTGGATTTTTTCCAGCAGCGCTCCAAACTCGACCTCTTCGCTCATCCAGCGCACATCAACGATGTACAGGTCTTTTACCGGTTCCGGTAACTGAAGGTGATGCTGAACAGAGACAGTGGTTTGCAGACCAATCCCGGTTGGCGGGTCCTGTGCGCCACAGGGCGTTCGGGCTGACCGCCAGTCATTCGCTGACGTTTCCAGTGTGGGGTTTTCAGGCGGTTTTGCGGACGCTTTTTTTTCCGAGCGCCCAACATCATCCATGACCTTCATGAAGTGCTTTCCCTTTTCAAAATCGGAGGGTGCATAAAGTGATTTATAGTTGAAGTTGAGTGTCGCGAAAAAAAGCAAAAGTAAATAAAACGGAAAGCTGATCAGGAACCAGACGTAGAGTTCTCTTTCCTCCTGATCAAGGAAGGGTAGAGAGACGGCTGCCGACGTTTCAGAGAGCGCTGCGAATATCGCGATAATTGTCATTGGGTTGGTGATTCGTTTTTTTATCATATTCTGTACTCATGCCGGGTTGTCTGTTCTCGAGTGGTTTATGAAGTTGGTTCGATGTGGTGCCTATTGTAGTGATTTTGATTGTCTGCTGGTTTTTGACAGGTTTTTATTTGTTTGTTGTATTGCTCTTCGGTTTCTTGAATTTTTGGCGTGTTTTAATGATTGCTCAAAAAATATTATTTGCTGTAAGAGTAATTGGATGCGAAGTGTGTGATATTTCTGGTGTGAGTGTTGAGTGCGAAAATATCAGTTACGTTTTAGCGGAAAGGTAGGGGCTAGTGTTTGTCAGGGCGCGACCGGATCAAGCTGGCTCTCGAAAAATTCTGGTCGTAAATCGACACAGGTGGCTGCTGGAAAGTGCGACACACTGACGCTGATACAGTTTTAAATTCATTCTGTTCGAGGGATTTTTGTAGGAGGAATCCGTGTTGTTTGTAGGGGATGTCTCTTGGTGTGGGTGGCCGGGAGGGGCGACATGCCATGGGTGAAACGACTAGGCTATTGTGCGGGCTCTAAAAATTCGAACAGCGAAAATTGGACTTGCCCATGAATAAAGTGCTGATCGTGGATGATCACCCCGTCATTCGTCTTGCGGTACGTATGCTAATGGAGCGTCATGGCTACGAAGTTATTGCAGAAACCGATAATGGTGTGGACGCACTGCAACTAGCCCGAGAACTTATGCCGGACATTGTCATTCTGGATATCGGGATTCCGAAGCTGGACGGGTTGGAAGTCATCGCGCGTTTGTCTTCGACTTCAATGCCGATGAAAGTGCTGATTTTGACTTCCCAGGCGCCGGGACATTTTTCGATGCGTTGCATGCAATCCGGTGCAGCCGGTTATGTCTGCAAACAACAAGATCTCACGGAGTTGCTCAGTGCAATAAAGGCCGTTTTGTCAGGCTACAGTTACTTTCCTAATCAAGCCTTGCATACCGTACGATGCAGTTTGGGGAATGCCAGTGAGGCCGATATGGTCGATCGATTGTCGGGGCGGGAAATGATGGTCCTGCAGCAGTTGGCCCGAGGAAAGACCAATAAAGAGATTGCCGATGGGATGTTTCTCAGCAATAAAACAGTCAGTACTTACAAGACCCGCCTGTTGCTCAAGCTGAATGCGCGGTCTCTGGTCGATCTGATCGAACTGGCACAACGCAATGGTCTGGTGTGATGGCATAACTGCGCGACAAGGGGCGCCTATCGGGGTACGGCACTTAGCAAAAAAAAGCCTCCGTTTCGGGAGGCTTTCAGGTGTCATAAATCAAAATCGTAATCGGCCAATTGCTTTTGCAGTCGGCGCTCCTCCAGCAGGTTGTCGATGGTGCGGCGTTTGCTCAGATTAGTTTTCGCTACTTCAACCACCGGTTCAGCGTCATCGGATTCGGCGGTGGTGAAATCTTCATCTACGTCTAATTGCTCTTTGCCAGTACTCATTTAGTTGCTCCAGGCTAAGAAGGCCTTTGGCGCCCCTTATATCGACATTCTCCCGGCGGGTAAAAAAGATTTTTTCAATCGACAAATCAATAAACCCAATAGCGCCTCAATCGTCAGAGGTTTTGTGCTTGTATTCGCACAAATCCTCGATCCGGCAGCTTCCGCATCGGGGCTTGCGGGCCAGGCAAACATAGCGACCATGAAGGATCAGCCAGTGATGGGAGTCGAGCAGGTACTCCTTGGGCACGAACTTCATCAGTTTTTTCTCGACTTCCACCACATTCTTGCCGGGAGCAATGCCAGTCCGGTTGCTGACCCTGAAAATATGCGTGTCGACGGCCATGGTCAGCTGACGGAATGCCGTATTGAGTACCACGTTGGCGGTCTTGCGGCCGACGCCGGGCAGTGCTTCCAGCTCTTCGCGGGTTTGTGGGACCTCGCCGGCGTGACGCTCGACCAGCAAACGGCAGGTTTCGATCACGTTTTTCGCTTTGCTGTTGTACAGCCCGATGGTCTTGATGTACTCCGACAGCCCTTCGACACCCAGGGCATGCATCGCTGCCGGGGTATTGGCGACCGGGAAAAGCCTGGCTGTGGCCTTGTTGACGCCGACATCGGTGGACTGCGCCGAGAGAATCACGGCAATCAGTAATTCGAAGGGGGAGGAATAGGCCAGTTCGGTCTTTGGTTCCGGGTTGTCCTCGTGCAGTCGGCGGAAAATTTCCAGACGTTTTGCGGCATTCATGGGCAGTGCGTTTCCTCGAAGGCAATCAATGTGTGGGCGTCGGGCGCCAGGCCTGCCAGGCGGCGATCAGGAGTCCGAGCAGGATGAACCCGCCAGGGACCAGTGTGGTCAGGCGCAGTCCGCCGTCAGCCACCAGCACCCAGCCATGCCAGTCAGTTTGCGTTGCGCCGAACAGCCACGATAGATGGTTTCCAAGTGTTCCGTTGCCGATGAGTTCGCGCAGCAGGCCCAGCGCGATCATCAGCGTGGCAAACAGGCTATTGAGTCGCAGGCGTTGACGCCAATCGCTCTGAAAAAAACCGGTGTGTTCCAGTACGACGCATTGCAAGGCGATCAAGGTTCCATAAATCCCCAGATGCTGCTGCCATTGCAGCGACCAGGCTTGTGCCATGAGTTCCGCGCAACTGGTGAGCGTGGCCGCCAACAGGATGCTGGCCAGCATACGGGTCGCCGGGACCAGTCGAGATCGCAGGGCACCCATGGCCAGACCGAACAACTGAGTCACCACCAAGAACATCAGGCACAGGCCAACTGCAGCCATCAGCGAGTGGGTGACGCCGATCAGTGGCGTCAGCATCAAGGCGTTGCGCAGAGTCGATGAGTTATCCATGGGCAGGGATTCCGAGCAGTTGTTGCCGGTGTTCATCGAAGTAGCGCAAGGCATCGTGGACGGCATTGATCACCGCTCTTGAGGTGATGGTTGCGCCTGCGATCTGATCGAACTGTCCCTGATCCTTTTTCAGCGCCCAGCCGCTGTCACCGGGTTCTGTTCGAGACTTGCCGGAAAAAACCTGGAGCCAGGCATTGGGCCAGTCGGCGATCCGAGCCCCCAGTCCAGGTGTTTCCGACTGTTTGAGGGTTTTGACGCCCAGCAACCTGCCACTGGCGTCGACTGCGATCAACAGGTCGATGGCACCGGCGTAGCCAAGGGTTT
Organism: Pseudomonas sp. PDM30; assembly: GCF_019218985.1. Lineage (NCBI taxonomy): Bacteria > Pseudomonadati > Pseudomonadota > Gammaproteobacteria > Pseudomonadales > Pseudomonadaceae > Pseudomonas > Pseudomonas sp. PDM30. Next base: position 234,935 of record NZ_JAHUWM010000001.1, read on the forward strand.
GACTGCGCAGCAAGACCGCGACGGGTTGATCGGTCCGGGTCGCCAGATAACCACCCAGCAAGGTGCTGTTGGTCAGTGCGGTCGCTTCTATCGTTATGGGGTGTTCGAGTGGTTGATTGTCGTAGCTGTCCGGCGCGATCAGGTCCAGCAGGTTACGGCTGTCGATCAGGCGCTGTTCGGCTGCAATGCGTGGCGCGCTGCCGAGTTGTACGAAGTACGTCACGCCAAGGCCCAGTGCGGCCAAAAGCACCACAAGCGCGATGCTTGATGTCCGGTTCATGGCGCCTCCGGCTGTTGCCTGGCCGCCACGAACCGCTCCAGCGCCGGCACGCACAGGTTCATCAACAGCACAGCGAAGGCGATGCCGTCCGGGTAGCCACCCCAGGTACGAATCAGATAAGTGAGAAGCCCAACACCAGCGCCGAACAACAGTTTCGCGCCAGGGCTTCTGGCGCCGGACACCGGTTCGGTGATGATGAAGAACGCCCCCAGCATGGTCGCGCCGGTCAGCAGATGAAACAACGGCGAGCCATGGGAGTCGGAGCCCGAGCCGTTCCAGCACAACAGGCTGATGATGAACAGGCTGGCCAGCATGCCGACCGGTGCATGCCAGCTGATCACCTTTCGTTGCAGGAGAAACGCTCCACCCGCCACAAAGGCCAGGTTCACCCATTCCACCCCCCGGCCGCCAAAGTGGCCGAATGCCGGGTTGCCGGCAAACAGTTCATCCATGGTCAGGCTTTTGTTGATCCGCAGACTGTCCAGTGCCGTGGCCTGCACCCACGCATCCGGCACATGGCCGATGCCAAACACGTGCTGCAGGCCGCTCAACAGATCCATGCCATGGGGCAATGGCCAATGGGTCATTGGTTGGGGAAAGGTCACCAGTACCAGAGCCAAGCCAAGCATCGCCGGGTTGAAGGGATTCGAACCGACGCCACCATACAAGTGCTTGCCGAACACCATCGCAGAAGCGGCTGCACTGAGGGTCAGCCACCATGGGCAGTAAGGCGGCAGTGCCAGAGCCAGCAATGTGGCACTGACCAGCGCGCTACCGTCACTCAAAGTTGGCCCCGGCGGCTGCTTGCGCCATTGCACGACGGCGGCCTCGACGGCCAACGCGGCAGTGGCCGCCAGAAGCAGATTGATCAACACACCCCAGCCGTATAGCCAGAACGCCGCCAGGATTCCCGGCAGCGTGGCCAACAGCACCAGTTTCATCGCCTGTTGCAGGCGATCATCCACCACGTCAAGGGCTGGCATGGGCGTCCACCAGGCGTTCGGCTTCACCGAGTGCGCGTTCCAGGGCTTCGATTTGTTCCGCTGGTGCTTCGTTGGCCTGAGCCTTCTTGAGTTCGGCGCGGCGCATGGCCAACTGGATTTTGGCCCGTTTCAGATCGGCATCAATTGACGACGCAGCTGCGACCGTCGGTACAGGTGAGGGTGGAGCGGCGCTTTCCAGTTGCGCCAGGTTTTGTTCGGCGGCTTCGAACTGTTGTTGCAGTGCGATCAACTGCGATTGCTGTTCGAAGGTCGGCGGATGCCCGAAGGCCTTCAGCGATTTGTGCAACTGCGCCCGACTCATCGCCACCTCGATCTTGGCCTTTTTCAGCGCGGCATCGGCATTGGCGGTTTTCTGTGCGCGGACGCGCTCGAGGGCCGCCTGCATCGGGTCGGCTGTCGTCTCGGCAGGTTGTGCGGCTCGCTGCCTTGCCTGGCGCTCGGCGATTTTCTGTTGCTCCTCACGCTGCAGGCGGGCATTGCGTTGTTCGAAGCGGCGCCGTGCGTGATCGCGCTTGAGGTTGCGGGCCTGCCGCGCCTGCGGTGTGAGGGCCAGACCCCCGACAACAGGCAGTACAGTGTTCGGCTGCAATGGGCGCATTTCGATGCAGTCCACCGGGCACGGTGCCACGCAGAGGTCGCAACCGGTGCACTCATCAATGATCACCGTGTGCATCAGCTTGGCCGCGCCGACGATGGCATCGATCGGGCAGGCCTGAATGCACTTGGTGCAACCAATGCACTCGGCCTCGCGGATATAGGCGATCTGCGCAGGTGCCGAGCCGCGAGTGATGTCCAACTCCAGCACCGGCACCTTCAGCAGTTCAGCCAGGGCAGCGATGGTTTCGTTGCCTCCGGGCGGGCACTTGTTGATCGGCTCACCGCTGGCGATGCCTTCGGCATACGGCTTGCACCCGGGGTGCCCGCACTTGCCGCATTGGGTTTGCGGCAAGAGTGCGTCGATGCATTGAATCAGACTCATGTTTTGATCAGTCCGCTGAATCCGAGAAAAGCCACTGCGATCAGGCCGGCACCAATCAGGTCGATCGGCAAGCCGCGAAAGGGCAGGGGAACATCGTTGTCGGCCGTGCGTTCACGCAAATCAGTGAACAGGCTCAACACCAGCCAGAAGCCCAACCCTGCACCGAGGCTCAAGGCAGTGGCGTGAAAAAAGCCCTTGTCTTCCTGAGCATTGAGCAGGGCCACGCCGAGTACGCCAGCATTGCCCAACAGCAACGGCCAGAGGCCTTCGAATGGTAGTGTCGAAAACAACCGCGTCAGCAACTTCAGCAACGGGCTGATCAGCAGCACGCTCAATGGCAGAAACACAAACAGACGCAGCGGCGTCAATTGCAGTGGCACCAGCATCCATTGATAGAGCGCGTAGCCGAGCATGCCCACGACCAGCATCAGGCATGTCGTCGCAATGCCCAGGGCATGTACCTGACGACGCTGACCGGCCAACAGTGGATCGACGGCCAATGGCCATTGCAACACGAGGTTGTTGATCAGGGCAGCACTGATAAGCGTAAGCAGGATTTCGGTCATTGTTCGTGCCGACAAGAACAGTAGTTTTTGTAGGAGCGAGCCTGGTCCGGGCGGCGTTCCGACGATGGACTCAAGGGCGCTGCGTTCAACCTGTGGACACGCATAATCGTTAACGACCATCGCGAGCGAGCTCGCTCCTACAGGAGATGGTCTAAAAAGCTTAGGCATTATCCGGCAAGGCGGGAGGGTGGGCCAGACATGAAAATCCCACAGCCGCGCCAGGCACGACTGTGGGATCGATTTGCCGCAGACCTTACTTGATGCGCTGGCCAGGCTTGGCGCCGCTGTCAGGGCTGAGCAGGTAGATTTCTTCTCCACCAGGGCCTGCCGCCATCACCATGCCTTCGGAGATACCGAACTTCATTTTCCGTGGCTTGAGGTTGGCGATCATCATGGTCAGGCGCCCATCGAGCTTGGACGGGTCCGGGTAAGCGCTCTTGATCCCGGAGAACACGTTGCGTTGCTCGTCACCGATATCCAGGGTCAGGCGCAACAGCTTGTCGGCACCTTCCACGTGTTCAGCCTTGACGATCAGCGCGACACGCAGGTCGACAGCGGCAAAGGTGTCGAACTCGATTTCCGGCGACAGCGGATCCTTGGCCAGTTCGCCATTGCCGGCAGGTGCGGCTTCGCCAGTGTCGGTCTGGCTGGCGGTCAGGTCTTCTTTCGAAGCGTCGGTCATGGCTTGCACTTTTACCGGGTCGATGCGGGTCATCAGCGGCTTGAACTCGTTCAACTGGTGATTGCCGAGCAAGGTCGCGTGATCGTTCCAGGTCAGCGGCGCGACGTTGAGGAACGCCTCGGCGTCGGCGGCCAGCAGCGGCAGCACCGGCTTGAGGAAGATCACCAGTTGGCGGAACAGGTTGACGCCTGTGGCGCAGATGGCCTGGACTTCATCCTGTTTGCCTTCCTGTTTGTTCAACGACCACGGCGCCTTGTCGGCGATCCAGGCGTTGGCGCGGTCGGCCAGGCCCATGATCTCGCGCATGGCACGGGCAAAGTCGCGGGCTTCATAGGCGTCGGCGATACCTGGCGCGGCGGCCAGGAAGGCTTCGGTCAGTTCAGGCGCGGCGTTGGTGTCGACCATTACGCCGGCATTGCCCTTGTTGATGAAACCGGCACAACGGCTGGCGATGTTGACGACCTTGCCCACCAGGTCGGAGTTGACCTTCTGCACGAAGTCTTCGAGGTTCAGATCGAGGTCATCAACGCCACGGCCCAGCTTGGCCGCGTAGTAATAGCGCAGGTATTCCGGCGACAGGTGGTCCAGGTAGGTCCGGGCCTTGATGAAGGTGCCGCGGGACTTGGACATTTTCTGACCGTTGACAGTCAGGTAGCCGTGCACGTTGATGCCGGTCGGCTTGCGGTAGCCCGCGCCCTCGAGCATGGCTGGCCAGAACAGGGCGTGGAAGTTGACGATGTCCTTGCCGATGAAGTGGTACAGCTCGGCGGTGGAGTCCTTGCCCCAGAACGCGTCGAAGTCCAGCTCCGGCGTGCGGTTGCACAGGTTCTTGAAGCTGGCCATGTAACCGATCGGCGCATCCAGCCACACGTAGAAGTACTTGCCCGGTTCGTCGGGGATTTCAAAACCGAAATACGGTGCATCGCGGGAGATGTCCCACTGTTGCAGGCCGGCATCCAGCCATTCGGCGATCTTGTTGGCGACGGCATCCTGCAGGGTGCCGCTGCGGGTCCAGGTTTGCAGCATTTGCTGGAAGTCTGGCAGCTTGAAGAAGAAGTGCTGGGAATCCTTGAGCACCGGGGTGGCGCCGGAGATCGCCGACTTCGGATCCTTCAGGTCGGTCGGTGCGTAGGTCGCACCGCATTTTTCGCAGTTGTCGCCGTACTGGTCTTCGGTGCCGCATTTCGGGCAGGTGCCCTTGATGAAGCGGTCGGCCAGGAACATTTTCTTTTCCGGGTCGAAGTACTGGGTGATCGAACGCGTGGCGATGTGCCCGGCGTCACGCAGCTTCAGGTAGATCTGGCTCGACAGCTCACGGTTTTCTTCGGCGTGAGTGGAGTGGAAATTGTCGAAGTCCACCAGGAAGTCGGCAAAGTCGGCGCTGTGTTCAGCCTGGACGTTGGCGATCAGTTGTTCCGGGGTGATGCCTTCCTTTTCCGCGCGCAGCATGATCGCCGAACCGTGGGCGTCGTCGGCGCAGACATAGATGCATTGATTGCCGCGGTGCTTCTGGAAACGCACCCACATATCGGTCTGGATGTATTCCAGCATATGGCCGAGGTGAATCGAACCATTGGCATAGGGCAGGGCGCTGGTGACGAGGATCTTGCGTGGCTCGGACATGGGGCTCGGCTACTTGATGAAACGGAGGTCGGCCACTATAAAGCGCCGGCGCATATTTTTCACCCTGTGAGCCTGTTTCATTGGATGAGTAACAGGTGAAGGTTCAACATCCCGCCGAACGCTCGGAACAGGTACGATAGCCACTATCTTTTCCAGTCCTGTTTTCGGAGTTGCCTATGAGCGCCGTCAATCGCGCAGCGGTGGAAGCCGTCCTTCGCCAATACACCGACCCTTACCTGAACCTGGACCCGGTCAGCGCCGGGTGCGTGCGCAACATCGAGATTCAGGGCGACCGCGTCAGCGTTCAGCTTGAACTGGGTTACGCCGCCGGTCTGTTCAAGAGTGGCTGGGCGCAGATGCTGGAAATGGCCATTCAGGGGCTGGATGGCGTGGCAAGTGCCAAGGTCGAAATCACCAGCGTGATCGCCGCGCACAAGGCTCAGGCGCAGATTCCGGGCTTGGCGAACGTGAAAAACGTGGTGGCCGTGGCGTCCGGCAAGGGCGGCGTGGGCAAATCCACCACCGCGGCCAACCTGGCCCTGGCTCTGGCCCGGGAAGGCGCCAAGGTCGGGATTCTCGATGCGGATATCTACGGCCCGAGCCAGGGCATCATGTTCGGCATCCCCGAGCGCACCCGCCCCGAGGTCAAGGATCAGAAATGGTTCGTTCCGCTCAAGTCCCATGGCGTCGAAGTGATGTCCATGGCTTTCCTCACCGACGACAACACGCCGATGGTCTGGCGCGGGCCGATGGTTTCGGGCGCCCTGTTGCAACTGGTCACGCAGACCGCGTGGGGTGACCTCGATTACCTGGTCATCGACATGCCGCCAGGCACCGGTGACATCCAGTTGACCCTGGCGCAGAAAGTGCCAGTGGCCGGTGCGGTGATCGTGACCACCCCACAGGACCTGGCATTGCTGGACGCACGCAAGGGCGTGGAAATGTTCCGCAAGGTCAACATCCCGGTGCTGGGCGTGGTGGAAAACATGGCCGTGCACATCTGCTCCAACTGCGGGCATGCCGAGCATCTGTTTGGCGAAGGCGGTGGTGTGAAACTGGCCAACCAGTATGGCGTTGAACTGCTGGCTTCGCTGCCGCTGTCGATGGTCATCCGCGAGCAGGCCGATGGCGGCAAGCCAACAGTGATCGCCGAGCCTGATAGCCAGATTGCGATGGTTTACCAGGAACTGGCCCGCCATGTCGGCGCGCGGATCGTGTTGCAGGAAGCGTTGACGCCGGCGATGCCGAACATCAGCGTCAGCGACGACTGAGGGTGTGAACGCAATCCCCTTGTAGGAGCGAGCTTGCTCGCGATGGTGGGTCAGTTACACCAATGTGCCTGACACACCATCGCGAGCAAGCTCGCTCCTACAGTAGTTGTTTTGTGGTGGATTTAGATCCGCAACCCGCCATCCATCTCCAGAATCCGACCGGTGTAATAGTCGTTCTCGAAGATGTAAGCCGCCGAATGGGCGATTTCCTCAGGCTTGCCCATGCGCTTGAGCGGGATCCCCGCAGTCATCTTCTCCAGCGCTTCAGGCTTCATGCCCAGGGTCATTTCGGTTTCGATGAAGCCCGGTGCAATGCCGGCGACGCGAATGCCGTAGCGTGCCAGCTCCTTGGCCCAGGTCACGGTCGCCGCAGCAACACCGGCCTTGGCGGCGGAGTAGTTGGTCTGACCGACGTTGCCGGCGCGGGAAATCGACGAGATATTGATGATCGCGCCGCTGTTGTTCAGCTCGACCATTTTCGCCGCGACTTCACGGGTGCACAGGAACACGCCGGTCAGGTTGACGTCGATGACGGCCTGCCACTGGGCCAGGCTCATCTTGGTCATTTCGCCATCCTTGACCTTGAGCAACAGGCCGTCGCGCAGGATCCCGGCGTTGTTGATCAAACCATGGATCGCGCCGAAGTCTTCAGCGACCTGGGCAACCATGTGGGTCACTTGCTCTTCGTTGGCCACGTTGCACAGGTAGGCGCGGGCCTCGACACCTTGGGCCTTGCAGGCCGCGACGGCGTCGTCGAGTTTTTCCTGGTTCAGGTCCACCAGCGCGAGTTTCGCGCCCAGGCCTGCGAAATACTCGGCCATGGAGCGGCCTAAACCCTGGCAACCGCCAGTGATAATGATTACTTTGTCAGTGAGTTGCATTCGCATGCCCCGGTAGCAGGTCTGAGTGGTTTCCTTTAGAGAGCCTCTCGATCTGCGCCTGACCTGGCTTGGCTGCACATGAGAACTGCCCCGATGGCGTGCTGGGACTTTCGCCAGCAGCTCGTCCGTTTTTCTGACGGATTCTATTTAAGGAGTCATAAATTGAGCGTTGAAGCGGCTAAGCATGCACGAGAATTGCTTCTCAAGGAATACCGTGGGGTGCTCTCGACGCACTCCAAATCAATGCCCGGTTTTCCGTTCGGTTCCGTGGTTCCGTACTGCCTGGACGAGCAGGGCCGGCCGCTGATCCTGATCAGCCGCATCGCCCAGCACACTCATAATCTGCAAAAAGATCCGAAATGCTCACTGTTTGTCGGCGAACGTGGTGCCGAAGATGTCCAGGCCGTTGGTCGACTGACTTACCTGGCTGAGGCGCAACAGCTCGAAGACGAAGCCGCCATCGACGCTGCCTCCGAGCGTTACTACCGCTACTTCCCGGAGTCGAAGGGTTATCACAAGGCCCACGATTTCGATTTCTGGGTGCTTGAGCCTGTACGCCACCGTTACATCGGCGGTTTTGGCGCGATTCATTGGGTCAACGACCTGACCCTGGCCAACCCGTTCGCCGGCAAGGCCGAAGTGAGCATGGTCGAGCACATGAACGCCGATCACGCCAAGGCCATCGCCCATTACGTCGATCTGGCCGGGCTGCCGAAAAACGTGCCGGCGCAAATGGTCGGCATCGATTGCGAAGGCATGCACCTGCGCATCGGTCAAAGTCTGTACTGGTTACCGTTCCAAGCGCCTTGTAATACGCCGACACAAGTTCGCGAAGCCTTGGTTTCTCTGGCCCACGCCGATCATTGGCCGAAAAATGAAGTGGCCGACGCTTGAATTCACGAAACGGCGACGTCATCTAAGGTGGACTGGCAAGGCATTCTTGCGTTGAGGAACCATTTGATGCGCCCTTTTTTGTTGCTCTTTCTGCTGTTCCCGGTGTTGGAGCTGTTCGTATTCGTCAAGGTGGCAGGGTCCATCGGGTTTTTCCCGGCCCTGCTGCTGATCATTCTCGGCTCGATGTTCGGCGTGTTTGTGCTGCGCATCGCCGGCCTGGCCACGGCCCTGCGTGCCCGTGAAAGCCTGAGCCGCGGCGAACTGCCGGCCCAGACCATGCTCGAAGGCCTGATGCTGGCATTGGCCGGTGGCCTGCTGATTCTTCCGGGCTTCATCAGCGATGTGATCGGCCTGTTCATGCTGCTGCCGTTCAGTCGTCGTCTGCTGGCCAATAAAATGCGTCAGCGCGCCGAAGAGCAGGCGATGCGTCAGCGAGCGTTCGCCGACGACCTCCAGGCCCGTGGCGGCCCGGTGCCTCGCGAGCCGCTGGGCCGCGAGCCCAACGTGATCGAAGGCGAGTTCGAACACCGCGATACCAAGTAATACGCACATCGACACGGCACCTTCGGGTGCCGTGTTCGTTTGCGGGGCATCGACCTGAAAAATTTTTCACCGCCGCCCTTGTAATAAGCTTATGCGCCCTTATGTAACGGTCACCGCAAGGTTTCTGGCGAACAAGCCAGACAGACTTCCGCGGTTCGCTTGACGAACCGCAACCGGCACCGCCGGCCTTTGTTAAACCCGCCGGGACTACACCGGCCGATGAAAACCACAATTAGGAGAGATCGACAATGAAGCTTCGTCCTCTGCATGACCGCGTCGTCATCCGTCGCAGCGAAGAAGAAAAGAAAACCGCTGGCGGTATCGTCCTGCCAGGTTCGGCTGCTGAAAAAGCCAACAGCGGCGAAATCCTCGCTGTAGGCACCGGCCGCGTACTGGAAAACGGTGAAGTGCGTGCACTGTCCGTGAAAGTGGGCGACAAGGTTGTGTTCGGTCCTTACTCCGGCAGCAACACTGTGAAAGTCGACGGCGAAGACCTGCTGGTAATGAGCGAGAACGAAATTCTCGCCGTTATCGAAGGCTGATACCCCCGTTCATTTTCCCGCTACTACAAAGTATTTAAGGAATATCGATCATGGCTGCTAAAGAAGTTCTGTTTGGCGATTCCGCCCGTAAAAAAATGCTCAAGGGCGTCAACGTCCTGGCTGACGCAGTAAAAGCGACCCTGGGCCCGAAAGGCCGTAACGTGATCATCGAGAAGAGCTTCGGCGCTCCGACCATCACCAAGGACGGTGTTTCCGTCGCCAAAGAAATCGAACTCGAAGACCGTTTCGAAAACATGGGTGCGCAGCTGGTCAAAGACGTTGCCTCCCGTGCCAACGATGACGCTGGTGACGGTACTACCACCGCTACCGTTCTGGCTCAGTCGATCGTCAACGAAGGCCTGAAAGCCGTCGCTGCCGGCATGAACCCGATGGACCTCAAGCGCGGCATCGACAAGGCGACCATCGCCATCGTCAAAGAGCTGAAAAACCTGTCCAAGCCATGCGCTGACACCAAGGCTATCGCCCAGGTCGGCACCATCTCGGCCAACTCCGACAACTCCATCGGCGACATCATTGCCGAAGCCATGGAAAAAGTCGGTAAAGAAGGCGTGATCACCGTTGAAGAAGGCTCGGGCCTGGAAAACGAACTGTCGGTTGTTGAAGGCATGCAGTTCGACCGTGGCTACCTGTCCCCGTACTTCGTCAACAAGCCAGAGACCATGGTCGCTGAGCTGGACGGCCCGCTGATCCTGCTGGTCGACAAGAAGATCTCGAACATCCGCGAAATGCTGCCAGTGCTGGAAGCCGTTGCCAAAGCCGGCCGTCCACTGCTGATCGTGGCCGAAGACGTTGAAGGCGAAGCCCTGGCGACTCTGGTTGTGAACAACATGCGTGGCATCGTTAAAGTCGCAGCCGTCAAGGCTCCAGGCTTCGGCGATCGTCGCAAGGCCATGCTGCAGGACATCGCCGTTCTGACCGGCGGTACCGTTATCTCCGAAGAGATCGGCCTGAGCCTGGAAAGCGCAACCCTGGAAAACCTGGGCAGCGCCAAGCGCGTGACCCTGTCCAAGGAAAACACCATCATCGTTGACGGTGCTGGCGTACACGGCGACATCGAAGCACGCATCACTCAGATCCGTGCTCAGGTTGCCGAAACTTCCTCGGACTACGACCGTGAAAAACTGCAAGAGCGTCTGGCCAAGCTGTCCGGCGGCGTTGCAGTGATCAAGGTTGGCGCTGGTTCCGAAGTTGAAATGAAAGAGAAGAAAGCCCGCGTTGAAGACGCCCTGCACGCTACTCGTGCAGCCGTTGAAGAAGGCGTGGTACCTGGCGGTGGCGTTGCGCTGATCCGCGCTCTGCAAACCCTGAACGATCTGAAAGGCGACAACGCTGATCAGGACGTAGGTATCGCTGTTCTGCGTCGTGCCGTTGAAGCACCGCTGCGTCAGATCGCTGCCAACAGCGGTGACGAGCCAAGCGTTGTGGTCAACGAAGTCAAGAACGGCAAAGGTAACTTCGGTTACAACGCTGCGACTGGCGAATACGGCGACATGATCGAAATGGGTATCCTGGATCCGACCAAGGTCACCCGTTCCGCGCTGCAAGCTGCATCGTCGATCGGCGGTCTGATCCTGACCACCGAAGCTGCTGTTGCTGATGCACCGAAGAAAGAAGGTGCAGCTGGCGGCGGTATGCCAGACATGGGCGGTATGGGCGGCATGGGCGGCATGATGTAAGCCAGCCTTACCCCTGTACGAAAAAACCCCGTCTGCGAAAGCAGGCGGGGTTTTTTATTGCCTTCAATTTGGGGTTGGCTGGAGATTGCGTCGCGCCCATCGCGGGCAAGCCACGCTCCCACAGGATCTGCATCGTCTCTGTGGGAGCGTGGCTTGCCCGCGAAGGCGTCAGGTCAGGCGCTGACAGGTTCTGCACTTGCCACGCGATCCGCCCTCAAGGCCGGTCGATACAGAACGTAGTAATACGACCCCAAACAAATCAGCCAGCAGAACACCGCCGTCCACACGTTGTGCGAGAAGAAGTGTGCGCCCTGCATCATCCGCCCGATGGAGAACACCGAGCCGAGGGCAAAGGCGAAGACCAACGCTGCGCGAGCCATGCGCGGGCGACGGTCACGCAGTACGAAAAACAGGGCAAACAGGGTGAAGCCGGTGGCCGCATGGCCGCCGGGCCAGCAACGCCCTGGTTTATCGGTGTGCGGGCGAGGACTCAACAGTTCGCTGTAGGTTTCGTGACCGCCGAATTGTTCGAGGCTCCATGGGCATTGCACCGCGGTCACTGCTTTGATGGGCGTGACAAAGGAAGTCGCCAGGCCCAGGGACAGCACCAGGCAACCCAGTTCCCGCTTGAGCGGTTTGAGCCTGGCCATGAAGAACGAAGCGATGAAGGCGAGGATGGCAAACACCGAGAAGGCGATGACCACTTGCTTGGCGCGATCGTGCAGGATGTCCTCGAGGAAGTAACTGTGGCGTCCGATGAATTCCCCGGTGACCGGGTCGTAAAACAGCTTGGCCAGGTCCATGTCCAGACTGGTCAATTCGAGCAATACCAGAATGATCGCGACTACGGCGGGGACTCCAAGGCACACCCAGAAATTGAGCGGACGAGGGGCAGGGCGGGCAAGGGTCGAAACCATGCTAGTTCCTTGATCAGTGAATGTTCTCAAATGCGCAGCCGCGCAGAGTTTGAGCCCGACTCTGTCGCCAGCATGTGAATCGCCGGTGAAAAACTCGTTAAGGCTGTAATCGGTCAATTTCCGCGCTTTTGCGCTTCACTCAGTCCTAGCCCTGAGCGGAACTTCGCCTTAAGCTGCGCGGGCCACGACGGCCGTTACTGTGGACGGAGAGATACCCATGCGAATTCTATTGGTTGAAGACAACCGCGATATCCTGGCCAACCTGGCCGATTACCTGGGGCTCAAAGGCTATACCGTCGATTGCGCTCAGGATGGTCTGTCGGGCCTGCATCTGGCGGCCACCGAGCATTACGATTTGATCGTGCTCGATATCATGTTGCCCGGCATCGATGGCTACACCCTGTGCAAGCGCCTGCGCGAGGATGCTCGCCGCGAAACGCCGGTGATCATGCTCACGGCCCGCGATCAACTGGATGACCGTCTGCAGGGCTTCAAGTCCGGCGCCGATGACTATCTGATCAAACCGTTCGCCCTGTCTGAGCTGGCGGCGCGGATCGAAGCGGTCATGCGCCGAACCCAGGGCGGCGGGCGGCGGACCTTGCAGGTCGGCGACCTGAGCTACGACCTCGACACACTGGAAGTCACTCGCGAAGGCCGGTTGCTGAAACTCAACCCGGTCGGCCTGAAGTTGCTGGCCGTGTTGATGCAGAAAAGCCCTCATGTGTTGCGCCGTGAAATTCTTGAAGAAGCGCTCTGGGGCGACGACTGCCCGGACAGCGACAGCCTGCGCAGTCATGTCCACCAACTGCGCCAGGTGATCGACAAGCCGTTCGCCAAACCATTACTGCAAACCGTGCACGGTGTGGGGTATCGCCTGGCCGAGGGCCGTGATGGAGTTTAAGCAGAGCCTTGCTCAACGCATCATCATTGCCTTTGCGCTGATGAGCGCACTGGTGGCGGGTGCCTTTGCCATGGGCATCGTGGCGACCGTGCACCTGGTGGAGGAAAAACTGATTTCGGCCGGTCTGGGCGGCGATTTGCAGCGCCTGTTGCTGATGGACAATGTCACGGACTGGAGCCACCGACCCGAACCGGACCAATTGTTCTACTTCAGCAACGGGCCAGGCGATTTCAATTTGCCCAAGGATTTGCGGCATCTGGAGCCGGGTTTCCACGAAGTGTTCCGTGAAAACCTGTCGTACCATGCCATGGTCGAAATCGTCGACGGCCGACGTTACGTGCTGTTGCAGGATCAGAGCGATTTTGAAGAGCGCGAGCGGGTGCTGTTTGCCGTGGTGCTGGTGGGTTTCGTACTGAGCCTGGCACTGGCTGTATTTCTCGGCTGGGTGCTGGCACGCAAGGTCATGGCGCCGGTGGTACGGCTGGCCCGCCAGGTACGCCATCGCGATCAACTGCTGGGTTTGGCTCCTCCCTTGGCTCCGGATTATGCCGCCGACGAAGTCGGCGAACTGGCCGTGGCCTTCGACGCCACCCTCGGGCGCTTGCGTCAGGCCCTGACCCGCGAGCGTTTGTTCACCAGCGACGTCAGCCACGAATTGCGTACGCCCCTGATGATCCTGGCCAGTTCCTGCGAGTTGTTGCTGGAAAACCCAGGTCTCGATCAGCGCGGTCGCGCCCAGGTCGAGCGCATTGCCCGGGCATGTGAAGAAATGCGTGAGCTGGTGCAAACCTTCCTGATGCTGGCCCGCGCCAAGCGCGAAGATAACAGCATGTCGCCGCAGCAGCCTCTGGGCCAGGTAGCCGAGGGCCTGGTCGGTCTGTGGCGCGGGCCCATTGAAAGCAAAGGGTTGAAACTGATCTTCGAACCGGGCAACCCTGAGGCCAAGGGCTACAATGCGACGCTCCTGCACGCGGTGATGGGTAACTTGCTGCGCAACGCCTTGCACTACACAGAACGGGGCTTCATCCGCCTGAGCCTGACGGGCACGGGATTTCTGGTCGAAGACAGCGGTGTGGGCATTCCCGAAGAAAAACGCGAGGCGATGTTCGAACCCTTCGTTCGGGGCACTGAAAAACGCGGGGAAGGCTTGGGCCTGGGGCTTTCACTGGTGCAGCGGATTTGTGAAAACCAGGGCTGGAGCGTCAGCCTGACTACGATGGAGCCCAGTGGCTGCCGTTTTCAGGTGGAGCTGTCCCGAACTTGATCTGTTAAGTCAGGCGTCCAGCAAACCCTGTCAACTCTGTAAAACCCTGTAATATTTCAGGTTTTCCCATAACGATATTTTCACAAATGGATGACCAGACGCCGACACTACAAAATCTAAGGTAGCTGCTATCAGAAGTTCAGGAGACCTGATGATGGACGGCCCGATCAAGCTCGATTTTTCCGAAAAGTACGACGATCAAAACGCGCAACGCTATTTGCGCAAACACCAGGAAGGTCTCGGCCGTCGATTGTCCCACTGGCGTGACGAACAACTGGCGCGCAAGGCACTGGCCCTGGTTGGCGAGCCTGGTCTGGTCCTCGATTTGCCTTGTGGTGCAGGGCGTTTTTGGCCCTTGTTGGCGGAAAAATCCAACCGAGTGATCATCGGTGCCGATAACTCGCCGTCCATGCTGAAGGTCGCAACCCAGGCGCAACCTGCCGATGTGGTGAAGCGGGTACAACCCTTGCACACATCTGTATTCGACATCGCCTTGCCGGACAACGCCGTCGACAGCATTTTTTGCATGCGTTTGCTCCACCACATCGGTGAAGCCAAGCATCGCATGGCTATTTTGCGTGAGTTCGAGCGGGTTTCCCGCGACAGCGTGATCCTTTCGCTGTGGGTCGATGGCAACTTCAAGGCCTGGAAACGCAAGCGTTCGGAGAAAACCCGTGGGCAGGAAGGTTACCAAAACCGGTTTGTGTTACCGGCCGCTACCGTAGAGAAGGAATTTGAGCAGGCGGGTTTCCGAATCCAGGAACAACTGGACTTTTTGCCGCTCTATGCCATGTGGCGAGTTTACGTATTACGCAAGAGGTAACAGGATGGCAGTGCAGTGTGCAGCAGAAACGGAAGTCGTTCCCCAGGACCGCTTCGATTACTTTTGGAATCAGCGCGGTGAATGGGTAGAAGAACCCAACGTCCGTCGCGGCGGGGAAAGCGGCGTTCAACGCCTGATGGGCAGTGATGGTCAACTGCTCTACGTCAAGCGCCAGACCGGGCATATCCATCGTAGCTTGCAGCACCCTTTCGGGCGGCCGACGGTCATGCGCGAGCATGCTGCGCTCACCGGTGTGACCGCGCTTGGCGTACGGGTTCCGGAAATCGTTTTTTGTGGTGCACAGCGCGATCCAGTGCACAAGTGGCGTGCCTTGCTGGTCACCAAGTCGCTGGACGGCTTCGAGGAAATCGATCGCTGGTACGCCGGTGGCGGTCGCGAGCGTCATGGTGAAGCCATAAACGAACGAGTGCTCAAGGATCTGGCTGAAAACCTGGCTCGCATGCACAAGGGCCGCTGGCAGCACGGTTGTATTTACGACAAGCACGTATTCGTTCGCGTGACCGGTGAGGGCGAGACGGCCAAGGTCGAAGTGGCCCTGATCGATCTGGAGAAATGCCGACAGCGTTTGACGGCTCATCGCGCAGCTGTCCATGACATGAAGCAATTGCGTCGCCACTCGTCGTTCAGCGACGCAGACTGGGAAAAACTCATCTACTTTTATGAGACGGCGTTTGGCAGCGCTATCAAGGGTTTATAGCGATGAAACTCGAAATTGCACGAGGTTTGTTTCTGGTAGGAGCCTTGGCAGTTGCATCGATCGCGATGGCAACCTGGGAGCAACCACGCCCCCAGGTTCTCAGCTCGATAAACGCAGAAGAACATTGTCCGTTGCCACGGATTGCCAAGGCATCCGTGGCCACTCGACCCGATCATGACTTGTTGCTGTTCATGTTCGGACTTTCTCAGGGATTGAGGCCGCAGAGTTGAACCGATTGAAGCCAAAATGAAAGGCCTCGCTGATGCGAGGCCTTTTTTTGTTGCCCTGACTTCGGGCTCCCACAGGTTTTTCTGCATCAGGGTTTATCCGGCTTGGCCAGCAAGGTGTAGACGCAAGGCAATACAAACAAGGTGAACAGTGTGCCGATCGACATGCCGGTCGCGATGACCGTGCCGATGTCGAACCGGCTGACCGCGCCAGCACCGCTGGCGATGATCAATGGCACCATGCCGAACACCATTGCCGCCGTGGTCATCAAGACCGGACGCAGCCGGATGGCCGCTGCTTCCTCCACCGCTTCCCGTGCGGTCAGGCCCTTGTCCTTGCGTAACTGGTTGGCGAACTCGACGATCAGAATGCCGTGCTTGCTGATCAGCCCGATCAAGGTCACCAGCCCGACCTGGGTATAGATGTTCATGCTCGACCAGCCCAGGAACAGCGGAATCAATGCACCGCAGATAGACAGGGGCACGGTGACCAGGATCACCAGCGGGTCGCGGAAGCTTTCGAACTGGGCCGCCAGCACCAGGAAAATGATCGCCAGCGCCAGGGCAAAGGTGACCCACAGGGCACTGCCTTCCTGAACGTACTGCCTCGATGCGCCGGCGTAGTCGAAGGCAAAACCGGCGGGTGCCTCTTCCCGGGCGATCTGGCGCACGAGGTCGATGGCTTCCCCCATGCTCACCAGCGGCACGCCGGACAGGATGGCCGAGTTGAGTTGCTGGAACTGGTTCAGCTGTCTCGGTCGGGCACGGTCGGTGACGGTGATCAGGGTCGACAACGCCAACAGTTCACCCTTGGTGTTTTTCACGTAGTAATTGTTCAGCCAGTCCGGATTGTCACGGAACGGCCGCTCGACCTGGGCAATGACCTTGTAGCTGCGACCTTCAATGGTGAATCGGTTGATCTCGCCTTCACCCAGCAGGGTCGCCAGGGTTCCCCCCAGGTCCTGCATGGAAACCCCCATCTGCGCAGCCTTGGCGCGGTCGATATCCACCACCACTTCCGGCTTGTCGAAGGCCAGGTCAACGTGGACAAACGCAAACTTGCCGGATTCCTTCGCACGTTTTTTTACCCGGTCGACCACCTGCAGCAGCAATTCGTAATCGTTGGCGGAGTTGATGACGAACTGGAACGGCACGCCTTCGCCGGTGCCCGGCAGCGACGGCAGGTTGAAGCCGAAGATCTGCAGCCCCGGGATCTTTTCCAGTTTGGCTTGCACCTCGGGCAGGATCGCCATTTGCGTTCGACTGCGATCGTCCCATGGCTTGAGCAGGAAACCGCCGATGCCCGATTGCACGCCGTTGAAACCGTTGATCTGGAACGACGAGTAGTACTCGGGAAACGCCTTGAAGATCGAGACGAACTCGTCGGTGTAGGTGTTCAGGTAGTCGAGGTTGGTCGGTTGCGGGGCGTTGGCAATCATGAAAATGATGCCCTGGTCCTCATCCGGCGCCAGTTCCGATTTGGTGAAGTTGAGAAGGACCGGAATCAGGCACAACACGATCACGGCGAACACCAGCACCACCGGCCGGGTGTTGAGGGTGCCATGAAGCAGGCTCTGGTAGCGGCGCTTGAGGCGTTCGAAAATCATGTCCAGGCGATGGGCCAGGCCGCTGGGGTTCTCGTCGTGACGCAGCAGAAACGCACACATCATCGGCGACAGGGTCAGGGCGACGATACCGGAAATCACCACCGCGCCGGCCAGGGTCAGGGCGAACTCCTTGAACAGCGCCCCGGTCAGGCCGGTCAGGAAACCGATCGGTGCGTACACCGCCGCCAGGGTGATAGTCATCGAAACCACCGGCATGGCGATTTCCCGGGCGCCTTCAATGGCGGCGTCGAGCGGTGTCTTGCCTTCCTCGATGTGACGGTGAATGTTTTCCACCACCACGATGGCATCGTCCACCACCAGGCCGATGGCCAATACCATCGCCAGCAGGGTGAGCAGGTTGATCGAGTACCCCATCATCTGCATGAAGAACATGACGCCGATCATCGACAGCGGGATGGTCACCACCGGGATCACCACCGAGCGCAGGGCACCGAGGAACAGGAACACCACCACAATCACGATCAGCACCGCTTCGAACAGGGTCTTCACCACTTCGTCGATCGAGGCCTGGATGAACAGAGTGGCGTCGTAGGCGATTTCACCTTTCAGGTTCGGCGGTAGCTGGGCCTCCAGGTCCGGCATGATCTTGCGCACTTCCTTGATCACTTCCAGCGGGTTGGCGCCGGGCGTCGCCTTGATGCCGATGTACACCGACGGGGTGCCACCGAACGAGCTGATGGAGTCGTAGTTCTCCGCACCCATTTCCACGCGCGCCACATCCCGCAGCAACACTCGGCTGTCGCCATCGACCTTGAGCGGAATCGTCCCGAAGGCTTCGGCGGACTTGAGTTCGGTATTGGCGTTGATGCTGGTGACCACGTATTCGCCCTTCACCTCGCCGGCGGCAGAGAGGAAGTTGTACTGGCGCACCGCATTGGTCACATCGCTGGCACTGAGGCCGAAACCCGCCAGCTTCATCGGGTCCAGCCACAGGCGCATGGCAAATACCTGGTTACCGAGGATCTCGGCTTCGGCCATGCCGGGCAAGGTCGCCAGCTTGGGCTGGATCACCCGTGACAGGTAATCGGTAATCTGCGGGTTGCTCAACTCCTTGCTGAAGTAGCTGATGTACATCAGCACTGACGCATCGGCCGATTCTTTGCTCAGCACCGGGTCTTCAGCGTCCTGGGGCAGCTGGTTCTTGACCTCGTTGGCCTTGGCCAGCAGTTCGGTAAACAAACGGTCGCTATTGGCGCCGACGCGCGCGTAGATCGAGATCACCGAGAAATTCTGGCGACTGACCGAGGTCATGTAGTCGATGCCCTCGGCGCTGGCCAGGCTTTGCTGCATCGGTTGGGTGATGTAGCCCTGGATGGTCTCGGAGTTGGCCCCGGGGTAGGCGGTGGTCACCGTGATCAGGGCGTTTTCCATTTGCGGGTACTGGCGTAGCGGCAGCTTGCTCCAGGCCTGAAAGCCCAGCAGCACGATCAACAGACTGACCACGGTAGCGAGAACCGGACGGCGGATGAACGGGTCGGTAAAAGCCATGGGAATTCCTTGATCAGTCCGCGCGTGGCTGGCTGTTCTGCCCGGCCAGGGTCTTGTCGTCGCTGATGGCAATGCGTGAGCCGTTATCCAGTTTGAGCTGGCCGGCGGTCACCACTTTCTCGCCGCTCTGCACGCCTTTGGTGATCATCACTTGCCCATCGCGGCGTTCGCCGGTCTCGACAAACCGCCGTTCGGCGATCAGCACCGGTTGGCCCTTGTCGTCCTTTACCAGGCTGCCATCCTCGGCTTTCTTTGGTACGGCCACATACACCGAGTTGCCGTAGAGCGTGTAGGTAATCGCGCTTTCCGGCACCACGATGCGCGGTTGCGGGTCGGGCAGGAGCACCTGGAGGCTGGCGAACATGCCTGGCATCAACTTGCCATCGGGGTTGGCCAGGGTGGCGCGGACCTGCACGTTACGGGTGCTGTTCTCGACTTTAGGGTTGATTGCACTGATGGTGCCGGGGTACTCCACGGTCGGATACGCCGCGACAATGACCTGCACTGGCTGGCCGAGCGCAATCTTCGGCACCGACTGCTCGGGCACAAAAAAGTCGACATACAGGCTACTGAGGTCTTGCAGGGTGGCGATCATGGTGCCACTGGCCATGTAGTCGCCAACGTCCACCTGACGAATGCCAATGGTGCCGCTGAACGGCGCGATGATGCTTTTTTTGCCGAGCGCAGCCTTGAGTTGATTGACCGTGGCCTTGCTCTTTTTCAGCACCGCCGAAAGTCGGTCGAATTCGCCTTTGGAAATGGCCTGGCTGCCGACCAGTTGGCTACCGCGACCGTAATCAAGCTGTGCCAACCCGAGGTCGGCCAGAGCAGTTTCCAGCAGGGCACTTTCAACGGCGCTGTCGAGGCGCAGGAGTGGTTGGCCGGCCTTGACCTTCTGCCCCGACTCGAACTGGAGATCGATGACGGTGCCATCGGTCTCCAGGCTCAGGTCCACCCCCTGCAATGCCTTGAGCGTGCCAACGGTAGGCAGGCGGGCTTGCCATGGGCGCTCGGTGGCGGTGGCTACGGCAACGCTGACGGCCGGTCTGGGCACAGAGAAGCCTTGAACCATCGTATAGATCGAGAAGGCTTTGTACGCAGCCAGGGCCAGCACAATCAATAG
Organism: Pseudomonas sp. PDM30; assembly: GCF_019218985.1. Lineage (NCBI taxonomy): Bacteria > Pseudomonadati > Pseudomonadota > Gammaproteobacteria > Pseudomonadales > Pseudomonadaceae > Pseudomonas > Pseudomonas sp. PDM30. The sequence continues at coordinate 254,986 of NZ_JAHUWM010000001.1, forward strand.
AACCACACCCAACATGATCAGCATGCGGCGACGCAGCATATTCCAGTTCCTTGGAGAAAATCAGGTGAGACAGCAGGGAACATTACCGCGAGTGTAGAGGGTAAATCCAACTGCCGTTTTTACAGGTTGTGAGGTATTAGAGGGGGGAAAGCCTGAAAAGATTCGCCGTCTCGGGTCTCACCTGCGGGGTGTACGTCATCCCGATGCAGGCGCGGCCCAGGCCGGCGATCTTTTCAATGATTCAGGCCATCAGATGCAGATGGTTGTCCCAGAGCCCTGCGGGTAGCTCCAGCGGTTTTGCAACGAGGTTTGTCTGGCGGCAATCGTAGTAGCGGCAGCGCCCCTGGCCCGAGGTCACGACAAAACCATCGGCCACGGCACCGACCCCGGCGCAATCGGGCAGTGGCGCGTCCAGGCGTACTTCACCGCTGTCCAGGTCCCAGATGAAAAAGCGGTTGCCCCGCGGTGCGGTCAACGCCACCAGGCGCAAGTCGCTGTGTATTGCGACGCTGGCGGTGTAGTGTCCCATGGCCTGCAACTGGTGCTCGGGTACCGGGAACGCGACGAAGGGCTGACCGGGGCGCTTGATCGCCAGCAACTCCGACGACTCGTGGGCCGCACCCATGAACTGCTGGCTGGCGACGATGGTGCCGTCGCTGGCGATGGCCAGATGACGCACGCTGTTCATCTGCTGGGCGAGGGTTTCCTTGCTCAGCAGGGTGCCGTCGCGGTGCATCAGGACCAGGCTCGGTTCCATGGCGCTGAGGTTCATCTCCACCCGGCTTTCGGCCTCGGTGCGAATCCCGCCGTTGGCCACCACCAGGGTTTCGCCATCGGGCATCCACGACACCTGATGCGGACCGAGGCCGTGGGTGGAAATCTCACCACTGTGCACCAGCCGTTCGCCTTCGAACTTATACACGCCGAGCAGGCCGCGCCCCGGATCGGAGGTGTCGTTTTCCGTGGCGTACAGCCAGTCGCCGCTGTGGTGAATGACCGCGTGCCCGTAGAAGTGCCGGTTCGGCTGTGACACCACGGTTTGCAGGAGCGCGCCGTCGCGCAGGTCGATCAGGTAGCTCTCGGTGCCCGGACGGCGAGCGACGAACAGCGCAATCGGCTGTGTCGGGTGGTTGATGATGTCGTGGCAACGCTGGCCGACCCGGGTGGCGAACACTTGGGTGCCATCGAGTCGGTAACCGACGGCGTAATGCTGGCCGTCGGTGTCGTCCCGTGCCGAAAGCAACAACGGACTCCTGTCCTTTTGCTTGAACAGCTTCCAGCCGCCCAGCGTCACTGCACCCAGCAGCAAACTACCTAATGTCAGAACCTGGCGTCGCAGCATGGAACCGGCCCTCATCAGTCACCGTCGTTGGCGTTGAAGCCCAGCTGGATGCCCAGTGCCTTGGCCAGATCGGCCTCGTGCAGGCGATGGACGACGTTGAGACTGTCATACAGCTCGTTGAGTTGCTGGCGGCCAGCCTCGTCATTGAGCATGTCGGTCAGCGAGCGCTGGTTGCCGGCGAACAGTTTCAGCGAGGCGGCATAGGCTGCATCGATCTTGTCGGCCAACGGCTTCTGCTCGCTCGGCAACAGGCCGCGCAGGCCTTTGTTATCCACACCTTCCCAGACGGTCCTGGCGGCCGCGAGGCTGGCTTCGAGGCTGCTCAGGGACGCCTGGCTGCGCCATGCATCGGCCTGGAACGGTTGCGGCACGCCCTTGCTCTGGCGACCCATTGGCGTGCCGAGTTTTTTCTTCAGGGTGTCGATGGCGGTGACTTGCACGCGCAGCAAATCGGCGATCGCTTCGTGGGAGTCCGCGTAGCGCTGGTTCGGGAACTTGCTCATTTGCGCGAGCATGCCGTCGGTGTTGTTCCAGGTTTGCAGAATTTCTTCGGCCAATTGCTTCTGGCGTTCGCCGATGGCGATCAGCAGCGGGCAGTATTTGCTCTTCTGCTCAGCGTTGGCCACGTCGGGCTTGCTGTCGAACAGAATGTATTCGTAGGCCGAGAGCCCCTGTACCACGACGCTGGACTTGGCCAGGGCGGCGGCATCGATTTGCGGCTGGGCGGTGACCAGTTGCTCGACCTGACGGCCGACCAGGTTTTTCTTGTCCGGCCAGAACTGCACTTGCCACGAACGGTTGCCTTCGGCCAAAGGCCCGATCAGCAGCGGTTGCAGTTCGGCCCAGGCTTTTTGCGCATGCAGGAAGTCGGCACGGGCGGTTTCCAGGTTTTCCTTGCCTTCGCAGTAGGCGAGGGCGCTGACCGCCAATTGACGATCGGCCTCAACCCAGCGGGTGTAGGTCGGCAGGATCACCGACTTGGCAATGGCCGCCGACGTGACCGCTTGCGGGTCCTGGGGCGAGCAGGCGCCCAGGGCGAGGGCGGCAAGGCTGGTGAACAACAGTTTGGGACGGAACATGTCGGGCTCCCGCGAGTGGAATGCGTGTTAAAGGGAATTCAGGAACGCCAGCAACGCAGCGCGTTGCTCGGCATTGAAAGACAAAACCTGTTGTTGCGCCGCAGTCGCCTCGCCGCCATGCCAGAGCACGGCTTCGAGCAGGTTGCGGGCGCGGCCGTCGTGCAGGAGCTGGGTGTGGCCGCTGACCGCCTGTGTCAGGCCGATGCCCCATAACGGCGGGGTGCGCCATTGGCGGCCGCTGGCCTGGAATTCGCTACGGTTGTCGGCCAGGCCGTCGCCCATGTCATGCAGCAGCAGATCGCTGTACGGGCGAATCACTTGATTGGCCAGTTCAGGTTCGGCGGCATTGGCGGCGGTGGTGTATTTCGGTGTGTGACAGGACTGGCAACCGGCCTGATAAAACAGGGTCTTGCCGGCCAGCACTTCAGGGGCGTTGACGTCACGGCGGGCCGGTACGGCAAGGTTGCGGCTGTAGAACAGCACCAGGCGCAGGATGTTGTCGCTGACTTCCGGCTCGCCATCGGGGCCGTTGCCACTGGGTGCCTGTTTGCAGGCCGTTTGCGCGTCCGTGCAGTCATCAAGGGGTCTAAGGCTGGTTGTGAGCCCCATATCTCCCGAAAACGCGTGGACATTCTGTTGATTGAGGTTCGGTTGTCCGGCTTTCCAGCCAAATCGTCCCAGAACGGTCTTTTGCAGAGCGTCATCCCAGACCCGGTTCGGTCGCCCGTTGATGCCGTTGTTCGCCTTGGCCTGTGCCTCGGCGTTGGCCAGGATCGCCTCCTCGGGGATCGCTTCGAGCAGGCCCAGGCCAATCATTGGCGGCGCCACGCGGGCCGAGAAACGGGTGTCGGGGTGCATCGGGCCGTAACCCAGCTGGGTGATGTTCAGGCTCGGTTTGCGCAGCTCGACTTCGGTGCCGTCCTTGAAGCGCACCGGCACGGGGGTGTAATCGACCCGCACTTTGCCTTCGGGGGCCACGCCGGGTACGGACATGTCCTGGAACTGGCCGCCGTAGACGGGCTCCGGCACCACGCCGAGCTGTTCGATGACCTTGGCATACGCCGGGGCGTCGGGAATCGACAGGCGTACCAGCATCGACACCGCGTTCACATCGTCGGGCGTCGGCGGATGGCCGCGGCCGTCCTTGATGTGGCAGCCCTGGCAGGCATTGGTGTTGAACAGTGGACCGAGACCATCGCGAGCGGTCGTCGTCGACGGGGCGATCACCCAAGGGCTGCGGAAGAAGCTGTTGCCGACACTGAAATCCACACGCCGTGATGGCGGCAGGTTCGCCGAGGGCATGGAAAACGCGTTCTGATCGGTCTTGCGCACCGTCGCACTGCCGCCGGAGCGGGCTTCACCGGGTTCGGCCCGGGTGAATTTCGGGGCGTCATCGCAGGCACTCAGGCCCAGGGCCAGAAACAGTGCGGACAAGCGAAGAGGCAGCGGGGGCATCAGACATCCTGCAAGACGAGCAAAACAAGGGCGCAAAGTCTAACAGGGGATGGGAATTTGAATAAGAGGAATTATCGTTTGCTTGATGTGGGGCAAGGTTTTCACTTGAGACCGCGGTGCAGCCATCGCGGGCAAGCCACGCTCCCACAGGGATTGAAGGTGCTCACAGATGATGTGATCAGCACGGATACTGTGGGAGCGGGCTTGCCCGCGATGAGGCCATGAGCGTCACCCAAAAAGCAGGCAAGAAAAAAGCGACCCGCAGGTCGCCTTTTTCACTCAACCAGCGTTGATCAGAATTCGTGATCAGCGTTGTCCGGGTTCAGATCGTTGATGCCCAGTTTGCCAGCGGCGGCTTCGATCGAACCGGTCTGCTTGACCAGGGACGCGATGGCGTCACGGACGATCTGGTTGCCTGCGGTGTTGCCGGCAGCGATCAACTGGTCGTAGTGCTCGCCCTTGTTGGCGTGGTCGACCATGACCTGAAGCTTGGCTTCAGTGGCGGCCAGGTCGTCCTTGAGCGCGGTGTCGGCAGCCGGGTCGGCTTTGGCCACCAGGGACGACAGGCTGGCGCCGGTCATTTTGGTGCCATCGACGCGAGTGTATTCACCCAGGTACACGTTACGAATGCCCTTGGCATCGTAGAAGTGCGAGTTGTGGGTGTTGTCGCTGAAGCAATCCTGTTCGTCTTCCGGGGAGTTGGCTTCCAGGGAAACCTTCATGCGCTCGCCCGCCAGTTCGCCCAGGGACAGGCTGCCCATGCCGAACAGCATTTTGCGCAGGCCGGTTTCAGCCGGTTCTGCTTCCAGGGTGGCGCGGTAGTTGTCGGCCACGTTCGGCTTCCAGTTACCGACCATTTCTTCCAGATCGCTGACCAGCAGCTGGGTCACGGACTTCAGGTAGGCACGACGACGATCATTGTGACCGCCGGTAGCGCCTTTGCCTTCCAGGTAGTCCGAAGCCGGACGGTTGCCGGCGCCAGGGCCGGTGCCGTTCAGGTCCTGGCCCCAGAGCAGGAATTCGATGGCGTGGTAGCCAGTGGCGACGTTGGCCTCGGAACCGCCCAGCTCGTTCAGGCTGGCGAGTTTTTCCGGGGTGATGTCTTTGACATCGACCTTGTCTTCGCCGATCTGCACTTGAGTGTTGGCGATGATGTTGGCAGTGGCACCCGGGTTGCCCAGGGCGTGTTCATAGGATTTGTCGACGTAGTCGATCAGGCCTTCGTCCAGCGGCCAAGAGTTCAGCTGACCTTCCCAGTCGTCAACGATGGTGTTGCCGAAACGGAACACTTCGCTCTGCAGGTAAGGCACGCGAGCGGCAACCCAGGCAGCCTTGGCGGCTTTGAGGGTATCGGCGTTCGGCTTGGCGAGGAAGGCGTCTACGGCGGTTTGCAGGGTCTTCGCGGTGGATTCGGCATCGCTGTAAACGGCGAAAACGATGTCGGCGTAATGGGCGACAACGGCTTTGGCGGCAGCTTCGTCGACCTTACCGGCAGCGGCAGGCGCAGTGGCTGGAGCAGCCGGGGCAGTTGCAGTGCTGGCAGCTGGCGCGGCAGCTTTTTCTTGGTCTTTACCTTCGCCGCAACCGGCGAGGGAAATAGCGATGGCCAACAGACTGGCGGTAGCCAGAGGCATACGAATCATGGCGAACATCCTGCTTCGATAGGGGTGGAGTCGTGCTATGCACACGCAAAACTGCGACATAATGCAAATCTTTCGCATTATGTGTAAAGGGTTGTACCTGTAAATATTTCTTATTCACAGAGCGAGGCTCGCAACCCTGTAGGAGCGAGCTTGCTCGCGATGAACCTGAGAACCACGCGCTCATCCAGAATGAGCGCGTTATCGTTCACGACCATCGCGAGCAGGGGTTACAAAATAGCCGCATTACTGCGTTGGGCCTGCTTCAGGTACAGACCCAGTTCCCGTGCCGGCAACGGCTTGCTGTAGTGATAGCCCTGACCTTCGTGGCAGCCTTCGGAAATGATGTAGGCCTCTTGCTCGGCGGTTTCCACGCCCTCGGCAATCACCTGCATGCCCAGGCTTTTGCCCAGCTGGATGATGGCGCGAACGATGGTCGCATCGTCGTCGTCATCGAGCAGGTCCTGGACGAAGCTCTTGTCGATCTTGATCTTGTCCAGAGGCAGGCTCTTGAGATAGCTCAAGGACGAATAGCCGGTTCCGAAATCGTCGATGGCGATCAGCGCGCCGGAGCGGCGCAGGCTGAGCAAGTGCTGGGCCGCGGTGCTGATGTCTTCCATCAGGCCGGTTTCGGTGACTTCCAGCTCCAGGCTGCGCGGTGGCAGGCGGTACATCTGCAGCAGGTTGTTGACCACCCGTGGCAGTTCGGCGTGGTGCAGTTGAACCGTAGACAGGTTCACCGCCATGCGCAGGTCGGAGAAGCCCTGGTCATGCCACTCGCGTAGTTGTTTGCAGGCCTGGTCCAGCACCCATTCGCCGATGGCGATGATGGTGCCGTTCTGTTCGGCCAGCGGGATGAACAGGTCCGGCGGCACCATACCGTGCTCGGGGTGTTGCCAGCGAATCAGGGCTTCGACGCCCACCACGCGGTTGTCGCGGTAGCTGATCTGCGGTTGATAGACGAGGTAGAACTGATTGCGGATCAACGCATCGCGCAGGTCTTTTTCCAGCTCGCGGCGGCGACGCATTTCGGTATCGACGCTGGCGATATAGAACTGATAGCGGTTGCGCGAACGGGTCTTGGCCAGCGTCATGGTCTGCTCGGCCTTTTGCAGCAACTTCTCGGTGCTGTTGCCGTCCTCGGGGAACAGGGTGATGCCGATAGTGGCGCGCAGGCGGATCTCCTGATGATCGAGGGCAAACGCCGCTTCCAGGTCATCGAGAATGCTTTGCGCCAGCTCGGCGGCTTCGTAGGGCTGCTCGATATCGGCCTGGACAAGGGCGAACTGGTCGCCGCCGAGGCGGGCAAGGGCGCCCAGGCGACCGCTATGACCGCGCAGGCGATCGGCCAGGGCCAGCAGCAACTGGTCGCCGGTCTGGTAGCTGAACTGCTCGTTGATGCCCTTGAAGTCATCGAGGCCGACACACAACACCGCGACCCGGCGCTGCAATTTGCCGGCGTCGATGAGGATCTTGTCAAGTTGCTGCTGCAATTGCTGCCGGTTCGGCAGCCCCGTCAGGAAATCGTACTGGGACATGCGCACCAGGCTGTTTTCCGCTTCGTGGCGCAGATGGGTATTGCGTTCGATGGATTCGAGCAACTGGTTGGCGGTGTTGATCCAGATGCCCAGTTCGTTGTTCTCGTGGCCCTTGAGCAGCGGAATCTTGTGTTCGCTGGGACGATCCGGATTGATTTCCGTGAGGTGCTCGATGATCCGCGACAGCGGCTTGGTCAGCAGCCAGTGGTAGACCAGGTACAACACCAGCCCCATGGCGAGCGCGCGCAGGACGCCGGAAATGAAGATGATCACCGAGCTGACAATGAACCCTTGGCCGTAGGTGGCGGTATCGAGGGTGATGCTCAGGTCCCCGTAATACTCACTGTAGGGCCCGCGACCGACCAGTTGGGTGGTAAAGGTGCGTTCCTTGCCAAGAATCAGGTCGGTCAGCCAGCGGCTGTGGGAGTGCTGCAATTCGCGGGTTTTTTGCGCGAGCATGGCTTCGTTGGGGTGGCCGATGGAGGCCTTGCGCACGGCGGCGTCCTGAAACAGGCCTTCGATCACCTGCATGCCCATTTCCCGGTCCAGGCTGTAGACGGCCTGGGTCGAGGGGTCGCGAAACATGTCGAGGATGCGTTCGGCATCGCTGGCGACGGCCTGGCGTGTTTTATAGGCATCGAACACAATCTGCGCGCAGCTCAAGACCACGCCGACGATCAATGCCGACAGGAGTACGACCCGGAGCAACTTCACCGACAAGCTGTTCTTGAGTTCCAGCTTCAAAGGGTTATTCCTTGTTCCGTGCGGGTAGCATCAAGTTGCCATGAGTATTGGCAATCCCGTGATGGCAGTCAAAGGGACAATCATCCTTGGGGGATTTTGCCTGCTGCTTGGCCGATTTGCAGTTGACCTGGCGAGTTAGCCTATTAGTACTGTGTCGGTTGTCGAGTCCTTCAACTTGAGGGGCGGGATGGAGATATTTTCCTTTTGTTTGATGTTAGTCGGCGTGGGCGGGGGAGCAAGGGGCTGGAGGCTGGTTTCATCTTGGGAAATTGGCTTCGTCCGGGTTTTTTTGGGGGGGGGGGACATATCCATTGCTGCGGTAACGGCAGCTGGCGGTTTCGCCCTTACGGCGAGTCCCTTTTGTCAAACGACACAAAAGGAACCAAAAAGTCTCGCCCCGAACGTACGGCCCCTTGCCAGGGCTCGGGGTTCCTTCGCTCCGGCATTCATCCGGGGGCATCGCCCTCCGGTTGGCTTCGCTGGCACCTACATGCGATGGGTTCGACTGCGTCGAACGGCGCTGCGCGCCCATCCCCGGATGAACGCCTCCACTCAGCCTGCCGAGGGGGCGGGTGGATCAAGATCAAGAGCTGCAGGCGAGCTAACGCTCGGCCTGTTGAGTGGTGAGAAGCGATGCGGTGATGCGGGATGCTCTGCTTTTTGCTCACTGTGGGAGCGAGCTTGCTCGCGATGGACGTCAACGATAACGCGGGCTGACTGGTTGATCGCGTTGTTCAGACGTTTTTCGCGAGCAAGCTCGCTCCCACGGGGATCTTCAGTGGCCACAAGTACCGACTAAAAACCGGGGAGGTATGACTCACCCACATAGGTAACAAAACAGTTCAAGCACATAGGTAACAGTTTTTAACTGGCCCGGGACGCTCCGCGTTACGTTTTGGGCGTTAGCGCGGTGTAGGAAAGCGCCAGAAGTTTCCCACGCAGTTTTCAGGTTGTCCGTCGGAAGCGGGCTGAATAACCTTTGGCTGTCGCTGAAACTCAGCGATCGGGTGTGAGAACCCGGCTACTTATGGTCATCCAGAGCCTGTGCACGCATAATCGCCGCCAGCTAATCCGCTGTCTGTAAATGCGTCATGGCGGCTGTGTGCGGGCAGACTTAGGTCTGGCCCGGGTGTCCATACCGGTTTCTCACCTCGCACATAGCTGCCACCTCTTCACCGCGTGAGAAACGGCAAGTGGTGGCCCCAGCGCTAGAGGAATGGTTTTATGGACAAATTAATCCCCGATCCCCCCTGCAACACCACCAAACCCTACAGCCCTCGCACCATGTTCATGATCGTCCCCGACATGGACACTGAAAGCCTGCTTGCCCACGCTTGTGAATCACTGGCTTCAGCCAATGTCATGGCGAGTGATTTCGCCACCTGCCTGACTGGCCCCCAGCGCAACACGGCGCTGGCCATTTCGCAGATTGTCATGTTGGCGGAGCTGGCGGTGAATCGTGCGCTGGATAACCTCGATCCACAGTAGTTGGCAGGCTGACCGCGTTATCGTTCTTCGCGAGCAAGCCCGCTCCCACTGGCTCGGTGGTGAACTGTGGGAGCGGCGGTGCGGCGATCCGACTTGCTTGCGAAGGCGGCGGAACGACCGCTACCGTCCCGTTGCTTATATCCTTCCATAAAAAAACCCGGCAAAAGCCGGGTTTTTTGTCTGGCATCGAGCTTAAGCGGTGAAGGTTTTGCCTTCGAACTGCTCAGCCACGAATTTCCAGTTGACCAGGTTCCAGAACGCTTCGACGTACTTCGGACGCAGGTTGCGGTAGTCGATGTAGTAAGCGTGTTCCCAGACGTCGCAGGTCAGCAGCGGGGTGTCGCCGTTGGTCAGCGGGTTGCCGGCGCCGATGGTGCTGGCCAGGGCCAGGGAACCGTCAGCCTTCTTCACCAGCCAGCCCCAACCGGAACCGAAGGTGCCGATGGAAGTCTTGCTGAACTCTTCCTTGAACTTGTCGAACGAACCGAAGGCCGCGTTGATGGCTTCAGCCAGTGCGCCGGTTGGTTGACCGCCAGCGTTTGGCGCCAGGCAATTCCAGTAGAAAGTGTGGTTCCAGACCTGAGCGGCGTTGTTGAAGATACCGCCCGAGGAAGTCTTGACGATTTCTTCCAGGGTCTTGCCTTCGAACTCGGTGCCTGGCACCAGGTTGTTCAGGTTCACGACGTAGGTGTTGTGGTGCTTGTCGTGGTGGAACTCCAGGGTTTCCTTGGAGATGTGCGGCTGCAGGGCATCGTGTGCGTACGGCAGTGGCGGCAATTCGAAAGCCATGATGATTCTCCTAATCAGGTCAGTTGCGGTGAGCGCAAGGCCGATCACGGGCGGCCAGACAAGCGCCGGGGAGTTTGTACTCTTTGCGGCGCAGGGAGTCGGATCATAGCACCGGGGGGGCGGCATAACCACGCAACAACTGTGTGGAATAGAGGTTCCGCGAATCAGATGGCCGCGATCAACTGCAGCGCTACGGCAAACATCATCACCGCCACCAACAGATCGAGAATTCGCCAAGTGCCGGGCCGGGCGAGCCACGGTGCCAGCCACGCCGCACCGAGGGCCAGGGTGAAGAACCACAGCAGCGAGGCACTGGCCGCGCCGACGACATAAGCGCCGGGCTCGGTTTGTTGGGCGCCCAGGGAGCCGATCAGCAAAACGGTGTCCAGATAGACGTGCGGGTTGAGCAAGGTCACCGCCAGCGCACTGAGCATGACCGCCCGCAGCGAGCGTACGGTCTGGCCTTCGCCCTGCTCAAGGCTCTGCTTCGAAAAGGCCCGGCGCAGCGCCTGGCTGCCGTACCACAACAGGAACGCTGCGCCGCCCCAGCGTGCGATGGCCAACAGCGTCGGGTTCTGCGCCAGTACGGTCGCCAGGCCGAACACTCCGGCGGCCACCAACAGGGCATCGCAGGCCACGCAGAGTGCCGCCACCGGCAGGTGATGTTCACGCCGCAGGCTTTGCGCCAGGACAAACGCATTCTGGGTGCCGATCGCCATGATCAGGCCGAAGGCCACGAGCAGCCCGTTCACATAACTTTGCCACATGATTTTTTACTCCGCGTTGGCTGCCAGATCCCGCAGCACTTGCAGGGCACGGTCGGCGTCGGCCTGGCCGACGAACAAATGGTCGTGGTAGTAGCCGGCAATCACGTTGCAGCTGATTCCGGCTTTGCCCAGTGCCGTGGCGAACGCGGCGGTCAGGCCGACCGCTTCGAGGGCCGAATGTACGTTCAAGGTGATCCAGGCGGCGATGTAGTCGAAGCTGAATCCGGCTGTTTCGGCGTGGGAACGTTCGAGAATCACGGTCAGGCCTTCCTGCTCGCGGAAGCTGCCGACAATCTCCAGACCCGCAGGCAACTTGCCGTCGCGCAGGGTGCAGAACACGTATTCGCCTGCGTTGAGTTGCGGGCTCATGCTGCGCAGCAGCGTTGCCAATGAAGTTTCGCCAGCCATGTGGGTGATCCTTGTTCAAGAGTTCTTGCTGGTCATTGTCCTTGTGAAGGTTGTATAAGAAAAACCAATCTTGCTGATCGCTCATTAGGAAAACTGATGTTCGACTATAAATTGCTTTCTGCCCTGGCCGCCGTGGTCGAACAGGCCGGTTTTGAACGGGCGGCTCAGGTACTGGGCTTGTCGCAATCGGCGATTTCCCAGCGCATCAAGCTTCTGGAAGCGCGGGTTGGCCAACCGGTGCTGGTGCGGGCCACGCCGCCAACGCCGACGGAAATCGGTCGACGGCTGCTCAACCACGTGCAGCAGGTGCGATTGCTTGAACGGGATTTGCAAAGCCTGGTGCCGGCGCTGGATGAAGAGGGCCTGCCGGAACGCCTGCGCATCGCCCTGAACGCCGATAGCCTGGCCACTTGGTGGGCGCAGGCCGTGGGGGCGTTTTGCGCCGAACAGCATCTGCTGATGGATCTGGTGGTCGAAGACCAGACCGTCGGTCTCAAGCGCATGCGCGCCGGTGAAGTGGCGGCTTGTGTCTGCGCCAGCGAGCGGCCGGTGGCGGGGGCGCGCAGTGTGTTGCTGGGGGCCATGCGTTACCGTGCGCTGGCCAGCCCCGCCTTTATTGCCCGGCATTTTCCGCAGGGCGTACGCGCCGATCAGTTGGCCCGAACCCCGGCGCTGGTATTTGGCCCGGACGATTTCCTGCAGCATCGCTACCTTGCGTCCCTCGGCGTCGAGGGGGGATTCGAACACCATTTGTGCCCGTCCTCCGAAGGTTTTATCCGCTTGGCGGAAGCCGGTCTGGGCTGGGGGCTGGTTCCGGAACTGCAGGTGCGCGAGCAACTGCAAAGGGGTGTATTGCAGGAGCTGCTGCCAGATAAGCCGATCGATGTGCCGCTGTACTGGCATCATTGGCGTAATGGCGGCCAGCTGCTGGGGCTGCTCACCGATCAATTGGTCAGCGCATCGAAGCAATGGCTGGTGCCCTTGGACTGACGCGCAGCGTCAAGACCTCACGTAATACGCAAAACGAAATATTCGGAGCAATTCATGAAGATTCTGGTTACCGGCGCAAGCGGCTTCATCGGCGGGCGCTTTGCGCGCTTTGCCCTGGAGCAGGGCCTGGACGTGCGGGTCAACGGTCGCCGGGCCGAGAGCGTGGAGCATCTGGTACGCCGGGGAGCCGAGTTCATCCAGGGTGACTTGAGCGACCCGGAACTGGCGCGCGAGCTGTGCTCGGACGTCGAGGCTGTGGTGCATTGCGCCGGTGCTGTTGGTTTATGGGGACGTTATCAGGACTTCCATCAGGGCAACGTCCAGGTCACCGAGAACGTGGTCGAAGCCTGCTTGAAGCAACGGGTTCGGCGGCTGGTGCATTTGTCGTCGCCGTCGATCTACTTCGATGGTCGCGATCACCTGGGTCTGACCGAAGAACAGGTGCCCAAACGCTTCAAACACCCTTTCGCCGCCACCAAGTACCTGGCCGAGCAAAAAGTCTTCGGTGCCCAGGAGTTCGGTCTCGAAACCCTGGCCTTGCGCCCGCGTTTCGTCACCGGGGCCGGCGACATGAGCATCTTCCCGCGCCTGTTGAACATGCAGCGCAAGGGGCGCCTGGCGATCATCGGCAACGGTCTGAACAAAGTTGATTTCACCAGCGTGCAAAACCTCAACGAGGCGTTGCTCAGCAGTTTGCTGGCCAGCGGTTCTGCGCTGGGCAAGGCTTACAACATCAGCAACGGCACGCCGATTCCCCTGTGGGACGTGGTCAATTACGTCATGCGCAACATGGAAGTCCCACAGGTCACCCGCTACCGTTCCTACGGCCTGGCCTACAGCGTGGCGGCGCTCAACGAGGGCGTGTGCAAGTTGTGGCCGGGGCGTCCAGAACCGACGCTGTCGCGTCTGGGCATGCAGGTGATGAACAAAAATTTCACCCTGGACATCAGCCGCGCGCGGCATTATCTGGATTACGATCCCAAGGTCAGCCTCTGGACGGCGCTCGATGAATTCTGTGGCTGGTGGAAGGCCCAGGCTGTTCGTTGACGCTCGAACAACGACCCCCGACTGAACCGGATTCGGGCTTAGGGGTCAATGGTTGCGGCTGTGGGGTTTATACTGCGCGGCATAAAGCCATTATGTGATTCACTAAGGTTGATTCAATGTCCATGCGAAACGATGCCAACGACGACTTCGATGATGTACCGAGCCTGCGTGCAGACGTTCTCGATGACGACTTTGCGCCCACCGCCCGTACGGTCGTGCATTCGCGCACGACGCCGGTGGTGAAGGTCAAGGCGGCGAGTACCGGTGCCTTGTGGGCGTTGGTCGGGGCGTTGTTCTTTGCGTTCGCGGGCCTGGCCTGGTGGAGCTTTCAGCAGATCTCCCTGATGGAACAGCAACTGGTGGCGACCCAGGAAAGCTTCGCGCGAATCAGTGAGGAAGCGGCAGGGCGCCTGCAGGATATTTCCGGAAAGGTTGTTGCCAGCCAGACCAGTGTCAACACCGACAGCGAGGCCTTGAAGCTGCAAATCCGCCAGCTGGAAAGCAAGCTCCAGGACCAGAACGCCCAGCAGCAAGGTGTTGCCGGCCAGGCCTCGGACCTGGACAAGCGACTGGCACAAATGACCGCGCAAACCACTGAACTGGACAAACGCCTGGCGCAAATGAATGCCCAGAACACCGAACATCAGACGGCCAATACCCAGTTGCAGGCCCAGGTCAAAGCATTGAGTGCTGAATTGGCCACCCTGAAAAGTGCCCCGTCGGACGCTGAAAAACTCGATGCACAACTGAAGAGCCTGGGCGCCGATATCACCGCGCTGAAGAAACAAGGCAACCCAAGCGCTGCTATCGAGCGTCTCGAGCAAGACATGATCGTGCTCAAGAGCGAGCAGGACAACCGGCCGGCGGTCACGCAGGGCTCGACCAATACCGCCGAGTTCGATGCGTTCCGCAGCCAGGTCACCCGCAACATCAATACCCTTCAGGCGCAGATCCAGAACCTTCAGCAGCAACTGCGCGCCCGGCAGTAATCCGAACACTTGTGGCGAGGGGGCTTTTTGTGGCGAGGGGGCTTGCCCCCGTTGGGTGGCGAAGCCGCCCCAAATCCATTCGCCGCGGTTTACCAGATCAACCGCGGTGCCTGATTTACGACTGCTGCGCAGTCGAACGGGGGCAAGCCCCCTCGCCACAAAAGTCTCAAGCTGCGTTTCCCTGAATATCCATACATCCTCCATTGCCGTCTACGCTCTTGAAACACCACCAGGAACGAGGGATGCGCAATGGGGTTTCTGCATAGGTTTACCTTGCTGTGCGGCATGTTTTTGTTGTGCCTGGGCCAGGCGCAAGCCGCCGGGACGGAAAAGGACGACAGCAAGGCGGCCATTGCCCTACTGGAAAAAGCCCTGGCCTACTACCACCAGAATGGCGACAAGGCGTTGGCGGCGTTCAGTCGACAGGGTGAGTTTGTCGACAAGGACCGTTATGTCTTTGTGCTCGACACCAAGGGCGTGATGCTCGCCAGTGGCGGGCCGTCGTCGGCGCTGATTGGCCGGGACGTGTCGCAAGTGCTTGGACCGGATCTGCAGAAAGCTTTCAAGGACGCCCTGAAAGTGCCGGAAGGCAATGGCATTCAGCAGGCGGAATATCGCTGGCAGAACTGGAATGACGGCAAGGTCGAGCGCAAGCATGTCTACTACCAGCGCGTTGGGCAGCGGATTCTGGCGGTCGGTTATTACCTGCCACGGGCCTCCGCCGAACAGGCCATGGCCTTGCTGAACAAAGCGGCAACCGATCTGGCCAAGGACGAAAAGGGCACCCTGACGGCGATCAATTCCCTCAAGGGCGGCTACCTGCAGGATGACCTGTATGTGTTTGTCGTCGACCTGGATACCCAGCGTTACGTGGCCCACGGCACCAGCCTGCGGCTGATCAATACCGACTTCAGCAAGATCGTGGACCCGAAAGGCAAACCGGTGGGCGAGCCGATTCTGGCGTTGATGGCCCAGCAGGATTACGGCGAATACGAATACCGCTGGAAAAACCCGGTGACGGGCAAAGTCGAGAACAAGCATGCCTACCTGAAGAAGGTCGGACATTTTCTGGTGGCTGTCGGGTATTACAGCCCTTGATAGCCTTCGCGATGTAGGAGCGAGCTTGCTCGCGAAGGTCGTAAACGATAACGCGTAAAACCAGATGCCCAGCGGCGCCCTTGGATTTTTTCGCGAGCAAGCTCGCTCCTGCAGATATCTAGCGAACCTTGTCCTCGCGCCCGCGCAACAACATGTTCGGCATGGCAATCGCCGCCGCCAGCCCAAGCAATGAAACGGCCGCACTGACCGTCAGCAAGTGCCGGAATGTCAGTGACAATTCGGCACGCAGGGTGTTCTGCGCGTCACCCGGCGCGGCATTCAAACCGTCCAGCAACACATTCCCCGAGCTGCCTTCGGCAATCAGCGATGAACCGGCCAGGTGCGCGAAACTTGAATCCTGCAACAACGCCAACAGCAGCGCCGACATCAACGCCACACCCACGGCACCACCCAGCGAACGGAACAGGTTGGTGGTGCTGGTGGCTACACCGATGTCCCGCTGGTCCACCGAGTTCTGCGTGCCGACCAATGACGTCGGGAACTGCATGCCCGAGGATATCCCGCAGAGCAGCATGAACAGACTGCTCACGACGAACGCCTGCGGCGGGCTGAACGCCATGCCGATAATCGAGACAGGCATCAGCGCCGCACCGGTAAGGATCATCGGTTTGTAGCGTCCGGTGACCGAGGTGCGGCGGCCTGCGAAATACGCGCCAATCGGCAAACCCATGGCCAGGGGCAGCAGGTGCAGGGCGGCGCTGTCGGCACCGGCGCCGGTGACGCTCTGAAAGCGCAGCGGCATCAACACAATCAGCGAGATGGCTTGGAAACTGGTGAAGAAAATCGTGCACCAGCACAGGATCGCATTGCGGTTGGCGAACAGATGCATGGGCAACAACGGTTCTCGCGCCCGTCGCTCGTGGACGACGAACAGCCCCAGCACCAGCACCGCACAAGCGAGCAGCGCCAGCACCTCGGCACTGCGCCACGAATGGCCCTGGCCGACCTGGGTGATGCCCAGCAACAATGCTGTCAGCCCGATGATCATCAACACGGTGCCCAGGTAGTCGATGATCGGTTTGCGTTGCGGAATCGGCAGGCCCACCAGCGTGCGATAGGCGACCAGCCAGGCGCCCAGGCCCAGTGGCAGGTTGATCAGGAACACCCAGCGCCAGGACAGGTATTCGGTCATGTAACCGCCGAGCACCGGGCCGGCCACGCTGGCCACTGCATACATGCTGCTGAAATAGCCCTGATACCGGCCGCGCTCCCGTGGCGGCACGATGTCACCGATGATCGCCTGGCTCACCGAAATCATTCCGCCGGCCCCGATGCCCTGGAAGATTCGCGCCAGTACCAGTTGTTCCATGCTCTGTGCCATGCCGCAGAACACCGACGCCAGGGTGAACAGGCCCATGCCGAACAGCATCAGCTTGCGCCGCCCGTACAAGTCGCCCAGTTTGCCGTAGATCGGCACCGCCACGGTCATGGCCACCATGTAGCCGGAAATCACCCAGGCCAGCAGGCTGACGTCCTTGAATTGCGCGGAAATGGCCGGCATCGAAACGGCGACGATGGTCTGGTCCAACGCACCGAGAAAGATCGCCAGCATCAGGGCGATCAGCACGCTGCGAATGGCCGGTTTGGGCGTTTCAGGCTGGTGGAGATTGGTCACGGGAAAACCTGCGGGCAGTGATTGACCCGCAAGAGGCAAGGCGAGCGGGGATGCTCGCCAGTGTAAGTCGATAGGAGGCTATTCGATAGCCTCATAAGGAAGCCCGACGTAGTTTTCTGCAATGGTTTTGCGACCCGCCTGCGAATCGACAAAATAGTCCAGTTCCGACTCGGCAATGCGCTGGCTAAAGGCATCGTGATCATCAAAGCGGTGCAGCATCGAGGTCATCCACCAGGAAAAACGCTCGGCTTTCCACACCCGGCGCAGGCAGATTTCCGAGTATTTCTCCAGCAGATCAAGGCGATCGTTGCGGTAAACCTTGACCAAGATGTTGAACAGCGTGCTGACGTCACTGGCCGCCAGGTTCAGGCCCTTGGCCCCGGTGGGCGGGACAATGTGCGCGGCATCACCGACGAGGAACATCCGCCCGTACTGCATGGGTTCGACGACGAAGCTGCGCAGCGGCGCGATGCTTTTCTCGATGGACGGGCCGGTCACCAGTTTTTGCGCAAGATCGACCGGCAGGCGGTTTTTGAGCTCGTCCCAGAAGCGTTGATCGGACCAATCCTCGACATTTTCCTCTGCGGGCACTTGCAGGTAATAACGGGTGCGCGTCGGCGAGCGCATGCTGCACAGGGCGAAACCGCGCTCATGGCGGGCATAGACCAGCTCATCGTGGACCGGTGGGGTATCGGCCAGAATCCCCAGCCAGCCGAAGGGATAGATCCGTTCGAAGATTTTCAGGCTGTCGGCGGGAATCGATTGTCGCGCCACACCGTGGAAGCCGTCGCAACCGGCGATGTAGTCGCAGTCAAGTCGATATGGCTCGCCGTCCTTCTCAAAAGTGACAAACGCTTCATCGGTTTTCATGCCGTGGGGAACGACGTTGCTGGCCTGGTAAATCGTCTGCGCGCCCACCTCCCGACGAGCGGCCATCAGGTCACGGGTGACCTCAGTCTGGCCGTAGATCATCACCGTCTTGCCGCCGGTCAACGCTTGCAGATCGATGTGTACCTGGCGCCCGTCGAGGGCCAGTTCGAAGCCACCATGGACCAGTCCCTCGGCGTCCATGCGCTGACTCACGCCGGCCTGACGCAACAGCTCTACCATGCCTTGTTCAAGCACGCCGGCGCGGATTCGACCGAGTACGTAATCGGGGGTTTGACGTTCGAGAACGATGTTGTCGATGCCGGCGTTGTGCAGCAATTGGCCGAGCAGCAAGCCTGAGGGGCCAGCACCGATAATGGCAACTTGGGTTTTCAGTGTTTTCATTGTTCTTATGACTCGCAAGCTCTACACGACCTGGGCCGGTGAATGATTTTTATGGATCGAGTGCTTGCATTTTTCCCTTGCGAGTCTGTCAATTGAAGGTGAAAACTGAGCCGATAGCTGTACATTCTGCCAATCGGTGCGATTATCGCCCCAGATCAACCCCGAGGCCTGGATTGAAGTGATGAACAAGCCTGACCTGCCTTCGATTCCGGTGTTCAAGCTCTACGGTGAAAGCCTGGATTGGCCGACCCCGGACTTGCTGCACTGTGAAACCATTTCCAAACGCAGTCGCGAACATCATTGGGAAATCAAACCTCACCGCCACGCTGACTTGTGCCAGTTGCTCTTCGTATTCAAAGGTCAGGCCGAGCTTGAAATCGAAGGCAAGCGAACGCAACTGGTGGAGCCGGCAATCCAGATCCTGCCACCGCTGTCGGTGCACGGCTTTCGTTTTTCCGAGGACGTGGAAGGGTTTGTCGTAACCCTGGCCGCGCCGCTGATCGCCCACCTGCAGATGCAGTTGGGGCAATCGGTCAATGCCCTGGCCCAGTCCGAAAGCTACCCGGCAGGCAAGGACGCCGAGTACCTCAACAGCCTGTTCAGCGCCTTGCAGAACGAATACACCAGCCATCAACCGGCGCGGGAAATGCTCATGCATTCGCTGGTCAGCGTGATCGTGGTGTGGGTCAGTCGCCAGGTGATCCAGCGTCGCACCGCCATGGCGCGACCGCAGCGGGCCCGGGAATACCTCAACGGCTTTATTCAACTGGTGGAAGAGACGTATCGCCAGCACGTCAAGGTCGAGGATCTGGCACACCGGCTGGGGATTTCCGTGTCCCACCTCAACGGCACCTGTCGTGAGCTGGCGGGGCAACCGGCGTTGCAGATCATGCATGAGCGGCAATTGCTGGAGGCCAAGCGTTTGCTGACCTACACCAGCATGACCATTTATGAAATGTCCGACGTGTTGGGGTTTTCCGATCCGACCAACTTCACACGCCTGTTCCGACGTCGAGTGGGGATTTCGCCAAAGGCGTTCCGCGACCGCTTGAAGGCCGATCAGGACAACGAAGCCTGACCCCCTTCGTTACCGGAGGGCGTTGAGGGTGGCGTTGTGGGGGATGCAGCGCTCGAAGTTGCAGCTCGCGGCTTCACGGGGCAGGTTGCGCAGTTGCTCGACGCGCCAGGCCGCAGCGCCATAAAGCCCGAGCGTGACCGCACAGGTGATGAAAATCGCGAGGTATCTTCTTGTTCTGATGTTCATGGCGTTGACCTCTGAACGAATACCTTTCGGTACTACTTTGAGCATAGGTCAGCGCCGGTGAGTTACCAGCAATAGCGCGGTATTCAGAACACTGATCACCCCTGTGGGAGCGAGCTTGCTCGCGATAGCGGTGGATCAGTCGATATCATGGGTGAATGTTCGGCAGCCATCGCGAGCAAGCTCGCTCCCACAGGGCTTCCATTTACAACCCGATGTCCCATTCCGGTTCTTGCGGAAACCTCACCACCAGAAAATCCAGCAAGCTGCGCAACGCCGCCGGCATGTGCTTGCGCGAGGCATACACCGCATACACGTTCATTTGCCGGGGTTCGGCCGTCGGCAGCAGGCGAATCAACTCGCCGCTGTGGATGTGCACGCCGGCCTGGTAGGTGGGCAGCATCGCTACCCCGGCGCCGGCTATCGTTGCGCGCAGCAGTGTGCTGGCCTCGTTGGCGCTGATGTTGCCTTGCACCGGTACTGAAACCTGCTCGCCGTCCTGTTCGAAATGCCACAGGCTTTTGCCGAAGTAGGAGTGGGTCAGGCAATTGTGCAGGCTCAAGTCCTCGACCCGTTGCGGCGCCGGGTGCTCGCGCAAGTAAGCGGGGGACGCGCAAATCACCGAGCGGCAAACCGTCAGGCGGCGGGCGATCAGGTTCGGGTCCAGGTCGTTGCTGGTACGGATCGCCAGGTCGATGCGCTCATCCACCAGGTTCACGGTGCGGTCGAGCATCTGCATGTCGATGCTGACGCCGGGGTAGCGTCGGACATAGGCGGCCATGGCGTCGGCCAATTGCGCCTGGCCGAAGGAGGTGCTGACGCTGATTCGCAGCTGGCCGCGGGGTGCGTCATCCGGTTCGCTGACGGCGGCTTGCATGTCGGTGGATAAATCGAGCATCTGCCGGCAGCGGGGCAGGATCTCGGTGCCAGCGGCGGTGAGGCTCAACTTGCGTGTGGTGCGATGCATCAGGCGCGCGCCGACCCAGTCTTCCAGTTCCGCCAGATACCGCGACACCACCGGCCGTGACAGCTCCAGATGATCGGCGGCGGCCGACTGGCTGCCGAGGTCGACCACCGTGACGAACACACGCATTGCTTGAAGACGATCCATGATTTGCCCGCTTTCAGAAACAAACTATGTTCAAGCATCGCATTTTTTGTACCGAGTCAGGCAACTAAGCTCTGTTCCTCTGTGTAGGAGCGAGCTTGCTCGCGATGGTCGTTAACGATAACGCGGGATACCGGTTATACGCGGCGCCTTCAAGTCCATCGCGAGCAGGCTCGCTCCTACAAAAGGCATCGCCAAACATGGCATCGGGATCACGGAGCAACAGATGATCGGTTTCACCTCACTTAAGCGAGTTTTGCTGGCCACCACCTTCGGTTTTGCCGCCCACGCCAGCGCCTCGACCCTGACGCTGGATGTCTACAACCCCGGCGAAAAAGCCATCTTCCCGGTGACCTCGGTGCTGGTCAGTGGCGAGAAAGAAGCGATCCTGGTGGATGCGCAATTCGGCAAATCCCAAGCCGAACAGGTAGTGGAAAAAATCCGCGCCAGCGGCAAGCAGTTGACCACCATCTACATCAGCCACGGTGACCCGGACTACTACTTCGGCCTCGATACCCTGACGGCCGCATTCCCCAAGGCCAAGGTCCTCGCCTCGCAGCCGACCGTCGACCACATCAAGCACACCGTCGACGGCAAACTGGCATTCTGGGGCCCGAAAATGGGGGCCGATGTGCCTGTAAAAACCATCGTGCCGGACGTGCTCAAGGGTGACAGCCTGATCCTCGAAGGGCAGAAGTTGCAGGTGGTGGGTCTTGAGGGCCCGCAGCCGGATCGCAGCTTTGTGTGGATTCCATCGATCAAGGCCGTGGTTGGTGGTGTCGTGGTGGCGCAAAACATCCACGTGTGGATGGCTGACACGCAAACTCCGCAGTCCCATGCCGATTGGCTGACTACGCTGCATGCCATTGAAACCCTGAAACCGCAGACCGTGGTGCCGGGTCATTACCTTGGCGAGAGCGATCGCTCACTGACGGCCGTGCAGTTCACCGCCGCCTACATCAAGGCCTTCGACGAAGAAACCGCCAAGGCCAAGGATGCTGCCGCGCTGATCGCCGCGATGAAAAAACGCTTCCCGACCCTGGGCGATGAAAGCTCCCTGGAGCTGAGTGCCAAGGTCGCCAAGGGCGAGATGAAGTGGTAACCGGAAGTACATGAAGCTGAAGCAAGTTTTGAGATGAAATTGATTACCTGTGGCGAGGGGGCTTGCCCCCGTTGGAGTGCGAAGCGCTCCCCTGCAATCCATCAGTCACACCCTAAGCACAGGTTTTACGACTGCTACGCAGCCGAGCGGGGGCAAGCCCCCTCGCCACAAAGGTCAGCGCAATTTGATACCGATACTTTCAAGCCAACTGGAGAACGTCATGAGCAAAATCGCAATCATCGGTGCCACCGGTCGTGCCGGTAGCCAAGTGCTGGAAGAAGCCCTGCGGCGCGGCCACAGCGTTACTGCCATTGCCCGCGACACATCGAAAATAGACGTGCGTGAAGGTGTGGTCAGCAAGGAAGTCGATGCCCTTGATGCCGCTGCGTTGCAAGCTGCGATTGCGGGCCATGACGTAGTCATCAGCGCCGCACATTTCGCGACCCTGCCTGCCAGTGCAGTCGTTGGCCCGGTGAAAAAAACCGGGGTTAAACGTTTGCTGGTAGTGGGCGGGGCGGGTTCGCTGCTATTGCCCGATGGCGCTCGAGTGATCGATAGCGAAGGTTTCCCTGAGGCTTACAAGGCAGAGGCCAGCGCCGGTGCCGAATTCCTCGCAAACTTGCGTCAAGAGCGGGATCTGGACTGGACCTTCCTGTCGCCATCGGCCGAATTTGTCGAGGGCGAGCGCACGGGCAAGTTCCGCATCGGCAAGGACGATTTGCTGGTGAGCAGCGAAGGGCGCAGCTGGATCACGTTCGCCGATTATGCGATCGCGATGCTTGATGAAGTGGAAGCCCCGAAGCATTCGCGGAAGCGGTTTACCGTCGGTTATTGAGGTCACTGACTTCCTGTAGGAGCGGGCTCGCTCGCGATGATCGCCAACGATAACGCTGGGAACCTGATACCCCGCGGCGTTCTCAGGTTCATCGCGAGCAAGCTCGCTCCCACAGGGTGGTGCACCAGGATTTTGCGGTTTTACCGCGATTGCGCCTGCTCCACCAACCACCCCATCAATTCACGCAACTTCGGCGAAGGCCCGGGTTTTTCCGGGAACACCAGGTAATACGCCAGCCCCGTTGTCACCTTCAAATCGAATGGCATGACCAACCGCCCGGCGTTCAGGTCATCGCCGATCAGCGACCAGTCGCCAATCGCCACACCCGTTCCCTGGGACGCCATCGACATCGCCAGGTCCAGGGTTTCGAAATGCTGGCCCTTGCCGACATTGGTCAAATGCACATCCGCGGCTTTCAACCAGGCTTTCCAGTCCCGTTCGTCGCGGGTCGGGTGCAGCAACAGGTGTTGTTGCAGATCGGCCGGATTTTGCAGGGGCATGGGGCCTTCGAGCATCGGTCTGGAACACACCGGCGTGAGTTGTTCATCGAAGAGTTTTTGTGACATCAATGAATCGTCCGGCGGTGAGCCGTACATCACCGCCGCATCGAACTGCTCGCGATGAAAATCCACCCCGTGCTTGACCGTGGTGGTCAGTTCCACCGGCACGTCCGGGCGTTCCCTTTGCCATTGCAACAGACGCGGCAGCAACCAGCGCATCACGCAGGTCGGTGCCTTGAGTTGCAGGGTTTCACGCTTCTCGCCGATCTGTTCAACGGCCTCGTCGATCAGGCCGAAAATCTGCTGGACCCGTGGCAGCCATTCCCGTCCCTCGGCTGTCAGGTCCAGGCCTCGGGCCAGGCGGATGAACAGTTCATAACCCAGATGATCTTCCAGCCCGGCGATCTGCCGACTCACCGCGCCCTGGGTGATGTGCAGCTGTTCGGCGGCCCGGGTGAAATTGCAGCACTGCGCGGTAATCAGAAAAGTGTGCAGCGCCGGCAGGGGAGGCAGTCGTTTCATTGGGATCCAAGGTATGACGTGAGGACATGGCTAGTATGACTTTTTATCCATTGTTGCGGCTACCTGTCGCCCGTTCCAATGAGGCCATTCCCGGGCCTGCGAATCCATCATAAACACAGCGCACGCCCGGCGTCTCAAACGAACAAAAAGGGCAAAGACATGGCGACGTGCGGCGAAGTATTGGTCAAGTTACTCGAAAACTACGGGGTCGAGCAGGTGTTCGGCATTCCAGGGGTGCATACCGTGGAGCTGTATCGCGGGCTGGCCCGTTCGAGCATCAACCACGTCACGCCGCGCCATGAACAGGGCGCCGGCTTCATGGCCGACGGCTACGCCCGCACCAGCGGCAAACCGGGTGTGTGCTTCATCATCACCGGCCCTGGCATGACCAACATCACCACCGCCATGGGCCAGGCCTACGCCGATTCGATCCCGATGCTGGTGATCTCCAGCGTGCAATCGCGCAGCCAGTTGGGCGGCGGTCGCGGCAAGCTGCATGAACTGCCGAACCAGGGCGCACTGTGTGCCGGTGTCGCGGCGTTCTCCCACACCCTGATGTCGGCGTCGGAATTGCCGGGTGTGCTGGCTCGCGCCTTTGCACTGTTCCAGGCTGGCCGTCCGCGTCCGGTGCACATCGAAATTCCGCTGGATGTTCTGGTTGAAGAAGCCGACGACTTGCTCGCTAGCCTGCCGGTCAACATCGACCGCGCCGGTGCTTCGCCGAGCGCCGTGTCGCGCATGGCCGAACTGCTGGCCGGCGCCAAGCGTCCGCTGATTCTCGCCGGTGGCGGCGCCATCGACGCGGCCGTCGAGCTGACTGAGCTGGCTGAACTGCTGGACGCGCCGGTCGCCCTGACCATCAATGCCAAGGGCATGCTCGCCTCCGGCCACCCGCTGCTGATCGGCTCGACCCAGAGCCTGGTCGCCACCCGAGCGCTGGTCGCCGAGGCCGACGTGGTACTGGCCATCGGCACTGAACTGGCCGAGACCGACTACGACGTGACCTTCGCCGGTGGCTTCGAAATTCCTGGCAAGCTGCTGCGCGTCGATATCGACCCGGACCAGACCGTGCGCAACTACCCGCCGCACGTGGCGCTGGTGGCCGACTCGCGCAACGCCGCCCAGGCTTTGCTCAGTGCCCTGTCGCACAAATCCCTGGCCGAGCGTCGCAACGATTGGGGACAAGTACGTGCCGCCCGTCTGCGTGAAGACCTGGCCGCAACCTGGGACGCACCGACCCTGGCCCAGACCCGCTTCCTCGAAACCGTGCTGCAGGAACTGCCGGACGCGGTGTTCGTCGGCGATTCGACCCAGCCGGTGTACACCGGCAACCTGACGTTCAACCCGGAGCGTCCGCGTCGCTGGTTCAACTCGTCCACCGGTTACGGCACCCTCGGCTACGCCTTGCCGGCGGCGATTGGCGCCTGGCTGGGTGGCCGCATCGAAGGTGGCGCGCGTCCTCCGGTGGTGTGCCTGATCGGCGACGGTGGCCTGCAGTTCACCTTGCCGGAACTGGCCAGTGCCGTTGAAGCGCGCACCCCGGTCATCGTGCTGCTGTGGAATAACCAAGGCTACGAAGAGATCAAGAAATACATGGTCAACCGCGCCATCGAGCCGGTGGGCGTGGATATCTACACCCCGGACTTCATCGGTGTGGCCAAGGCATTGGGTTGCGCCGCCGAAGCGGTCAGCAGTGTCGAGCAATTGCGCGGCGCATTGCGGGTGGCTACCGATCGCCAGGGCCCGACCCTGATTGAAATCGACCAGACCCAGTGGATGCAGGCGGTGTCGAAATGAGCTTCCCGACGACTCTGGATGGCCTGTACATCAACGGCCAATGGTCGGCCGGCAACGAACACCTGCGCGTGATCAACCCGGCGACCGAAGCCCTGTTGACCACCGTCAATGGCGGCGACGAACGCGCGGTTGATCAAGCCGTGAACGCAGCGACCCAGGCGTTCGCCGACTGGTCGAAAACCACGGGCGCCGAACGCGGTGCGATCCTGCGCAAAATCGCCACGGGCGTGCAGGCCAACCGTGAAAAACTGATGCACTTGCAGTCGAGCAACAACGGCAAACCGCAGTTCGAAGCCGCGATCGACGTCGATGACGTGATCGCCACGTTCGAGTATTACGCCGGTCTGGCCGAAGGCCTGGATGCCAAACAAGACAGCGCGGTAGAGCTGCCAACCGACGACTTCAGCGCTCGCCTGCGCCGCGAGCCGTGCGGTGTGGTCGGCCTGATCGTGCCGTGGAATTTTCCGATGGTCACCACCGCATGGAAACTCGCCCCAGCCCTGGCCGCCGGTTGCTGCGTGGTGCTCAAGCCTTCGGAAGTGACGCCGCTGCCGGAACTGGAACTGGCCGCGATCATCGCTGAAGCCGGTGTGCCGGCGGGTGTCTTTAACCTGGTGTGCGGCACCGGCCTGGCCGTTGGCGCTCCGCTGTCGGCAGACACGCGCATCGCCAAGGTGTCGTTCACCGGCAGCAATGCCGTTGGCGTGCAGGTCATGCAACGGGCGGCGGAAACTGTCAAAGGCGTGAGCCTGGAGCTGGGCGGCAAATCTTCGCTGTTGGTGCTGGCCGATGCCGATCTCGAACTGGCGGTGGAAGTGGCCTGTGGCGGTGGTTTCTTCAACGCCGGGCAGATGTGCTCCGCCACCAGCCGCGTGCTGGTCGCCGATGAACTGGCCGATGAATTCCTGAACCGAGTGAAGGCCCGTGCCGAAGCCATCCGCGTGGCCGACCCGTTCGACCCGAACGTGGAAATGGGCGCGCTGGTCAATCAGGCGCAATACCAGCGCGTGCTCGGTCACATCGATCGCGGCTTGAGTGCCGGTGCCAAGCTGGTTTGCGGTGGCAATCGCCCGGCCGACCTGCCGCGCGGATATTTTTTGCAGCCGACGGTGTTCACCGAAGTGCCCCTCGACAGTGCGTTGTGGAATGAAGAAATTTTCGGCCCGGTGATCTGCGTGCGCCGTTTCGCCTCCGAGGCCGAAGCGATTGCCCTGGCCAACGACAGCCAGTTCGGCCTGGTCGCCAGTGTGGTGACGCGCAATGCACAGACCGCTGACCGCGTTGCCAACGCTTTGCAGGCGGGGCTTGTGTGGATCAACGCGCCGCAGGTGATCTTCCCGCAGACCGCCTGGGGCGGCTACAAGCAGAGCAGCATCGGCCGCGAATTGGGGCCGTGGGGCTTGCAGGCTTTCCAGGAAATCAAACACGTGATCCGGGCCGTCTGACGCCTGGCACTGTGTAGGAGCGAGCTTGCTCGCGATGGACGCATGGACGACACGGGGCTGTCTGATGCCCCGCATTATCGTTGACGTCCATCGCGAGCAAGCTCGCTCCCACAAGGAAAAGGAGGCATGCGCTGGCGTCATGGCTTCAATGAGTTTTTATCGATAGTCAGGTGTTTTACGCGACCTCAGGATGAACTTGCCGGCTCAGTCAAGCCCCGAAAATACGAGGGATAACGCTGGTCCGGTCGCGCGGATGCAACAGTTTCGACCTGCCTCATACCTACAAAAACAAAGGGAGTCCGTAATGGGCGAGCATGATCTGAACAGACGTCAATTCATCAAGACCGTGGGCGTAGCCTCGGTTGCAGCGGCAGCCATGAGCATGCCGTTCATCAAGGCCAATGCCAGCGACACACGCTTTGCCGGCAAGACCCTTCGTCTGCTGACCTGGTCCGATGACACCGGCCTGGCCGCACTGCGCAACATCGCCGCGACGTTCGAAGACAAGTACGGCTGCAAGGTCATCGCTGACCGCACCGGCAGTACCTCGGAAATGGTCGCCAAGCTCAAGGCCGGCGGTGATCGTCCGCAATACGACATCATCACCCTGGCAGGCGTCGGCGCCGAAGGTCTGGCCGCCGCCAACCTGCTGGAAAAACCCGACCTCAACCGCATTCCCAACCTCGTCGATGTACCGGAGAAATACCGCACCGGCGCCAATGGCCACGGTATCGGTTACCTGCTGTGGTGCAACAGCCTGGTCTACAGCACCCGCACCCAGAAAGAAGCCCCGACCAGCTACGCCTCCCTGTGGGATGCCGACGCGGCGCCGAACATCTTCCTGCCGCCGCCGAACTGGACCGAGGCCATGGACCTGATCATCATCGCCGCCAAACTGGCCGGTGGTGACGAACACAACATCGAGCCTGGCTTCAAGAAGCTCGCCGAGCTGAAGGATCGTGTGGTGACCCTGGGTGAAAACCCGAACCAGATCGCCGAACTGTTCCGCACCGGTTCCCTGGACATGGGCGGCCTGTACGCACCAGCCTTCTTCCCGAAACAGATCCGTGATCCGAACTACGGCCTGGGCGCCACATTCGGCATGAAGGAAGGTTTCTACACCGACCTGATGCTGTCGGTGATGCCGAAGAACCGTCCGGGCGATATCGACATGGCCTACGCCTTCATCAACCACTCTCTGGACCCGCTGGTGCAGGGCAAGATGGCTGAAGACATCTACAACGGCCCGGTCAACGCCAAGGCGATCATTTCCGCCGAAGCACGCAAGAGCCCGTACATCCTCACGCCGGAGCAGATTGCCGAGAAGGCGATCATGCACGACAACGCCTTCCTGGCCAGCGTGCATGACCAATGGATTCGTCGTTACACGGAAATCTTTTCTTCCTGATCGAGTGACGTACACAGGATCTTCAAACGCTGAAGATCCCCTGTGGGAGCGAGCTTGCTCGCGATATCGGAGTGTCAGTCGACATCATTGGCGACTGACAAGCAGTCATCGCGAGCAAGCTCGCTCCCACAAGGGGGCAAAGTGACCTTGAGGCTTGTGTTTGTCAGCTGCTGTCCATTGACGAGACCCTTTGCTATGGAACACCAACCTCTGACTCATCCGCTGAGTGCCGCCCCCGTGCGCGCCGCTCGGGGTGTTTCGCCGACCGCGCGCGCCTGGCTTTTCCTCACGCCGTCGATGCTGTTTCTCGGCGTTTTGATTGCCGCGAGCCTGCTGGTACTGCGCATGAGCGTGGGCACCAAAGGCGCGGAATGGTCCGGGTTCAGCCTGGCCAGTTACGCCCAGTTGCTGGAACCCTATTACCTCAAGTCGCTGATGCTGACCCTGCGCCTGGCGCTGATCAGCGCGGTGATCGCAGTGATTCTGGCGATCCCGGTGGCCTACACCATGTCGCGCCTGACCTCGCCGTTCGTGCGACGGATCTTCCTGGCGGCGGTGTTGCTGCCATTGCTGGTCAACCTGCTGCTGCAAAGCTACGGCTGGCTGGTGATCCTCGGCCCTGGCGGCATGCTCAACCAGGCACTGATGGGCCTGGGCCTGATCAAGCGCCCGATCATGCTGTTGTACAACCAGAACGGCGTGTTGATGGGCCTGGTGCAAACCGCCTTCCCGCTGGCCGTGTTGCCGATTGCCAGCGCCATGCGCGGTGTCGCCCGCAGCTACGAAGAAGCTGCCGCCACCCTGGGCGCCAGTCGCTTCCAGGTGTTCCGCCAGGTGGTATTGCCGATGAGTCTGCCGGGGATCATTACCGGTGCGACCCTGGTGTTCGCCTACAACGCCAGCAGTTTCGTGGTGCCCTTGCTGCTCGGAGGTCGGCGCGTGCCGATGCTGGCGGTGATGGTGCATGACCAGATCGCCCCGCTGATGAACTGGCCCGCCGCATCTGCTGCCGGCGTGGTGCTGATCGTCACCACCCTCGCGATCATGACCTTGTCCGAATACATCACTGGCCGTCGTCGGCGCATGCTGGAGGCTTCCCAATGAGCACCCTGATCAAAAAGCGTTATGGGCTGTTGCCCGGCGAGACCGGCAAGTTTGCCGGCATCCTTTCCGGCTTCATCCTGCTGCTGGCGGTACTGCCGATCCTGACCATGATCGTCATGTCCTTCAGCGGCGCGTCGAACCTCGACTTCCCGCCGAGCAGCTACAGCCTGCAATGGTACAAGGCCGCCTGGCACACCTTCGTGTCGCCGGACGCCAGTGACGTCCTGAGCCTCGGCCAGGCCATGTCTACCAGCCTGCTGGTGTCGTGCCTGACCATGATTTTCGCCACGATCATCGCGGTGCCGGCGGCCTACGCGCTGACCCGTTGCGAGTTCCGCGGCAAGGCGGTGGCGCTGCAACTGATGTCGTTGCCGCTGGTGTTTCCGATGGTGGTGCTGGGCCTGGCGTTGCTGCTGGTGTTCGACAGCCTGCCGTTCCACATGACCACCTCGCGCCTGGTGATTGCCCACGTGATCCTCGCGTTGCCATTCGTGGTGAAGAACTGCACGGCGGCGATGCTCTCCATCGGCAGCGAAGTCGAAGAGGCCGCGCAAATGCTCGGTGCTTCACCGCTGCGGGCGATTGTCGATGTGGTGGTGCCGTTGATGAAGTCGGGGATCCTGGCGGGCATGCTGCTGGCGTTCATCGTCTCGTTCAACGAATTCACCGTGACCTATTTCCTCTACACCATCGACGTCATGACCGTGCCGATCTGGATGTACAGCCGCACTGTGTCTTCGCTCGACCCAACCGTATTTTCGTTTGCCGTGCTGATCGTG
This sequence comes from Pseudomonas sp. PDM30, assembly GCF_019218985.1. NCBI lineage: Bacteria > Pseudomonadati > Pseudomonadota > Gammaproteobacteria > Pseudomonadales > Pseudomonadaceae > Pseudomonas > Pseudomonas sp. PDM30. The sequence continues at coordinate 285,129 of NZ_JAHUWM010000001.1, forward strand.
CTGATCGACTTCGTCCTCATCTGGGCGCTGGAGAAGCTGGTTGGTGAAGGTGGCGTTTCGTTCTGATTTCTTGAGGTGATTCTTATGTCTGGTCTGATTCTGGAAAACGTCGAGAAACATTACGGCTCGGCCTGCGCGGTAAAGGATGTAAACCTGCATTTGCCCGAGGGCAAACTGGTGTGTTTCCTCGGTCCTTCGGGCTGTGGCAAAACCACCTTGCTGCGCATGATTGCCGGGCTGGAAACCCTGAGCGGTGGCGAGATTCGCCTGGACGGTGAGGACATCGGCCACACCCCGGCGCATCTGCGTAATTTCGGCATGGTGTTCCAGTCGCTCGCGCTGTTCCCGCACATGACGGTGGGGGAGAACATCGCCTATCCGCTGAAACTGCGTGGCGTCAGCAAGGCTGACCAGCAGGCGCGGGTGGTGGAATTGCTGGAACTGATCCAGCTGCAAGCGATGATCAATCGTCCGGTGGCCAAGCTGTCCGGCGGCCAACGCCAGCGCGTGGCGATTGCCCGGGCGATTGCCAATCACCCGAAAATCCTCCTGCTCGACGAACCTCTGTCAGCGCTGGATGCCAAGCTGCGCGAGTCGATGCAGGTGGAAATCCGCCAACTGCAACAACGCCTGAACATCACCACCATCATGGTGACCCACGACCAGCGCGAGGCCATGACCATGGCCGATATCGTGGTCGTATTGGGTGAGCACAAGGTGCAGCAGGTGGGCACGCCGATCGAGATCTATCGTCACCCGGCCAACGAGTTCGTCGCGGACTTCATCGGCTCGGGCAACATCTTCCCGGCCACGGTGCTGGGTAACGGCAAGGTCAGTTTGCCGGGCGGCGATGCGCTGCAAGTACCGATCTGCAGCAGCATCGTGGTCGGTGAAAAGGTGAAGATGCTGATTCGCCCGGAAGACCTGCAACTGTCCGCACCCCAGGCGACCGCGGGCAACCGCTTGCTGGGCAAGGTGACGTTCGTGCGCGATATCGGCGCGACCATCGAGACCACGGTGGAGTGTTCCGGGGTGTCGTTTACAGCGTTGAGCACGCCATGTCAGGGCTTTGGCCTGAGCGTTGGTCATCCGGTGTCGGTGACCTTGCCGGTGGAGGCATGCCGGGTACTGGGCGCCTGATCCGGATTTGATGTTGGCCTCGCTGGCCTCATCGCGAGCAAGCTCGCTCCCACACTGGATCGGTGTACACCGGACCCTGTGGGAGCGAGCTTGCTCGCGATGGGGTCGGCACAACCAACACAAATTCTGGATCAGACTGACAACCGCAATCGCGCCAGATCCCGCAATGGCGGCGCCCCGAACAACCGGCTGTACTCCCGGCTGAACTGCGACGGACTCTCATACCCGACCCGATACCCCGCCGCCGAAGCCTCCAGCCCTTCGGCGAGCATCAGCCGCCGTGCTTCCTGCAGGCGCAACTGCTTCTGATACTGCAACGGACTCATCGCCGTCATCGCCTTGAAGCGGTGATGCAGCGTCGACACGCTCAGGTTCACTTCCTTGGCCAATTCATCAATGCGCAACGGCTGTTCGAAATTGCCGTTGAGCCATTTGATCGCCTGGCTGATGCGATGGCTCTGACTGTTGGCGATGGCGATTTCGTACAGCCGATGCCCCTGTTTACTGCGCAACAGGCGATAGAGGATCTCCCGGCGAATCAGCGGCGCGAGCATGGCGATGTCTTTTGGCGTGTCCAGTAACCGTGCCAGGCGCAGCACGGCGTCGAGCATCGCGGTGTCGAGTTTTTCGACATAGAGCCCGCGCCCGGTCGGCCGGGTGGGCACGCCGAGGGGGCCGGCGTCAGCGATCAGTGCGGTGATTTCCGTCGGGTCGATGTCCAAGCGCAAGGCCAGGATCGGTTCCTCAGGCGAGACATCCACCACTCGTCCACTGAGCGGCATCGAGACCGAGACCACCAGGTAGTTCAGCGGGTCGTAGTTGAAGTATTCGTTGGCCAGCTGAACTTCCTTGCGCCCCTGGGCCATGATGCACAGCGCCGGTTGCGCGAGCACCGGGGCGAACTCGTGGGACTGGCTGTGGCGGGACATGAACAGCGAGCCGATGGCCGTGGCATAACTGCCATCTTCGGCGGTGTTGCGGCGGATGATGGCCGCCAGTTCCGCGCGCTGCTTTTCCATGTCGGTGTCCAGCGGGGCTTGAAAGTGATCGAGCGACGACATGCGAGGCATCCTCGGCAAGGCATGAAGGGAGTGGTGCAGAGCATAAGTTTGTGCAAGCGACAGCGGTAGACACATCCTGCCGGATGCTTGCCTGATTCTGCCTGGGGGCGACCGGCGGTGTAGCCAATAGAGCCTTGTGCCGCAAGAACTTGCTTGAAACTCGTATGGCAGAACCGTGACAGGGTTTTACAGCTTGTTACAGGCTGGCGATGAAGTTTCGCAGGATTGTGCAACGCGCCGGCAGGAATCGACTAACGAGACAGGCGTCGCGGCCCTTAACCTTTGATCCTGTCGCAGCCCGTCCCCCGGCTGCCACGCGACTCCCCGGGAGGGTTGAACATGTCCACGCAGATCCCCGTCAGTCATATGGCCTTCGTTCGAGCGCGCGCCGGGCGCTCGGAGGAACTCGGTGTGCGCCTCAGCGCCCTGATCGAACCGTCCCGCGCAGCGCCAGGCTGCCTGAGCTTTGCCTTGCAGCATTCGCAATGCGATCCGGAGCTGTGGCTGGTGTCCGGTTTCTGGAGCAATCAACAGGCCATGACCGCGTACTTCAGCACGCCGGCGATGGAGATTTTTGCCGAGCTGGTGCAGGAGCTGGTGGTCAACAGTCTGGATTTCCACACCTTCAAGGATGTCTCGGCGGCGCAGGCCCTGGGGCAGTCCGCAGTGGCGGTACACAAACTGGCCGGTTGAGGGTTTAATGACGGCATTCTCAACCAGCCAGGATTCGCGACATGGCACGTAAAGCCTTTGAACACTTCGAAGCTGTTTCCGCTGTAGTACCGGGCGAGGGTGGTTACCACGCCGCTATCGCCGTCAAAGCGCTGGGTGGTTCCGGCGCCCCGCGTTTTCACAAGGTGCTGGAAGGGCAGATCTTCAAGACCGCCCATGACGCCGACCTGGCAGCGGCCAAAGAGCTGACCCACCTCAAGGACGTCAAAGAAGACACCGACCTGCTCTGGTGATCACTTCACCGCCCCCGGGCGGTACATCTTGAACAACGCCTCAGGCCCCAGCTGGAAGTAATCCGCCGGCCCGCCGCCGCGCAGAATCGGTTCTGCCGCGGCGGTGTCGTATACCCCGTCCTTCAACAGCCATTTGGCGATATGCACGGCGACCACTTCGCCGAGGATCAGCCAGCTCGGCACCACGTTGCCGTCCGCCCGTTGCAACTGAATGATCTGCGTGACCTTGCACTCGAAGGACACCGGGCTCTCTGCCACCCGTGGCACCTGAATGACCTTCGAGGCAGCGGTCGTCAGCCCGGCCAGTTCGAATTCGTTGACCTCAGGCCCGACCATGGCGCAGCTCTGGTTCATCTGCTCGGCCAGCGGCCGCGTGGCCAGGTTCCAGGCGAACTCGCCGGTCTGTTCGATGTTGTTCAGGCTGTCTTTGCGCCCGACGCTGGAAAACCCAATGATCGGCGGAATGTAGTTGAAGGCATTGAAGAAACTGTAGGGCGCCAGGTTCAGGTGGCCCTCGGCATCCTGTGAAGAGATCCAGCCAATGGGGCGCGGGCCGACGATAGCGTTGAACGGATCGTGGGGCAGGCCGTGGCCGTTGGCGGGTTCGTAGAAGTGGATGTCGTCAGGCATTGGAGAGAATTTCCGGAGCGGGCTGGAGGCGCTCATGGTGCAAGCACGCGCCGCAGATTTCCAGCCCGACCTCACCCCCTGTAGGAGCGAGCTTGCTCGCGATGGTCGTTAACGATTACGCGTGTTCCCTGGCTGAACGCGGCGGGCTTGAGTCCATCGCGAGCAAGCTCGCTCCTACAGGTTTTGAAGCCGGATCAGCCGATAGCTTCAGCGCTACCGGTTTTGTCGAAACCGTCGGCAGCGATAGCGTCCGCGGTGCCGGTTTTATCGAAGCCGTCAGAAGCATAGGTGCCCGAGTGGCTGCGTTCGATGGCGGCGCTGGCGCCGGAGCCGTAAGAGGCCGAGCCGGTTTTGTCGTAGCCATCGGCGGCGAACGTGTTGGCGGCCAGTACGGAAAGGGCCAGGGCAAGGATCAGTTTGGTCTTCATGGTAGTGACTCCCGTCTCGTTGGCGTTTAGTGGAAAAAGCCAAGACGCCAGATATATCGATTAAATTTCGCAATTAAATCCTGCTACCTATCGATTAATTGGATGTTAAGGCCGTCAGGCTTTTTCGCTTTCAAGGACTGAGTGAGCGCATCGCAATGAATCGATCAGGCCGTTAAAGGTTGGGCGGCGAGCATTAACGCGTGATTAATCGGCTCTTTTACCTGGATGACGGATTTTTCATGAAGCCCTTGTCCATTTTTCAGTGTGGCATCGCCGAGCCTGGGTTTGGCTGTCATGACTATGCTGGCTTGATACCGAGTCGGCTCCATTCGCGAGCAAGCCCGCTCCCACATTTAACCGGGTTGTTCCAGAAGGAACGCGGTCGAATGTGGGAGCGGGCTTGCTCGCGAAGAGGCCGGTACAGCCAGCTTCGATCTATCTGTCAGTCAGTGACGATCCGCGAATGCTTGCGGGTGTCTTTCATGGTGATGTACACCAGCAACGACACGGCAATACACGCGGTGACGTACCAGTAGTAACCCGTCTCCATGCCAATGCTCTTGAACCACAGCGCGATGTATTCGGCGGTGCCGCCGAAGATCGATACGGTCAGTGCGTACGGCAGGCCCACGCCCAGGGCGCGGATTTCGGTCGGGAACAGTTCGGCTTTCACCACGGCGTTGATCGAGGTGTAGCCGCTGACGATGATCAGCGCCGCCATGATCAGGAAGAACGCACCCCACCAGGTCGTAATGGTGTGCAGGGTGGTCAGGATCGGTACGGTGAACAGCGTGCCCAGGATGCCGAAGGCAATCAGGATCGGCCGACGACCGATTTTATCCGACAGCCCGCCGATGATCGGTTGCAGGCACATGAACAGGAACAGCGTGGCAGCGGAAATGGTGGTGGAGTCGGAAATGCTCATGCCGACGGTATTCACCAGGTATTTCTGCATGTAGGTAGTGTAGGTGTAGAACGCCAGCGTACCGCCCATGGTCAGGCCGACCACGGTCATCAATTCCTTGGGGTGGCGCATCAAGGTGCGCATCGCGCTTTCCTTGGCTTTTTCTTTCTTGGTGAAAGACTCGGTTTCTTCCATGCCACGACGCAGGTACAGCGCAACCACGGCACACAGCGCGCCGATGGCGAACGGGATGCGCCAGCCCCAGGCGTAGAGCTCCTCGGTGGTCAGGAAGTTCTGCAGGACAATCAGCACCGCCAAAGCGATGAGCTGGCCGGAAATCAGGGTCACGTACTGGAAGCTGGAGTAGAAGCCGCGACGCTCCTTGGTCGCCATCTCGCTGAGGTAAGTGGCGGAGGTGCCGTATTCGCCACCCACCGACAGGCCTTGCAGCAAGCGCGCGAACACCAGCAGGATCGGCGCACCGATGCCGATGACTTCATAACTCGGGCTCAGGGCAATCAGCAGCGAGCCGAAGCACATCAGGTACACCGAGGCCATCAGGGCCTTTTTGCGCCCGACCTTGTCGGCATACAGACCCATCAGCCAGCCACCGATCGGACGCATCAGGAAGCCCACGGCGAAGATCGCGGCGGTGTTGAGCAGTTGGGCGGTGGTGTCGCCTTTGGGGAAGAAGGTCTTGGCGAAGTACAGGGAGAAGGCGGCGTAGACGTACCAGTCGTACCACTCGACCATGTTGCCAACGGAACCGCTGAAGATCGACTTGATGCGGCTGGAAGTGGTTCTTTCTTTGGCCGGCGTGGCAGCCGACCCAAGCGGCAGGGAGTTGGAGTTATCCATTGAAGGATCCTTCATTTAATTGTTTTTGTGGAGCGCGATGAAACGCAGCCTGCCAGGGCTATAGCAGGAGCTGTGCCAACGGGGAGAGGGCCGGTTTAGAGGGGGCAGAGTGTTTCAGTGAGCGGAAATCCGCTTATTCGTGGCAGGTGATGGGCGGAAAATTGCTTACGGTTTGGTTGGTTGCTTTGCCTGTACAGGCCCCATCGCGAGCAAGCTCGCTCCCACAATGTTTGGCGTACACAGATCCACTGTGGGAGCGAGCTTGCTCGCGATGGGGCCAGGGCAGACACCACAAAAATCAGGCCTCGGGCAAAAACATCTCCCGGCTCAACCCATGCCGCTGCATCTTTTCATTGAAGGTTCGGCGCGGCAGTTGCAGTTCTTCGAGCACCGCTTTCACGTCGCCCTTGTGCCGGGTCAATGCCGCACGCAGGCATTGCGCTTCGAACGCTTCCTGCTGAGCCGCCAGTGACTGGCCGGGCTCGATGCCCAAGGGCTCCGGTTCACCGAGCCCCAATACCTGACGCTCGGCGACATTCGCCAATTCGCGCACGTTGCCTGGCCAGTCGTGGCTCAGCAGGTGACTCAACTGGGCGCCGCTCAACGGTGGAAATTTGCGTCCCAGGCGTTCGGCGGCGTTTTGGGCAAAGGATTCGAACAACAGGGGTATGTCTTCACGACGTTCGCGCAAGGGCGGCAGGCGTAGCTCAGCGACGTTCAAGCGATAGGCCAGGTCTTCGCGAAAACGTCCGGCCCGCGCTTCGTCGAGCAGGTCCGGCTTGGTCGCGGCAATGATGCGCAAATCCACGCGGATACTCTGGTTCGAGCCCAGCCGTTCAAGCTTTTGCTCCTGCAACACCCGCAGCAGTTTCACCTGCTGGGCCAACGGCATGCTTTCGATTTCATCGAGAAACAGTGTGCCGCCGTCGGCGTACTCGAGCTTGCCGATGCGCTTGCCGGACGCCCCGGTGAACGCGCCGCTCTCGTGGCCGAACAGCTCGGCCTCGAACAATTGCTCGGGGATGGCCGCGCAGTTGAGTGCGACAAAGGGCTTGTCGGCCCGCGGCCCGAAGTCGTGCAGGCAACGCGCGACCAGTTCCTTGCCGCTACCGGTTTCGCCGCGAATCAGCACGTTGACCGGCAGTGCTGCCAGGTCCAAAACTTGCCGACGCAGGGTCTGCAGACCCCGAGACACGCCGAGCAGCGTGGCATCCAGTTTGGCGCGGTTGTCCGCCTGTTCGTGCAGTGCGCGGTTTTCCAGCACCAGCCGGCGTTTGTCGAGGGCGCGGCGCAGGCTGCCGAGCAGGGTTTCCGGGCTGAAGGGTTTTTCGAGGAAATCGTAGGCACCGTCGCGCATGGCTTCGACGGCCATCGGTACATCGCCGTGACCGGTCAGCAGGATCACCGGCAAATCGGCATCCCGGCGCTGCACCTCGGCCAGCAGTTCGAGGCCGGTCATGCCGGGCATGCGCACATCGCTGAGAATCACCCCGGCAAAATGCCTGGGCAATTGCGCCAGGTATTCATCGGCGCGACTGAACAACTGCACCTCGAAACCCGACAGACTCAACCATTGCTCGACGGCACTGCGGATGCTGCTTTCGTCATCGACCACGATCACTGAGTTCAGCATGGTTCATGCACCTCCAGGTCGATGGGCAAGGTCACGGTGAACACGGCACCTTTGTCATGATTGTCGGCACTCAAGCGCCCGCCGGATTCGTGAACGATGGCAAACGATACGGCCAAACCGATCCCCAGGCCATCGCCCACCGGTTTGGTGGTGAAGAACGGATCGAAGACCTTGGACAGGTTCTCTTCGGCGATACCGCCGCCGTTGTCGATCACACTCAGGCGCCATAGTTGTTCGTCGGCTTCGAGGCGGATTTCCAGGCGTTTGCAGGGCTTGTCCTGCATTGCATCGAGGGCATTGCGCAGCAGATTGATCAGCACCTGTTCCAGGCGAATCGCATCGCCACGCACCCAGGCCGGGCGGGTCAGATGCAGTACGGTGCTGACCTGTTCGTCGCGCAGCCGGGTGTCGAGCAGTTGCAGCGACTGATCCACCACCGCCGCCAGGTCCAGGCGTTCGCGCAAACCGCTGGGGCTCTTGCGGGCGAAGGTTTTCAGGTGGCCGGTGAGGGCCGCCATGCGGGTGAGCATTTCATCCACCGGCTTGAGCGCCTTGTAGGCGTCGTCGACGCGGCCGTTGTCGAGCAGCAGGCGCAAGGTCGCCAGCTGCATGCGCTGGGCGGTGAGCGGCTGGTTGATCTCATGGGCCAGGGCGGCGGACATCTGCCCCAGCGCAGCGAGTTTGGCCGACTGCACCAGACCTTCCTGGGCGGTGCGCAGGTCGCGGGTACGCTCTTCTACAAGCTGTTCGAGTTCTTCGCGACTGCGCTGACGCAGTTTGGCCAAGCGCCAGCGCTGGTTGAGAAACAGCAGCAGGAACACCATGGTCAGCCATAGCCCGGCCGCGGCGAGGGCAGCATTGCGGCTGTCTTCGAAGGCGACTTGTGGGCGCCGCAGCAGGTGCAGGGTCCAGCCCTCGGTATTCAGCGGCAGGGATTCCCACAGGTAATCCGCCTTGCCGTCGGGGCCGTCGACCCGAGCCAGGTCACTGTTATCGTCGAAGCGCCGCAACGATTGAAATTCAAGCGGCGTCAGCGGCTGCTTGTCGTACTGGCGGGTGGTCTTGAGTTCGGCATGATCGCTGTCGCTCAGCGGCTTGAGCAGGCGATAGCGCCAGCCCGGCTGGTTGGCGATGAAGATTATTCCACGTGCGTCGCTGACCAGCAGTGTGTCGCTGCCCTGGCGCCACTCGCGTTCCAGTTCGGGGAACTCCAGTTTCACCACCATGGCGCCGAGGAACTGGCCATCGTCATCGCTGACCGCGCTGGAGAGGAAGTAGCCGGGAATTCCGCTGGTCACCCCCACGGCGTAAAAGCGCCCGGTGCCCTGGGTGCGGGTCTGGTTGAAATAGGGACGGAAGCCGTAGTTGTGGCCGACATAACTGCTGGGCAAACGCCAGTTGCTCGCCGCTACGGCGAGGCCGGTGTGATCGAGCAGTTCCAGGGTCGATGATTGGGCGGCACCGTTGATTTTTTCCAGTTTGCGGTTCAATGCGTCCTGCTGTTCGGAACTGACCTTGCCCTTGAGCGCCGAGCGCAGCTCCGGGTCCAGCGCCAGCACCGCGGGCAGGGCGCGGTAACGTTCGATCAGGGTATGCAGGGACGTGGCATACAGCGCCAGTTGCTGATTGGCGCGAGCCGCGTCTTCGACCATTGACTGGCGCACGGTGTGGCGCATGGCCAGGGTGGCCGCGATGGCAGCACCGGCAATGATCAATACGGTATAGAGCGCCAGGCGCAGGGATCGAGATGACTCAAACATGCAGGGCTTACACAAGGAATACGGAGGGGTCGCACGATAACATGAGCGACTTGGCCCTTGTAGGAGCGAGCCTGCTCGCGATGGAAGTCAACGATAACGCGGGGCACCATTCAGCCCGTGTCGTCCATGCGTCGTTCGCGAGCGGGCTCGCTCCTGCAGGGGTATGGCTTGGCAATAAAAAAGGCGACAGGGATAACCCTGTCGCCTTTTCTGGAGCAGTCCAAGCGCTTACTGCACTTCTACCGCCAGGCTTTCACTGATCTTTTTCTGCCAGATGGCAGGACCGGTGATGTGTACCGACTCACCTTTGCTGTCGACGGCAACAGTCACAGGCATGTCTTTCACGTCGAACTCGTAGATCGCTTCCATGCCCAGTTCGGCGAAAGCCACCACGCGGGATTTCTTGATCGCTTGCGCTACAAGGTAAGCCGCGCCGCCGACTGCCATCAGGTAGACGGCTTTGTGGTCCTTGATCGCGTCGATTGCGGTCGGGCCGCGCTCGGATTTGCCGATCATGCCCAGCAGGCCGGTTTGGTCGAGGATCTGACGGGTGAACTTGTCCATCCGCGTGGCGGTGGTAGGACCGGCCGGGCCAACCACTTCGTCACCGACCGGATCGACCGGGCCGACGTAGTAGATGAAGCGACCCTTGAGGTCCACCGGCAGGGTTTCTCCCTTGTTCAGCATCTCGACCATGCGCTTGTGCGCAGCGTCGCGGCCGGTGAGCATCTTGCCGTTGAGCAGGACGGTTTCGCCCGGCTTCCAGCTCTGCACTTCTTCCGGGGTCAGGGTGTCGAGGTTGACACGACGGGCCGACGGGCCGGCTTCCCAGACGATTTCCGGGTAGGCGTCCAGCGGTGGCGCTTCCAGCGAAGCAGGGCCGGAACCGTCGAGCACGAAGTGTGCGTGACGGGTGGCGGCGCAGTTCGGGATCATGCACACCGGCAGCGAAGCGGCGTGAGTCGGGTAGTCCATGATCTTCACGTCGAGCACGGTGGTCAGGCCACCCAGGCCCTGGGCGCCGATGCCCAGTTGGTTGACCTTCTCGAACAGCTCCAGGCGCATTTCTTCAATGCGGTTCTGTGGGCCGCGGGCCTTCAGCTCGTGAATGTCGATGGATTCCATCAACACTTCCTTGGCCATGACGGCAGCTTTCTCGGCGGTGCCGCCGATGCCGATGCCGAGCATGCCCGGTGGGCACCAGCCGGCGCCCATTTCCGGAACTGTCTTGAGCACCCAGTCGACGATCGAGTCGGACGGGTTGAGCATGGCCATCTTCGACTTGTTCTCGGAGCCGCCGCCCTTGGCTGCCACGTCCACTTCCACGGTGTTACCCGGAACGATGGAGTAGTGGATGACCGCCGGGGTGTTGTCCTTGGTGTTCTTGCGAGCGCCCGCCGGGTCGGCGAGGATCGAAGCACGCAGGACGTTTTCCGGCAGGTTGTAGGCGCGACGTACGCCTTCGTTGATCATGTCGTCCAGGCCCATGGTGGCGCCATCCCAGCGCACGTCCATGCCGACACGCACGAACACGGTGACGATACCGGTGTCCTGGCAGATCGGGCGGTGGCCGGTGGCGCACATGCGCGAGTTGATCAGGATCTGTGCCATCGAGTCGCGGGCCGCTGGCGATTCTTCGCGCAGGTAGGCCTCGTGCATCGCCTGGATGAAATCCACGGGGTGGTAGTAGGAAATGAACTGCAGGGCGTCGGCAACGCTCTGAATCAGGTCGTCTTGCTTGATCACGGTCATGAGTCGCGCTCCTCTAAAAGACGGGAACATTCAATAAGGTGCTTGCAGCTTGGGTGCATCGGTCGGTTGCAAGCACCTTTCAAGGCACGCCGGGCAAGCTGGCGCGACGCTAAAAAGGCGCGGCAGTATACCGCGCCTCGCGGACAGGCACACGCGCCGGCAGTCAATCGTTGGTCGCATAGAAGCAGCTGCAAGCGGCAAGTTTGAAGCTGCAAGAGGAGTACGTGGCTTTTGTGGCGAGGGGGCTTGCCCCCGTTCGGTTGCGAAGCAGCCGCATAACCGGTGAAAACAATCCGCCTGACACAACGACCTGTCTGTTACCGGGACTGCTCCGCAGTCCAACGGGGCGATGCGGCGGTCCGACAAGCCCCCTCGCCACAGGGTCGCGCAAGGCTCGACCGTCGATCCCGAAAATTGAATGGTCATTTATCGGCCACGCCACTAAAGTGACATTCGGTCTGTAGAGTAGGACGCTCTGTCAGTCTCCTTTCATTTGGTGAATCAACGATTGACCCAAAACGCCATCCAGCGCCTGTTGCTCAAACGTTTCGCCCTCGCGGCCGGCACCTATGCCCTGGCATTGCTGTTGCTGTGGCTGGCGTTTTTTACCGGTCACTACAACGCGCCGCTTTCCAGTGTCGCCATCGGCAGCGCACTGGTAGTGATCAGTCAGGCCATCCTGTTCGCGGTGTTCTACAGCGGCTGCAACCTGCGTTTCGCCGACCCCAGCCTGACCGAGGCACAAGTGTTGCTGGGGCTGGGTTGGCAAACCTGGCTGATTGCCCATCTGGACGAAGCCCGGGGCGCGTTTCTGGTGTTTTACGTGCTGATCCTGCTGTTCGGCCTGTTCCATCTGTCTCGCCGGTCTTTAGTACGATGCGCGCTGCTGGTGTTTTTGAGTTTCAGTGCGATCACGCTGTGGGAGGGCTACCACTTCCAGCTGCCTGACCCGGCCATGGCGGTGTTGCAGGTCTGTGTGCTGTTCATCGTGCTGGTGTGGCTGGTGCTGTATGCCCGCTATGTCCAGGCCTCGCGACAACGCATGCGCCAGCGGCGTTTTGCCTTGCAGGCGCACCAGGACACGTTGCGCGGGATGATGCGCCAGCTCGAAGACCTGGTGGCCACCGACGAGCTCACGGGCCTGTTCAATCGTCGGCATTTCCTGCGCCTGGCGTCACGCGAGCTGAACGCCATGGACGCCGGTGTCGTGCATGGCCTGGCACTGATCGACCTCGACCATTTCAAACGCATCAACGACCTGCACGGTCATGCTGCCGGCGATCAGGTGCTGCAAGCCTTTGCCGGCGTTGCCAGCGCGTGCCTGCGTGACGGTGACGTACTGGCTCGCTACGGTGGCGAAGAGTTCGTGGTGCTGCTGCCCGATTGCGATGCCGACAGTCTGACTTCGTGCTGCGAACGGCTGCGCATCGCGTTCACCGATGTCGAGCTGATTGGTCTGAATGTACGCAACCTCAGCCTGTCCGCCGGCATGACCCTGCTGGAATTGGGTGACGACCTCGATGATGCGTTGCAGCAGGCCGATCAGGCGCTCTATCGCGCCAAGCGTGACGGCCGCAACCGATGCGCGGCAGCGTGGGAGAACGTCGATGCCTGAGCTGCGGGTCGGCGAGCGCCATTGGTCGGTGGCGGCGGGCAGCAATCTGCTCGATGCACTGAATCAGAACGGTGTGCCAGTGCCTTACAGTTGCCGCGCCGGCAGTTGTCATGCGTGCCTGGTGCAGTGTGTGCGGGGCCTGCCGAACGACAGCCGCCCCGATGCCTTGAGTGCACAGCAGCGTGAACAAGGCTGGCGGCTGGCGTGCCAGTGCCAGGTGGTCGAGGACTTGCAGGTGCACGCCTTCGACCCGCAAACCGATGGTCATCCGGCCGAAGTCGCGGCGGTCGATTGGCTGACTACCACGGTGCTGCGCTTGCGGGTAATCCCCCAGCGACCGTTGCGTTATAGCGCCGGGCAGCACCTGGTGTTGTGGGCGGGCAGCGTGGCGCGGCCGTATTCCCTCGCCAGCCTGCCGCAGGAAGACCGTTTTCTGGAGTTTCATCTCGATTGCCGCACGCCCGGGGAATTCAGCGATGCCGCCAGGCAAATGCGCATCGGCGATCCGATCCGTCTCGGTGAACTGCGCGGCGGTGCCTTGCATTATGACCCTGACTGGCACGCTCGGCCGTTGTGGTTAATGGCGGCCGGCACCGGATTGGGGCCATTGTTTGGTGTCTTGCGCGAAGCATTGCGCCAGGATCATCAAGGCAGCATCCGCGTCATCCACCTGGCCCATGATGCCGATGAGCACTACCTGGCCAAACCCCTGCAAGCCATGGCAACCAGCCGTCCGAACCTGAGTGTCGAACTGTGGACCCCGGCCGAGTTGCCAGCGGCTTTGGCGCAACTGCGGCTTGTTTCCCGGCAAACCCTGGCCTTACTCTGCGGAGGCCCCGACAGTGTCGACGCCTTTGCCCGGCGTCTGTACCTGGCGGGATTGCCGCGCAATCAACTGCTGGCCGATGTGTTCCTGCCCCGTGGTTGAGCGCTGACTCTTCAGACGCGAGACCTGCCATGACCGATGCTATCCAAGTTGAACGCGAACGCGGCCTGTTGACCCTGCGCCTGAATCGCCCGGACAAGAAAAACGCCCTGACCCGCGCCATGTACAGCCACTTGGCCGAGACGCTGAAACAGGCCGACAGCGACCCCAATATCAACGCCGTGTTGATCACCGGCTCTGCCGAATGCTTCACCGCCGGCAACGACATCGCCGATTTCATCCAGCAACCGCCGAACAGCCTCGACAGTCCGGTGTTCCATTTCATGCTCAACTTGCTCGAATGCCGAAAACCGGTGGTCGCCGCCGTGGCCGGAGCGGCGGTGGGCATTGGTACGACCATGTTGCTGCATTGCGACCTGGTCTACGTCAGCCGCGACGCCCGCCTGCGCATGCCGTTCGTCAACCTTGGTCTTTGCCCGGAGTTCGGCTCCAGCCTGATCCTGCCGCGTCTGCTCGGGCAGGCCAAGGCGGCGGAGTTGTTGCTGCTCGGTGAAGGTTTCAATGGGGAGCAGGCTGCCGCGTGGGGTATTGCGTCCGAAGCCTTGGGCAGTGGCGAAGAAACCTTGGCCAGGGCGCGGGAGATGGCGTTGCGATTCGAGTCGCTGCCGCCGGAAGCAGTGCGTATCAGCAAGCAATTGATGAAAGCGCCGGACCGGGAGCTGTTGCGCAAGGTGATTGAAGAGGAGGGTGCGTTGTTTACCCAGCGGCTGCGGTCGCCGGAGGCGTTGGCGGCGTTGACGGGGTTCATCAAGCGGCATTGAATCTTTCGCTGACTGGGCCGGCCCCATCGCGAGCAAGCTCGCTCCCACAGTAGATTTGTGTACACCAAACCATTGTGGGAGCGAGCTTGCTCGCGATGAGGCCAGCCTGAACAACACAACTATCGGATCAGAATGCAAAAAGCCCCGCCATTCACATGGCGGGGCTTTTGTTTTTCAGCAGCCGGTCACTCAGACCATCGGATCGCCAACATGCAGGATCTTCATGCCGTTGGTGCCACCGGTAGTGTGGTAGCTGTCGCCTTTGGTCAGGATGACCCAGTCGCCTTTCTGTACCACGCCGCGCTTGACCAGCTCGTCGATAGCCTTCTGGCTGACTTCGTTCGGCGCCAGCGAAGCCGGGTCGAACGGGATGGTGTACACGCCACGGAACATTGCCGCGCGAGCCTGGGCTTCGCGGTGCGGGGTGAACGCGTAGATCGGCACCGAGGAGCGGATGCGCGACATGATCAGCGGGGTGTAGCCACTTTCGGTCAAGGCGATGATCGCCTTCACGCCCGGGAAGTGGTTGGCGGTGTACATGGTCGCCAGCGCGATGCTTTCGTCGCAGCGCTGGAATTCCTTGCCGATGCGGTGGCTGGAGGTCTTGCTGGTCGGGTGCTTTTCGGCACCGACGCAGATACGCGCCATGGCCTGAACGGCTTCCAGCGGGTACAGGCCAGCGGCGCTTTCGGCCGAGAGCATCACGGCATCGGTGTAGTCGAGCACGGCGTTGGCTACGTCGGACACTTCGGCGCGGGTCGGCATCGGGTTCTGGATCATCGACTCCATCATCTGGGTCGCCACGATCACCGCCTTGTTGTGGCGGCGTGCATGCAGAATGATTTTCTTCTGGATGCCCACCAGCTCGGCATCGCCGATTTCCACACCCAGGTCACCACGGGCAACCATCACCGCGTCGGACGCCTTGATCAGGCCGTCGAGGGTTTCGTCGTCGGCCACGGCTTCGGCGCGTTCGATCTTCGCCACCAGCCAGGCAGTGCCGCCGGCCTCGTCGCGCAGTTGACGGGCGTACTCCATGTCGGCGGCGTCACGCGGGAAGGATACCGCGAGGTAGTCGACTTCCATTTCCGCGGCGAGCTTGATGTCGGCCTTGTCTTTTTCAGTCAGGGCCGGAGCGGTCAGGCCGCCACCGCGACGGTTGATGCCTTTGTGGTCGGACAGCGGGCCGCCGATGGTCACGGTGCAGTTCAGTTCGGTGGCGGTGGCGGTATCGACGCGCATCACCACGCGACCGTCGTCGAGCAGCAGCTCGTCGCCCACACCGCAGTCCTTGACCAGGTCCGGGTAGTCGATGCCGACCACTTGCTGGTTGCCTTCGGTCAGAGGATGGCTGGTGGAGAAGGTGAATTGATCACCGATCTTCAGCTCGATCTTCTTGTTGGCGAATTTGGCGATACGGATTTTCGGGCCTTGCAGGTCACCCAGCAGGGCGACGAAGCGGCCGTGCTTGGCAGCGAGGTCACGCACCAGCTTCGCGCGAGCCTTGTGCTCGTCGGGGGTGCCGTGGGAGAAGTTCAGGCGGGCGACGTCCAGGCCAGCCAGAATCAGCTGTTCGAGAACTTCCGGCGAGTTACTGGCCGGGCCAAGGGTGGCGACGATTTTGGTACGACGGACGGACATGCAAAGACTCCTGAGTTCAAGCGCTGAGTGAGGCTACTATGCTCCGAAGGTGTAGTCATTGTTCGTATGCACTACTTTTCGTGAAGAGCTTGGTTTTTTCGAAGAACCTGGTTATTGCCTTCTTTATAGAACCGCGCAACTTTGCATCCGGCAGCCTGAAGATTTCCGACCATGGGTCGATACAGCGTTCATGACAGGAGATTTTCCCATGCGTTGCGTACTCATTGCCGCCCTTGCCATCAGCGCCCTCAGCGTCACGGGCTGCACCCGTTGGTCGATGAACCATCATTTGAACAATGCCTACAAAGCCTATGACCGGGGCAATTGCGAGCAAGTCATGCTTGAACTGTCCAAGGTCGAGCGCGAAAGCCGGGCGCGACCTTATGTGTGGCCGGAAGCATCGATGATGCGCGGCCTTTGCCTGGAACGGCAGAAGATGTTTGTCGATGCGGCGCAGACGTATCAGTTCATCATCGCCTCGTACCCACAGAGCGAATACGCCTACCGCGCCCGAGCCCGTCTGGAAACCCTGCAAAGCCTGGGTCACTACCCGTTGCGCAGTGCCGCCGCGACAAAATCCACGCAGTTCTGACGGCCGCAACCCTCTGATCGCTGGCTCCCCGCCGGTGGTGAGCTATAGTCCAGGGAACCGGTTTTAGAGCGCTGTCTTTGATGAACCGGGGCAACACCTGTGACCGGTACAAGCAAGACTCTGCGCTACAAGGACTGGCGCACCGGAAGCGGGGAGAGCGGGCAAAGACTTATGCATACCCGTTCCGAAGCAGTAGTGCGGCTCTGCTTAAGAGCCTTGCATAGCGAAATTGCACATGTTCACTGACCGCCGAATCGAGCGGCATCAACTGCCGTACTTCCTGAAAGTGTTCAACGGCATCACCGGCAAACCCATCGGCTACCTGGGCAATGTCTCCGAAGACGGGCTGATGTTGATCAGCCAGCTGCCGATGATGATCGGCGCGGACTTCAGCCTGCGCCTGAAAATTCCCGCCAGCGAAGGTGGTCTGCGAATCATCGACCTGCAGGCCTGTTGCCTGTGGTGCCACGAAGACGCGACCCCCCAACATTTCGACGCCGGGTTCAGCCTGCAACGGGCACCGCCGGAGTATGGGCAACTGGTAGAGGCGTTGAAGCAGTATTTCAGTTTTCTGCCGCTGCCGGCTTCGGCGTGAGATCAATGGGAACTTGGCTGTGAGTGATTGCCCAGGCTCAGAGTCCGGTTCTCTTCCAGCCCAGGTACCGAGTCACCAACTCTGCTCCCAACTCACCAGGCCGCGCATCCATCACCAATACGCCATGAGCGTTCAAGCGCTCATGGAGTTCGGCGCGTGCATTCAGGTAGTCCACGGTCCCGCAATAGGCCAGCGCTTCGGGCAAAGTCTGCACCGGTGACTGACGCAGGGAGTCGAGCACGTCTTCGCGCAGGCTCGCGACCAGCACCTGATGCTGCTGGCTCAGGCGGTGGACGGCCGGCAGCAATTCATCGTCGTCCTCTTCGCGCAGGTTGGTCACCAGCACCACCAGTGCCCGGCGTTTTTGCCGTGCCAGCAGTTGCGTGGCCGCGGCTTGATAGTCGGCGCTGCGTTGGCTGCTGTTCAAGTCATAGACAGTGTTGAGCAGGGTGTTGAGATGGCTGGTGCCTTTTACCGGCGCGAGGTAGCGCGCCTGTTCGCTGGCAAAAGTACTCAGGCCCACGGCGTCGCCCTGACGTAGAGCGACGTAGCTGAGCAACAAACAGGCGTTGAGGGCGTGATCGAAGTGCGACAGCTCATCATCCTGGCTGCGCATGTGCCGGCCGCAGTCGAGCATGAAAATGATTTGCTGATCGCGTTCGTCCTGATATTCGCGGGCAATCGGCGTGCGCTGGCGCGCGGTGGCTTTCCAGTCGATCTGGCGCAGGCTGTCGCCCTCGCGAAATTCGCGCAATTGATGGAATTCCAGGCCCAGGCCCCTCCGTTGTTTCTGGCGGACGCCAAGCTGGCTGAGCCAGTTGTCCACCGCCAGTAATTGCCCTTCATAGAGACGGGCGAAGTCGGGGTAGACGCGGGTGGCGTCGGGCAGGTCGAGCAAGCGTTTTTGCGACCAGAGCCCCAAGGGGCTTGGCAGGTTGATTTCGCAGTGTTCGAAGCTGAAGTGGCCGCGCTTGAGCGGGCGCAGGCGATAACCGGCCAGGCTGTGCTGGCCGGGTTGCAGCTCGACCGTCAGCGGCAGGTTTTCGAAACTCAGGCCCGGTGGCACATGGTCGAAGACTTGTACCTTCAGCGGTTGCGCAAAGTCGTGTTCGACCGTCAGTTGCACCTCGCTCCATCGACCCAGCGCCAGGCTGCCGGGTATCTGGCGTTTCAGCCGGGGCGACGGCAGGCGCTTCACGCACACCGCATCCAGCAGTGCCAGCGTCAGCAGCGCCAGCAGCAACCCCCAGTTGATCGCCATGAGATTCGTCGGAACCGAGACCTCCAATGCCACCAAAGTGCCCGACACAATGGTGCAGGCCAGCAGGATCAACAGCCAGACGAGCACCAGGCGCGAGGGTTTCACAGGCGCGGCGCCGGCACTTGGTCGAGCAACTGCTGGAGCACCTGATCGACATCCAGACCCTCGATATCCAGCTCCGGCGCGATGCGCACACGATGGCGCAGCACGGCCAGGGCGCAGCCTTTGATGTCATCCGGAATCACGAACTCACCGCCGCGCAGCAGCGCCCGGGCCCGGGCACATCGCACCAGCGCGATGGATGCGCGTGGGCCGGCGCCGAGGATCAAGCCCGGCCAGTTGCGGGTGGATCGGGCCAGGCGCACGGCGTAATCGAGCACCTGGTCGTCCAGTGCCAGGTCGCTGGCGATGCGTTGCAGGGCCAGTACATCCCTGGCCTGCAATAACGTGCGCATCGGTTGAACGTCGAGCATGTCGGCCCGGGTCGAGCGGCTGACCTGACGCACCATGTCCAGCTCTTGCTCGGCGTCGGGGTAATCCATGCGCACCTTGAGCATGAAGCGGTCCAGTTCAGCCTCCGGCAGGGGGTAAGTGCCTTCCTGTTCGATCGGGTTTTGCGTGGCGAGCACCATGAACGGTTGCGCAATCGGCAATGGACGGCCTTCGAGGGTGACTTGCCGTTCCTGCATGGCTTCGAGCAGCGCCGCCTGGGTTTTCGCCGGGGCGCGGTTGATTTCGTCGGCCAACAACAGGTTGGTGAACAGCGGGCCTTTGCGCAGTTTGAATTGCTCGGTCTGCAAGTCATACACGGCATGCCCGGTGACATCGCTGGGCATCAGGTCCGGGGTGAACTGGATGCGTGCGAACTCGCCGCCGAAGCAGCGGGCGAGGGCGCGCACCAACAGGGTCTTGCCCAAACCCGGCACGCCTTCGAGCAGCACGTGGCCGCCGGCGATCAGTGCCGTCAGGACGTCGTCGATCACGCTGTCCTGGCCAATCACCGCTTTTTGCAGTTCTTTGCGTACGGCCTGGGCCAGATGGCCGGCACGCTGACGCTGTTGAGCGGCATGGCTCGGTGCGTCGGGCTCGATCGGTTGACTCACGACTTCCGGAGCCTTGTTAACAGTTACATTTGTTTTATCTTCCATAAGTCAGTCACTTATCTAATCTAACTTTTTTCACGTATTTTTTTACGCGTGGAACGAGTGAGTGACTGCCAATCTGCCTCATTGCAAACCCATGGCAACCCTTCATTTGAGCGTTCGTCAGAGGTGGAGGTTAGTCTATGACGGTCAACTGCCGACATTACCTGCCTTGCTTGGGAGAATTTGGTTCGATGAGTGAATCAAACGCTGCTGTCAGGTCTGCACGATAAGGTGCAGTAAAGCCTTGCCGTGTCGCGGCAGTCATTCGGCCATCCCGGAACCAAGGGTGATGCGAGCGAAAAGCATGGCTGGAGCTGCTAGAAACGTATCTGCCGCACCGGTATCAGGCGGCAACGGCGCATGTCGTAGATAGCAGGGACGGGTTCAGCCAGTGACAATTTCACAGCAGAGCAAGCCTGCAACACTCCTTCTGCCTACACAGAATTTAGCTGTGTTGCATCGACCGGTTGAATCCACAGCCGAAAGCTGCCGACCGTCAAGGGCTGCTACCGACCTGGAGCAGTCGGCGAACAGAATAATGGCAAATTAGTGGCTATGCTTGGTCTGCTGTCGAAGCTGATCAGGCAGTCCGGCAGGCTGCGCGGAAATGACCCGCAACGTGCCCTGTGTAACCCGACTATTCTGCATGAAGCATCCAGTTCAGGGGCGCAAATGCGCAACGACACTCGGGAGCTTCGCTCACGAAAACCAGCGTGAATCCAGAACAAAGAAAAAATTTGGCTAATGCTACGTGCGGTGTGTTCTCAGGTTCAGGTGGCGGCACAAAAGGTCAATTGGTTTCCGAATACCGCTTCTATTGGTCAATTTAGAAGGATTATGTTTGGAGATTGTGAAATGGATTTTTTCAGGAATAAAACCGCCGCAAAGCAAGCCATACCCACCAGTTCAAATAAGCCGCGCTCGACCAAATGGCACCGCATGTACTTTTTTCTTGCGGGATTCGACGTGCTGGTTGTTGTGCTGAGCGTGCTATTGAATCACCTGATCGTCGATACCTATCACCGCTCCATCAAGGCAAACCAGTCGTGGGTCCAACAGCTGTCGAGCTATTCAACGCTGGGCAGCCTGGCTTCCACAGTCAATGCGCCGGGCAATAATGTGTTCGATACACATAATGTTGAAGCCGAATCGCGGAACATGAATGAAGCCTTGCGCGCCTTCAACGAGCATTTGGCAATGGCCAAAAAACAGTTGGAAGTACGGATCGCCAATGAGGCTGAACACAGTGCAGATATACAGGCCTTTACCCTTGCATTGAAGGATGAGGTGGGTGCAGTTGATGCCGCGATGGTCGAAATGGTGAACGAGGCCTTGCTGATCTTTTCCTACTTCAGGGAGGGGCAGTCGGACAATGCCGGCAAACGCATGGCAACGATGGACAGGAAGTTTGCCCTGTTGCTCGCCTCACTCAGTACCGTGCGGGATCGCGTTGGTCTGATTCAAAGCAAGCTCCTGGAGGAGGAGCTTGAGTCGGTCGAAGAACTGCGCCGGGTCGAATACGCGATCATGGTGTTCGTGCTACTGATGGTCAGTGCGGCCGTTATCTACGGGGGCAAGATCAGGCGCGAAATGGAGTCGCAAGCAGCCGAAAGGGAAGGTTATCTGGCAGTGCTGCGCGAAAGCGAGAAGCAGGCCCGCCAGCAAGCATCGCTGCTGGACAAGGCCCAGGACGCCATTGTCGTTCACGGGATGGATAACCGCATCCTGTACTGGAACAAAAGTGCCGAGCGTCTCTACGGTCTGTCAAAGGAAGAGGCGCTCGGCAAATCGGCACAGGAGTTGATCTACCAGGGTAGCGCCGCTTTCAATGCGGCCACTGACAGCCTGATAGAAACGGGTGACTGGGCGGACGAAGTTACACTTCGACGCCGGGATGGCTGCACCATCACGCTCGAAAGTCATCGAACCCTGGTGCGAGACGATGATGGCCAGCCGCAATCCGTTCTGTCGATCAATACTGACATCACCCACCGTAAGACCGCTGAGCAAGAGGTCCAGCGTTTGGCCTTCTACGATCAGTTGACCGGGCTGGCCAACAGGCGGCTCATGTTGGACCGGTTACAGCATCTGCTGGCGGGCAGCGCCCGTAGCCTGCATACGAACGGGATAATTCTCATTGACCTGGATAACTTCAAGGCACTGAACGACACGCTGGGGCATGACAGAGGCGACATGTTGCTGCAGCAAGTTGCTCTGCGCCTTTGCGGCTGCATACGCGAGAGCGACACCGTGGCTCGCCTGGGCGGAGACGAATTCGTCGTCCTGCTGGATGGCCTTAATGAGAATCCTCCAGAAGCAGCTATCCAGGCCAAGGCTATTGGCGAAAAGATTCTCAACTCTCTGAACATTTCCTACCAGTTGGATGGATATGAGCACCACAGCACCCCCAGCCTCGGCATTGCGCTGTTCCAGGGGCAACTGAGCACAGCGGACGATATTCTGAAGCGCGCTGACCTGGCGATGTATCGCGCCAAGGCGGCGGGCCGCAATACCATGCGCTTCTTCGATCCGGAAATGCAGGCGGTTGCCACGGCACGCGCCAGACTGGAAGTAGACTTGCGCCAAGGCTTGCAGGACAACGAATTCCTTCTTCATTACCAGCCGCAGGTGAATAGTGAGGGCCGTATCATTGGCGCAGAGGCACTGATGAGATGGCAGAATCCTGAGCGCGGAGTCGTGTTTCCAGGCGAGTTCATTCCATTGGCAGAGGAAACGGGGTTGATTCTGCCGTTAGGCCGTTGGGCGCTGCAGGCAGCCTGCACTCAGCTGGTTGCCTGGACAAAGCGTTCGGAAACCGCCCGACTGGGTATGGCTGTGAATGTCAGCGCCCGCCAGTTTCACCATCCGGACTTCGTCGAGGAGGTACTGCAAGTACTGAGATACACGGGGGCCGATCCGAAGAAATTGAAACTGGAACTGACCGAAGGCCTGCTGATAGAGGATATGGAAGGTACTGTCGCCAAAATGATCGAGTTGAAAGCGATCGGCATAGGCCTTTCGCTGGATGATTTCGGAACCGGCTACTCGTCACTGTCATACCTGAAGAGCCTTCCGCTGGATCAACTCAAGATCGATCAGTCCTTCATCAGAGATGTGCTGGTTGATCCCAACGACGCCGCCATCGCCTGCGCGATTGTGAGCCTGAGCCAGATATTGGGGCTTTCGGTGATTGCAGAAGGTGTGGAGACAGAAGCTCAGCGCATCTTTTTGGTCAAGCATGGCTGCCAGACCTATCAGGGCTTCCTGTTTTCCCCGCCACTGCCAGCCGAACAATTTGAGGAGTATGTTCACGAAAGATTAATGGCGAGCACTGATTTCCCACGGACCAAGACTAAATCGCCATAACTTCGTAGGTGCCTGGGAACGTCCGCTTTCGACTATGGATTCAACCCAATGCGGACGATGAGAGGTCGACTCAAATGTGGCTCGCACCCGCAACTGCCGGAGGTAGCCTCGAACAGCTCGTAAGGGGCTGTCTTCTAATCCAATGGGAATCCAACACTTGTCAGGTGCCAGATCATAAGGCGTTCCTCAAGGTTTGCAGGTGGGCGACCTGGCGGCTGAATTCAACGCTGGAAAGCCGTTGTTTCGGCCGCGGGCTCATGGCCTGGCTGATGGCGCGTGTGGGTTGGCCGGTCAGGCGCGCGAGCACCAGCCATTGTTCGGCAACGCCGAGCTGTTCAAAACCGGGGTGACGACGCCGTACACGCCGCAGGATGTCTTGCTGCAAGGCTTGCAGCAGGCCGGCCTGACCGTTGCGGTGCAACAGGAAGTCGGCACTGGCGCGCAGGTGCTCCTGCAATTGCCGGCGTGCTTTCGGAGCCGCTTCCAGCAGCGGTCCCTGGCGCACGCCAAAGTGCCAGAAACCCAGGCCGATCAAGGCGAACAACGCGACCAGCGCCTGGGGGAAGTAACGCAGCAGCAACGTCAGCAGGCTGTCGTGATCGGTGTTGAAGATCAGCGTCACGCGGGTGTCGGCGGTCAGGTACCAGAGCAGCCAGGCGTTGTCGTACCGGTCGATGGCCGGGGTTTTCCACAGGTCGGCATCGGTGACCACGATGATCGAACCGAGCCCGTGGTTGAGTTGCATCATGTGCGTGGCCCTGGCGCTGTTGGCCCAGGCCAGGGCGAGGTTTTTCGGGTCTTCGAGATGGAACGCGGTATCGAAACCGGCATAGGCCGGGGTGTCTTCGTCTTCCAGATAGAGCTTGGTCAGTTGCGGGTACGGATCTTCACCGACATCCGGCGGTGGGTCCTTGAGGTCTTTGCTCAAGGACTGGTGCAGTTGCACCCGGTCGAGCAGCAGGTCATTGCTATGGCCGAGTTTTTCATCCCACAGCGACTCGGCGACGAACAGAAGCCGCCCGCCGGCCCGGGTCCAGTTCATCACCTGGTCGATCTGCCGTGGGGTCATGTTGTAGCGTTCCCCGAGCAATAGCAGGCTGTGTTGATGCGGGTCGAGGCTGGGCAGGATATCAAGGCCGTTGGCGTGGCCGACCTTCAGGCCTTGCTTGCGCAGGAACAACTCGGCCGCCAGATAAGGATTGGCATTGGCTTCGGGGGAGGGGCCGTGATCGATTTCGGTCTGGTAGGGAGTCGCCTTGAGGTACAGATAAACACTCAACGCAGCCAGCAACACGGCCATCAACGCACCGGCTATCGAACCCCGGCGCCGACTCAACGGACAGCCTCCGGACCGAACAGAACACGCCAGCCGTTACACAGTTCTTGTTGCACTTGAGCGGGCGGCAGGCGATGCCCGTAGGCCATGTTTTGCCAGTGCCCGGTCAGGTTTTGGCTGTAGGCCAGCAAGGCCGGCTGCTGCAGTAGCTCGACACGCCGAAGCACCTGACCTTCGGTGTCGGCGGCCTTGAGCACGATATTGAAGTCGTGCAACAGGCGGCTGAGCAGAGCGCGATAGAGCAAGCCAAGCGCTTCGCGTGGGTGGGCTTGCCAGAGGCTTTCGGCGTGGGCGGCGATGTCGGCGGGCAGGGATTCGGGCTTGAGGTCCAGGCCGAACGCCTGCTGCGGTAACGGTCGCGTGGCTTTGACATTGAGGGGCGGTCGTCGGCTGACGAACGCCTGCAGCCAGTCGCGATAGCGCCAGATCAACAGGCCGACGGCGCCAATGACGATGCCCCACAGTACGATTTCGATCAGTGTCGCCAATGCCCCGAAGTGTTGCCCCTCGAACAGCTTCAACAGCGCCTTCAACCATTGTGGTGTCTTGCCGTCGTCCAAAGCTTCAGCATTCGGTTGCTCTTCGCCAAAGCGGTAGCGCGTGACCGATTCCCGGTTCTTGAAGGGCGCCTGTTCGAGGATCGCCTTGATGCTGTCCCTGGAGGCCTGACTGGTAAGGGGCTGGCCCAGCAGGCGCGGGCTGTCGGGTGAGAGGGCCGGTTCTGTGGCCCATGCGTTGTGGGTGGTTGGCATCAGCATAATCACGGCCATCAACAGGACAGCGCCTGCACTGACCAGACGTTGGCGCATCCGGCGAAACACCAGTTCGATATCCCAGGCCTCCAGCACGGTGCGCCGGTTCAGGTACAGGCTGAAACCGCAGGCGACATAGATCGGTTCCCAGACCACCAGCACCAGTGCATAAAAGGCATTAGTCAGGTGTTCCAGCCAACGCCAGTCCTGGGTGGCCGCCGAGATCAGCGACTGCCAGCTCCAGTCGAGCGCGACCTGTTGTGGCAGCAGCAGATAGAACAACACCATCAAGCCGACCCACAATGCGCCTTCCAGGTGCGCGCCGATGATCGTCAGCCAGCGTGCGGTGCCGGCGTCTCGCTGCAACAGCACTTGTAGGCGTTGTTGCCGTTGCTGCCCGTCCAGTCCTTCGAGTTGCACCACCGGCATCACGAAACTGCGGGGCAAACTCAGGCGTCGCCAGGTCAGGCTGGCCAGCAATTGCGGCTTGAGCAGACGTGGCCATTGGCGCAGGGCCTGTTTGAGCGTGGGCGTTTCACCGAACATGGCTTTGGACAGGATGTATAGGGGAAGGCGTTCGAACGCCGGCTTCAGCCACCAGAAAATGAACACGGCGAGATCGGGCGAATCCCAGAGCCCCCAACTGAGCAGCGCGAAAACCGGCAAGGTGACCAAGGCCCAACTGGTCATCAACAGACGTCGGTGGCGTTGGCTCAGCAGCACCCCCAGGTCCATGGCTTCCCAGGTCGAGCGCGGGCGAATCACCACCGTGGCGTCACTCAGGCGCATGGCGCTGACGTCCGGCAAACACGAGATAAACCACCACCGACAGCCAGAGCGCCGCGCCGACCAGATATTTGGTCTGGTGCGAAGGGCCGGTCATTGACGACCAATAGGCTTCGATAAACGCAGCGATCAACAGAAACAGCATGACCCCGCAGATCAGCAGCACGCTCTTGCGCGCAGCCAATCGCAAGGCCTCGGCCCGTGGCAGGCGCCCCGGGGCGACCAAGGCCCAGCCCAGCTTCAGACCGGCGGCACCGGCCAGGGCGATGGCGCTGAGTTCGAAAGCGCCATGGCCGATCACGAATGACCAAAAGGTTTGTCCGTAGCCGACGTAGGTCAGGTGCCCGGCCACCGCACCGATCATCAGGCCGTTGAAAATCAGGAAAAACACGCTGCCCAGACCGAACAGCAAACCACTGGCGAAGGTCTGAAAGGCAATGCCGATGTTGTGCATGATGTAGTAGCCGAACATCGCCCAGTCCTCACTGGCGGCTCGTTCCGCTGTGCGCCCGAGGTGACCGGCAACGGGGTCGTACATGCTTTGCATTTCGCTGACCTGCTCGGCGGGGATCAGGTTGTAGACCAGCTCCGGGTACAGGTACACCAGCAGCGCGAAACCGGCCAGGCTGCCAAAAAACATCAGGCTGGCGGCGAGGACAAAACGCCACTGTTCGCGCACCAGTCGCGGAAAGTCGGCCAGGATGAACGCCAGCACATTGGCCCCCAAATGGCTGCGATGACGGTAAAGCTGTTGGTGTCCGCGCAGCACCTGTTGCTGCAAGGAGTCGATCAGAAAACTGCTGTAGCCACGCTCCCGTGCCAGTGCCAGGTGTTGGCAGAGGCGTCGGTAGTCCTTCGGGAAACTGCCGGCG
This sequence comes from Pseudomonas sp. PDM30, assembly GCF_019218985.1. Lineage (NCBI taxonomy): Bacteria > Pseudomonadati > Pseudomonadota > Gammaproteobacteria > Pseudomonadales > Pseudomonadaceae > Pseudomonas > Pseudomonas sp. PDM30. The sequence goes on from NZ_JAHUWM010000001.1 coordinate 311,928, forward strand.
TCGGTAGCCTTGCCGTCCCGCTCCAACTGCTCGAGCAGATGGGTGAAATGGTCCCATTCGGCCTTGTGCCGGCTTTCAAAAAGGCTTTGCTTCATGTCGGCCCCAACAACCCGCGGGCGATGCCGTTGAGCTCGGTCACTGCCTGCGAAGTGTCGACTTGCAAGGGGTGGGCGAGAATCGAAGCCAGTTCATTGACCCGCGCTTCGGAGAGTTCACCCTGGCGCTCGGCAAACCCGAGGATGGCCCGTTGCTCGGTGAGTGTCAGGACAAAGGCCGGGCGGCGGGGCCGGGCTTCGGGGAGCTGGGGGCGGGTGTGCGGTCGTTCGCGGTAGATCACCAGGGTCCCGGCGGCGATATCGCCGAGGCGCTTGAAGTGGGGATGTTGCAGGCAACTGATGGCCCCGAGGAAGTAACCGAACGGCAGCAGGTCGACAACGCGCAGCAGGTTGCGCAACAGCGACGCCGACCAGCCGACCGGGGTGCCATCGTCGTGCACCACCTGCAGGCCCATCCATTGCTTGCCCGGCGAGCGACCGTGATTCAGCACCTCGAACAGCACCATGTACCACCAGCTCACCACGAACAGCAGGATCGAGCCGAGCCCGGCTCCGAGTTTGCCGAGCATCGCCAGCACAATGAACAGCACGCCCAGGACCAGGCCGCGTAAACCAAGATCAATGGAGAATGCCAGTGCACGGACCATCAACCCGGCCGGGCGCAGTGGCAGGTCGACGCCCTCCGGCGTTTCGACCTGGTACCGCGTATCCAGCGGCGGTGACAGCGGCGCATTCCGTGGCTGTGCTGTGGTCTCGAGCATGGGCAACCTGATGATGTGGCCTTATTCGGGATTGTGTATCCATTCGATGCTAGCAGCCTATTCGAGGGGCGGGGGGCGGGGGGCGGGGGAAACGACATAACTATGCATTGCATGGTGAGTCGCGCAAGGTGCTTGAATGACAAGACTACTGGCCGGGGCGGGCGGTGAACGCCTAGACTTTGCCGATCTTCAGTTCAGGAATCGCCCGTGACCTCCATTTTCTGGTACGACTACGAAACCACTGGCATCAATCCCCGTAGTGACCGTCCGTTGCAAATGGCCGGCCTGCGCACCGACTTCGATCTCAATGAAATCGACGAGCCGGTCAATCTTTACTGCCAGCCCAGTGACGACATCCTGCCGCATCCTGCCGCCTGCGCGATCACGGGAATCACCCCCGGGCAACTGCAAGAGCACGGCTTGAGCGAAGCTGATTTCATGACCCGGGTGCATGCCCAACTCGCGGCGCCCGGTACCTGTGGTGCGGGGTATAACACCTTGCGTTTCGATGACGAGATGACCCGCTACAGCCTGTACCGAAACTTTTTCGACCCCTATGCGCGGGAGTGGCAGGGCGGCAATAGCCGCTGGGACCTGATCGATGTGGTGCGTGCCGCCTATGCCTTGCGCCCAGATGGCCTGGTCTGGCCGACCGATGACGAGGGGCGGGTCACGCTCAAGCTCGAACGCCTGACCGCTGCCAATGGCATCGATCATGGCAATGCCCACGAAGCACTGTCGGACGTTCGCGCGACGATCGCCCTGGCGCGCCTGATACGGGAAAAACAGCCAAAGCTGTACGACTGGTTATTTCAACTGCGCAGCAAGCAAAAAGTCATGGACCAGATACGCCTGCTGCAACCGCTGGTGCATGTTTCCGGACGTTTTTCGGCCGCTCGCAACTATGTGGGGGTGGTGTTGCCGCTGGCCTGGCACCCGCGCAACAAGAACGCCCTGATTGTCTGTGATCTGCACCTGGATCCCCAGGGCCTGCTCGACCTGGATGCCGAAAGTTTGCGCCAGCGCTTGTATACCCGCCGCGACGAACTGGCCGAAGGCGAGTTGCCGGTGCCGTTGAAGCTGATTCACATCAACAAGTGCCCGGTGGTGGCACCGTTGTCGGTACTTCGCCAGGAAGATCAGCAGCGTCTGGGGCTGGATATGGCGCTGTATCAGCAGAGGGTGTCGCAGCTCAATGACGCCCGGAAAGTTTGGCTGGATAAAATCCTGGCGATTTATGCCCGCGAAGACTTTTCCCAGAACCAGGATCCGGAGCAACAGTTATACGATGGATTTATCGGTGATCGGGATCGACGATTGTGTGAACAAGTCAGGACCGTTGACCCGATGCAATTGGCACAAGAGCAGTGGCCCTTCGATGACGAACGTTTGCCTGAATTGCTGTTTCGATATCGCGCACGCAACTTTCCCGACACGTTGAATTCCGAAGAGCAAGAGCGCTGGCGAATATTCTGTCAGAAACGTTTGTCAGACCCTGAATGGGGTGCGCCAAATACCCTTGAAAGTTTTGTAGAAGCCGCGGCCCAATTGAGCGTTAGTGCTACTGCGTTTCAGCAGGGGGTGCTCGGTGAGTGGCAGGATTATGTCCAGGGACTGCGCCAGCGTTTGAGTCTTTGAAATCGAACATGCCAGGGCTTAAACGCCGAGCATAAATAACGCCAGCATTTGCTGGCGTTATTTTTTGTCACGGATCCATCTGCGACAAGCTCTGAGGCTTAGCCCAGCAGGGTAGCCCAGCCTTCCACCACGTCACCGCCCCACTTGGCTTTCCACTCTTTCAGAGTCTTGTGGTTGCCACCTTTGGTTTCGATGACTTCACCGTTGTGCGGGTTTTTGTATTGTTTAACTTTGCGAGCACGCTTGGTGCCGGTAGTTTTCACTGCACCGCCGCGTGGTGCCTTGGTTTTGGATTCTGGATCCAGCAGCGCGATGATGTCACGCAGGGACTTGGAGTATTCACCCATCAGGGTGCGCAGTTTGCCTTCGAATTCCAGCTCGGTTTGCAGTTTGTCGTCTTGGGACAGGTTCTTCAAACGGGCTTGCAGCTCTTTGATAGCTTCTTCGGTGGCGCGATATTCGTTGATCAAGGACATGTGGACTACCTTATGTTGTGCGCTGGATGGCAGGTGACAGTGCGGCAATAATAGTCACGGTGTTTCATCAAGTAAACATTTAAGGCAAGTTTATTCAATTTAATTGCCGGGGTTCTGGCGCGCATTGGTAGTGCGATTATTAGTGTGGTCCCGGTCTGTCAGATATACATAAATTAACAATTGGCCGGCACCGCAAGAGCATCTGTGCAAGCAGGCACTGCTGGTGTCCGCCCTGCCGCACTGACCTTCCGGCAGGGCGAAACGTCAACAATACTGCAGTTTTGTTGCGCAATCGCTAGAATGGCGGCCTTTGCGAAGTTCTGGAGTTCCCCCCTCATGCGCACTTTTCGTCTGGTGATTTCTTGCCCGGACCGTGTTGGCATCGTTGCCAAAGTCAGTAACTTTCTGGCATCACACAACGGCTGGATCACTGAAGCGAGCCATCACTCGGACAATCTCAGTGGCTGGTTCTTCATGCGTCACGAAATCCGTGCCGACTCCCTGCCATTTGGTATAGAAGCGTTTCGTGAAGCCTTTGCCCCGATCGCCGAAGAGTTCTCGATGGACTGGCGCATCACCGATACCGAGCAAAAGAAGCGCGTGGTCCTGATGGCCAGCCGCGAGTCGCACTGCCTGGCCGACTTGCTGCACCGCTGGCACAGCGATGAACTGGACTGCGAAATTTCCTGTGTGATTTCCAACCATGATGACTTGCGCAGCATGGTGGAGTGGCACGGTATTCCGTACTACCACGTCCCGGTCAATCCGCAGGACAAGCAGCCAGCCTTCACCGAGGTTTCGCGCCTGGTCAAGCAACACGATGCCGAAGTGGTGGTACTTGCCCGCTACATGCAGATCCTGCCGCCTGAGTTGTGCAGCGAATACGCGCACAAGGTCATCAACATTCACCACAGCTTCCTGCCGTCGTTCGTCGGTGCCAAGCCGTACCACCAGGCCTCCCTGCGCGGCGTGAAGCTGATTGGCGCGACTTGCCACTATGTGACCGAAGAGCTGGATGCCGGCCCGATCATCGAGCAGGACGTGGTGCGCGTCAACCACAGCGACAGCATCGAAGACATGGTGCGTTTCGGCCGCGATGTCGAGAAAATGGTGTTGGCCCGTGGCTTGCGTTATCACCTGGAAGACCGCGTGCTGGTGCACGGCAACAAGACCGTCGTCTTCTGACAGACGTACGTCACAGTTGAAATTCGAAGGGCCTGGGCGTTCAATCGCTTCAGGCCCTTCGCCGTTTTTGCACCGAGGACATGACCATGGCCGATCCACTGGACAAAGCCACTTCCAAGGCTCCCGCCACGCTGGGCGAGGGTTGCCTGAGCCGCTACGACCCGGATGACATGGGGCCTGAAACCGGTACGGAGTTTCCCGACGCCGCGCAGTTGTGGGAACAGTTGCAGCAAGAGCCCGAGGACAAACCTAAGCCTGCCTGAGTTTCATCAACTTCTTCAGCAGCGGCCGACCCAGCATCAGCAGAAACACCGGCCCACCGACCAGTAAGTAGAAGTAATAGGTTACCGCCCGCCAAATCAGGATCGCCGCGGCTGCCGTGGACTTCCCGACCATGGGCGCCAGCAGCGCAGCGGACGTCAGCTCAGCCGCCCCGGCTCCGCCCGGCAGCAGGCTGAATTGCCCGGCGCTCAGTGCCAGCATCTGGATCAGAAAACTCCAGGCCCACTGCAAATCCGCGCCGAGCCCGCGCAACGCCAGGTACAGCACGCTGTAGCGCAGGCCCCAATGCACACAGGTCAGGGCGAATACCTTGATCAAGGTCTGCACGGGCAACTTCAACGTGTCGGTAAACGCCGCCAGAAACTGCAGGAGTTTGCGCGCCCAGCGCATTCGAGTGGTCGCTTTGACATTGAGTCGTGCGAGCCAACGACCACTCAGGCGAATCAATAATCGGTGATAGCGCGCCACCATGACGCAACTGACCAGGCCGCCGAACAGCGAAACGGCGCTGACCATCAGCATCCATTCCATGCGCTGGCTGAGGTGCTGGAACAGGGCGTAAATCAGAATCCCGCTCAGGGCACAGAGAAAAAACAGCAAGTCGCTCAGTTGATCCATGGCAAACACCGCACTGCCCCTGGCCGGACGCACGCCATGACGCGCCAGCAAAGCCATGATCGTCAGAGGCCCGCCACTGCCGCCGGGCGTGGCGCAGTAGGCGAATTCGGCGGCCATCACCATGCCGAGGCTCCTGAGCCGGCCGACCTTGTCGCATTGATCCCCCAGCAATAGGCGCAAACGCAGAGTGTTCACCCCCCAGCACAACAGGATCATGCCGAACATGATCAGCAACCACGGCAGCGGAAAGGCGGTCAGCCGAGACCAGATTTCACTGCCGCCCAACAGTAATGGAATCAGCACTGCCGCGAGCAGACCGACGAGCAACAGCAGTGCGCGACTCATGCGGCACGGCCCAGTCGGTCGTTTTGCATCGCCAGCCAGTGGGCCTTGGTCATTGGCACCCGTCCGTTGTCGAGCAGGCGCTCAAGGGTTTTTAGCCAGTATCGGCGCGAGAACTCATGGCGCATGTCCACCGGGTGCAGGCCCAGGCGAATCACCGGAGCGTGCTGCCAGCGCTGTTCACGCCGGTCGCTGACGAGCTTCGACACACCCCGGCGCCAGGCACTGCGCGCACTCCAGACCAGCCCCGGCGCCTGGAGCGCGGTGAAATCCGGTAGCCGGTATAAATGTTGCGAGTCGCTGGTGTAACTCAGCGGCAATTGGCGCAATGCCTGGCGAGTGCCTTGGCTCATCAGCCAGGCCGGGGCGACGAACCCTTCCAGCGGCCAGTCATGGCGGTGGAACATCTCGATGCCCGAACGCAGGCGGGCGAGGGCATCTTCCTGCGACAAACGGTAAAACTCGCCTTCGTGGGTGTAGATCCGGCGCATGAACCAGTCGCTGGGATTGATGGTCATCGGCCCGTCGTCGTAATGGAAATAGCCATGCAGTGCCAGTTCGTCGCCCCGGGCGACCCTGGCACTGAGCTGGCGGCAAAACTGCGGATGGGCGTCCAGGTTGTTGTGTTTGTGCAAATCCGGCACCACCAGCCAGGTGATCGGTACGCCACCCAAAGCGTCGACGGCTTTGACGAACGGCTGGTAATCGGCCCAGGTGGGCGGCGCCACGTCGTGCAGTACCAGCAGTAAAGCGGGACTGTTCATGGGCTCAACCATTGGCTGTCAGCGGCCATTGGCTGCCGAGCACGGCGTGGTAGTGACGCAGCAAACTGGTGACCACCGTGTCCCAGGCATAATGTCGTTCGACATGTAATCGCGCCTGTTGGCCCAGCGCTACGCTGCCCGAGCCGAACAGTTCTCGAACAGCGGTGGCCATCGCGGCGGGATTGTTCGGCGCACAGAGCAGGCCGCAGTCCTCGGTGACGATTTCTTCGAACGCCCCGGCCGCCACGGCTACCACCGGAATACCGCTGGCCATGGCTTCGAGTATCACCAGGCCGAAGGTTTCCTGATCGCCAGCGTGGAGCAAGGCGTCGGCGCTGGCCATCAGGCGGGCCACCTGCGCCGCCGGGCAGAACTCGTCGATCACCGTCACGTTGGAGGGCACGGCCGTGGGCATCGACGAGCCAACCAGCAGCAGGTGATAGCGTCGGCCCAGGCGTTTCATGCAGTCGAGCAGCACCGGCAGGTTTTTTTCCTTGGAACCGCGCCCGGCAAAGATCAAGAGGTGGGTGTTTTCGTCCAGACCCAGTTCGGCCCGCAGCCCGGGGTCTCTGGCATCGGGATTGAAGGTTTGCAGGTCAACGCCGAGCGGCTGCACGAAGACATTCCTGACCCCAAGCCCGGTGAGTTTGTCGGCCATGACCCGGCTGGGCGCCAGGACCCTGTCGAAGTTGCCGTAGAGCTTGCTGACATAGGCCTCGACGTTGTTGGTCACCCAGTTGCCCATGCGGTTGCTGACCAGCAGGGGCAGGTCCGAGTGATAAAAACCGATGATCGGCACATCGAGTTGGCGCCGCGCATCCAGCGCCGCCCAAGCGGTGAGGTAGGGGTCGCCGACTTCGATCAGGTCGGGTTGCAAGTCTTGCAGGACATTGCGCCAGGGCGCCAGACGCAGAGGAAAGCGATAGCCCTTGCCGAAGGGCAGGGCAGGGGCGGGAACTGTGAAGATGCCATCCTGCTCTCCAAAGGACGATCCGGGGATCAGCAAACTGTGGCGAATGCCTGGCTTGATGCCCAGGCGACGGTGCTTGGCATCCAGATAAGTGCGCACGCCTCCGCTGGCAGGGGCGTAGAACATGGTGATGTCCGCGATATGCACGATGAACGATCCTCCGGTCCTGTTTCTCCTTTGGTTGACCTATATGAAGGATAGATGTTCGGTTGGGGTTTGCGGGAGGGATGTCGGCGGGGGGATGTATCGTTTGGCAGGCCGCTATCGCGAGCAAGCTCGCTCCCACAGGAATCTTTGTCGCACTATAGATCTACTGTGGGGGCGAGCTTGCTCGCGATGAGGCCGGTGAGGTTGCCTTAGATCCTGAAGCTACCTACCAACTGCTTCAACCGCGCCGCCTGCTGCTCAAGGTCCGAGCACGCGCGCAATGTCGATTGCAGGTTTTCCACACCTTCCTGGTTCAGCGTGTTGATTTCGGTGATGTCGACGTTGATCGACTCCACTACGGCGGTCTGTTCTTCGGTCGCGGTGGCCACCGACTGGTTCATGCCGTCGATTTCACCGATACGCAGCGTCACGCTGTTCAGGCGCTCACCCGCAAGGTTGGCGATTTCCACGCTGTCCTGGCTGTGGCGCTGACTGTCGCTCATGGTGCTGACCGATTCCCGGGCGCCGACCTGCAGCTCCTCGATCATGGTTTGCACCTGTTGCGCCGATTCCTGCGTGCGATGTGCCAGGTTGCGCACTTCGTCCGCTACCACGGCAAATCCACGACCGGCTTCACCGGCGCGTGCGGCTTCAATGGCGGCGTTGAGCGCCAGCAAGTTGGTTTGCTGGGAAATGCTGGTGATCACTTCGAGAATCTGCCCGATGTTCACCGTTTTACTGTTCAGCGATTCGATGTTGGAACTCGACGCACTGAGCATGCTCGACAATTGATTCATCGCCACGATACTGCGGTCCACCACTTGCTGGCCGTCTTCGGCCAGGCTGCGGGCATCGCTGGCCTGGCTCGAAGCCTGAGCGGCGTTACGGGCAATTTCCTGGGCGGCGGCGCCGAGCTGGTTGATTGCGGCCGCGACGCTGCTGGTGCGCGAGGCTTGCTGGTCGGAGTTGAACATCGACGAATTGGAAGCGGCCACTACGCGCAATGCCACTTCGTTGACTTGCCCGGTGGCCGAAGACACTTCGCGGATCGAGCCGTGAATGCGCTCGACGAAACGGTTGAACGCGGTGCCCAGAGTGCCGAATTCGTCATTGTTCTGGATGGTCAGGCGCTTGGTCAGGTCGCCTTCGCCGTCGGCGATGTCGGCCATGGCGCGGGTCATGACGTGCAACGGCTGGGTCAGGATGCGAATCAGCATGCCGAGCAGGGCGATGATGATGGCCACGGCGATGATGGTCGCAACCACAGCCGAGGTGCGGAATTCGCTGAGCATCGAGTAGGCTTTTTCCTTATCGACCGACAGACCGATGTACCAGTTGACCGATGACAAGCCTTTGATCGGGGTGAAGGTCACGATGCGGGTTTTGCCGTCGACCAGGATTTCGCTCATGGCGCTGCTGATGGCCGGCGTGTCTTGCGGGTAGACATCCTTGAGCGTCTTCATCGCCAGCGCTTTGTCGGGATGTACCAGGATCTTGCCGTCGGAGCTGACCAGGAACGCATAACCCATGCCGTCGAAATCCAGCTTGCCAAGGCTGTCGGCGATCACCTGCAAACTCAGGTCGCCACCGACCACGCCGATGTTCTGGCCGTCCTTGATAACGCTGTCGACAATGGAAATCACCAGTTGGCCGGAGGCCAGATCAATATAAGGCTCGGTCAATGCCGAACCGCTGCTGCCTTGCGCGCTCTTGTACCAGGGACGTGCACGCGGGTCGTAGCCATCGGGCATCTTGCTGTCCGGGCGAATGATGAAAGAACCATCCTTGCTGCCGAGGTAGGCGCCCATGAAGGTCGAGGTCACGGCTTTTTGTACAAGCAGGCTGGAAACGTTGTCGGCATCGGGGTTGAGCGCAACAGTTTGTGACAGGTTTTCAATCAGCAGGCTGCGCCCGTTCAACCAGGTCTGGATATTGTTGGCGGTCACTGCGCCCATTTCCTGCAGATAATTTTCCAGGTCTTGGCGGATGGCGTTGCGCTGCAAGTAGTCGTTGTACAGCGTAAAGGAGGCGAAGGCGGCAATCACAATGAGGGCGGCAGCAAGCAGGATTTTATGGCTGAAACGCAGATTTTTGTTCATGGCTTGGGGTTCCGCTAAGGTCTTAATGTCCAGCGCGTGCTTTTATAAAGGGACGCACGACGGGCAAGGTTGAAAGCAAGTGAATTTTCCGACTCTCCTTAGGGAAATTTCCGACCAGATCGTGTCTGACTGCTTTGTCGTTATCTCTATCGGCCGTGTAGGACCAAAGATTAATCATGGGTGACCAAATGCCTGACTCATTGCAACTCGTTATCGGCGCCGATCCAGAAGGGCAGCCGACTGCCCAGGCCATGCGCCTGGCGAACCGCCACGGATTGATCGCGGGCGCGACCGGCACCGGCAAGACCGTCACTTTGCAACGAATGGCCGAAGCTTTCAGCGATGCCGGCGTGGCGGTGTTCGCCGCGGACATCAAGGGTGACCTGTGCGGCCTCGGCGCCGCCGGCAATCCCCAGGGCAAGATCGCCGAGCGGATTGCCGGGATGCCCTGGCTCAACCACAAGCCTCAGGCTTATCCGGTGACGTTGTGGGACATACACGGTCAGTCCGGTCATCCTTTACGCACAACCTTGAGTGAAATGGGGCCGCTGCTGCTGGGCAGTCTGCTGGAGCTGACTGACAGTCAGCAGTCGGCGCTGTACGCCGCGTTCAAGGTGGCGGACCGCGAAGGCCTGTTGTTGCTTGATCTCAAGGACCTGAAGGCATTGCTCAATCACCTGCGGGACAACCCCCAGTTGCTGGGCGACGATGCGGCATTGATGACCACCGGCTCCAGCCAGGCATTGCTGCGACGTCTGGCGACCCTGGAGCAACAGGGCGCCGAAGCCTTGTTCGGCGAGCCGGCGCTGCAACTCGAAGACATCCTCCAGCCCACGGCGGACGGGCGCGGTCGCATTCATTTGCTGGATGCCAGCCGCCTGGTGCATGAAGCGCCGAAAGTCTACGCAACGTTCCTGTTGTGGCTGCTGGCAGAGCTGTTCGAGCAGTTGCCGGAGCGTGGCGATGCCGACAAGCCGTTGCTGGCGCTGTTCTTCGACGAGGCCCACTTGTTGTTCAACGGTACGCCCCAGGCCTTGCGTGACCGTCTGGAGCAAGTCGTGAGGCTGATTCGTTCGAAAGGCGTGGGCGTGTATTTCGTCACCCAGTCGCCGGGTGACCTGCCGGATGATGTGCTGGCGCAGTTGGGCTTGCGCATCCAGCACGGTCTGCGTGCGTTCACCGCCAAGGAACAGAAGTCCCTGCGCGCGGTGGCCGAGGGTTTCCGGCCGAACCCAGCGTTTGATGCGTTGTCGGTGCTGACCGAGCTCGGGATCGGGGAGGCGCTGGTCGGCACCCTGCAGGAAAAAGGCACGCCGGAAATGGTCCGGCGGGTGCTGGTGGCACCGCCGCAATCGCGGATCGGGCCTTTGACCGGTGCGGAACGCACAGCGTTGATTGCCGGTTCGCCGTTGCAGGGGCGTTATGACAAGCCGATTGACCGCGACTCGGCCTATGAGGTGCTGATGGGACGCAAGGGCCTGGCACCTGAGCCCGAAGCGGAGCAGGGCAAACAGGAACCGAGCTTCACCGAACAGGCGGGAGAGTTCCTCGGCACCGCGGCAGGGAAGGCACTGAAATCGGCGATGCAACAGGCGGCGAACCAGATTGGCCGACAGTTGGTGCGCGGGTTGATGGGGTCGTTGCTAGGCAGCAAAAAACGCCGCTAGCTTGAGCGAACACAATCAATGTGGGAGCGGTCTGCTATTCAACGGATATGCCGTCTGACACACCGCCATCGCGAGCAAGCTCGCTCCCACATTGGATTTGTATCAGGTTCTGGTTTTGGCGTGCGCCGCCAGTCGCTCCAGCGCTGCCCGCAAATTCGGGTCGCTGATCCCATCGGCCGTGGCCTGGATGGTCGCTGCCGCGTCGTTGGACAAGTCCATGGTATGCCCGGCCGCACCTTGCTGAACGGTCGGCGGTTGAACTTTGAACAGGATCCGGGTCAGATTGGCGAACTCATCGAACATCTGCAATTGCCGCTGCAAACGCTTTTGCTGGTAACGCAGGCGGGTTGCCCAATGACCGTCGGTGACAATCAGCAACAAACTGCCTTCGCGCCAGGAAGCCACGTGGCAATGCTCGCGAGCGGCGGGTTGCAATTGGCTTTCGAGCAAACGTTGCAGATGACCCAGGCGTTGAGCGTGGCCGAGAATGGCCTTCAGCGGCTTGGCTTCGCGTAGTAGAACGGCAGGTACTTTGGCCGTAAGTGGGCGAAATGCCATGATCAGACACCTGAAGTAACAGAGGCGCCATGGTAGCAGAAAGCACCGAGTGCACCCGCCCATTGCTTTTGTGGGCGCTTTACCCATTAAATCAACAACTAACTTCTGCCTTGAACGGCTTGAAGTTGAGCAAAACGCCCTTATTTTAAGTGAGCCCCGTCAAAGCGCTGTGCCAGCATCGTGGAATATCGCCACTTTCCTCTCCATCGTTTCCGGGTAGAATGCTCGTTCGCATGCGGCCATGAGGGCTGCACGGGCGACTCACGGGGCCGCCCTCCATCCCTTTAGTGTGGAAGATCCTGCCGATATGTTTGCGCCTTTGTTAAAGAAACTTTTTGGAAGCAAGAACGAGCGTGAAGTCAAACGCATGCTCAAGACGGTGCAACTCGTCAATGCCTTCGAAGAGCAAATGGTGGCCCTTTCGGACGATCAATTGCGTGCCAAGACAAGCGAGTTCAAGGCCCGCATCGCCAAAGGGGAATCCCTCGACAAACTGCTGCCAGAAGCCTTTGCGGTCGCCCGCGAAGCCGGCAAGCGTGTCATGGGCATGCGCCACTTCGATGTCCAGCTGATCGGCGGCATGACCTTGCATGAAGGCATGATCGCGGAAATGCGTACCGGTGAAGGCAAGACCCTGGTGGCAACACTGGGCGTTTACCTCAACGCGCTGTCCGGCAACGGCGTGCACGTTGTGACGGTGAACGACTACCTGGCCCGCCGCGACGCCAACTGGATGCGCCCGCTGTATGAGTTCCTCGGCCTGACGGTCGGAGTTGTCACGCCGTTCCAGCCGCCGGAAGAGAAGCGCGCTGCCTACGCCGCCGACATCACCTACGGCACCAACAACGAATTCGGTTTCGATTACCTGCGCGACAACATGGCGTTCAGCATGGAAGAAAAATTCCAGCGCGAACTCAATTTTGCCGTGATCGACGAAGTCGACTCGATCCTCATCGACGAAGCCCGTACGCCGCTGATCATCTCCGGTCAGGCCGAAGACAGCTCCAAGCTGTACATCGAGGTCAACAAGCTGATCCCGCAGCTCAAGCTGCACGTTGAAGAAGTCGAAGGCGAAGTGACCCAGGCCGGTCACTTCACCGTCGACGAGAAGACCCGTCAGGTCGAACTCAACGAAGCCGGTCACCAGTACGTCGAAGAAACGCTGACCCGCATCGGCCTGCTGGCTGAAGGCGAGAGCCTGTACTCGGCCCACAACCTGAGCCTGCTGACTCACGTTTACGCCGGCCTGCGCGCGCACAAGCTGTTCCATCGCAACGTCGAATACATCGTGCAGGACGGTCAGGTCGTACTGGTCGACGAGCACACCGGCCGTACCATGCCGGGCCGCCGCTTGTCCGAAGGCCTGCACCAGGCCATCGAAGCCAAGGAAAACCTGAACATCCAGGCCGAAAGCCAGACGCTGGCGTCGACCACCTTCCAGAACTACTTCCGTCTGTACAACAAACTGTCCGGCATGACCGGTACGGCCGACACCGAAGCGTTCGAGTTCCACCAGATCTATGGCCTGCAGGTCATGGTGATTCCACCGAACAAGCCGCTGGCCCGTAAGGACTACAACGACTTGGTGTTCCTGACCGCCGACGAGAAATACGCGGCAATCGTGGCCGACATCAAGGAAAGCATGGCCGCGGGCCGTCCGGTCCTGGTCGGTACCGCCACTATCGAAACCTCCGAGCACATGTCCAGCCTGCTCGTGAAGGAAGGCATCGAACACAAGGTCCTGAACGCCAAGTTCCACGAAAAGGAAGCCGAGATCATTGCCCAGGCCGGTCGCCCGGGCGCGCTGACCATCGCCACCAACATGGCCGGTCGTGGTACCGACATCCTGTTGGGTGGTAACTGGGAAGTGGAAGTGGCTTCCCTGGAAAACCCGACCCCTGAGCAGATTGCCCAGATCAAGGCCGACTGGCAGAAACGTCACCAGCAAGTGCTCGAATCGGGCGGTTTGCAGGTGATTGCCTCCGAGCGCCATGAATCGCGCCGTATCGACAACCAGTTGCGTGGTCGTGCCGGTCGTCAGGGCGACGCCGGTTCCAGCCGTTTCTACCTGTCGCTGGAAGACAGCCTGATGCGCATCTTCGCCTCTGACCGGGTGAAGAACTTCATGAAGGCCCTGGGCATGCAGCCTGGCGAAGCGATCGAGCACCGCATGGTGACCAACGCTATCGAAAAGGCCCAGCGCAAGGTTGAAGGCCGCAACTTCGACATTCGCAAGCAACTGCTCGAGTTCGACGACGTCAACAACGAACAGCGTAAAGTGATCTATCACATGCGTAACACGTTGCTGGCCGCCGACAACATCGGTGAGACCATCGCTGACTTCCGTCAGGATGTGCTCGAAGCCACCGTCAGCGCGCACATTCCTCCACAATCGCTGCCTGAGCAGTGGGACGTGGCCGGTCTGGAAGCCGCGTTGCAGAGCGATTTCGGTGTGGCGCTGCCGATCCAGCAGTGGCTCGACGAAGACGACCACCTGTACGAAGAAACCCTGCGCGAGAAACTGATGCAGGAACTGATCGCGGCGTACAACGAGAAAGAAGACCAGGCGGGCGCCGAAGCGCTGCGCACCTTCGAGAAGCAAATCGTTCTGCGCGTGCTGGACGACCTGTGGAAAGACCACCTGTCGACCATGGATCACCTGCGTCACGGTATCCACTTGCGTGGTTATGCCCAGAAGAACCCGAAGCAGGAATACAAGCGCGAGTCCTTCACCCTGTTCTCCGAATTGCTGGATTCGATCAAGCGCGATTCGATCCGTGTGCTGTCCCACGTTCAGGTTCGTCGCGAAGATCCGATCGAAGAGGAGCAGCGCCTGCGTCAGGAAGCCGAGGCATTGGCCGCTCGCATGCAGTTCCTGCATGAAGAGGCTCCAGGCCTTGAACAGCCTGAAGTGTTGGGCGAAGAGGTCGATGTTGCCCTCGCTGCCGCGCCGGTTCGCAACGAGCAGAAGCTGGGTCGCAACGAGTTGTGCTACTGCGGTTCGGGCAAGAAGTTCAAGCATTGCCACGGGCAGATTCAGTAAAACCCGTTTCAATCGCTGAAATACCCGCGCCGCGACCGGCTTCTGCCGTCGCGGCGTTTTACCATTCGAACCACCGTTCTGCTGAAACGGTGCTGACATCATTTATAAAGGAGCGCATTCATGGCTGTTGGTCTTGGTCCTTTGCCAACGTTGCACCCGGTTGCCGGTTTTGAACTCGGTATCGCCTCGGCTGGCATCAAGCGCCCGGGGCGCAAGGATGTTGTGGTCATGCGCTGTGTTGAGGGCTCCACGGTTGCCGGCGTGTTCACCTTGAACGCCTTTTGCGCCGCACCGGTGATCCTGGCCAAGCAACGCGTACAAGGCCCTGTGCGTTACCTGTTGACCAACACCGGCAATGCCAACGCCGGCACGGGCGAACCTGGCCTGGCCGCCGCCGAGCGCACTTGCGCGAAACTGGCCGAGTTGACCGGTGTCGATGCCAGCCAGGTGCTGCCGTATTCCACCGGTGTGATCGGCGAGCCGCTGCCGGTCGAGAAAATCGAAGGCGCGCTGCAAGCGGCCCTCGATGACCTGTCGATCCACAACTGGGAAGCTGCCGCCACCGGCATCATGACCACCGACACCCTGCCAAAGGGCGCCAGTCGTCAGTTCCAGCACGACGGTGTGACCATCACCGTTACCGGCATCAGCAAAGGCGCCGGCATGATTCGCCCGAACATGGCGACCATGCTCGGCTACATCGCCACCGACGCCAAAGTCTCCCGCGACGTGCTGCAAAACCTGATGCTCGATGGCGCCAACAAGTCGTTCAACCGCATCACCATCGACGGTGATACCTCGACCAACGACTGCTGCATGCTGATCGCCACCGGTCAGGCTGCGCTGCCGGAAATCACCCGCGCCGAAGGCGAACTGTTTGCCAAGCTCAAGCAAGCGGTGTTCGAAGTGTGCATGGACGTAGCCCAGGCCATCGTTCGCGACGGTGAAGGCGCGACCAAATTCGTCACCGTTGAAGTCAACGGCGGCGGCAATCACCAGGAGTGCCTGGACGTCGGTTACACCGTGGCCCACTCGCCGCTGATCAAGACCGCGCTCTTCGCTTCGGACCCGAACTGGGGCCGCATCCTGGCCGCCGTCGGCCGTGCCGGTGTACCGAACCTGGACGTGAGCAAGATCGACGTGTTCCTCGGCGACGTGTGCATCGCCAGCCGTGGCGCGCGCGCGGCGACCTACACCGAAGCCCAGGGCGCGGCGGTGATGCAGCAGGAAGAAATCACCATCCGTATCGAGTTGGGTCGTGGCGAT
This sequence comes from Pseudomonas sp. PDM30, assembly GCF_019218985.1. Taxonomy (NCBI): domain Bacteria; kingdom Pseudomonadati; phylum Pseudomonadota; class Gammaproteobacteria; order Pseudomonadales; family Pseudomonadaceae; genus Pseudomonas; species Pseudomonas sp. PDM30. The sequence goes on from NZ_JAHUWM010000001.1 coordinate 327,800, forward strand.
TGCAGCGAAACCATCTGGACTACCGACCTGTCCCACGAATACGTGAAGATCAACGCGGAGTACCGTACGTAAGATCGAGTCGCCCCTATCGCGAGCAGGCTCGCTCCCACATTGGATTTGTGTACACCTCGAACCACTGTGGGAGCGAGCCTGCTCGCGATGGCGATCTGTCAGTCGCTAGCTAGACTGGCCTGTCTCCCTCATCCCAAAGGTCCCGAACATGAGCCTGCACCTGATCATCGGCGACAAACTGCATTCCTCCTGGTCCCTGCGCGGGGCTCTGGCCCTCGATCTGGCTGGCGCCTCCTACACCGAAGAACTGATCAAACTGAACCAGCCGGACACCCGCGAGTGTCTGCTCAAGCATTCTCCGACCGGCAAGGTCCCGCTGCTGAAAACCGAACACGGTACCATCGCCGACTCCCTGGCGATTGCTGAATACCTGGCAGAACAGTTTCCCGACGCGAACCTGTGGCCCAAAGACACCGCCGCCCGTGCCCAGGCGCGTTCGGCGTGCGCGCAGATGCACAGTGGCTTTTTCGCCATGCGCGGCAACATGCCGTTCGACCTGGGCCATGACGCAGCGCTGTCGCCGGTCCCGGCCGATGTCCAGGCGGACATCGAGCGCATGTCAGCGTTGTGGGCCGAGTGTCGTGTCGCTGCGACCGAGAGCGGTCCGTACTTGTTTGGCCGCATCACGTTGGCCGACGCGTTCTTTGCACCCATCGCCGTGCGCCTGCGCACCTATCGGGTGAAACTGTCCGCGGCTGATGAAGCCTATGTTGAAACCCTCTACCAATGGCCAGCGTTCAAGGCCTGGCAGAAGGCCGGACTGGAGGAAATCGAGCGGTGAAACGAGTTCATGTAGCCGCCGCCGTTATCCGTGATAACAACGGCAAGATCCTTATCGCCCGCCGTGCCGATACCCAGCACCAGGGTGGCCTGTGGGAGTTTCCCGGGGGCAAGGTCGAGGCCGACGAGTCGGTCGAAACCGCACTGGCCCGCGAACTCCATGAGGAACTGGGCATCGTGGTCGGCGCGGCGCGCCCGCTGATCAAGGTCCGGCACGATTACCCGGACAAGCAGGTGTTGCTGGATGTCTGGGAAGTCTCGGCGTTTAGCGGCGAGCCCCACGGTGCCGAGGGACAGCCGCTGGCCTGGGTGACACTCCGCGACCTGTCGGATTATGAGTTCCCTGAAGCCAACCGGCCGATCGTCGCGGCCGCACGGTTACCCGAGCAGTACTTGATCACCCCGGAAGACCTGGAAACCCCCGCGTTGCTGCGTGGTATTCAGAAGGCCATTGCCGGCGGCGTCAAGCTGATCCAGTTGCGTGCACCGAACGGCTACGACCCGAAATACCGCGACCTGGCAGTGGATGCTGTGGGGTTGTGTGCCGGCAAGGCGCAATTGATGATCAAGGGGCCGTTCGAATGGCTGGGCGACTTCCCGTCCGCCGGTTGGCACATTACCGCGGCGCAACTGCGCAAATACGCAGCGGCTGGCCGACCGCTACCGGCATCGCGCTGGCTGGCGGCGTCTTGCCATAACGCTGAAGAGTTGGCGCTGGCCGAACAGATGGGGGTGGATTTCGTGACCCTGTCGCCGGTTCAACCGACCCTGACTCACCCTGGTGCCGAGCCGTTGGGTTGGGAGCAGGCATCGAGCCTGATCGAGGGCTTCAGCAAGCCGGTGTTCCTGCTCGGTGGTGTAGGTCCGTCGGAGGTCGAGAAAGCCTGGGCTGCGGGTGCGCAGGGGGTGGCGGGGATTCGGGCTTTTTGGCCTGAGGCTTGATTCTGTGCTGTAGCTTCTGACGCCATCGCGAGCAAGCTCGCTCCCACAGGTTTTGTGAACGCCACAAGTCTACTGTGGGAGCGAGCTTGCTCGCGATGAGGGCCTGGCAGGCGCCGATTAAACCTCAGGTTTCGCCGCAGGCTGCCAAAGTATCTCCGCCACTCCCTGACGCTTGGCAATCAGCCGCGCCACCACAAACAACAAATCCGACAACCGATTGATGTACGCCAGGCCAACCCCGGCCAACGGTTCAATCGCGTTGAGCTGCTGACATCGCCGTTCTGCGCTGCGTGCCAGGCTGCGGCAGACATGGGCCTGGGCAATCAGCGTCGAACCGCCGGGCAAGATGAAGTTTTCCAGCGGCCCCAGCTCTTCATTCCACAGATCAATCGCCGCTTCCAGTCGTTCGATTTCCGCTGCATTCAACGCCTGATACACCGGCATCGCCAGTTCGCCACCCAGATCAAATAACCGATGCTGGCAGGGGGCCAATACCTCGATCACTTCGTTCAGGTCCGGAAACTGACCCGTTTGCGCTGCCAACCCGGCCAGCAACACGCCCACCTGACTGTTCAGCGTATCGACTTCGCCAATGGCCTCGATCCGCGGGTGATCCTTGGGCACGCGACGACCATCGCCCAGCCCGGTCTCGCCTTTGTCGCCAGTGCGGGTGTAAATCTTCGACAAACGAAAGCCCATGGTTACCTCGATAGCAGATTGAGTTGTTGCGAGACAGGCGGCGTGCTCGCCAGGGGCAGGCGCAAGGTGAAGCAGGTGCCTTGGCCAAGCGTCGATTGCACTTCCATCTGCCCTTTGTGGTTATTGGTGACGATGAAGTACGACACCGACAGGCCAAGCCCGGTGCCCTGGCCGATTTCCTTGGTGGTGAAGAATGGTTCGAAGGTCCGTTTGCGCACGCTTTCGCTCATGCCGATGCCGTTGTCCTCGACCTGAATTTCCGCCCATGGCGGATTGAGCCTGGTGCGCAGAATGATCCGTCCAGGCTCGCTGTCGTCTTCGCGCTGGTGAATGGCTTGCGCGGCGTTTTTCAACAGGTTGAGCAGCACTTGCTCCAGTTCGTTGGCGGTGCCGGGGACCGGTCCCAGCGCGGGATCGAACTGACGAATGATGGCCTGGCCCTTGAAGTCGAAGCCGATCGCCAGGTCGAAATCGTTACCGGCGATCTCCACCGCCTGGTCGATCAGGGCGGGCAGGTCGCAGGGGGCCATCTGGCGGGTGCTGCGACGACTGAAGCTGAGCATGTGGGTGACGATTTTCGCCGCCCGGGCACCTGCCTGCTGGATGCCGTCGAGCAACTGTGGCACCTCGCGAACTTGCAGGTACTGGTTGACCGTCGTCAGTTCGATGCCGGCCTGTTCAGCCACTTCGAGGTTCTTCGGCAAATCGGGCGACAGGCGTCGGCGAATGTTTTGCACGTTGTGCAGGATCGCGCCCAGCGGGTTGTTGATCTCATGGGCCATGCCGGCGGCCAGACCACCCACCGAAAGCATTTTCTCCGACTGCACCATCATCTCTTCCAGGGACAGGCGCTGGGTGATGTCATCGATCCGGATTACCACGCCACGCCCGGCACCGCCCATCAGCGGGTAGAAAGTCAGGGCGTAGTGGCGGGGCTCATCGTCCTTGAGCCAGGTGACACGTTCGATCTTGGCCACCGTATGCTGCTCGACCGTTTCCTTGAGTTGCGGCAAGAACGGCTTGAGCGGTTCGAAGGCGAGGAAGATAGGCTGGTTCAGGGCTTCATCGAGACGCGTGCCGGACAGGGCACTGGCCTCCTGGTTCCATTGCGTCACGTAGAGCTGTTCGTCGAGTGCGATCAGCGCCGACGGCATGGAGTCGATGATGCTGTTGAGGTAGTTCTGGAAACCGGTGAGCTTTTTCTCGATCTTGCTGCGCACCTGGACTTCGAGCTCCAGTTTGCGGTTGGTATGGCGGGTTTCCTCTGCCAGACCCTGGGCCTGGTCGTAGGCTGCCTGGGAGTCGTCCCTGGCCCGCTTGAGTTGCTGCTCCCTGGCCTCGATCCGCGAAAGCATGGTATTGAACGCCTCGGCGAGGCTGCCGATTTCATCGTGGTTTCCGCGCGAAGCACGCAGTGCATAGTTTTCTTCGCGGGTTACCTGCCGGGACAACTCCTCGAGTTGGTGGATCGGCCGGGTAATCAAGCGCTTGATCTGTCGGGCAATGATCAGCCACAGCAGCACGCTGAAGATCAGAATCCCCAGGCTGGCCGTCAGGGTCCCGGTGTAGAACGCCACTGGCAGTTCGCTCGTGGCCACCAACAGCAGGTGCCCTGGTGCCGCACCGGTGCGGGCCAGGGGGATGACCTGGTTGGTACGAAACTCGGTGGCCTGCCAGTCTTCGATATGCCGGAAACGCTTCGGCAGTTCCAGGTTGTCGCCATGCTGCAATTGCGCCAATCGCTCACCCTTTCCGTCATACAGGGCCGCCGCGCGCAACGGCGAATAGCTGTTGAGTTCATTGAGCAGGCGCTCGGCGCTTTGCGGTGACGCCAGCGCTTCGGAGGCCAGGCTCGGGTTGGATATCAGGCGGCCGATGGTCTGCAGAGCCTGGGGCGCCATGCTTTCCTGGGAGATGTAGTAGGCGGCACTGATAAAGGTCAGGTTGGCAACCAGCAGGACGGTGACCATCAGTACCAGCAGGGCGGCCAGCAGTTTCTGGCCGACGGGCAGGTTTTCAAGACGCTGGCGCAATGGCATCGGATTGATCGCAGACAAGGAACAAGTGGCCAGCGTAGCCGCTGCTCAGTCGCTGGGCAATCCAAGGCTTTGCAGGCGAGCGATCAACCTTGCCTCAAGTTGATTGAGGTGAGGCAGGTTCAGTTGATGCCGCCCGGCCACTTTGCAGGCGTAACCGAGCAGGTAGCTGATTTCCGTGCGGCGCTGGCTCGTGACGTCCTGATGCATCGAGGAGTAGTTGGCTGCGGTGGCGTGAATCACTCGTTCGACTTCCTGCTGCAGGTTTTCGGCGGCTGCCGGCTGACCACAACGCTCAAGCAACTCCGCCAGTTCGCCGCACAGGGTGGCGACCTCACATTGATGTTGCTGCAAACCGCCGTTGCGGCAATCGTGCAGCACCGTCAGCGGATTGATCGCACAGTTGAGGGCGAGTTTGCGCCACAGCCTGGTCAGAATCTCCGTGCTCCACTCGTGGGGAATGCCGGCAGCGCTCAGGTCATCGAGCCAGATCGGCGCCACCGGATGGCTCGCATCCCCCAGCCAGGTGAAGCCATGCCCGGCAAACACCACGCGCCAATCGCCATCGCGGAAGGCGCCTTCTGTGCTCGAGGCATAGATGCAGCGTGCCTGAGGAACCTGTGCGGCTACCGCGTCCTGACTGCCCAGGCCATTTTGCAGCAGGATCAGTTCGGCGCCTGGGGCCAGGCGTGGCGCCAATCGAGCCACCGCACTTTCGGTATCGTAGGCTTTGCACGCCACCAGCAGGCGGTGGATCGGTTGCGGGTTGTCGGCTGTCTCGGCGGGCACGGCATAGTGTTGCGCCTCGCCGTGTTCCACCAGTGTCAATCCACCGGCAGTCTCATAGGCCTGCAGTCTCGCGGTGTCCCGCAGGATCAGCCTGACCGGCACGCCAGCCCGTGCCAGACGTGTCGTCCATAATGTGCCGAGGCTGCCGGCGCCCAATACATGCCAGGTGGTGGACATCAGCTTTTTGCTCTGTTTAAGGCGTGCATCGGCAGCTCACAGTGAATGATGGGAAAGACCCGTTATAATCAGCGCGGATTTTAACCGCAAGCCAGGCGCGCTCCATCGGTGCGCCTTTATATTTGGAGAGATTACATGCCGTCGTTCGACGTGGTATCCGAACTGGACAAACACGAAGTCACCAACGCGGTCGAGAACGCCGTCAAGGAACTCGATCGTCGTTATGACCTGAAAGGCAAAGGCAGCTTCGAGTTCAAGGAAAAAGACCTGACCGTCAACCTGACCGCCGAAGCGGATTTCCAGCTTGAAGCGATGATTGAGATCCTCAAGCTGGCGCTGGTCAAGCGCAAAATCGACGTGCAGTGCCTTGAAGTCAAGGACGCGTTCGCGTCGGGCAAGCTGATGAAGCAGGACGCCGTCCTCAAGGAAGGCATCGACAAGGAGCTGGCGAAGAAAATCGTCGCTCATGTCAAAGACGCCAAGCTCAAGGTCCAGGCGGCCATTCAGGGCGAGCAGGTTCGTATCACCGGCAAAAAGCGTGATGACCTGCAAGAAGCCATTGCAGTGCTGCGGGCCAAGGAATTCGGCATGCCGCTGCAGTTCAACAACTTCCGCGACTGATCTTGAAAGCGGGAACCTCCTGGCGTTTGCGACGTCGGAGGCCCCAGCAACGGCAGAAACGATTGAGCCCGTCGCGGTTGGATCTTTCTGCCGCTTTTTTTACGCATGCCGGGTAGCCGGAAAACAGGAGAATGTAGATGGACTTAAATGCCGAGGTAGACAATCTGGTCAAGGTATCCCAAAGCTGGATCCCGATGATCATGGAATACGGCAGCCGTGTACTGCTGGCGGTCATCACCCTGGCCATCGGCTGGTGGCTGATCAACAAGGTCACGAAAAAGCTCGGCGGCCTGATTGCATTACGTAATGCCGACCTGGCGCTGCAAGGCTTTATCAGCAGTCTGGCGAACATCATCCTCAAGATCCTGCTGGTCGTCAGCGTGGCCTCGATGATCGGTGTGGAAACCACTTCGTTTGTGGCGGCGATTGGTGCGGCAGGCCTGGCCATTGGCCTTGCCTTGCAGGGCAGCCTGGCGAACTTCGCCGGTGGCGTGCTGATTTTGCTGTTCCGTCCGTTTCGCATCGGCGACTGGATCGAGGCTCAGGGTATCGCCGGTACTGTCGACAGCATCCAGATTTTCCATACCGTACTGCGTACTGGTGACAACAAGACCATCATCGTGCCGAACGGCAATCTGTCGAATGGCATCATCACTAACACAAACCGTCAGCCGACTCGTAAAGTCGTGTTTGATGTAGGCGTTGATTACGAAGCGGACCTTCAGAAAGCCCGTGAAGTTTTACTGGAATTGGCCAGGGACCCGCGAGTATTGACAGATCCGGAACCACAGGCAGTTGTTTCTACCCTGGGTGACAGTTCGATCACGCTTTCGCTTCGTGTCTGGGTAAAGACTGCCGATTACTGGGATGTGTTGTTCATGTTCAACGAACTATCCCGTGATCGCCTGAGAGAGGCCGGCATTGATATTCCATTTCCACAGCGGGTTATTCGTGTGGTTCAGGAGTCTGCGGTGCAGTGACAGGTCATTTGAACAATGTCTGACTCTTTGGTCAGGCATGTTCTGTAAGGGGCAGGTCGTTAAAGCAGTCAAGCGACAGCCAACAAAAAGGCCCATCCGAAGATGGGCCTTTTGTTTTGTTACCGCAAACTAACTGGATGCGATTACAAAACCGACAGCGGGTAGTCGACGATGAAACGGAACTCTTTCACGTCGCCTTCACCTTGGTCGGCGTTAGCGAAGTGCCATGCCTGACGAATACGGAAGGACAGGTCTTTTGCCGGGCCAGTCTGAACAACGTACTTGGCTTCGAAGTTGGTTTCGTTGTGCTTGCCATCTGCACCGTACAGACCAGCGTAAGCGCTGTTGGCTGGAGTGTTGGTGCCGTCGATGTCCCAACCTTTAACGTAACGGGTCATGAAGCTCAGACCTGGAACGCCGTACTCGGCCATTTTCAGGTCGTAACGAACCTGGGCAGACTTCTCGTTCGGAGCGTTGAAGTCAGAGTACTGGATGGAGTTGGCGAGGAAGATCGAGTCACCGCCGCGGTTGTTCTTGCCAATACCGATGTAGTCGAACGGAGTGTCACCGTTGACCTTCTGGAAGCCCAGGGTAATGGTGTGTGCTTTCAGGAACGAGAAAGCAGCCGCCAGGGAGAACGTGGTGTTGCTGATATCGCCGACTTTGGCATCGCCAGTGTCTTTGGTGTTGTAGATGTTACCGTCCAGGTTCAGCGACTCGGAGTCGGTGAACGGGATGGTGTAGTTCAGGTTGGCGTAGTACTGGTTCCAGATGTCTTCCAGCTTGGCGCCGTACAGCGATGCGCTCAGGTTTTCGGTGAAACCGTACTTGCCGCCGAAGTAGTCGATCTTGTTGGCGGAAACGCCGGCGTAGTTTGCAAACAGGTCGCCGTCACGGGCGTTTTTGTCCTGGCTGCTACCCGAGTAGAAGTGACCGGCCTCGAGGTCAAGGTCTTTGATCTCGCTGCTCTGCAGTTGGATACCGCTGGCAGTTTGCGGCAGGATACGGGAGCCGCCCACAGCGAACACTGGGGAAGTGCTTGGCTGCATGTCGCCGACTTTCAGCTCGGTTTTGGAAACGCGGAATTTAACGGCGCCACCGGCTTTACCCTGGCTGTCGTTGACATCGCGAGAACCGTTGGCGTTAACGGTGTCGCTACGGCTCATGTTGCCGCTACCGCTAGTGCCGTCACCACCGTCCAGCTTGATTGCCAGGTAACCGTACGCATCAACGCCGACACCGATCAGGCCTTGGGTGTAACCGGAGCTGTAGTTAGCCCAGATGCCCTGGGTCCAGTCTTTCTGGTCACGGCCACCGTCTTTGTTATCACGGTTGAAGTAGTAGTTGCGAACCAGCAAGTTCAGCGTGCTGTCTTCAACAAAACCTTTGGCTTCAGCCTGGTCACTTACGAAAGGGGCGGCCGTAGCCAATTGGGTACTGGCTGCTGCTGCAACTGCCAGTGCGATCATGCTCCACTTCATCACGCGCATCGTGATTTGCTCCTTTGGTTTTAGAAGAGTACTGCCGTCCCACCTGTTTTATTATCTGGGCGGCTCTTTCTTTTTGTGTCGGCGCAAACTTATATCACGCCGACAATGTTGGCGATACTTGCGCATCTAACCTTTCGCCTTCTTTACGACCCTGTCGCAAACAGCGTGGTAGATGTCGCAAATTTCCAGCTCCGACGCAACCGGGCGGACAACTTTAATGCTGTTTTTTGCGCCTTGTCGTCGGTAAAAAGAGTCCTGGTGAAACGTTTGAATCTCCATCGGGCTACCTTGCCACTGTTTTTTTTGCCTGAGGGCCTCCGCTTCCAGCGGGTGCGACTCGGGCGATGTTGGGTATGAATGCAACAAGCGTGCACAAAATCGTGTTTTTTCACGATTATTTTATAATTGACTGCCAGGTGCTGTAAAAACCTCATAAAACCGGGGGGTTCAAGCGCTTTTAGTTTGGGCTTGACGCCTTGCCTGACATCATGTTTCGGCCTTCTGGTCGACAGTCTGGCTACCAAAAATGTTACCGGTTCACCCCGCCACTGAGTAAATGGCGGATGTCGAAGCGTTCAGCGTAGACCCACTGTGCGGTTTTGGTGCAAAAAATTTTAGCCCTGTACTGAATTCATCTCTGTTGGCCGCTTGCCTGTAGCGAACTTTTCCTTGTTGATCAGTCATTTCGACGTTTGTTGCCTGTCGTTCGGTTCTGTAAAGGTGCGCGGCAGCGAAAATTGTCCCATTCGGGGGCGGCTGTCAGCTTTCCACTGGCGCTCGTGGCTTCGATGCAAGGTTCGCCGTGAAGCCTGCGCCGTTCGCAGGTATGCTGCCGTCCGGTCGCTTGGTGCGCTGTCCCTCTGGATGGGCGCTAAGCTGAAAAATGATGGCCCGGCGGGAGTACGCGCAGTGTTCACTTTAGATCCACGACTTCAACAAGACACGTTACCGATCGGGGACTTTCCGCTCTGCCGGTTGCTGCTGTCCAACGATTCGAACTATCCCTGGTTCATCCTGGTACCTCGTCGCGAGGCTATCAGCGAGATATTTCAGTTAGATGTCCTAGAGCAACAACAGCTTTGGCAGGAAACAACAGTGCTGTCGCAAGTGCTCAAGGACGCGTTCGACGCGGACAAGTTGAATGTGGCGGCGCTGGGCAATGTCGTGAGTCAGTTACACATGCATGTGATAGTGCGCAAGCGCGAAGATGCTGCCTGGCCAGCGCCGGTTTGGGGTAAACATCCGGCGAAACCCTACAGTTCGGAGCAGATCGCCGCGATTCGCGAACGTTTGCGCTTGATTTTGACCGATGAATTTACGTTTCTGGAGGGCTGAAGCATGAGCCTGGAAGAGCGCGTTACCGAGCTTGAAAGCCGTCTGGCGTTTCAGGATGACACCATCCAGGCGTTGAACAATGTGCTGGTGGCGCAGCAGCGGGTGGTCGAGCGCCTGCAGCTGCAAATGGCTGCGCTGCTCAAACGGCAGGAGGAAATGGTCGGGCAGTTCGAGTCATTCGAAGAAGAGGCGCCGCCGCCGCACTATTAGGAGCGTCGCAGGCATGAAAAAACCGCGGACAGCTCAGCTGTGCGCGGTTTTTTTTAGCCTTGAATCAGCGGCGCGGCAGTGCGGCGATCACATCTTCGGCTTGCAGGCCCTTGTCACGATTCATGACGGAGAACTCCACGCGCTGGCCTTCGACCAGGACGCGGTGGCCTTCGCCGCGAATGGCCCGGAAGTGGACGAAGATATCGTCACCGGAGTCGCGGGAGATAAAGCCGAAGCCTTTGGATGTGTTGAACCACTTGACGGTGCCGGTATCGCGGTTGCTCATGTCGTAGCTTGGCGAGGTGGCGGCTGGTGACGACTTGTAGAAGCTGATGCCCAGGTGCAGGGTAACGGCGATCAGGGCTGCGACCAGGCTGAACAATACAGCGGGTTGACCGGCGATGACGGGCATCGGTGCGATCAGCGTCAGGGTCTGCAGGACCACGCTCAGAACCAGCAGGGCGCTGACCAGGTTTTGCAGTTGGTGACGCGGGCCTTTGTTCCAGTAAGGGATGACAGGCGCAAGTGTGAGGTTGAGCAGGCCGAAAAAGGCCAGGTACAGCGCGTCGGGTTGTTGCAGGTAAGGTAAGGCTTCGGATTGCAGGCTAGGGATGAAGGACAGCAGCAAGGCCGCTGCGCCTATCAACAGATGGACGATTTTCAACATTTTGATTAACTCACGTTAAGACAGCTCACAAGGAAGAGCTGATGGCGCACGGTTCGCTTCAAGATAATAAAGAGGCGTTGGACACGTACCCGGTATCAGCCTATGCGCCGAGCCCGGTAAAAATGGGCGCTGGCGACACGCTGTCTATTTAACAGCAAAGCCGCAGGCTACTCAAATCAGCGCGTCCGGCGGCACTTTTTGGGGGGGATTTGCCACGGGTTGCCCGAAGTTCCGGGGCTGCGGCACAACGGCGGGTTTTGTCAGGCGCCTTGAAGTGTTGTACGCGCTCTTCTTTCCTACGCCATTCCATTAGGTGCTTCTGAAGGGGGTATCGCTTCGCTGCGTGGGAAAATATCCGGAGTAGGATGCTCTCCAGGGTCTGCCAAACGTTGTTGGCTTATCCTACGTCGAGGGTCATAAAGTCGGCTGGAAAAGACCTTTGCACTGCGTTTTTATAAGTCGACACACAGTTGCGCTTAAAGAAACCAGGATGGCAAAGGAGTGTCAGCGTTATGGTTTATGAAAGGCAGGAAGAGGGGCGATACGGTTCGCACAAGGATGTAAAGGTTGATCCGTTTGTTCGCGAGTTCGATATGGGGCTGGCGCAGCCCTTGTCCCGCTCCGTGCGATTGAATGGCTTCGCCACCTGTTTGCGGCTCGAGCAGGTTTATTGGGATATTTTGGGGGAGATGGCCCGGGTCAATGGTTGCTCGGTCAACAACCTGTTGTCTCATGTGGATCGCGAAGTTCACTTGCGTCACGGCGGGGTGAGGAACTTCAGTGGATTGGTGCGGGTTGTCTGTGTCGTGCACAGTCTCAAGGAAGGGGGTTGCATCGCCACGGCCTAGTCTGGGCGGCGAAAACAGCAGAGTGTCGGTCTGTGCAGTCTTACGGCTGCACAGGCCGCATTTAATGGATATAATCCCGCTCTTTGCCGCAAAACCCTGCGTTTACGGTAGCAATCTGATCGCCGAGACAACCTCCATGCCGATGTACGATTATCAATGTGCTTCCTGTGGTCATCAGTTGGAAGCCATTCAAAAGATCAGCGATGCACCGCTGGTCGACTGCCCTGCCTGTCAGGCGCCAGAGCTTAAAAAGTTGCTGTCCATGCCGGGCTTCCGCCTCAGCGGCACGGGTTGGTACGAAACCGATTTCAAGACCGGTTCCAAGAAGAACCTGGCCGGCGGCGACAAAGCTGACTAAGGTCTGGAACCTGAGTTGAACGACACGCGTGCTCTTGCATCACCCGACGACTTTTTAAAAGGCGGGGCTGCTGTAGGATCTCCACCGAATTTCGAATTACGAGAAGTGAAACCACGACCATGATGCGCAGCCATTATTGCGGCCAACTGAACGAAAGCCTGGACGGCCAGGAAATTACCCTTTGCGGATGGGTCCACCGTCGCCGTGACCACGGTGGGGTGATTTTCCTCGATATCCGTGATCGTGATGGTCTGGCCCAGGTCGTGTTCGATCCTGACCGTGCTGAAACCTTCGCCGCTGCCGATCGCGTGCGCAGCGAGTACGTCGTGAAGATCACCGGCAAGGTTCGCCTGCGTCCGGCCGGCGCGACCAACGCCAACATGGCGTCGGGCATGATCGAAGTCCTGGGCTACGAGCTGGAAGTGCTGAACGAGTCGGAAACCCCGCCGTTCCCGCTGAACGAGTTCTCCGACGTCGGCGAAGAAACCCGCCTGCGCTATCGCTTCCTCGACCTGCGTCGCCCGGAAATGGCCGAGAAGCTGCGTCTGCGCTCGCGCATGACCACAAGCATCCGCCGCTTCCTGGACGAGAACGGCTTCCTCGACGTCGAGACGCCGATCCTGACCCGTGCCACCCCGGAAGGCGCACGCGACTACCTGGTGCCGAGCCGTACTCATGCCGGTTCGTTCTTCGCCTTGCCGCAATCGCCGCAGCTGTTCAAGCAACTGCTGATGGTGGCCGGCTTCGACCGTTACTACCAGATCGCCAAGTGCTTCCGTGACGAAGACCTGCGTGCTGACCGTCAGCCGGAATTCACCCAGATCGACATCGAGACCAGCTTCCTCGATGAAAAAGAGATCATGGGCCTGACCGAGCAAATGATCCGCAACCTGTTCAAGGAAGTGCTGGGCCTGGAATTCGGCGAGTTCCCGCACATGACCTTCGAAGAAGCCATGCGCCGCTACGGTTCCGACAAGCCAGACCTGCGTAACCCGCTGGAACTGGTGGACGTGGCCGATCAGCTCAAGGAAGTCGACTTCAAGGTGTTCAGCGGCCCCGCCAATGACCCTAAATGCCGTATCGCCGCCTTGCGCGTACCTGGCGGGGCGAGCATGCCGCGCAAGCAGATCGACGACTACACCAAGTTCGTCGGCATCTACGGTGCCAAGGGCCTGGCGTACATCAAGGTCAACGAGCGTGCCAAGGGCGTTGAAGGCCTGCAGTCGCCAATCGTGAAGAACATCCCTGAAGACAACCTCAACGTGATCCTCGATCGCGTCGGTGCGGTCGACGGCGATATCGTGTTCTTCGGCGCCGACAAGGCGAAGATCGTCAGCGAAGCCCTGGGCGCGCTGCGGATCAAGCTCGGCCACGACCTGGACCTGCTGACCTGCAAGTGGGCACCAATGTGGGTCGTCGACTTCCCGATGTTTGAAGAAAACGACGACGGCAGCTTCACCGCCTTGCACCACCCGTTCACCGCGCCGAAGTGCACCCCGCAAGAGCTGGAGGCCAACCCGGCTGGCGCTCTGTCCCGTGCCTACGACATGGTATTGAACGGTACCGAACTGGGTGGCGGTTCGATCCGTATCCACCGTAAAGAGATGCAGCAGTCGGTGTTCCGTCTGTTGGGCATCAACGAAGCGGAACAGGAAGAGAAATTCGGCTTCCTGCTCGATGCCCTGAAATACGGCGCGCCACCGCACGGTGGCCTGGCCTTCGGTCTGGACCGTCTGGTCATGCTGATGACCGGCGCCCAGTCGATCCGTGAAGTGATCGCCTTCCCGAAAACCCAGAGCGCGGCGGATGTCATGACTCAGGCGCCGGGCCAGGTGGATGCCAAGGCATTGCGCGAGCTGCACATTCGTCTGCGCGAAACGCCTAAGGCCGAGTAAGGCTGACCTGAAGGGCGCATCCGTGGATGCGCCCTTTCCTTTATAGGCAGAGCAGTTCAAGATTTTTGTTTGCCGGCCGGCGCAATGCAGCGCGGCGGGCAATGTTTCAAAGAGAATTCGGAGCGAGTTATGGCAGGTCATTCCAAGTGGGCGAACATCAAGCACCGCAAAGAACGTCAGGATGCCAAGAGAGGCAAGATCTTCACCAAGTGGATTCGTGAGCTGACCGTCGCTGCCCGTCAGGGTGGTGGTGATCCAGGCTCCAATCCGCGTCTGCGCCTGGCCCTGGACAAGGCCCTGGGTGCGAACATGAGCCGCGACATCATCGATCGTGCCGTCGCCCGCGGAACCGGCGCTGCCGACACGGACGACGTGGTCGAACTGACCTACGAAGGTTACGGTCCGGGCGGCGTGGCGGTGATGGTCGAATGCATGACCGACAACCGTAATCGCACCGCAGCCGCTGTTCGTCACGCGTTCAGCAAGTGCGGTGGCAACCTGGGGACTGACGGTTCGGTGGCCTATCTGTTCGAGCGCAAGGGGCAGATCTCCTTCGCTGCCGGCGTTGACGAAGACGCACTGATGGAAGCCGCCATGGAAGCCGACGCCGATGACGTGGTGACCAACGAAGACGGTTCGATCGACGTTTTCACCTCGTTTGCCGGATTCTATTCCGTGCGTAACGCACTGGAAGCGGCGGGCTTCAAAGGTGACGACGCTGAAATCGTCATGTTGCCGACCACCAGCGCCGAGCTCGATCTGGAAGGCGCCGAGAAAGTCCTCAAGCTGATCGACATGCTCGAAGACCTGGATGACGTGCAAAACGTCTATTCCAACGCGGAGATTCCGGAGTCGGTGGCCGCGCAGCTCGGTTGAGAGCGCCGTCTTTGTAGGAGCGAGCTTGCTCGCGATAAACCTGAGAGCGACGCTGATTTCAAACGTTGCGTTATCGTTAAGGTCCATCGCGAGCGAGCTCGCTCCTACAGCGTGCGGTGTTCTGGCCGACGCGTTATTTCAATTTATCCGCAGGCGTTATGACTTTAATTCTTGGTATCGACCCCGGTTCGCGCATCACCGGTTACGGTGTGGTTCGCGATACCGGCCGTGGCTGTGAGTACGTCGCCTCCGGTTGTATCCGCACCGGTGCCGGCGAGTTGCATGAGCGACTGCAGATTGTCTACCGCGGGGTGCGGGAGATCATTCAGACTTACCACCCGGTGACCATGGGGATCGAAAAGGTGTTCATGGCCCGTAACGCCGATTCCGCCCTGAAACTGGGGCAGGCCCGTGGTGCCGCGATCGTGGCGGGAGCCGAGGAAAGCCTGGAAATTGCCGAATACACTGCAACCCAGGTCAAGCAGGCGGTCGTCGGTACCGGTGCGGCCAACAAGGAACAGGTGCAGATGATGGTCATGCACATGCTCAAACTCACCAGCAAACCGCAGATCGATGCTTCGGATGCCCTGGCCATTGCCATCTGCCACGCTCATACCCGTTCCAGTCTGTTGCCCCATGGTCTGGGAGCTGCACGCAGTCGTGGCGGGCGCCTGCGTCTCTGATAGCATCAGCAATCATTTTCATGGAGTGAGGGTATTCCGCCTGTGTTGTCGGCGGTATTCCTCGCTCTATCAGTCGCTGGCCATGAGCTGGCCAACGCTCAAGGATTTGTAACGTGATTGGACGTTTGCGCGGCACCCTGGCTGAGAAGCAGCCTCCCCATCTGATCCTGGATGTAAATGGCCTGGGCTATGAACTTGAAGTGCCCATGACGACCCTTTACCGCTTGCCGTCGGTCGGTGAGCCGCTAACCTTGCACACGCATTTGGTCGTGCGCGAAGACGCACAGTTACTCTATGGTTTTGTCGGCAAGCGTGAACGCGACTTTTTTCGCGAATTGATCCGTCTCAATGGCGTCGGGCCGAAACTGGCCCTGGCCTTGATGTCGAGTCTGGAAGTCGACGAACTGGTTCGTTGTGTACAGTCACAGGACACGTCGGCGCTGACCAAGGTCCCGGGCGTCGGCAAGAAAACCGCCGAGCGTTTGCTGGTGGAACTCAAGGATCGCTTCAAGGCCTGGGAAACCGTACCGGCCATGTTCGCCCTGGTGCCGAACCAGCCGGACGGTCCGGCCCCGGTGAACACTGCCGAGACTGACGCCGTCAGCGCCTTGATTTCCCTGGGCTACAAGCCCCAGGAAGCGAGCAAGGCGGTGTCTGCGATCAAGGAGAAAGATTTGAGCAGTGAAGACATGATCCGCCGCGCCTTGAAGGGAATGATCTAAGTGATTGAAGCTGATCGTCTGATCGCTGCCACGCACAGCCCGCGTGAGCGCGAAGAAGTCCAGGACCGAGCCATCCGCCCGGTCAGTCTGGCCGAGTACATTGGCCAACCGACCGTTCGCGAGCAGATGGAATTGTTCATTCAGGCTGCGCGCGGTCGTAATGAATCCCTGGATCACACGCTGATCTTCGGGCCGCCCGGCCTGGGCAAGACCACCCTCGCCAACATCATCGCCCAGGAAATGGGCGTGTCGATCAAGAGCACCTCGGGGCCGGTGCTGGAGCGCCCCGGTGACCTGGCGGCGCTGTTGACCAACCTTGAACCCCACGATGTGCTGTTTATCGACGAGATCCATCGCCTGTCGCCCATCGTTGAAGAGGTGCTGTACCCGGCCATGGAGGATTTCCAGCTCGACATCATGATCGGCGAAGGTCCGGCCGCGCGTTCGATCAAGCTGGACCTGCCGCCGTTCACCCTGGTCGGCGCAACGACGCGGGCGGGGATGCTCACCAACCCGTTGCGTGACCGTTTCGGCATTGTTCAGCGTCTTGAGTTCTACAACAACGCCGACTTGTCGACGATTGTCAGTCGTTCGGCGAGCATCCTCGGTTTGCCGCTGGACCCGGAAGGCGCCTTCGAAATCGCCCGCCGTGCCCGTGGCACGCCACGGATCGCCAACAGGCTGCTGCGCCGGGTGCGTGATTTCGCCGAAGTTCGCGCCAAGGGGCATATCACCAAGCCGATTGCCGACCTGGCGCTGAACCTGCTGGACGTCGACGAACGTGGCTTCGATCACCAGGACCGACGTCTGTTGTTGACCATGATCGAGAAGTTCGACGGCGGGCCAGTCGGGGTCGACAGCCTGGCCGCCGCCATCAGTGAAGAGCGTCACACCATCGAAGACGTGCTGGAGCCTTACCTGATCCAGCAGGGTTACATCATGCGCACGCCACGGGGGCGGGTGGTGACGCGGCATGCCTACCTGCATTTCGGCTTAAACATTCCGTCACGATTGGGCGAAATGCCCGTGGTAGACGAGTTTCTTGAAGCCGCTGACGATTAATTAACATTGCGTGCTGATTTTTTCGGGCAATGTAGGGTCCCAGGACCGTACTTTCACGTGAAAGCCGCAGAACAATGAAAAACAGTTGCCATGCCGGATTGGCAACCTGAGGAGTAAGCACTAGAGTATGCGCGCGCAAAACGGGCTTGAGCCTTTCGCACATCGTTGTCGCGTTTATTACGAGGACACCGATGCGGGCGGCATCGTGTATTACGTTAATTACCTCAAGTTTATGGAACGGGCTCGAACCGAGCGGCTACGAGATCTGGGCTTTGCCCAATCGCAGCTGGCAGGGGAGGACCTGTTGTTCGTCGTGCATTCCAGCGAAGCGCGCTACCACGCGCCGGCGCGACTGGATGACGAACTGTTGGTAAGCGCTGAAGTAATCGAATTGAACCGTGCCAGCCTGCGCTTCAAGCAGCAGGTCAGGCGAGCAACGGATAATGCACTGCTCTGCGAAGGGCAGTTTCTGGTGGCCTGTGTGCGCACTGAAAGTTTAAAACCCCGGGCCATTCCCGAAGCTCTACGAGCGGCCTTTGCCGACGTGAGCGGCGCGGGTACACACTCAAAGCAGGAGATAAAGCGTGGAAGCTAACGTCGTCGACCATTCCTCCATGTGGAGCCTGGTCAGCAATGCCAGTATCGTGGTGCAACTGGTAATGCTGATCCTGGTAGCCGCATCGGTGACCTCGTGGATCATGATCTTTCAGCGCAGCAACCTGCTGCGCGCCGGTCGACGTGCCCTGGAGAGCTTTGAAGAGCGCTTCTGGTCAGGTATCGACCTGTCCAAGCTGTACCGTCAGGCCGGCAGCAATCCGGACCCTGATTCGGGTGTCGAACAAATCTTCCGTGCCGGTTTCAAGGAATTCTCCCGTCTGCGCCAGCAGTCAGGCGTTGACCCGGAAGCGGTCATGGAAGGCGTGGCGCGTGCCATGCGCGTTGCCATTTCCCGCGAAGAAGAAAAGCTTGAGCAGAGCCTGCCCTTCCTGGCCACCGTTGGTTCCGTCAGCCCGTACATCGGTCTGTTCGGTACGGTCTGGGGGATCATGAACTCCTTCCGCGGTCTGGCGACCGCCCAGCAAGCGACCCTGGCCACTGTGGCCCCGGGTATCGCCGAAGCACTGATTGCCACCGCGATCGGTCTGTTCGCTGCCATTCCAGCCGTTATCGCTTACAACCGTTTTGCTGCGCGCAGTGAAACCCTGCTGGGCCGCTACTACACCTTCGCCGACGAGTTCCAGGCGATCCTGCACCGCAAAGTGCACACCAGCGAAGAATAAGCAGGTAATTTCCAATGGCTTTAATCGCTCGAGCTCGCAAAAAGCGCAAGCCGGTCGCCGAGATGAACGTAGTGCCTTACATCGACGTGATGTTGGTACTGCTGGTCATCTTCATGGTGACCGCGCCGATGCTCAATCAGGGCGTGAAAGTTGATCTGCCCAAGGTTTCCAGCGAAGCCTTGCCGCAGGACAACAACACCCAGGTCCTGACCATTTCCATCAAATCCGACAAGACCTACTACTGGAACCTTGGTAGCGAAGTCGACACCGAAAAGCAGCAGGATCGGGCCATGACCCTGCCGCAGATGACTGACGCGGTGACCAAGATCATTCGCGTCGGCAACGAAGGCGGCAAGCGTACCCAGGTCTTCATTCGCGGCGACAAGAGTGTCGATTACGGCTCCGTCATGGGCGCCATGGGCGGGTTGCAGAAAGCCGGGGTCGGTAATGTTGGCTTGATTACCGAGGCGCCCTGATGCAGCAACAGCGAGAGCCGTCCGCCTCGGAAAGCTACTTCTGGCCTAGTGTCTGGGCGATTGGCTTGCACGTGCTGGTCTTCGGCATGCTGTTCGTCAGTTTTGCCTTTACCCCGGAACTGCCGCCGGCCAAGCCGATTGTCCAGGCGACCTTGTACCAGCTGAAATCGAAAAGTCGGGCCACCACCCAGACCAATCAGAAGATTGCCGGTGAGGCGCAGAAATCTGCTGCGCGTCAGACCGAAGTCGAGCAGATGGAACAGAAAAAGGTCGAGCAGGAAGCGGTGAAGGCTGCGGAACAAAAGAAAGAAGAGGCGGCTCAAAAGGCCGAAGAAGCCAAGAAGGCCGACGAGGCGAAGAAAGCGGACGAGGCGAAAAAGGCTGATGAAGCCAAGAAAGCCGACGATGCGAAGAAAACCGCGGAAGCCAAGAAGGCAGAAGAGAAACAATTGGCTGATATAGCCAAGAAGAAAGCTGAAGAAGAAGCCAAGAAAGCTGCTGAAGAAGAGGCCAAGAAAGCGGCCGCTGAAGAAGCCAAGAAAAAGATCGTCGAAGACGCGAAGAAGAAAGCCGCGGAAGACGCCAAGAAGAAAGCTGAAGCTGAAGAGGCGAAGAAGAAAGTCGCCGAGGAAGCGAAGAAGAAAGCTGCTGCCGATGCTGCGAAGAAGAAATCGCAGGATGCGGCACGTAAATCCGCCGAAGACAAAAAGGCCCAGGCCCTGGCAGATTTGCT
This sequence comes from Pseudomonas sp. PDM30, assembly GCF_019218985.1. NCBI lineage: Bacteria > Pseudomonadati > Pseudomonadota > Gammaproteobacteria > Pseudomonadales > Pseudomonadaceae > Pseudomonas > Pseudomonas sp. PDM30. Next base: position 347,531 of record NZ_JAHUWM010000001.1, read on the forward strand.
TTCAGACACGCCGCAGCGTCAGCAGGCCTTGGCCGATGAGCAGGGCGACGAAGTCGCCGGCAGTTTCGATGACCTGATTCGTGCGCGTGCAGCGGAAGGCTGGGCTCGTCCACCTTCGGCACGCAAAGGCATGACGGTCGTGTTGCAAATCGGCATGTTGCCGGACGGTACGGTGACTTCGGTCAGCGTGTCCAAGTCCAGTGGCGACGGTCCGTTTGACGCATCGGCTGTTGCAGCGGTGAAGAATATTGGACGTTTGACAGAAATGCAGGGAATGAAGCCGAGTGATTTCGCTCCGTATCGTTCATTCAAGATGACATTCACACCTGAGGATCTAGCCTTGTGAGAAACCTTCTTCGAGGAATGCTGGTCGTTATCTGCTGCATGGCAGGGATGGCGATGGCAGATGAGAAAAACATTCTGGTTACCAGCGGCAGCGATCGGGCGACCCCGATCGCAGTCGTGCCGTTCGGCTTCCAGGGCGGTAGCGTGCTGCCGGACGACATGGCGGAAATCATCGGTAACGACCTGCGCAACTCGGGTTACTACTCGCCGCTTCCAAAGCAGAACATGATCAGCCAGCCGAGCCAGGCCAGCGAAATCATCTTCCGTGACTTCAAGGCACTGGGCGCCCAGTACGTCATGGTCGGCAGCATTGTGCCGGCGGGCGGTCGCCTGCAGGTGCAATACGCACTGTTCAACGTGGCCACCGAGCAGCAAGTGCTGACCGGCAGCGTGTCCGGCGGCGTCGATCAGTTGCGCGACATGGCGCACTACATCTCCGACCAGTCGTTCGAAAAACTAACGGGTATCAAGGGTGCCTTCTCGACTCGCCTGCTGTACGTAACGGCCGAGCGTTTCTCCGAGAACAACACTCGATACACCCTGCAACGTTCGGACTACGACGGTGCTCGCGCCGTGACCCTGCTGCAGTCGCGCGAGCCGATCCTGTCGCCGCGTTTCGCACCGGATGGCAAGCGCATCGCTTATGTCTCCTTCGAGCAGAAGCGTCCACGCATCTTCATGCAGAACATCGACACCGGTCGCCGTGAGCAGATCACCAACTTCGAAGGCCTGAACGGTGCGCCAGCCTGGTCGCCGGACGGCAATCGCCTGGCGTTCGTACTGTCGAAAGACGGCAACCCGGACATCTATGTGATGAACCTGGGTTCGCGTCAGATCAGCCGCGTCACCAACGGTCCTGGCATCAACACCGAACCGTTCTGGGGCAAGGATGGCTCGACCATCTACTTCACGTCCGACCGTGGCGGCAAACCGCAGATCTACAAGACCAGTGCCGGTGGTGGCGGTGCCGAACGCGTGACTTTCGTCGGTAACTACAACGCCAACCCTAAACTGTCGGCTGATGAAAAGACGCTTGTCATGATTCACCGTCAGGATGGCTTCACCAATTTCAAGGTGGCGGCCCAGGATTTGCAGCGCGGTAGTGTAAAAATCCTCACTGATAGCACTCTGGACGAGTCGCCTACTGTTGCGCCCAACGGCACCATGGTAATCTACGCCACCCGCCAGCAGGGCCGGGGAGTCTTGATGCTCGTGTCCATCAATGGACGCGTAAGGCTCCCGCTTCCTACCGCACAAGGCGAAGTCAGAGAACCTTCCTGGTCCCCTTACCTGAACTGACGCGGCGCTATACGTTGTACTTAACACACTGGGGTTCATTAGGAGTTTCACGATGGAAATGCTGAAGTTTGGTAAATTTGCTGCGCTGGCACTGGCCATGGCTGTAGCTGTAGGTTGCTCGTCCAAAGGCGGCGACAATGCCGGTGAAGGCGCGGTAGATCCAAACGCTGGTTACGGCGCAAACACTGGTGCAGTTGACGGCTCCCTGAGCGAAGAAGCTGCTCTGCGCGCTATCACCACTTTCTACTTCGAATACGACAGCTCGGACCTGAAGCCAGAAGCCATGCGCGCTCTGGACGTTCACGCCAAAGACCTGAAAGCAAACGGCGCTCGCGTTGTTCTGGAAGGCAACACCGACGAACGTGGTACTCGTGAGTACAACATGGCACTGGGCGAGCGTCGTGCGAAAGCCGTTCAGCGCTACCTGGTACTGCAAGGTGTTTCCCCAGCTCAGCTGGAACTGGTTTCCTACGGCGAAGAGCGTCCAGTTGCTACCGGCAACGACGAGCAGTCCTGGGCTCAAAACCGTCGCGTCGAACTGCGTAAGTAATTCGTCATGCGAACGTGCCGTCGTGCTGTAACTGTTCTGGCTCTCAGCCTCGCGCCGCTTGCGGTGTGGGCTGCGGTTCCTGTGGTCGATAACGACTCCGGCTATAACAATAGCGGGAGCAGTTATCCGCCTGCAGGTTACGGTACGAACGGCGCCTATGCCGGGGGAGGGGTTTCGGCCCCTGTCTCGGCACAGGGCGAGCTGTTCAACCAACTGCAATCAATGCAGCAACAGATCGAGCGCCAGCAAGGTGCGATTGAAGTTCTGCAAAATGATGTAGCGCGCATGAAGCAGGAAAACCTGGAGCGATATCAGGATCTTGATCGGCGCATAGGAACCGGCGTTGCACCAGCCGCGACTCCTGAAAATTCTTCCACCGGTGGCGATTTGAACGCCCCCGGTGCAGCAGCTGGTGCAGGGGCAGCTGCCGCCCAGGCACCGGCCGCAGGTAGCGAACCGGCGGATCCGGCGAAGGAAAAGCTCTACTACGATGCTGCCTTCGACCTGATCAAAGCCAAGGATTTCGACAAGGCCAGTCAGGCTTTTGCCGCATTCCTGCGCAAATACCCGAACAGCCAGTACGCGGGCAACGCCCAATACTGGTTGGGCGAAGTGAACCTGGCCAAAGGCGATCTGCAAGGCGCAGGTCAGGCATTTGCCAAGGTTTCGCAGTTGTATCCCAAGCACGCCAAAGTGCCGGACTCGCTGTACAAGCTCGCTGATGTAGAGCGCCGCTTGGGGCATACCGACCGAGTCAAAGGCATTCTGCAGCAGGTGGTTTCCCAATATCCGGGCACTTCCGCCGCTCAGTTGGCCCAGCGCGATCTGCAAAAAATGTAAGCCTGCTTGACCCGTTTCAAAGAAACCCGCGCTTGTCGCGGGTTTTTTCGTTAGAATTCACGCCCTTTTTATGAAACACGCTTTTGGGGGCCTGCGCTTTGCCGGGGTTCCTTCAAGTGCCTGACGGAGGCGGACAGCCTGTTTAGCTGTTACGCCCGTGGCGACTATGCAAGACACATTGAGAATCACCGAAGTTTTCTACTCGTTGCAGGGTGAAACGCGGACTGCCGGCCTGCCCACTGTTTTTGTGCGCCTGACCGGTTGCCCTCTGCGTTGCCAATACTGCGACAGCGCCTACGCGTTCACCGGCGGGACCATTCGCACGCTCGACGACATCCTCGAGCAGGTCGCAGGATTTCGCCCGCGTTACGTCTGCGTCACGGGCGGCGAGCCCCTGGCACAGCCCAACGCCATTCCCTTGCTTAAGCGCTTGTGTGACGCTGGTTACGAAGTGTCACTGGAAACCAGTGGCTCCATCGATATCTCGGCAGTAGATTCCCGGGTCAGTCGCGTTGTCGACCTGAAAACCCCGGGTTCGAAGGAAGCACACCGCAACCGCTACGAAAACATCGAGCTGCTCACGCCCAACGATCAGGTGAAGTTTGTCATCTGCTCGCGAGAGGACTATGACTGGTCCGTTTCCAAGCTGATCCAATACGGTCTGGACCAGCGTGCCGGTGAGGTTCTGTTCTCGCCAAGTCACCATGATCTCAATGCCCGGGATCTGGCGGACTGGGTGGTGGCGGACAACCTGCCAGTGCGTTTGCAATTGCAGCTGCATAAATATCTATGGAATGACGAGCCGGGGCGCTGAAATGACTGAACAACTCAATACTGCTGAAAAACGTGCGGTCATCCTGCTGTCCGGTGGCCTGGACTCGGCGACCGTCGTGGCCATGGCTCGCGCCGAAGGCTACAGCTGCTACACCATGAGCTTCGACTACGGCCAGCGCTCTCACGCCGAACTGTACGCCGCCGAGCGTGTGGCGCGGGACCTGGGTGTGGTCGAGCACAAGGTGATCGGCCTGAACCTGAACGGCATGGGCGGCTCGGCCCTGACCGACAGCAGCATCGATATTCCAGAGGAGCTCGGTGAAGGCATTCCCGTGACTTACGTGCCTGCGCGTAACACGGTGTTCCTGTCCCTGGCCCTGGGCTGGGCAGAAGTACTCGGCGCACGGGACATCTTCATCGGTGTCAACGCCGTGGATTACTCCGGTTACCCGGACTGCCGTCCCGAGTTCATCGAGTCGTTCGAGCGCATGGCCAACCTGGCAACCAAAGCCGGTGTTGAAGGCAATGGCTTCCGTATTCAGGCACCGCTGCAAAACCTCAGCAAGGCGCAGATCGTCCAGGCGGGCGTGAAGCTTGGCGTGAACTACGGGCTGACCGTTTCCTGCTATCAGGCCGACGATGAAGGCCGTGCGTGCGGCAAGTGCGACAGCTGCCGACTGCGTGCGGAAGGCTTTGCAGCGGCCGGAATCAGCGATCCAACCCCTTATTTTTGATTTATTTCAAAATAGGTGTTGAATAGTCCTTAAAAATCAGTATTATACGCGCCACCACACAGCGGGTCGTTAGCTCAGTTGGTAGAGCAGTTGGCTTTTAACCAATTGGTCGTAGGTTCGAATCCCACACGACCCACCATTTTTGGCGGTTTAGAAAATCCGGAAGGCCCACGCAAGTGAGGATTTCCGGGTTTTTTTTTGCCCGCGATTCAGGTCCGCCTCGTTGCGGGCTGCTGCCCATGACGCAGATCAGAATCACCTTTTGCATCCATCGGATATTCTGTAGCCTTGCGCAGCTTCAACGCTGTCCGTGCCTGATGAATACTCACTTTCCCGGCGGTACCCCGTAGGGTCCGGAGCCGGGTGTATACTCGACTTTCGCGCGAATGCGCCTGCAGGTCTTGCGAACATGACGCAAATTTCCGAACGCCTTCTGGTTCAAGCCCACCTCGACGCCAAACAGCCCAAGCCGCTGACTGCCGATGAAGAGGCTTATTACCGTGCTGCCATCGCTGCCGAGCTCAAGGCTCAGGACGCGGTGCTGGTGGCCCACTTCTATTGTGACCCTGTCATTCAGGCGCTGGCCGAAGAGACGGGCGGTTGTGTTTCCGACTCGCTGGAAATGGCCCGTTTCGGCAACGCCCATCCGGCCAAGACCGTGGTCGTCGCCGGCGTGAAGTTCATGGGTGAGACTGCCAAGATCCTCAACCCGGAAAAACGCGTGCTGATGCCTACGCTCGAAGCGACCTGTTCGCTCGACCTGGGTTGCCCTGTGGACGAGTTTTCCGCGTTCTGCGATCAACACCCGGAGCGCACGGTGGTGGTGTACGCCAACACTTCGGCTGCGGTAAAGGCCCGAGCGGATTGGGTGGTGACTTCAAGCTGTGCGCTGGAGATCGTCGAAAGCCTGATGGACAACGGCGAGACCATCATCTGGGGCCCGGACAAGCACCTGGGGACCTACATCCAGCGCCAGACCGGTGCCGACATGCTGCTGTGGGACGGTGCCTGCATCGTTCACGAAGAGTTCAAGTCCAAGCAGCTTGAAGACATGAAGGCGCTGTACCCGGATGCGGCGATTCTGGTGCACCCGGAGTCGCCGACCTCGGTGATCGAACTGGCGGACGCCGTGGGCTCCACCAGTCAGTTGATCGCGGCGGCACAGAGCCTGCCGAACAAGACGCTGATCGTTGCGACCGACCGCGGCATTTTCTACAAGATGCAGCAGTTGTGCCCGGACAAGGTCTTTATCGAAGCCCCAACGGCGGGTAACGGCGCGGCGTGCCGCAGTTGTGCACATTGCCCGTGGATGGCCATGAACACCCTTGAGCGCACGCTCAAGGCGTTGAAGGAAGGGGCGAACGAGATCTTTGTCGATCCGGCACTGATCCCGCAGGCGATCCGGCCGCTCAAGCGCATGCTCGATTTCACCCAAGCGGCGCGGATGAAGCTGGCCGGTAACGCCTGAGATCTTTCAACCAGGCCCAAAAAAACTGTGGGAGCGAGCTTGCTCGCGATAGCGGTGTATCAGTCACCATTGAAGTTGACTGACACCACGCCATCGCGAGCAAGCTCGCTCCCACAGTGGTTTCTGCGTCGGGAAATTATTTGGTCTTCTTCGGAATCCGCACCAGTTCGGTATTGGAGTAGATGTCATGCCAGCTGCGTTTCTGTTTGTCGAACAGCGACCAGAAGAATCCCAGGCCAACACACAGCAACGAAGCAATCGACACCACAAAGCGCAGCAGCGCCTGCCACAGGCTGATGGACGAGCCATCGGCATTCTGTACGCGGATGCACCAGACCTGCATGCCCAGGGTCTGACCGGACCAGGTCCAGAATTTGGCGAAGAAGCCGAACAGTACGAACAGCAGGACCGTGGAGAGCAGGGGATCGCCGTCCAGCGCCCCGGCTTCGGTAAGGGTGCGCATCCTTTCTTCGCCGATGATCGCCATCTGGATCATCTTGTAGATGCCGCTGGTGACGATCAGCAGGGCGGTGCACAACAGGAAATCATAGAACATGGCTGCCAGGCGACGACCCAGGCCAGCGGCAGGAAAGTCGCCCTGGGGGGTAAGCAGGTGTTTCGACATGGCAGGCTCTCGGCGAAAAAGAAGCCATTTTACGGATTTACGCGCACAAAAAAGCCCCTGATGTCAGCATCAGGGGCTTTTTCGTTACAGAAGATTAGGCTTCTGCTTGTACTTCGTCAGCCTGCATGCCTTTCTGGCCCTGCACGGCGATGAAAGTCACTTTCTGGCCTTCTTTCAGGCTCTTGAAGCCGTTGCCCTGGATGGCGCGGAAATGCACGAACAGATCCGGACCGCTTTCAGGAGTGATAAAACCAAAACCTTTCTCGTCGTTAAACCACTTGACGGTACCGCTCTGACGTTGGGACATTTCTTATTTCCTTTGACGCAAAAATTAATGACAGTCTCCTTCTCATGAAAGAGTACTGGGGCTGGTTGCAGGAGAGTAAGAAGACGTCGAACGGGATGTAGCTAACTTGTAGGCTACTGCCCAGGTCACGATTCCAAGCGACCCATGCAAACACAGTGAACAAACTCTACGCCAACTACGGGAGAAAAAACAAGCCCCGTGTAGGCCCCGTATTTCCTCAGGTTGATGGCAAAGTAAGTCCACTAGTGGGGCCTTATTCACTAACCTTGTTCAATTGTTTTCGATCGTTATAAGCAAAGTTCATAATCGAAGCTTATAGCCAAACAATGCACTATTTTATGGCGGTTGCGTTACACATTAGTGCGCCGTTAACGCAACCGCGTTACTTATAGGAACATTCAATCAGCCGCGATAGTAGCGTTGTGGAACAAATGGCATTTTGCTTACAAGCAAAGGCACCTTTTTCCCACGAACGATCGCCCAGACCGGTGTGTCCAGTGCGATGTAAGCGCTGTCGACGTAACCCATGGCTAGCGGGCCGCCCAGGGTTGGCCCGAAACCACCGCTGCAGACGCTGCCGATGATGTCGCCGGCTTCGTTGACGATCTCGGCGCCTTCGCGCACGGGTGTACGTTCCTGTGGTAGCAGACCTACACGTTTGCGGCTCACGCCTGCCTGTTGCTGGGCGAATACGGTTTCGGCGCCTGGGAAGCCGCCGGCCCGTGCGCCATCAGCGCGACGTGGCTTGGAGATCGCCCACAGCAGGCTCGCTTCGATCGGGGTGGTGTCGGTGTTCATGTCGTGGCCGTACAGGCACAAACCCGCTTCCAGGCGCAGGGAGTCGCGGGCGCCCAGGCCGATGGCGGCCACTTCGGCTTCAGCGAGCAGGGCTCGAGCCAGGGCTTCGGCGTTGGTGGCGGGTACGGAAATTTCGAAACCGTCTTCACCGGTGTAACCCGAACGGCTGACAAAGCAGTCCACGCCCAGCAGCTTCACGCGGGCGAACTGCATGAAAGTCATCTTCGCCACTTCGGGGGCCAGACGTGCAAGCACGGTCACTGCAGCCGGGCCTTGCAGGGCGAGCAGGGCGCGCTCTTCGAACAGCGGTTCGATCGTGCACTGGTCGCCAATGTGCTTGCGCAGGTGTGCCAGGTCCTGGTCCTTGCAGGCGGCGTTGACCACCAGGAACAGTTCGTCATTACCCAGGTTGGCGACCATCAGGTCATCGAGGATGCCGCCCGTCGCATTGGTGAACATCGCGTAGCGTTGCATGCCCACTGGCAGGTCGATGATGTCCACAGGCACCAGGGTTTCCAGGGCCTTGGCGGCATTGGCGCCGGTCAGGCGAATCTGGCCCATGTGCGAGACATCGAACAACCCCGCCTGGTCGCGGGTGTGCTGGTGTTCTTTCATCACGCCCAGCGGGTACTGCACGGGCATATCGTAGCCGGCGAAGGGCACCATGCGGGCGCCGAGTTCGATGTGCAGTGCGTGCAACGGAGTTTTCAACAGTTGTTCGGTGGACATATTCAGCTCCTGAAAAAGGGTGCAGATGAGCGCGCATCAGCACTCGATAATGTTGACCGCCAAACCGCCACGGGCGGTTTCCTTGTATTTGCTTTTCATGTCGGCGCCGGTCTGGCGCATGGTGCGGATGACCTTGTCGAGGGAGACGAAGTGTTGTCCATCGCCGCGCAGCGCCATGCGCACCGCATTGATGGCCTTGACCGAGCCCATGGCGTTGCGCTCGATGCAAGGCACTTGCACCAGCCCGCCAATCGGGTCGCAGGTCAGTCCGAGGTTGTGTTCCATGCCGATTTCCGCGGCGTTTTCCACTTGCTGCACGCTGCCGCCGAGTACTTCGCACAAGGCACCGGCGGCCATCGAGCAGGCGACGCCGACTTCACCCTGACAGCCGACTTCGGCGCCGGAGATCGAGGCGTTTTCCTTGTACAGAATGCCGATGGCTGCGGCAGTGAGCAGAAAGCGCACCACGCCGTCGTCATTCGCGCCGGGGATGAAGCGCATGTAGTAATGCAGCACCGCCGGAATGATCCCGGCCGCGCCGTTGGTCGGTGCCGTGACCACGCGCCCGCCATTGGCGTTTTCTTCGTTGACCGCCAGCGCGTAGAGGTTGACCCAGTCCAGCACCGACAGGGGATCGCGCAACGACGATTCCGGGTTCTTGCACAATTGCCGATGCAGTGCGGCGGCCCGGCGCTTGACCTTCAGCCCACCGGGCAGGATGCCTTCATTGCGGCATCCGGCGGCGACGCAGTCCTGCATCACTTGCCAGATTTTCAGCAGGCCGGCGCGGGTTTCCGCTTCCGGACGCCAGGCGCTTTCGTTGGTCAACATCACTTGGCTGATGGACAGCCCGTATTTGACGCAATGACCGAGAAGATCCTTGGCGCTTTTGAACGGAAAGGTCAGGGGTGTGGCGTCTTCGACGATGCGGTCGGCGCCGGCGGCGTCCTCATCGACCACAAAACCGCCGCCGACCGAGTAGTACTCGCGGCTGCGGATCTGCAGGCCCGCGGCGTCGAAGGCGCGGAAAATCATGCCGTTGGGGTGATAGGCCAACGGTTTGCGAATCATCGCCAGGTGTTCTTTCTCGTTGAACGCAATGCTGTGTTCGCCGAGCAGGTTCAAGCGGCCGTTGCCGCGAATCTCTTGCAGGCGCGCGGCGACGGTCTCTGTATCCACGGTGTCCGGGTGTTCGCCTTCCAGGCCGAGCAGCACAGCCTTGTCACTGCCGTGGCCCTTGCCGGTGGCACCGAGCGAACCATACAGCTCGACTTTGACGCAGGCGGTGGCTTCAAGCAGGTTTTCGCGGCGCAAACCTTCGGCGAAGCGCGCAGCGGCACGCATCGGGCCGACGGTGTGGGAACTGGAGGGGCCGATGCCAATCTTGAACAGGTCGAACACGCTTAACGACATGGTGGTTCTCCGGTTTCTTGTTATAGGAATTCACGGAACATAAGACTTGGCACAGATCCCTGTGGGAGCGAGCTTGCTCCGGGCGGCGTTCCGACGATGACGGACTGACATTCACCAGAGATGTTGATTGAAAGACCGCTATCGCGAGCAAGCTCGCTCCCACAGATGTGGTGTTCCTGCAAAAAGGGGGCGGGATCAACCGCCCCCTCATTGGTTTAAGCGTAGCTTTCGATCGACGGGCAGGCGCAGACCAGGTTGCGGTCGCCGAACACGTTGTCGACGCGACCGACCGGTGGCCAGTACTTGCCTTCGATCAGCGACGCAACCGGGTAAACCGCTTGTTCACGGCTGTACGGGTGCGACCACTCGCCAACCAGTTCCTTGGCGGTGTGCGGCGCGTTCTTCAGCGGGTTGTCGTCCTTGTCCAGCGTGCCATTTTCCACTGCGCGGATTTCTTCGCGGATGCGGATCATGGCGTCGCAGAAGCGGTCCAGTTCTTCCTTGGATTCGCTTTCGGTCGGCTCGATCATCAGCGTGCCTGCCACCGGGAACGACATGGTCGGCGCGTGGAAGCCGAAGTCGATCAGACGCTTGGCGACGTCATCGACACTGATGCCGCTGCTGTCTTTCAGTGGACGCAGGTCGAGGATGCACTCGTGCGCCACCAGGCCGTTGCTGCCGGTGTACAGCACTGGATAGTGCTCTTCCAGGCGACGGGAGATGTAGTTGGCATTGAGGATCGCCAGCTGCGAAGCACGCTTGAGGCCCGCGCCACCCATCATACGAATGTACATCCAGGTGATCGGCAGGATGCTCGCGCTGCCGAACGGTGCCGCGCAAACGGCGCCTTCCTTGCGCTCCATCTGTGCGTGGCCCGGCAGGAATGGCGCCAGGTGCGACTTCACGCCGATCGGGCCGACGCCCGGGCCGCCACCACCGTGGGGAATGCAGAAGGTCTTGTGCAGGTTCAGGTGCGAAACGTCGCCGCCGAACTTGCCCGGGGCACAGAGGCCGACCATGGCGTTCATGTTGGCGCCGTCGATGTACACCTGGCCGCCGTTGTCATGAATGATGCCGCAGATTTCGCGGATCCCTTCTTCGAACACGCCGTGGGTCGACGGGTAGGTGATCATCAGCGCGGCGAGGTGTTCGCGGTGCTCGATGGCCTTGGCGCGCAGGTCTTCGATGTCGACGTTGCCTCGGGCGTCGCACGCGGTGACGACCACGCGCATGCCGGCCATTTGTGCGGTGGCCGGGTTAGTGCCGTGGGCCGACGACGGGATCAGGCAGATGTCGCGACGGTCTTCGCCACGGCTCTGGTGGTAGGCACGGATCGCCAGCAGACCTGCGTATTCACCCTGGGAGCCGGCGTTCGGTTGCAGGGACACCGAGTCATAACCGGTGGCAGCGCAGAGCATCGCTTCCAGCTCGTCGGTCAGTTGCTGGTAGCCAGCGCTTTGCTCGGCCGGGGCGAACGGGTGCAGGGCACCGAACTCGGCCCAGGTCACCGGGATCATTTCGCTGGCGGCGTTGAGTTTCATGGTGCACGAACCCAGCGGGATCATGGTGCGGTCCAGCGCCAGGTCCTTGTCCGCCAGTTTGCGCAGGTAGCGCATCAGCTCGGTTTCCGAGTGATAGCGGTTGAACACCGGGTGGCTGAGGATCGGTGACTGACGCACCAGCGTGGCCGGGATGGCGCTCTGCACCGAGGCGGCGAGGGCGGCGAAGTCCGGCAGGGCCTTGCCGTCGGACAGCAGGCTCCACAGGGTTTCAACGTCGGCCTGAGTGGTGGTTTCGTCCAGGGACAGGCCCAGGCGCTCACCATCGACCACGCGCAGATTGATGCGCTGGGCGTGTGCCTTGTCGTGCAGGGCGGCGGTTTGCGCGCCGGCCTTCACCGTCAGGGTGTCGAAGAAGCTCGCCTGCTCGACGCTCAGGCCCAGTGCGCTCAAGCCTTTGGCCAGGATTGCAGTCAGGTGATGCACGCGATTGGCGATTTGCGTCAGGCCTTTTGGACCGTGGTACACGGCATACATGCTGGCGATGTTGGCCAGCAGTACTTGCGCGGTGCAGATGTTGCTGGTGGCTTTCTCGCGACGGATGTGTTGCTCGCGGGTCTGCATGGCCAGGCGCAGGGCCGGGTTGCCGAAACGGTCTACGGAAACACCGACCAGACGGCCCGGCATGTCACGCTTAAATGCGTCCTTGGTGGAGAAGTACGCCGCGTGTGGGCCACCGAAGCCCAGCGGCACGCCGAAGCGTTGTGCGCTGCCGATGGCCACGTCGGCGCCGAATTCGCCCGGCGCGGTCAGCACGGTCAGGGCCAGTAGGTCCGCAGCCACGGCGACGAGGGCGTTGGCAGCGTGGAAGCGCTCGGTCAGCTCGCGGTAATCGAACACATCACCGTTGCTCGCCGGGTATTGCAGCAGCGCGCCGAAGAATGGCGTCACGTCGCTCAGTTCACGCTCGTCACCCACCACCACGTCGATGCCCAAAGGCTCGGCACGGGTGCGCAGTACGTCGAGGGTTTGCGGGTGGCAATGCACGGAAGCGAAGAAGGCGTGGCTGCCTTTGTTCTTGCTCAGGCGTTTGCAGAAGGTCATGGCTTCGGCAGCGGCGGTGGCTTCGTCGAGTAGCGAGGCGTTGGCGATCGGCAGGCCGGTGAGGTCGCTGATCAGGGTCTGGAAGTTCAGCAGCGCTTCGAGACGGCCTTGGGAAATTTCTGGCTGGTACGGGGTGTAGGCGGTGTACCAGGCCGGGTTTTCCAGCAGGTTGCGCAGGATCGGCGACGGCGTGTGGGTGCCGTAGTAACCCTGGCCGATGAAGGTCTTGAACAGCTGGTTTTTAGTCGCGATGGACTTGATCAAGGCCAGGGCATCGGCTTCGCTCAAGCCGTCCTCCAGGCCGAGGACACTGGTGCCCTTGATGCTGTCGGGAATCACGCTGGCGCTCAGGGCTTCCAGGGAGTCGAAACCGAGGCTGTTGAGCATGGCTTGCTCGTCACCGGCGCGCGGGCCGATGTGACGGGCGATGAATTCGTTGGCGGTAGTCAAATTGATCTGGGTCATGTCGGTGCTCCTCAGGCTTCGGCTTGGGCTTTGATCAGGCGGTCGTAGGCGTCCTGATCCAGCAGTTGGCCGACAGCGGCGGCGTCGCTTGGTTTGAAACGGAAGAACCAGCCTTCGCCCAGCGGATCTTCGTTGACCAGTTCCGGGCTGCTGTCGAGCGCCGGGTTCACTTCCAGCACTTCGCCGTCCAGCGGCATGTATACGCCGCTTGCAGCCTTTACCGATTCCACGGTGGCGGCTTCGGCGCCTTTGTCGTAGGACTGCAGCTCAGGCAGTTGAACGAAAACCACGTCGCCCAGGGCGTTCTGTGCGAAAGCGGTGATGCCGACCGTGACGCTGCCGTCAGCTTCGGTGCGCAGCCATTCGTGATCTTCAGTAAAACGCAACTCGCTCATGGAAACTCCTAAGGGGCCAGACTCGTCTGGTGGACGCGATTGAAGGCTTGGGCAATGCCCAGGTTATGGAGGACTACATAGCAAGAACGCGGCCAACGTTGTTTTTATTGTTATTGATCAATGATTTAGGTGGTTTCGACAAACGCTGAAATTCACTCGTTGTAGCGAAATCGATACGGTATATGTCAAGGATAAAAGCCGAGGTGGATCAAAGCCTTGCACAGCCGTGATCGGAGAGGGGTGTAGCGATATCGTTCCGCTGTAGCGCTTTCAGTACAGGTGGAAGTCGTTTTTGGCGCGGTTTCGCACCGGACACAAAACCTGTGGGAGCGAGCTTGCTCGCGATGAGGGAGTATCAGCCGACACAAACGTTGAATGTAATACCGCCATCGCGAGCAAGCTCGCTCCCACAGGTTTGTTCGGTGTCAGGCCTCAGGCCTTGCTCGGAATCCCGTACTTGCGCAACCGATGGGCAATTGCCGTGTGGGAGGTTTGCAGACGGGTCGCGAGTTGCCGGGTCGAGGGGTAGCTGGCGTAGAGTTTTTCCAGCAGGGTTTTCTCGAACTCGTCCATGGCCTGTTCCAGGCTGTCGACGTCATGATCGCCCTGGCGGGCTACCGAGGTGCCGGCGATGTCGAGGTCGCCGATGTCCACCAGGCTGCTTTCGCAGATCGCCGCGGCGCGGAAGATCACGTTCTGCAATTGCCGCACGTTGCCTGGCCAGCGGTTGCCCAGCAGCGCCGGATAAGTGCCCGGCGCCAGGCGACAGATCGGTCGCTGGATCTGCGCACAGGCCTGCTGCATGAAGTAGCGGGCCAGCAGCAGAATGTCCTGGCCGCGCTCGCGCAGGGGCGGCACTTCGACGTTGAGGACGTTGAGGCGATAGAACAGGTCCTCGCGGAACAGGCCTTCGCTGACCATTTTTTCCAGGTCGCGGTGGGTGGCGCTGAGGATCCGTACGTTGACCTTGACCTCTCTGTCACCGCCGACCCGGCGAAAACTGCCGTCGTTGAGGAAACGCAGCAATTTGGCTTGCAAGTACGGCGACATCTCGCCGATTTCATCGAGAAACACCGTGCCCTGGTTGGCCAGTTCCATTAAACCGGGTTTGCCGCCCCGTTGTGCGCCGGTGAAGGCGCCGGGGGCGTAGCCGAACAGTTCACTTTCGGCGAGGTTCTCCGGCAATGCCGCGCAGTTCAACGCCAGAAAGGGGGAACTGTGCCGGGCGCTGATGGCATGGCAGGCGCGGGCCACCAGTTCCTTGCCGGTGCCGGTTTCGCCCTGGATCAGCAACGGTGCATCGAGGGCCGCCACCCGCTGGGCGCGCGCCTTGAGGGTGCGGATCACCGGGGACTCGCCGAGCAGGGCATCGAAACCTTCGGCGTGGTCATGGTGCAGCGCGGAAAGGCGTTCGCCGATGCGGTTCGGTTGGTACAGGGTCAGCAGGGCGCCGGCGTCGGTAATCGGTGTGGCGTCGAGCAATAGGGTCTGGCCGTTGACGGTGATTTCCCGCAGCGGCAGGCGAAAGCCGTGTTCGAGCAGGGCGTCGAGCAAGGCCGGGTCGGCAAACAGGTCGGCCACGCTTTCACCGTCCGGTTCGCGGCCGTACAGGGCGATCAGGGCCGGGTTGGCCAGCAGCACCTTGCCGTCGCTGTCCAGTGCCAGTACCGGGTCGGTCATGGCTGCGAGCAAGGCGTCGAGCTGCAGGTGTCGGCGCTGTCCGGGCAGGATGTCGACCACCGTCACCGCTTGCACGCCTCGCACGCTGAACAGGGCATCGCGCAATTCCTCGAGGACTTGCGGGCTCAGCGTCGGGGCGTCGATATAAACATTGGGCGGGACCATTTCCACCGCATCCAGGTTCAGATTGCGCCCGCCGAGCAGGGCCAGGACTTCCTGGGTGATACCGACGCGGTCGATGAAGCTGACGTGGATACGCATGGGGCGGTCTTGGGTTCTGCAGTGCGAAGGGTGGCAAGTATGCCTTGGGGCGGGCTAATGGTGAAATCCTGCGCGGACTTCGATTGGGCGAACGCCCCCTGTGGGAGCGAGCTTGCTCGCGATGGCAGTGTGTCAGTCAACATCAATGGTGGATGACAGGCCGCTATCGCGAGCAAGCTCGCTCCCACAGGGATCGGTGGTGTTCACAGAGTCCGGGGTTATTCCAGATGCTCGGGTTTGACCGGGTCGCCCGATTTCATGTTCAGTTGTACCCGCACGTCCTCGAACATGGCGTCGTAATGCTTGTGGATCGAACCGATGTTGCTATGGGTTTTCGGGATGCCGTGCTTCTCGGCAATCTTGGTGACGTTGCTGGCGAAGTTGTAGGCCATGTCCTTGGGCAGGAAGAACGTCTCGCTCATGTCCTTGCCCTGGATGCTGCCGTGCATCTTGAACTGCATCCCTTTGCCTTCCTTGGGATCCTGGGCGACTTCATAGTCGATGCAGATGTTGTAGCTGACGTCATCCTTGTTCAGCGCGTGTCGCTCGATGTGCAGGTGACCCGGCTCGAACGTTGCCATTGTTGACTCTCCTTCAAAAGATCTTGAATCAGGGCCGGCCCCAGGCCTGCCCCGCCGTTTCGTTTACTGATAGCTGATGCCCGGTGTCGCCGTACTGATGCGCGTACCGGCCTTGCCCTGGACGATCGCTTCGATGTCCGAGAGCGAGCCGATCACTGCGACTTTCCCAGTATGGCGCGCGAATTCGCAGGCTGCCTGCACCTTCGGTCCCATGGAGCCGGCGGCGAAGCCGAGTTTTTCCATTTCGTCGGGGTGGGCCTGGGCGATGGCTTTCTGCGTGGGTTTGCCAAAGTCGATGAAGGCGGCGTTGACGTCGGTAGCGATCACCAGCAGATCGGCTTCAAGCTGTTCGGCCAGCAGCGCCGAGCACAGGTCCTTGTCGATGACCGCTTCGACGCCCTCGAGTTTGCCGGGCGAGGTATACATGGTCGGAATGCCGCCACCGCCGGCGCAGATCACGATGCTGCTTTTTTCCAGCAGCCATTTGATCGGACGGATTTCGAAGATGCGTTTCGGTTTCGGGCTGGCGACCACGCGACGGTATTTGTCGCCGTCCGGGGCAATGGCCCAGCCTTTCTCGGCGGCGAGTGCTTCGGCCTCTTCCTTGGTATAGACAGGGCCGATGGGTTTGGTCGGGTTCTTGAAGGCCGGGTCATTGGCATCGACTTCGACCTGGGTCAGCAAGGTCGCGAAGGGCACTTCGAAGTCCAGCAGATTGCCCAGTTCCTGTTCGATGATGTAGCCGATCATGCCTTCGGTTTCGGCACCGAGCACGTCCAGCGGATAAGGCGAAACCGAGGTGTAGGCCGCCGCCTGCAATGACAGCAGGCCGACTTGAGGGCCATTGCCGTGGGCAATGACCAGTTGGTTGCCGGGATGGATCTTGGCGATCTGTTCGGTGGCGATCCGGATGTTGGCGCGCTGGTTGTCAGCGGTCATGGGTTCGCCCCGGCGGAGCAGGGCATTACCGCCAAGAGCTACGACGATACGCATGGTGCTAGTCCTTCTAAAAGAGAAGTAAGCGGGCGACTCGGTCTGTCGATGGAACCCGATCCTGTGGGAGCGAGCTTGCTCGCGATGGGATCGCCTCGGTCTGTCAGATGCACCGCGGCGCTGCCATCGCAGGCAAGCCAGCTCCCACATTGATCGTGTTCCGTCAGTGGGAGTCAGTCAGCCGTTATAGATCAGCCAGCGTCGACACCAGAATCGCCTTGATGGTGTGCATGCGGTTTTCCGCTTGCTCGAAGGCGATGCAGGCCGGCGACTCGAACACGTCATCGGTCACTTCGATGCCGTTGCTCAGGTACGGGTACTGCTCGGCAATCTGCTTGCCGACTTTGGTATCACAGTTGTGGAACGCCGGCAGGCAGTGCATGAACTTGGTGCGCGGGTTGCCGGTGGCTTTCATCAGTTCGGCGTTGACCTGGTACGGCAGCAGTTGCTGGATGCGTTCGGCCCAGGCTTCGACCGGCTCGCCCATCGACACCCACACATCGGTATGGATGAAGTCCACGCCCTTGACCGCCGCTTTCGGGTCTTCGGTGAGAGTAATGCGCGCACCGCTTTCTTCGCCGTACTGTTTGCAGCGCGCCACCAGGTCGTCCGCCGGCCACAGGGCTTTTGGCGCACAGATGCGCACGTCCATGCCGAGCTTGGCGCCGATCAGCAGCAGCGAGTTGCCCATGTTGTTGCGTGCATCGCCCAGGTAGGCGTAGCTGATCTCGTGGATCGGCTTGTCGGCGTGCTCACGCATGGTCAGCACGTCGGCGATCATTTGCGTCGGGTGATATTCGTCGGTCAAGCCGTTGAACACCGGTACGCCGGCGAACTTGGCCAGTTCCTCGACGATTTCCTGCTTGAAACCACGGTACTCGATGGCGTCATACATGCGCCCGAGCACGCGGGCGGTGTCCTTCATGCTTTCCTTGTGGCCGATCTGCGAGGAGTTCGGGTCGATGTAGGTGACGTTGGCGCCCTGGTCATAGGCTGCAACTTCAAACGCGCAGCGGGTGCGGGTCGAGGTTTTTTCGAAGATCAGCGCGATGTTGTTGCCCTTGAGATGCTGCTGTTCGGTGCCGGTGTACTTGGCACGCTTGAGGTCGCGGGACAGGTCGAGCAGGTAGCGCAATTCGCGAGGGGTGTGGTGTTCCAGGCTCAGCAGATTGCGGTTATGGATATTGAACGCCATTTTGGATCTCCTAAGGTGTCGGTAATCCCCTTGGCCTGCGCATGCCCTTGGGCAGCGCGAGCCAAGGCAATAGGTTAGTAGTCAATCGGGTCGCGGATGATCGGGCAGGTCATGCAATGGCCGCCGCCCCGTCCCCGGCCGAGTTCGCCGGCGCTGATGGTGATCACTTCCACACCGGCCTTGCGCAGCAGGGTGTTGGTGTAGGTATTGCGGTCGTAGCCGATGACCACGCCTGGCTCCACGGCCACTACGTTGTTGCCGTCGTCCCATTGCTCGCGTTCGGCGGCGAAGCTGTTGCCGCCGGTTTCCACCACGCGCAACGCTTTGAGGTTCAGGGCCTGGGCCACGGTGTCGAGGAAGCTGGTTTCTTCGCGGCGAATATCGATGCCGCCCGCCTTGCTTTCATCAGGGCGCAGGGTGAAGGCGACAATCTGGTTCACCACTTCCGGGAAGATCGTGACGAGGTCGCGATCGCAGAAGCTGAAGACGGTGTCCAGGTGCATCGCCGCGCGGGATTTCGGCAGGCCGGCGACGATCACTTTCTCCACGGCTTTGTTTTTGAACAGGTTCACCGCCAGTTGGGCAATGGCCTGGCGCGACGAGCGTTCACCCATGCCGATCAAGACCACGCCGTTGCCGATCGGCATCACATCACCTCCCTCAAGGGTGGAGTTACCGTGGTCCAGGTCCGGGTCGCCGTACCAGATCTCGAAATCTGCTTTGTTGAACTCGGGGTGGAATTTGTAGATGGCGGTGGTCAGCAGGGTTTCCTGACGACGTGCCGGCCAGTACATCGGGTTGAGGGTGACGCCACCGTAAATCCAGCAGGTGGTGTCGCGGGTGAACTGGGTGTTGGGCAGCGGTGGCAGGATGAAGCTGGAGTTGCCGAGGAAGTCGCGGAACATCTCGATGGCCTTGCCACCGAAACTGGTGGGCAAATCGTCGCCCGAGACGCCGCCGATCAGGAACTCGGCGATGTGACGCGGTTCCAGGCTGCGCAGCCACGAAGAGGTTTCATTGATCAGGCCAAGGCCCACCGAGTTGGCGGTGACCTTGCGCTCCAGAATCCAGTCCAGGGCTTCGGGGATGGCGACGATGTCGGTCAGCAGGTTGTGCATTTCCAGCACATCGATGTTGCGTTCGCGCATCTTGGTAACGAAGTCGAAGTGGTCGCGCTTGGCCTGGGCCACCCACAGCACATCATCGAACAGCAGTTCATCGCAGTTGTTCGGGGTCAGCCGCTGATGGGCCAGGCCTGGGGAGCAAACCATGACTTTGCGCAGTTTGCCGGCCTCGGAATGGACGCCGTACTTAACTTTTTCCGTGGTCATTACAGTGATCCTCCAGATGACAAAAACAGGGGGTTTACAGAGTCAGGAAGCCGTCATAGAGACCGTAGGCTGCCACCATGGCGCCGACGACCACCGTAGCGAAAATCAGCTTCTCGACGTTGGTGAAAACCGGTTTGTTGATTTCCAGCTTGGCCTTGGCGAACAAGATCACACCGGGGGCGTAGAGCAGGGCGGACAGCAGCAGGTACTTGATGCCGCCGGCGTACAACAGCCAGACCGCGTAGATCAGGGCCACGGCGCCGATGATGAGATCCTTCTGCCGCTCGCCCGGGGCGCCTTCGTAGCTTTCGCCGCGCACCGCCAGCAGCAAGGCGTAGGCTGCCGACCACAGGTAAGGCACCAGGATCATCGAGGTGGCGAGGTAGATCAGCGACAGGTAAGTGCTGGCCGAGAACAGCGTGATGATCAGGAAAACCTGCACCATGGCGTTGGTCAGCCACAGGGCGTTGACCGGTACATGGTTGGCGTTTTCCTTGCGCAGAAACTCCGGCATGGTGTGGTCCTTGGCGGCGGCGAACATGATCTCCGCGCACAGCAGCACCCACGACAGCAACGCCCCCAGCAACGAGATGATCAAACCGACGCTGATCAGCACCGCACCCCAGTGACCGACCACGTGCTCCAGCACGGCGGCCATCGACGGATTCTGCAGTTTGGCCAGTTCCGGCTGGGTCATGATCCCCAGCGACAGCACGTTGACCAGGACCAAAAACAGCAGCACGGTGACGAAGCCGATCACGGTGGCCTTACCCACGTCGCTGCGTTTTTCCGCCCGGGCCGAAAAGATGCTCGCGCCTTCGATGCCGATGAACACCCACACGGTGACCAGCATCATCTTGCGCACCTGGTCCATCACGCTGCCCAGGTCCGGGTTCTTCAGGCCCCAGATGTCGGCGGTGAAGATGTCCAGTTTGAAGGCGAACAACGCAATCAACATGAACAGCAGCAGCGGCACGATCTTGGCGACAGTGGTCACCAGGTTGATGAACGCTGCTTCCTTTATTCCTCGCAGTACGAGGAAATGTACGCCCCACAGCAGCACCGAGGCGCCGATCACGGCAGCGGGGGTATTCCCCTCCCCAAATATCGGAAAGAAGTAGCCGAGGGTGCTGAACAAAAGTACGAAGTACCCCACGTTGCCCAGCCAGGCACTGATCCAGTACCCCCAGGCGGACGAGAAGCCCATGTAGTCGCCGAACCCGGCCTTGGCGTAGGCGTAAACCCCGCCATCAAGATCGGGTTTGCGGTTGGCCAGGGTCTGGAACACGAACGCCAGGGTCAACATGCCGACGGCGGTGATCGCCCAACCGATCAGAATGGCGCCGACATCCGCGCTGGCCGCCATGTTTTGTGGCAAGGAAAATATCCCGCCACCAATCATCGAACCCACGACTAACGCAACCAGCGCGCCGAGTTTCAGTTTTCCGGGAGCTTCAGACATTGCATGACTCCAATGCAGGAGAAGAGAGGCAACAGACTAATTCCGTTGACTGCTCAATCAGCTGACTTAGATCACTAAATGAGAGCGTTCCCAGTTTGTTGGCGGAGTGCCATCATTTACAGTGTTTCTGTCTGTAAAGCCTGTTCTAGAGCCTTTTGCAGTTTGTTTTAGCACTTTTTGTATTTGTTTCGAATTATGACGCTAGTTGGGGTTTCCGAATTTGCAAGTTTTGTTCATGGGTTTTTTGTACAGGGTCGATGTATTAAAAGTGCGTATAAAACAAATGAATATATCGGTGCCAAAATAGCCATTTTGTGCAAGTAAATAAGAGGCTGGTTGGCGTTATCCAATAAACGTTATTACTCTTCATCAGTTTAGTTAGCGCCCGTTATCTGACGATCTCGTGGCCGTTGCCGCCCACCAACGAAAAATGGAGATGCAACGATGTCGCAATCACCGAACAAGCTTCGCCTGAGCGCGCTGATCGCGCTGGTGGTGGGGTCGATGATCGGCGGCGGGATTTTTTCCCTGCCGCAGAACATGGCGGCCAGGGCCGATGCCGGGGCGATCCTGATCGGTTGGGCAATCACCGCCGTCGGCATGTTGACCCTGGCGTTCGTGTTCCAGACCCTGGCCAATCGCAAGCCGGAGCTGGACTCCGGGGTGTACGCCTATGCCAAGGCCGGGTTCGGCGATTACATGGGTTTTTCTTCGGCCTGGGGCTACTGGATCAGCGCCTGGCTGGGCAACGTCGGCTACTTCGTGCTGCTGTTCAGCACCCTCGGTTATTTCGTTCCGGTGTTTGGCGAAGGCAACACGCCGATTGCCATCGTCTGCGCTTCGGTGCTGCTCTGGACCGTGCATTTTGTGGTGATGCGCGGGATCAAGGAGGCGGCGTTCATCAATCAAGTGACCACCGTGGCCAAGATCGTGCCGCTGATCATGTTCATCGTGATCGCCGCCGTGGCGTTCAAGGCGGATATCTTCACCGCCGACATCTGGGGGCGCAACAACCCGGAATTCGGCAGCGTGATGGATCAGGTTCGGCACATGATGCTGGTGACCGTGTTCGTGTTCATCGGTATCGAGGGGGCCAGTGTCTATTCGGCCCGGGCGGAGAAACGTTCTGACGTGGGCCGGGCGACGGTGATCGGGTTCATTGGGGTATTGGCACTGCTGGTGCTGGTGAACGTGCTGTCGCTGGGCATCATGACCCAGCCGCAACTGGCGAAACTGCAGAACCCCTCGCTGGCGGCAGTGCTTGAACATATCGTCGGCCCCTGGGGGGCGTTGCTGATCAGCGTCGGCCTGGCGATCTCGCTGTTGGGGGCTTTGTTGTCCTGGGCGTTGCTGTGCGCCGAAATCCTGTTCGCCACGGCGAAAGACAAGACCATGCCGGCATTCCTGACCAAGGAAAACGCCAACCATGTGCCGGTCAATGCGATGTGGCTGACCAACTCGATGATCCAGTTGTTCCTGCTGATCACCCTGTTCTCCGCCGGCACCTACACCAGCCTGATTTACCTGGCGTCCTCGATGATTCTGGTGCCGTACCTGTGGTCGGCGGCCTATGCGGTGTTGTTGTGCGCACGGGGTGAAACCTATCAACAGGCACCCGCCGAGCGGGTCAAGGACCTGCTCATTGGTGGCATCGCTCTGGGCTACGCGGTGTGGTTGCTGTATGCCGGCGGCCTGAAGTATTTGCTGCTGTCGGCGCTGCTGTATGCGCCGGGTGTGATCCTGTTCGCCAAGGCTCGTAATGAGCAGGGCAAGCCACTGTTCACGGTTGTCGAGAAAGGTATTTTCACCTGTGTCATCGGTGGTGCGGGGCTGGCGGCTTACGGGTTGTACAGCGGGTTGCTCAGTCTGTGAGGTTGTTGCTGGCGTACCAGCCGCCCTATGACTGGCCGGCGCTCCTGGGGTTCTTGTCGGCGCGGGCGATCGTGGGCCTGGAAAGGGTGGTCGGGGGTGTGTACTCGCGCAGCATCGACCTGGATGGCGTTCACGGTACGTTTTCGATCCAGCCTGCTACATCCGATGCACTTGAGCTGACCCTGGACTTTCCGGAGGCTGCGGCCGTGCCTGAGATCGTTGCGCGAGTGCGGCGAATGTTCGACCTGGATGCCGACCTGTCCACGATTCACCGACGCCTGGCGGTTGATCCGCTGATGGCGCGGTTGATTGCCGAACGCCCGGGCCTGCGCGTACCCGGGACGTGGGACGGGCTGGAGCTGGCGATTCGCGCGGTACTGGGGCAGCAGATTACGGTGGCGGCGGCGATCCGCCTGGCGGGGAAACTGGTAGCGCAGTACGGAACGCCATTGAGTTCAGCGTTACCGGGATTGACCCATGTTTTTCCCCGGGCCAGCGTTTTGGCAGGCGCAGATCTGGCGGCGCTGGGCATGCCGAAAAGCCGAGGCCGGACCTTGTCGGGGGTGGCTCAGGCACTGCTCGATGATCCGCGATTGTTTGAGCCCGGCCGGGAGGGGGGCGTAGCGCGGTTGCTGGCGTTGTACGGGATTGGTGACTGGACGGCGCAATACATTGCCTTGCGACAGTTGCGGGAGATGGATGGGTTTCCCAATGGTGATGTCGGGCTGATCAATGCGTTGGCGGCGCTGGAGGGGGGGCCGGTGACAGCCAGGCAACTGTTGCAGCGGGCTGAAGGGTGGCGGCCGTATCGAGGGTATGCGGCGCAGGTGTTGTGGACTTCCTTGAGTCGGGCGGACTGAGCTGATCCGGGATTTGTGCTGCTGTTTCTGGCGCTATCGCGAGCAAGCTCGCGATGGCGATATGACTGTCACCCCCACTGTGCAGGATGTGAACCCAGTTCAGTCGCGGGCAAGGTCCATTGCAGAGGCGTTCCTGTGATCTTCAGAGGCGCCTGCAACCGATGCGCCGGCCCCCAGGGTGTCTGCTCCACCATCAACCCCTGATCCTGCTCATCTTCCGCACGTAACGCTTCACTCGTCCCCGCCCCATGCTCGATCAACAACCTCGCCGTACGCGCCAACGACAATCGCGCCGAACCCCCGATACTGTCGCTCAACCGCTGCGCCAACAACCGGATCGCACTGGCCGCCATCAGATACCCGGTGGCGTGATCGAGGGCCTGCACCGGCAATGGCGTCGGTTTGTCCGACTGCTTCCAGCGCATGCCCGCTTCGGCAATGCCACTGCTCATCTGCACCAGGCTGTCGAAGCCCCGCCGATTTTGCCAGGGGCCGCTCCAGCCATAGGCGTTTAGACAAACATCGATCAGGTCCGGGTTCAGTTGCCGGCGCTCACTCATGCCCAGTCCAAGTCGTTCCAGTGCATCGGCACGATAACCATGAAGCAGAATGTCGGCGTCCTTGAGTAGGCATTCGAATACGGCGCGGTCGGACTTGTCGTTCAGATCAAGACGCGCGCAGCGTTTTCCCAAGGTGACTTCCGGCACCACTCCAGGTTCGTTCCAGGTCGGCGGATCGATGCGCAGGACATCGGCGCCCAGGCCTGCCAGAAAGCGACTGGCGATGGGGCCGGCCAGTACCCGGGTCAAGTCCAGCACCTTGATGCCAGCCAGTGGACGAGCCACTGAACCTGACCACGGTTGGCGGCTCTGGCTTGGGTTGTTGGCGAATTGAATCAAGGGTTCGACGTTTACCGCCTGGCCTTGAGGATGGACCTGCCATTGTTCCCAGGTGCGCATTTCGGCGGCACAGCCACCGGCATCGACCACAGCCTGCTCCAGATCGTTTTTCGCCCACCGAGCCACTTTGTCGGCCATCGCTGCGCGGTCGGTACAGGCACCGAGCACGCTTTCGGCAGCGGCGCGGTGATGGGGCGCGTTGGTGTGCAGGCGAATCCAGCCATCGCGGGTGGCGTAGTCACCCGCGATCGGGTCCCACAACGGCGGAACGCTCCAGCCAAGCGGGCGAATCGAGGTTGCGAACCAGAATGACGCCAGGCGTCGGTCAACTTCAAGGTCGGGCAGGCGCCCGGTTTGTTGGTGCAGCAGTTCGCTGGCAGCCTGGCCGGCGACGGCCATGCTGACGCAGGCCAGATCAGTGACGGCAAACGCCGAGGGCAAGGCGCCACTGGACGTGAATGGAATCGGGGTGTGAGGCAAACCGAGTGCGGCTTGAATGGACGTGAGCAGATCAGTCATTGAAGAGCCCTCCGGAGCGAGAGCCCGATCATAGATCAAAAAAATCCAGGTCAGATGAAATCCCTGTGGGAGCGAGCTTGCTCGCGATAGCGGACTGTCAGTCGACATCAATGTTGAATGTCAGTGCGTCATCGCGAGCAAGCTCGCTCCCACAGGGGATCTTCGGTAGGTTCTTTAAACGCGGAACTGATCCATCAACTTCATCTGATGGGTGGTCAGGGAGTTGAGCTGGCTGCTGATCTGCGCCGATTCGGTGGCCTGGCTGGTCAGGGTTTCGGTGACGGTGCGGATCGCCGAGACGTTGCGGTTGACCTCTTCGGCGACGGCGCTTTGCTGTTCGGCGGCGCTGGCGATTTGCAGGTTCATATCGCTGATCACGGTGACTGCATCGCTGATCTTGCCCAAGGCCTGGACGGCCTGCTGGATCTGCCCGGCGTTGCTGTGGGCCTGGGTCTGGCTTGAGTGCATGGTGGCGACCACGCCGCGGGTGCCGCTCTGGATGCGTTCGATCACCAGGCGAATTTCTTCCACCGAGTCCTGGGTGCGTTTGGCCAGGTTGCGCACTTCATCGGCGACCACCGCAAAACCACGACCGCTTTCACCGGCACGGGCGGCTTCGATGGCGGCGTTGAGCGCCAGCAGGTTGGTTTGTTCGGCGATGCTGCGAATCACCTCCAGCACCGAACCGATCTGCTCGCTGTTGACCGCGAGGGCTTCGACTTCGGTCACAGCCTTGCTGACTTCTTCGGCCAGTTGATTGATGTCGCGGGTGCTGCGCTCGATGATTTGCATGCCGTCGCGGGCCGACTGGTCGGCACCTTTCGCCGCGTTGGCCGCGTTCGAGGCGCTGTTGGCGACATCGTGGGCGGTGGCGCTCATTTCGTTGGACGCGGTGGCGACCTGGTCGATTTCGCGGAACTGCACCTGCATGCCTTCACTGGTCTGGCGGGCGATTTCCGAAGACTGGTCGGCCGTGCCACGGGCATCGGTGATGCTTTGCTTGATCTGCGCGATGGTCGGTTGCAGCTTGTCGAGGAAGCGGTTGAACCAGCTCACCAGTTCGCCCAACTCGTCCTTCTTGCTGTAGTGCAGGCGCTGGGTCAGGTCGCCGTCCCCACTGGCAATCGCCTTGAGCATGTCGGCCACGCTGTTGATCGGGCGGGTCACGCCGGACGCGGTAAGCCACATCAGCAGCAGACCGATCACACCGGCAATCACTGCCACCGACAGTGCCTTGATCGTGCCGCTTTGCTGAGCATCGTCGAGTACCGCTTGCAGTTTCACTGAGTCGGCCAGCAGCACTTGCTTGGGCAGGTCGATCACCACGGCCCAGGCCTTGGCATCGGCAATCGGACTGACTGGGTACACCGCGCGGATCAGGTCGCCTTGCTGGAGAATCTTCGGCGCGCCACTAGTGAGCAACTGCAGGATGTCCTTGCCATCGCCGCCCAGGGTGTCGCCGATGTTCTTGCCGACTTTGCCGGCGTCGACACTGTAGGCGGCCAGTACGCCAGTGCCGGAAACGATGAGCATGTGCCCGGCACTGTTGAACAGGTCGCGCTGGGAGTCGACTGCCGCCGCTTGCAGGGCGTCGAGGGCGATGTCGATGCCGACCACGCCGATGGACTTGCCATCTACCAGCAGCGGTACGGAAATGGTGGTCATCAACATTTCCTTGTTGCCGACCGTATCGGCATACGGGTCGAGCAGGCAGATGCGCTTGCTGTCCCGCGGGCAGGTGTACCAGACGTTGTACGGCGTGCCGCTGAGGTTCAGGGTGGTTTTGGTCATGTCTTCTTCGACCATGATCGTGTTCAGCGACTTACCCCCGGCGCGGCTCCAGTACGTGGCGAAACGGCCGATCTCGTTGGACTGGCGGGCGGCGTCATTGACGAATTCGCTGTCCTTGCCGTCCAGCCCATTGGGTTCGAACGCCAGCCAAATGCCCAGTACTTTGCTGTTGCGTTCGAAGGCGGTTTTCAGGCTCTGGTTCAACTCTTCTCGCAAGACGCCGGGCTCGAGGGAGCGTTTGGCGGCCAGGTTGCGCATGTCCTGGATCTGGTCCGCGAGGGCGGTCACCACCGTCAGGGTTTCACCGAAGGTCTTCTGCACCCGCACCGCTTGCTCGGCGGCCTTGGCCTGGAGCAGGTCCTGCACACTGGCGGTAAGCATTCTGCTGCTGGAATCGCTGACCAGATCATCGTTCTGATTGGTCTGGTAGATGTTCATACCCACTATCAAGGCGACTACGCCCAGCAGGCACAGACCGGACAGCAGGACGATTTTCAGGCGAATGGACAGTGAGTCGAACATAGGGCGAGCTCGCGAATGGATGAAGTGTTGGCTGTGGGCCGTTGTGGCTCACTCGCTAAATCCATTTAGCGCCGATCAATGCACATCGGCGTGGCGAAGAGGTTACATGAGGGGCAACCCGACGAGCGGTAGTTGTTGAACGTTTGCGCAGAAAAATGTGCCGAAAATGGGGATAAAAAGAGGAAAAAGCGCGGGGTGAATTCAGGGGGCATCAGGGACGCCGGTCTCGAAGCGCCTGAATGAAATTCACAAAATACATATGTACCGCTTCTCATAAACGGCAGGACGTTTCAATGCAGATGCCACCTCGGTGGAACACTTCCGGAAGCTTTGGCTTTCGGCATCTGACAGAAAATAATGAGAAGACTCTATGTGGATTACTTGCTTTAAAAGGACCGGGTTGCGCTCGGTGTTGTTGTTTTGGGGGATGTTGTTGGCGGCAGGCGCGGCTCCTGCCATGTCTTTTCTGAACTCGGCAGCTATTTCGGGTATTGCCTCTCAAATTCCCTCGGCGGCCACGGTACTGCCGGACAAGCTGAACACCCTCAAGGAAAGTCTGGCTGACGAAACGGATGTGAAGCAATACAGCTTCATGGCGGTGCGGGGGCAGGATGTGTGGATCCGTGCGAGCGGGACGAAAGGCGGGCCATTGACGCTGGAATACAATCGCGATGGAAACTGGGCCGTAATCCCTTGGGGTACACCCTTAACGGTTTCTGGTTTGCAGCCGAATCAGGAAGTTCAGGTTCGCATCTCGAAGAAACCGTCCGCCCCGTTCGTGGCGGGTGATATCTACACGCTTGAGTTTGGTTCTGCACCTTACTACGCCGACAGTCGCGTCCGGGGCGATGCCGGTGAGCTGCCGCTGTACTGGGCGACCACGCAGGCCTACAGAGTCCTGAACTGGTCGGTCCGATTGAGGGATTCGACAGGGCAGCCGCTCGAAGGCGCTAAAGCTACCTTGATATTGAACAAGGGGGGGGATGACGAAAGGTTCGACCTTATAACGGACAGCACTGGTAGCGCCGCGCAAGCCCTTGAGTTGGGCAGGTGCTATGGCCAGTTGAAGTCTGATCCTTTCTGGACCAGCAGTGGCAAGTATCGCTATAAGTGGGAGGTCGAATACAACCTGGGATATTGGTCGATTCAGGTTCAAGACAAAGAGGCGTCGGGGGTGGGCGGTCACAACGTGCCGAACGTTTCATTCGCTCAGATATGCTATCAAAACATGTTGCATAACTAGATCCGGCATATTCCCGGCAATGCGGTGATGTACACCGCTTTGCCGGGCTTTTTTTCAAACGATCAGGCCTCGATGTGCAGTCCCTGCTTTCTCTCGCTCGGGTCCTTTTCGGCTTTTTTATGCAATTGATCCAGCCAGGAGTCTGAACTTCCCAGGTCCAGCGCACCTTTGTTCAGCAATAATCCATAGTCAACCATCTTGTGGAAGTTGCTCAGGTCCAGTTTCACCTTGCCCTCGAACTGTGGCTTATCCAGCTGAATCAACTCGATTACGGTCTTGGCGTGCTTGAGGGTCAGGGGTTGCAAGCCTTTGGCCTCGTTCAACAGGGTGTTCAATACTTCCTCATCCCTGGCAGTCAGGGTGTCGGGGGGCGAAGTGACTTTCAACTGACCGTCTTCGGCCACGGTGAAGCCCATTACGTTATGGGCCAGGCCAGACCATTTGTTTTGCAGGTCTTTTTTGAAGTCGGAGTAAATCCCTTCCATTTTTTTGAGCATCAAATTTGCCTGGAATTCATGATGCCTGATCATTGAATATCTAAAGCTTTTTATCTGAGGGGGTAGGTCATAGAACCCGTTAAGTGATTCGAGCGTATTCAAGAAATCCTCCACCTCATTCAGTTTTTCGCTGCTGAGATTTCTAGGTTCACTTCGAGGAGCTCGGAGTTTCTCGATGGTCAACCTTATCCTGTCATCCATTACCGGAATGTCGACTTTCTCAAGCTGGGATTTTTCCGTGTTCGCCTTCACTGTTTGCGGATACGGAACTTGAAAATATGCAGCGTCACTTACATTCATGTCAGCTTCTCATTGTGTGGGTTCATCGTGCTTAACGGCCAAACCCGGTCATGGATGACCTGATAAACACGTAGGAGAAGTCCGAACAGGAAGTAGGTGCTTTCAAGTATGCCGTTGTCGGCTGTCACAGGGCGGTTTGAAGAGGTTTCAGGTGACTTGCGGCAGTGATTCCGGCCGTGACCAGATCCACAGATTGCCCAGCCCCATGCCGGCAATTGCCAGGTAAATCGGCCAGCCGTGATCGAGCATCACCAGCATGAGACCGGCACATAACAGCATGCTGACCGTGGCGCTGACTTTTGCCCGACGCGCGATGATCTTGCCGTTGCGCCAGTTATGGAGGATGGGGCCGAACAGCCGATGGTTTTCCAGCCAGGCACTCAGGCGCGGCGAACTGCGGGTCGCGGCCCAGGCGGCCAGCAGGATGAACTCGGTGGTTGGCAGGCCGGGTATGACGATGGCGATCAGGCCGATGCCCAGGCTGACGTAGGCCAGCAGGCCGAAGAGGAGGCGGGAGAGTCTGGAGGTGGCGGGCATGGGCTCAAGGCAACATGTGAGGCTGATCGAAATCTTACGGATTTGCTTCGTTCCTTGTGGGGGCGAGCCTGCTCGCGATAGCGGAGTATCAGTCGACAATAATGCTGTCTGGAACACCGTCATCGCGAGCAAGCTCGCTCCCACAGGGGAATGTGGTATGTCAGGCGACTTCCGGAGCGCTGGCGTAAGCCCGCTCCAGCAACACGGTAAAACGGTTGAACGCGTCGATGGCGCCTTTTTCCACTTCGGCTTCTTCCTGGGCGCTGAATGCCAGGCCGTCCAGGGTTTTGACGAAGCTCTTCCAACCTTCAGCGCGGCCGCCGGCCGGTTCGCCGAGGTGGCGGGCGCCGAAGGTTTCGCTCAGGCCAAGGCCCACGGCACGCTTGATGAGGAACGCCGCGCCGAGCTTCGAGCCTTCGGAGACGAAGATCCAGCCCAGGGCCTCGGCCTTGGTCGGGTTCTTCAGTGCACCGGCGACAGGTGCCGGCACGTCGGTGTCCAGGTCCGCGAGGTCGGCCCTGGCTGCTTCGGCACGACAGCGGGCCGGCAGGTCCGGGACGATGGCGGTCAGTTCGGCATCGTTGTACAGCGACACCAGTTCCGACTGGAACAGGTACTGCGCCACTACGAAACGAGCGAAATTGGCCGGGGTTTCAAACGGGGCATGAGCCTTGACCAGGGCATCGAGCTTGCTGTGCGGCTCGTGGGTGATCTGGTTCAAACGTTGCGAACGCAGGTTGGGGCGTTGTTCGGTGGCCTGGGTAGTCATGGCAATTCCTTGGAGAAAGAGAGGCGCTTGGTAACGAGACGAACAGGAAGGCGCCTGACAGTAAAAAATCTTCACCGGGCGGCTTGATAAAACCGCCAGGCGAGCTGAGCGGATCAGATATCCCAGATCAGGTTGACCGCAAAGTTGCGACCCGGCTGGGTCAGACGGTCGAGGTTGGCCGGTTGGGTCACCGAGGCTTCGCCGACGCTGTCGTAGCCGCGCACGTCATCCCACAGCCAGTACTTCTTGTCGGTGAGGTTGTAGACGCCGCCGCTGACGGTCACGTCGTCGGTCACCTTGTAGAACGCGCTCAGGTCCAGAATGCCGAAGCCGGGCGTCTTGAACTGGGTGCTGGTGCCGTCCGGCGTTTTGAAGCTGGTGCTGTCGACGCGGTCTTTCTTTTTCACCAGCGTCCAACTGAGCAAGCCGCCGTAGGTGTCCTGGTCGTAGCCGAGGCCGAATACGCCGGTCAGCGGGTTGACGCTGTTGAGCGGCTCGCCGTTGTCGTCGTTGCGACCGTAGGCATAGGCCACCGAGCCCTGGGTGTAGAGGCCTTGCGGCGCGCCGAAGGCGTCCAGGTTCAGGCGTCCCTTGACCTCGGCACCCTTGATGGTGGCGTGCTTGATGTTGTTGCTCTGGAACGTGGTCTCGGTGTAGCCCGGAGTGATGGCGTTCTCGTTAATGAAGTCGCGGTATTTGTTGTAGAACACCGCTACGTCAAACGAGCCCTGCTCGAAGTTGCCGCGCAAACCCGTCTCGTAGCTTTTGCTTTTTTCCGGTTCGAGGTCAGGATTAGGCGCTACCCGATAGCCGCCGGCGATGTTTTCGAAACGACCGTACAACGCCTTGGCGGTCGGGGTGCGGAAGCCTTCAGCGTATTTGCCGTACCAGGTGTAATAGTCGTTGAAGCTGTAGGTGGTGCCAAAAT
Organism: Pseudomonas sp. PDM30; assembly: GCF_019218985.1. Taxonomy (NCBI): domain Bacteria; kingdom Pseudomonadati; phylum Pseudomonadota; class Gammaproteobacteria; order Pseudomonadales; family Pseudomonadaceae; genus Pseudomonas; species Pseudomonas sp. PDM30. The sequence continues at coordinate 379,116 of NZ_JAHUWM010000001.1, forward strand.
TCGGCGACAGGCGATGCCAGGTTTTGGTCTCGTCGCTCACCGTACCGTTACCGCTCTGGTCGGCGGTGGCCAGGAACTCTTCGGTGATGTTCGGCTTGAGCTCGGTGTAGTCGTAGCGAGCACCTGGCGCAAAGGTCCAGTTGCCCCAGCTGATCAGATCCTGGGCGAACAGGCTGTAGCTGTTGACGGTCGGGTCCGGGAAGTCACTGGCGGGTGTCAGCGTGTCGGTGGCACTAGGGGCGCCAATGACCCGGCAGGATCCGGCCACGGTCAGGCAGGTGCCGGTGCCGGTACGCAGGCCGGTGATTTTGTCCTGCTTGATGGTGGTGCCATAGGTGACGAGGTGGTCGGTGTCGGCGATGGCAAACGACTTGTCAGCCTGGGCATCGAATACCCATTGGCGGTCCTTGTAGGTGGTATCGCGGTTACGCAGCACGGTTCGTGACGGCGGCGCGTAGATTTCCTCGGTGCTCTGGTCGGTCTTGGCGATCTGGTAGTTCAGCGTCCACTTGATGTTGTCGGCCAGGGCGCTGTCCAGACCGAAGCTGTGTTCCAGGCCAAAGCGTTCGCGGGTGATCGTGTCGTTACCGGTACGGGACTTGTAGTAGCCGAAACCGCGTCCGGCATTGAACGGGCCGCCCACTGCGCTCAATTGATTGGTGTCGCGGTCGTCCTTGTAATGCTCATAGGTCAGGCCCAGGCGCGCGTCGTCGGCGTAATTCCAGCCCAGTTTTGCCAGCACGCTGGTGGTGCGCGCGTCCTGGGGGTTGGCTTCAGTGCGGTTCAGCCCAGTGCCGCCGGTTTCGCCATAGGACTCTGTTTCATGACCGTTGCGTTGACTGAGATGCAACAGGCCATCGAGCTCGCCGGTGCGGCCGGCGACGGTGCCGGACGTCAGCCAGCTGTCGTCGGCGGAGCTGTAACCGGTTTTCAGGCGCGCACCGACATCCTTGCCCGGTTTGATGATGTCGTCCGGGTCCAGCGTGTAGTAACTGACGGCGCCGCCAATGGCATTGCTGCCGTACAAAACAGAGGCCGGGCCCCGGAGGATCTCCACACGCTTGACGATTTCCGGGTCGACATAGTTGCGGTTGGTCTGGGCATAGGGGCCATTGAAGAAGCCGTCGGGTACCTGCACGCCATCGACCTGGGTCAGCACGCGGTCGCCATCGATGCCGCGAATGTTGTAGCCGGTGATACCGGCCCGCTGGCCTGCGCCGCCTACCGAAACACCAGGTTCGTAGCGCACCAGCTCCTTGATGGTATTGACGTTGTTGCGGTCCAGATCTTCGCGGGTGTAGACAGAGACCGTGCTCGGCACGCTATTCACAGACTGTTCGTTACGGGTGGCGCTGATGGTCACCTGATCGAGATTCAGGGCGCTGCTACCACTGCGCTTTTCCAGAACGATGCTGTTGTTGCCCAGTTTGCGATAGCCCAGGTTGGTCCCCACCAACAGGCGATCCAGGGCTTTCTCCGGCGACAGCGAACCACGGACGCCCGGCGAGGCCACACCTTGCGCCAGCTCCGACGACACACCGATCTGCCAGCCCGTTACGGTGGTAAAGGCATTGAGTGCCGACACCAGTGATTGCTGGGGAATGGCGAACGAGTAGTCGCCCATTTTGCGGCTCGACTGCTCGGTGGCGGTGGCGGCCATGAGCGGTGCGGTACCGGCCATCAGGATGGCGGCGGTCAGCAGCGACAGCACGCGGGAAGGTGTAGGGGCTTGGCGGGTAAGGCGAGGGGACATCGATAGCGCTCCGTGTCGCACGAATCTTTATAGGTGCTGATTGGCATGGTGAGATGCGAATCAATTGCATTGGCTATAACGAGACGTACGGGGTTTGGCTATCGAGTAAAAATAATTCTCATTCAGTTCAGGATGACCAGCGCCGGGAATTCCTGGAGCCGGGCCGAGGTGATGTGGGCCAGGGAGCGAACCACGTCCAGTGGCTGATCGAGACGGTAGTTGCCGGTCACGGTGACATCGGCCAACTGTTCGTTGTTGTTGATGATCCAGCCCGGGTAGTAGCGGCGAAGTTCTGCCAGCACCTGGTTCAACGGGCAGTTTTCGAACACCAGCCGTCCCTGGACCCACGCCAGGTCGGTGGCGGCGTCGAGTTTGGCCGGGCGGTCGAAGCCGTTGGGGCCGATGCGAATGCTTTCCCCGGCGGACAAGCGTACCCGCGCGTCATCCCGAGTGGCGCGCAAGTCGACATCGCCGCGCTGTACCTGCACCTGCGCCACGCCGTCCAGGTAACGCACGGCAAATGCGGTATCGCGAACGCTGGCCGTGACCGGGCCGGCGTCGATTTCCAGTGGTTGGCCGCGATTGGCCTGCACTTCGAAAAACGCTTCGCCCTGATACAGGCGGGCAACACGTTGCTGGTCGTTGATGGTGCTTGAGAACGCCGAGTTGGTATTGAGCAGAACCCGGGAACCGTCCTCCAGTTGCAGGCGCTGGCGTTCGCCGACCACAGTCAGGTGATCGGCCTGCAGGCGCATCGGCAAACTGCTGAAACTGAACAGCCCGAGCAGCAGCACGGCGGCGGTGGCCAGTGGTTTCCAGTGCGGGCGCAGACGGGCGAGGACAGTGATTTTCGCCGGACGGGCGGCCAGGCTTTCCGCGCATTGCGCCACTTGCGGGCCGTCCCAGATCGCCTGGGCCTTGGCGAACGCCTGGGCATTCAACGGATCGGCGTCGAGCCATGCCTGGAATTGGCGGCTCTGCTCCTCGTCGGGACTGCCGAGCACGATCAGCCAGTCCAGGGCCTGGTCCATCGCGCTTGCGGGGTCCTGCGCCGATGAAGGCTCGGGGGAGCGGTGGTTGTCCGTCACGGTGTTTCCTCGGCAGTGTCTGTGCACGGCTGTTTTTTTTAGTGAAGCGTAAAAGTGGGCCAAGGGTAGCAAAGCCCGATGATCAGCGCAGTCGGTCCAGGTAAGCGCAGGGCCTTGGCGCTCAGTTGGCGTTCAAGCGATCGGCAACCCCGATGCAGATCGACATGATCAGTTTGAGTTCTTTCTGCACGGTGCTGAGGGACACGTTCAACTCCTCGGCGATTTCCTGGTAACTGTGCCCGTGCAGGCGGCTGAGGATGAAAATCCGCTGTTGGCGGGCGCTGAGTTCACTGAGGCTCACGTTCAAACGCTCCAGCAATTGTTCGGCGTGGGCGGCGTCTTCGGCGCTGCTGGTGGCGGCGGCGATGCTGTGCATCACCTCCTGCGGCACGTCGTCGACCATGGTGCGCGAATGGATGCGCCGCGCGCGCAAATGGTCCAGCGCCAGGTTGCGCGCCGTCTGGAAGACAAAGGGCTCAAGATGATCGATGGCCCGTTCGCTCAATGCCCGGGTCACCCGCAGGTAAGTTTCCTGCAAGAGGTCTTCAGCGGTGCTGTGATTGTTGACCATCCGCTCCAGCGTGCGCAGCAGGGAGGTGCGCTGGGTGAGGAAAACGTGGTTGAAGCGCGACTGACTCACGGGAGAACCTGATCCATTTCGAGTAGATGATAATGCTTATCATCTACTCGAGTGGTCAAGCACTGATTTGTGACGCTTTACGCGCGACCTTGCAAATAGGTGGCGTAATCGGGAATCCGATGGAGGTGCGCCTGATCCATCAGCGGGCTGCTGAGCAGGTAGTCGGCGCTGCATTCGTTACACGCCACCGGGATGTTCCACACTGCCGCGACCCGCAGCAACGCCTTGATATCCGGGTCGTGGGGCTGTGGCTCGAACGGGTCCCAGAAGAACACCAGCATGTCGACCCGCTGCTCGGCGATTTGCGCACCGAGCTGCTGGTCGCCGCCCAGTGGCCCGCTGATCATGCTTTGCACCGGCAGATCGAGGCGTTGTTGCAACAACAACCCCGTGGTGCCGGTGGCGACCAGATCATGCTGGGCCAGCCTGTCTTTTTGCCGTTCGGCCCAGTCCAGCAAGAACACCTTGCAGTGGTCATGGGCAACCAGGGCGATACGCTTGCGCGCCGCCATGGTCTTTTGCGTAAAGCTGATGCCGATCATCGATGCTGGCTCCAGAAATGACACGTACCCTGTAGGAGCAGCCGGTCGACGCTCGATTGCTCGCGATGGACTTTAGAACACCGCGGGGCATCAGGTTCCCCGCGTTATCGTTCACGACCATCGCGAGCAAGCTCGCTCCTACAAGACCGGGGGCGTGCTTCTTACTCGGCGTTACACAGCGCCAGGCAGTTATCGAGCATGCGGTTGGAGAAACCCCATTCGTTGTCATACCACGCCAGTACCTTGAGCAGCTTGCCGCTGGATTTGGTGTGGTTGGCGTCGAAGATCGACGACAGCGGGTTGTGGTTGAAGTCGCTGGAGACCAGCGGCAGGGTGTTGTACCCAAGGATCTTCGAGTGCTGGCTGGCTTCTTTCATCAGCGCATTGACCTCATGGGCCGACGCTTCGCGCTTGAGCTGCACCGTCAGGTCCACCAGCGATACATTGATGACCGGTACGCGCACCGACATGCCGGTCAATTTGCCCGCCAGTTCCGGCAGCACCAGGCCCACCGCTTCAGCAGCACCGGTCTTGCTCGGGATCATGCTCTGGGTGGCCGAACGGGCGCGGTACGGATCGACGTGATAGACGTCGGTCAGGTGTTGGTCGTTGGTATAGGCGTGAATGGTAGTCATCAGACCGCTTTCGATGCCCAGCTCGCGGTGCAGCACCTGGGCCACCGGGGCCAGGCAGTTGGTGGTGCACGACGCGTTGGAAATGATCTGGTGCGATTGGCGCAGAATGTCGTGGTTCACCCCGTAAACCACGGTGGCGTCGGCGCCTTTGGCCGGTGCAGAGATAATGACTTTGCGCGCGCCCGCCGTAATATGCGCGGCGGCTTTGGCCCGGTCGGTGAACAAACCGGTGCATTCGAACACCACATCAATCTTTTCCGCGGCCCAAGGCAAGTCGGCCGGGTTGCGGATGGCACTGACCGAAATGCGGTCGCCGTTGACCGTCAGGCTCTCCTGGTCGTGCTGGACATCGGCATCGAATGTGCCGTGAACGGTGTCGTACTTGAGCAGATGAGCATTGATCGCGCTGTCGCCCAGGTCGTTGATGGCGACGATCTGCAGATCCTGACGGTAGCCCTGGGTATAGAGTGCGCGCAGGACATTACGGCCGATGCGGCCAAAACCATTGATTGCGATTCGAAGAGTCATAGTGCGGCGCTACCGTCGTTTTGTTGTTGGAATTACAAGATTATTCGTAAAAAAATAGAAAACAAGCCTTTTTGATGGCAATATTTTGTTCGATCTACAACGAGTGACCTGAATCAACTGGTCCGAATGGTCAAATAAACCGTCTGTCATCCCATCGACACCGGCCTTTGATCAGCATAGACAATCAGGTCGCCACATCCGTTAGCCTGGAGTTCTACACATGCATCCCCGCGTCCTTGAGGTCACTGAACGGCTTATCGCCCGCAGCCGCGCCACGCGTGAGGCCTACCTTGCATTGATCCGCGGTGCGGCCAGCGACGGTCCGATGCGCGGCAAGCTGCAGTGCGCCAACTTCGCCCATGGCGTGGCCGGTTGCGGCAGCGACGACAAGCACAGCCTGCGGATGATGAACTCCGCGAACATCGCGATAGTTTCGTCATATAACGACATGCTCTCGGCACACCAGCCGTACGAAGTCTTCCCCGAACTGATCAAGAAAGCCCTGCGCGAAATCGGCTCCGTCGGTCAGTTCGCCGGTGGCACGCCGGCCATGTGCGATGGCGTGACCCAGGGCGAGCCGGGCATGGAGCTGAGCCTGCCGAGCCGCGAAGTGATCGCGTTGTCCACTGCCGTGGCGCTGTCCCACAACATGTTCGACGGCGCGCTGCTGCTCGGCATCTGCGACAAGATCGTGCCGGGCCTGATGATGGGTGCGCTGCGCTTCGGCCATCTGCCGATGATCTTCGTGCCGGGCGGGCCGATGGTGTCGGGCATTTCCAACAAGCAGAAAGCCGATGTGCGCCAGAAGTACGCCGAAGGCAAGGCGACTCGCGAAGAGCTGCTGGAATCGGAAATGAAGTCCTACCACAGCCCTGGCACCTGCACCTTCTACGGCACCGCCAACACCAACCAGTTGCTGATGGAAGTCATGGGCCTGCATCTGCCGGGCGCGTCCTTCGTCAACCCGAACACGCCGTTGCGCGATGCCTTGACCCGCGAAGCCGCGCACCAGGTCACGCGCCTGACCAAGCAGAACGGCGACTTCATGCCGATCGGCGAAATCGTCGACGAGCGTTCGCTGGTCAACTCGATTGTCGCGTTGCATGCCACGGGCGGTTCGACCAACCACACCCTGCACATGCCGGCCATCGCCATGGCGGCGGGCATTCAATTGACCTGGCAGGACATGGCCGACCTCTCCGAAGTCGTGCCGACCCTGAGCCACGTCTACCCGAACGGCAAAGCCGACATCAACCACTTCCAGGCTGCGGGCGGCATGTCGTTCCTGATCCGCGAACTGCTGGAAGCCGGGCTGCTCCACGAAAACGTCAACACCGTAATGGGCCACGGCCTGAGCCGCTACACCCAGGAGCCGTTCCTCGACAATGGCCAACTGGTCTGGCGTGAAGGCGTGACCGACAGCCTCGACGAAAGCATCCTGCGTCCGGTCGCCCGTGCATTCTCGGCCGAAGGCGGCCTGCGGGTGATGGAAGGCAACCTCGGTCGCGGTGTGATGAAAGTCTCGGCCGTGGCCGTGGAAAACCAGATCGTCGAAGCGCCGGCCATGGTGTTCCAGGATCAGCAGGACCTGGCCGATGCGTTCAAGGCCGGTTTGCTGGAGAAGGATTTTGTCGCGGTGATGCGCTTCCAGGGCCCGCGCTCCAACGGCATGCCAGAGCTGCACAAGATGACGCCGTTCCTCGGCGTGTTGCAGGATCGCGGCTTCAAAGTCGCGCTGGTGACCGACGGGCGCATGTCCGGTGCGTCGGGGAAAATTCCGGCGGCCATTCATGTCAGCCCCGAAGCTTATGTCGGCGGCGCTTTGGCGCGGGTACAAGAGGGCGATATCATCCGCGTCGATGGCGTCAAAGGCACCCTGGAGCTTAAGGTGGACGCCGAAGAATTCGCAGCGCGCACGCCGGCCAAGGGCCTGTTGGGCAACAACATCGGCACCGGTCGCGAGCTGTTCGGTTTCATGCGCATGGCCTTCAGCTCGGCGGAGCAGGGCGCCAGCGCCTTTACTTCTGCCCTGGAGACGCTTAATTGAAACTGGCTTTGGTCGGTGACATCGGTGGGACCAACGCACGTTTCGCGTTGTGGAAAAACCAGCAGTTGGAATCGGTCCAGGTGCTGGCAACGGCAGATTTTCCCAGCCCGGAAGAAGCTATCAGCCTGTACCTCAATGGTCTGGGGCTGGCGCCGGGTTCGATCGGTTCGGTGTGCCTGTCGGTGGCGGGCCCGGTGAGTGGTGACGAATTCAAGTTCACCAACAATCACTGGCGCCTGAGCCGCAAGGGCTTTTGCCAGACCTTGCAGGTGGATCAGCTGTTGTTGGTCAACGACTTCTCGGCCATGGCCCTGGGCATGACCCGTCTGCAGCCCGGCGAATTCCGCGTGGTCTGCGAAGGCACGCCGGAGCCGTTGCGCCCGGCGGTGGTGATTGGCCCGGGCACAGGCCTGGGCGTCGGCACCTTGCTCGATCTGGGCGCGGGCCGTTTTGCCGCGTTGCCGGGGGAGGGCGGTCACGTCGATCTGCCATTGAGCAGCCCGCGTGAAACACAGCTCTGGCAGCACATCTTCAACGAAATTGGCCATGTCAGTGCGGAAACAGCCTTGAGCGGTGGCGGCTTGCCCCGTGTCTATCGGGCGATCTGTGCGGTGGACGGGCACACGCCTGTGCTCGACACACCGGAAGCCATCACCGCTGCCGGGCTGGCGGGCGACCCGATTGCCGTGGAAGTGCTTGAACAGTTCTGCTGCTGGCTCGGTCGCGTGGCCGGCAATAACGTGCTGACCACCGGTGGACGCGGTGGCGTGTACATCGTGGGCGGGGTGATTCCGCGCTTTGCCGATTTCTTCCTCGAAAGCGGTTTCGCCCGCTGCTTCGCCGACAAGGGTTGCATGAGCGACTACTTCAAGGGGATTCCGGTGTGGCTGGTGACAGCGCCGTATTCCGGGTTGGTTGGCGCCGGAGTAGCCTTGGAGCAATCTCTCCCAGCTTGAAATACGATCAAAATGTGGGAGCGGGCTTGCTCGCGAATGCGGTTTTATATTCAACACATTCGTTGACTGACACACCGCTTTCGCGAGCAAGCCCGCTCCCACAGTTGTTTCTGTGGTGTTTGCAGTTTCAGCGCTTAAGGCATAATCCGCCCAATTCAAACAACAAGGACGCCGCCCGTGAGCTCAGTCAACAAGTCGATTTTGTTGGTCGATGACGATCAAGAGATACGCGAGTTGCTGGATACCTACCTGACCCGCGCCGGTTTCCAGGTACGTACCACGCCCGACGGTGCCGGCTTTCGCCAGGCGCTGAACGAGGCGCCGAGTGATCTGGTGATCCTTGATGTGATGTTGCCCGACGAAGACGGCTTCAGCCTGTGCCGCTGGATTCGCCAGCATCCGCGCCAGGCGCAGGTGCCGATCATCATGCTCACCGCCAGTTCCGACGAAGCCGATCGCGTCATCGGCCTGGAACTGGGCGCCGACGATTACCTCGGCAAGCCCTTCAGCCCACGGGAGTTGCAGGCACGGATCAAGGCGTTGCTGCGCCGCGCGCAGTTCGGTCAGGAGCGCAGTGGCGGTGAGGTGCTGGCCTTCGATGACTGGCGGCTGGACATGGTCAGCCATCGGCTGTTTCACATCGACGGCGAAGAGGTGATTCTTTCGGGCGCCGATTTCGCGCTGCTGAAACTGTTCCTCGATCATCCACAGGAAATCCTCGACCGCGACACCATCGGCAACGCCACCCGCGGCCGCGAACTGATGCCCCTGGATCGCATCGTCGACATGGCGGTCAGCCGGTTGCGCCAGCGCCTGCGCGACACGGAAAAACCGCCACGGCTGATCCGCACCGTGCGTGGCAGCGGCTACCAACTGGCGGCCAACGTGGTTGCCAGCAATGGTCACTGAGGCTTTGCGCAAGCTCGCCGCCAAGGTGCCGATGCCGCGTTCGCTGCTCGGGCGGATGCTGCTGCTGACCCTGCTGGCGGTGTTGTTCGCCCAGGCATTGTCGAGTGTGATCTGGGTGTCGCAACTGCGCGCCACGCAGCTCGAGGGCCTGGTCACCAGTGCCCGCAGCCTGGCCCATTCAATGACCGCCAGCGTCAGTTATTTCCGTTCGTTGCCGGTGGCGTTTCGGCCCCTGGTGCTCGATCAATTGCGCAGCATGGGCGGCACCCGGTTCGTGGTGACGCTCAACGACAAACCCCTGGGCATGGAAGTGCTGCCCATCACCCCGCGCAAAGAGGCGGTGCTCAAGGCGGTGGACGAAGTGCTGCGCCAGTCCCTCGGCCAAGACACGGACATCTCGGTGACTTTCGTCAGCCCGGAAGACCTGCGCATCTTCAATGGCGGCCTGAAGCTCGATGAGTTGCCACGTTCCTGGGCGCACTACGCGCTGACCCTGGAGCCGGTGAACCCGCCAGTGCTGGTCACGCAGATCCAGATGGCACCGGGGGAATGGCTGTACATCGCCTCGCTGTTGCCCGAGCCCTACACCAGTCTTGAAGAGCAGGGCCTGCCGGCGCAGCAGGTGTGGTTCATCGTCCTGACCAGTAGCTTTTTGCTGTTGTTCATCGGCCTGCTGGTGCACTGGCAGAGTCGTCCGCTCAAGCGCCTGGCGCGGGCGGCGCGGGACCTGTCGTTGGGGGCCGACGTGGAACCGGTGGCCGAGGGCGGTGGCAGCGAAGTGGTCGAGGTCGGGCGTGCCTTCAACACCATGCGCGAGCGCATCAGCCGTTACCTGACCGAACGCAGCCAGTTGTTCAGCGCCATTTCCCACGACCTGCGCACGCCGATCACCCGCTTGCGCCTGCGGGTTGAATTGCTCGAAGACGAGACACTGCAAGCCAAGTTCGGGCGCGATCTGGACGAGCTCGAATTGCTGGTCAAGGGTGCGCTGCAATGCGTGAAAGACACCGACATCCACGAGAACATCGAGCCGGTGGACCTCAACCATGTGCTCGACTGCCTGGTGGAACCCTATCTCGCGCCGAACGGCAACGGCCGCGTGACCCAGCAGGGGCGGGCGCTGGCGGCGTACCCGGGCAAACCGCTGGCGCTCAAGCGCTGCATCGGCAACCTGATCGACAATGCGCTGAAGTACGGGCAGAACGCGCACCTGCACATCGATGACGACGAAAGCGCGTTCATCCTGCATGTCGATGACGAGGGGCCGGGCGTGCCGGAGCAGCGCCTGGAGCAGGTGTTCGAACCGCACTTCCGCCTGGCCGGGCAGCAGCAGGGTTACGGCTTGGGGCTGGGGATTGCCCGCAACATTGCCCATAGCCATGGTGGTGAGGTCAGCTTGCAGAATTTGCGTGAAGGCGGGTTGCGGGTAACGTTGCAGTTGCCCCGCTCAGTGGATTGACACCACCCTGTGGCGAGGGGGCTTGCCCCCGTTGGACCGCGAAGCGGTCCCAAAACCATCACCCACAGACTGCCTGTAAAAATCAGGTCGCTGATTTTACGACTGCTGCGCAGTCGGACGGGGGCAAGCCCCCTCGCCACAAGTATTTCACTCAATGTCTGTGTCCATTGTCACGGGCTGGTGACATAACCCACCCCCTTCGTTACAAGCCGACCTTCGTCCGTTGTTTATGCTGCCCCACAGTCATAACAACAAAAAAGGTACGCCATGGACACCTTCCAACCGGCCTTCAGCAGTTGGCTGAACGCACCTGCCCATCAGCAATGGCTCGCCACCGAAGGCTTGCGCCTGCTGACCTTCGCCAAGGCTTCGAAACTGCCTGAAGGCTTCGGCAACCTCGATGAAAAAGGCCGCCTCCCGCCTGATGCGCAAGCCCAGACCATGAACACCGCGCGCATGACCCACAGCTTCGCCATGGCCCATGTCCAAGGGCTGCCGGGCTTTGCCGAGCTGGTGGATCACGGTGTCGCGGCACTTCGCGGGCCACTGCGGGATGCGCTGCACGGCGGCTGGTTCGCGACTGCCGAACATCGCGACGGCAATACCGGCAAGAACGCCTATCTGCATGCCTTCGTCGCGCTGGCCGCCAGTTCAGCGGTAGTCGCGCAGCGCCCCGGTGCGCAAGCGTTGCTCGATGATGCCATCGATATCATCGACACTTATTTCTGGAGCGAAGAAGAAGGCGCGATGCGCGAGTCTTTCAATCGCGACTGGAGCGAAGAGGAGGCGTACCGGGGCGCCAACAGCAACATGCACGCCACCGAGGCCTTCCTCGCCCTGGCCGATGTCACCGATGACAACCGTTGGCTCAGCCGTGCCCATCGGATTGTCGAGCGCGTAATTCATGGCCACGCCGCCGCCAACGATTACCTGGTGATCGAGCATTTCGACCGCGCCTGGCAGCCACTGCGGGACTACAACCGCGACAATCCGGCCGACGGCTTCCGCCCCTACGGCACCACCCCGGGCCATGGTTTTGAGTGGGCGCGGCTGTTGCTGCACCTCGAAGCTTCGCGGGTGAAGGCCGGGATGCTCACGCCGGGCTGGCTGGTCACCGACGCGCAAAAACTGTTCGAGCACAATTGCCTCCATGGCTGGGATGTCGATGGCGCGCCGGGCATTGTCTACACCCTGGACTGGGACAACAAAGCGGTGGTCCGCCATCGCCTGCACTGGACCCATTGTGAAGCCAGTGCAGCCGCCAGTGCGCTGCTCAAACGCACCGGTGAAGAGCAATACGAACACTGGTACCGACTGTTCTGGGAATTCTGTGACAGTCATTTCATCGACCGCGAAGACGGCAGCTGGCATCACGAACTCGACCCGCAAAACCGCCCGAGTGCCGATATCTGGCCCGGCAAGCCTGATCTTTACCACGCCTGGCAAGCCGTGCTGATTCCGCGCCTGGCGCTGGCGCCGAGCATGGCCACGGCGCTGGCGCAGCCGTCCCAGAGCGGTTCTATGTAACCATGCGGTGACATTCGCGCATCCCTTCGTTACCTGCGAGGGGATATCCCCTGTTTAGAATCTTATGCAGCGCAAGCAACAGACTTGCATGCATAACAACAAGAAAGGTGCTCCTAGATGAATGCGATTTCTCGCCTCGCTACTGTCATTTCTCTCGCTTCCCTGTCTGCGCTCCCCCTCAGTGTCCTGGCCGCCGAATCCAAAGGTTCCGTTGAAGTCGTTCACTGGTGGACTTCCGGTGGTGAAAAAGCAGCGGTCGATGTCCTGAAGGCTCAAGTCGAAAAAGACGGCTTCACCTGGAAGGACGGCGCAGTCGCCGGCGGTGGCGGTTCCACGGCCATGACCGTACTCAAGAGTCGCGCCGTAGCCGGCAACCCGCCGGGCGTTGCCCAGATCAAAGGCCCGGACATCCAGGAGTGGGGCAGCACTGGCCTGCTCAGCACCGACGCGTTGAAAGACGTTTCCAAGGCGGAAAACTGGGATGGCCTGCTGTCGAAGAAAGTCTCCGACACCGTGAAGTACGAAGGTGACTATGTCGCCGTGCCGGTGAACATCCACCGCGTCAACTGGCTGTGGATCAACCCTGAAGTGTTCAAGAAAGCCGGGATCGAAAAAGCCCCGACGACCCTCGAAGAATTCTATGCCGCCGGCGACAAGCTCAAGGCCGCCGGCTTCATCGCGCTTGCCCACGGCGGTCAGCCTTGGCAGGACAGCACCGTGTTCGAAGACGTGGTGCTCTCGGTCATGGGCGCCGACGGTTACAAGAAAGCCCTGGTCGACCTGGACCAGAAAACCCTGTCCGGCCCGGAGATGACCAAGTCGTTCGCCGAGCTGAAAAAAATCACCGGCTACATGGACCCGAACCGCGCCGGTCGTGACTGGAACATCGCCGCCGCCGACGTCATCAATGGCAAGGCCGGCATGCAGATGATGGGCGACTGGGCGAAAAGCGAGTGGACCGCCGCGAAGAAAATCGCCGGCAAGGACTACCAGTGCGTAGCGTTCCCGGGCACCGAAAAAGCCTTCACCTACAACATCGATTCGATGGCGGTGTTCAAGCTCAAGGCCGATCGCAAAGGCGACATCGCTGCCCAGCAAGACCTGGCCAAAGTGGCGTTGGGTACCGACTTCCAGAAAGTCTTCAGCATGAACAAGGGATCGATCCCTGTGCGTAACGACATGCTGAACGAAATGGACAAGCTCGGCTTCGACGAGTGTGCCCAGAAGTCGGCGAAGGACTTCATCGCGGACGACAAGACCGGCGGCCTGCAACCGAGCATGGCGCACAACATGGCCACCTCCCTGGCCGTGCAGGGCGCGATCTTCGACGTGGTCACCAACTTCATGAACGACAAGGACGCTGACCCGGCCAAGGCCAGCGCCCAACTGGCCTCGGCTGTCAAAGCTGCCCAGTAACTCGTAATCGCCGCAGGTGATCCTGCGGCAAACCCCAGAGAGAGCTCCATCCCATTGTGGGAGCGAGCTTGTTCGCGATGGACTACCAGGCACCGCGCCAATCCAGACAGGCCCCGGTGTTTTTGATTCCATCGCGAGCAGGCTCGCTCCTACAGGGGGGAACTCTGTCCGGATTTCACTTCTCCACCTGGATTATCCCGATGAGCTCTGTGGCGGTTTTCAGCAAAGCCTCACCGTTCGATGCGCTGCAACGCTGGTTACCCAAGTTGGTACTCGCGCCGAGCATGCTGATCGTGTTGGTTGGCTTCTACGGTTACATCATCTGGACGTTCATTCTGTCCTTCACCAACTCCAGCTTCATGCCGAGCTACAAGTGGGTCGGCCTGCAGCAATACATGCGTCTGATGGACAACGACCGCTGGTGGGTCGCGAGCAAGAACCTCGCGGTGTTCGGCGGCATGTTCATCGGCATCAGCCTGGTGCTGGGCGTGTTCCTCGCGGTGCTGCTGGATCAGCGCATTCGCAAGGAAGGCTTCATCCGCACCGTCTACCTGTACCCGATGGCGCTGTCGATGATCGTCACCGGTACCGCGTGGAAATGGCTGCTCAACCCAGGCCTGGGCCTGGACAAGATGCTGCGCGACTGGGGCTGGGAAGGCTTCCGTCTCGACTGGCTGGTGGATCAGGATCGCGTGGTCTACTGTCTGGTGATCGCCGCCGTGTGGCAAGCCTCCGGGTTTGTCATGGCGATGTTCCTCGCCGGCCTGCGCGGTGTCGATCAATCGATCATCCGCGCTGCGCAAGTCGATGGCGCGAGCTTGCCGACCATCTACCTGAAGATCGTCCTGCCGAGCCTGCGCCCGGTGTTCTTCAGTGCCTTCATGATCCTGGCGCACATCGCGATCAAGAGCTTCGACCTGGTCGCGGCGATGACCGCGGGTGGTCCTGGCTACTCCTCCGACCTGCCGGCGATGTTCATGTATTCCTTCACCTTCAGCCGTGGCCAGATGGGCATCGGTTCGGCCAGCGCCATGCTGATGCTCGGCGCCGTGCTGACCATCCTCGTGCCGTACCTGTACTCCGAGCTGCGAGGCAAACGCCATGACTAATCAACTCGGAAAATCGGGTATCAGTTTCAGCCGCATCGCGATCTACGCAACTCTGTTGCTGGCGGCAGCGGTGTACTTGATCCCGTTGGTGGTAATGCTGCTGACCAGCTTCAAATCTCCGGAAGACATCCGTACCGGCAACCTGCTGAGCTGGCCGACCGTGATCGACGGCATTGGCTGGATCAAGGCCTGGGACGTGGTCGGCGGCTACTTCTGGAACTCGGTGAAGATCACCGTGCCGGCAGTGCTGATCTCCACGTTCATCGGGGCCATGAACGGCTACGTGCTGTCGATGTGGCGCTTCCGTGGTTCGCAACTGTTCTTCGGCCTGTTGCTGTTCGGCTGCTTCCTGCCGTTCCAGACCGTGCTGCTGCCAGCCTCGTTCACCCTCGGCAAGTTCGGCCTGGCCAACACCACCACCGGCCTGGTGCTGGTGCACGTGGTCTACGGCCTGGCGTTCACCACGCTGTTCTTCCGCAACTACTACGTGAGCATTCCGGATGCGCTGGTCAAGGCCGCACGGCTCGATGGCGCGGGCTTCTTCACGATCTTCCTGAAGATCCTGCTGCCGATGTCGATCCCGATCGTGATGGTCTGCCTGATCTGGCAGTTCACCCAGATCTGGAACGACTTCCTGTTCGGCGTGGTGTTCGCCAGTGGCGACGCCCAGCCAATTACCGTGGCCCTGAACAACCTGGTCAACACCAGCACCGGGGCCAAGGAATACAACGTTGATATGGCCGCCGCGATGATCGCCGGGCTGCCGACACTGCTGGTCTACATATTCGCTGGCAAGTATTTCCTGCGCGGGCTGACGTCCGGCGCGGTCAAGGGGTAGAACATGGCAACTCTCGAATTACGCAACGTCAACAAGACCTACGGCCCCGGTTTGCCGGACACCCTGAAGAACATCGAACTGAAGATCGATGACGGTGAGTTCCTGATCCTGGTCGGCCCGTCGGGCTGCGGCAAGTCGACCTTGATGAACTGCATCGCGGGCCTTGAAACCATCAGCGGTGGCGCGATCCTGGTGGACGACGCCGACATCAGCGGCATGAGCCCCAAGGATCGCGACATCGCCATGGTGTTCCAGTCCTACGCGCTGTACCC
Organism: Pseudomonas sp. PDM30; assembly: GCF_019218985.1. NCBI lineage: Bacteria > Pseudomonadati > Pseudomonadota > Gammaproteobacteria > Pseudomonadales > Pseudomonadaceae > Pseudomonas > Pseudomonas sp. PDM30. The sequence continues at coordinate 394,835 of NZ_JAHUWM010000001.1, forward strand.
GACCATGAGCGTGCGCGACAACATCGCCTTCGGCCTGAAGATCCGCAAAATGCCGACCGCCGAAATCGACGAAGAGGTCGCTCGGGTTTCCAAGCTGTTGCAGATCGAACACCTGCTCAGCCGCAAGCCCGGCCAGCTCTCCGGCGGCCAGCAACAGCGCGTGGCGATGGGCCGTGCCCTGGCGCGGCGGCCGAAGATTTATCTGTTCGACGAACCGCTGTCCAACCTCGACGCCAAGCTGCGGGTCGAGATGCGCACCGAAATGAAACTGATGCACCAGCGCCTGAAAACCACCACGGTCTACGTGACCCACGACCAGATCGAAGCCATGACCCTGGGCGACAAAGTGGCGGTGATGAAGGACGGGATCATCCAGCAGTTCGGTACGCCGAAGGACATCTACAACAACCCGGCCAACCTGTTCGTGGCGAGCTTCATCGGTTCGCCGCCGATGAACTTCATCCCGCTGCGCTTGCAACGCAAGGACGGTCGTCTGCTGGCGCTGCTCGACAGCGGTCAGGCCCGTTGCGAATTGCCGCTGGGCATGCAGGACGCCGGTCTTGAAGACCGCGAAGTGATCCTCGGCATCCGCCCTGAGCAGATCATCCTGGCCAACGGCGAAGCAAACGGGTTGCCGACCATTCGTGCCGAAGTCCAGGTCACCGAACCGACCGGGCCCGACACCCTGGTCTTCGTCAATCTCAACGACACCAAGGTCTGCTGCCGCCTGGCGCCGGACGTGGCGCCGGCGGTGGGCGAGACCCTGACCCTGCAATTCGATCCGGCGAAAGTGCTGTTGTTTGATGCGAAAACGGGTGAACGACTGGGCGTCGCCGGCGTAGCGAAAACCGAATCGCACGCTGCCAACGTCGCACAGTTCAAAGGTAGATAGAGATCAATGTGGGAGCGAGCTTGCTCGCGATAGCGGAATGACATTCAACATCTTTGTCACCTGATACACCGCCATCGCGAGCAAGCTCGCTCCTACAGGGGGGGATTCGCAATGCGCGGCCTGTCGCGCGTTGCACCGGATGTAACCGCGTTAAAAAAAGAAAAGTTAATAACAATAAAACGAGGAAGTAGGGATGAAGATGAAGAACAAGGCCCGGTTGATCTGCCAGGTTTCAGCAGCGGCAGCACTGGTTCTGGCCGGCAATGCGATGGCCGATGAAGCGTTCAGCTCCGACTCCAAATGGATGACGGGCGATTGGGGTGGCGAGCGTACCAAGCTGATCGAGCAAGGCATCGACATCAAGATGGATTACGTCGGTGAAGTCGGCGCTAACCTGCATGGCGGCTTCAACGATGACAAGACCGCGCGCTACGCCGACCAGTTTGGCCTGGGCGCGGCGCTGGACCTGGAGAAGCTGTTTGGCTGGGATAACACCCAGGCCAAGATCCAGCTCACCAACCGTAACGGTGAGAACATCTCCAACGACCGTATCGGCGATCCGCGTGCCGGCACCTTGAGTTCATCCCAGGAAGTCTATGGTCGCGGCCACATGGTCCGTCTGACCCAGTTGTGGATTCAGCACCAGTTCTTCGACAACAAGCTGGACGTCAAGGCTGGTTACTTCGGTGAAGGTGAAGACTTCAACACCTTCCCGTGCGAGTTCCAGAACCTGGCGTTCTGCGGATCCCAGGTGGGTAACTGGGCCACCAACATCTGGTACAACTGGCCGGTCAGCCAGGCGGCGATCCGTGTGAAGTACAACATCAATGACGAGCTCTACGCCCAGATTGGCGCGTACAACCAGAACACGTCGCAACTGGAGCACGGTAACGGCTTCAAGCTCAGCGGCAGTGGCACCAATGGCACCGTCCTGCCGGTCGAGCTGGTCTGGTCGCCGAAGGTCAACAACCTGCCGGGCGAATACCGTGTCGGTTACTACAAAAGTACCTCTGATGCCGACGACGTTCTCAAGGACGACAACGGCCAGAACGCAGCGACCACCGGCAACCCTTATCGCGTCCACGATAGCAAGCATGGCTACTGGTTCGTCGCGCAGCAGCAACTGACCAACCACAATGGCGATGCTTCCCGTGGTCTGAACATCGCGGCCAACGCAACGTTCCACGACAAAGACACCAACTTCATCGACAACTACCAGTCGCTGATGTTCGTGTACAAGGGCCCGTTCGACGCGCGTCCGAAGGATGACGTGGGCATCGGTTTCGCCCGTATCCACGTCAACGATGACGTGAAGAAAAACGCTGAACTGACCAACGCGGCCAACGGTGTTTCGGAATACGACAATCCGCTGTTCTCGCCCATTCGTGAAACCGAATACAACTACGAGATCAACTACGGCTTCCACGTGACCAACTGGCTGACCGTACGTCCCAACCTGCAATACGTCACTCACCCGGGTGGTGTGGATGAAGTCGACAATGCGCTGGTGGCCGGCCTGAAAATTCAGTCGGTGTTCTAACGCGTCTGCGATAAGCTTCTCTCCATGTGCGCATATTTGCGGACAGCCATGACTGTCCGTTTTTTTTTGTGAGGGCTAACAAGACATGTTGTGTCGAGCGCAACTGTGGCGAGGGGGCTTGCCCCCGTTGGGTTGCGAAGCGGCCCCAAAAACAGCCAACTGGTTCTTTCAGATAATTCGTTGCGACAGTATTGGGAGCGCTTCGCGCTCCAGCGGGGGCAAGCCCCCTCGCCACAGTGGTTCACTGGTCACGACAGTATGAGTGCACCCATGTTTTTCAGGACCGTGGCACATGCTTGAGCATCCGCTACAACGCTTCTTCAAATCCTTGCGCGAACGTCCGGTGTTCGCGTGGGAGCGCTATCAGACGCGCGATGTGCTGGTGATCGATCATCCGCTGTGTCAGGCGGTGTTCAGTCGTCAGGGCGCGCAGTTGTTGCACTTCCAGCCCAAGGGCCAGAAACCCTGGCTGTGGTGCGCGGCAAAGTGGCCGCAGGTCGGCGCCATTCGCGGCGGCGTGCCGGTATGTTGGCCGTGGTATGGCCGGCATCCGAGCGAAAATGCCTGGCCGTCCCATGGCTGGGCGCGGTTGCTCGACTGGAAGCTGCTCGACAGCAACAGTGACGACGATGGCGTGCGATTGCACTGGCAACTGAAGTTGTGCGACTGGCAGGTGGACCTGCACGCGCACCTGGGTGAGCGCATGGAACTGCGTCTGAGCACCGAGCATCAGGACGACATGCCGTGCCAGTTGAGCCAGGCTTTGCACGCTTACTGGCGTATTGGCGATGTCAGTGAGATAGCGCTGTCTGGGCTCGAAGGCGCGCAGGGTTACGATCAGTTGAGCCGACAGGTTTGTCAGCAGGAAGGCGAGTTACGCGTTGATGGCGGGTGTCAGCGGGTGTTCCAGCACGACGGCGAATTGCAGTTGAACGACCATGCCTGGCAGCGGGCGTTGTGCATTGATACCGGGGATACGGCAGACACGGTGGTGTGGCATCCCGGTTCACGCCCGTTGCTCGGCGTGACCTGGAACGAGATATCCGAATTCGTTTGCGTAGAGGCCGCTAGCGGCGGCACCGACAGCCTGTGCCTTGCACCCGGGGAGCGGGCGCATTTGAGTTTGCAGGCGCGGGTGGGGGCTTAGCTCTGGATTTGCGGTGCTGCGTCTGCCGCCATCGCGAGCAAGCTCGCTCCCACACTGGATCTTCGGTGAACACAGTTTTTGTGTTCAACACCAATCCCCTGTGGGAGCGAGCTTGCTCCGGGCGGCGTTCCGACGATGAGGTCAGGACGATCAGCGCAAATGTTGGATCAGTTGAACTCATCTCCAACCGGATACCGGCTGGCATTCAGGCTTTCCTTGATCTTGCGCAAATGCGGCTGGAAGTCCACGCCACGGCGCAAGGTCATGCCGGTGGCGAGTACGTCCAGCACGGTCAGCTGGATGATCCGCGACGTCATCGGCATGTAGATGTCGGTGTCTTCCGGCAGCGGGATGTTCAGGCTCAGGGTGCTGGCCTTGGCCAGTGGCGAGTTCTCGGCGGTCAGGCCAAGCACCGAGGCGCCGTTTTCCCGGGCGATGCGCGCCACTTCCACCAGTTCGCGGGTGCGACCGGTGTAGGAAATGATCACGAACAATTCGCCGGTATGGGCCACCGAGGCAATCATGCGCTGCATCAGCACATCCGCATGGGCCGTGACGGCGAGGTTGAAGCGGAAGAACTTGTGCTGCGCATCCAGTGCCACCGGGGCCGAGGCGCCGAGGCCGAAGAAGTGGATCTGCCGGGCCTGGATCAGCAGGTCGACGGCGCGACTGATCAGGTTCGGGTCCAGTGCCTGGCAGGCGCTGTCCAGTGAGGCGATGGCGCTGCCGAAGATCTTCTGGGTGTAGGCCTCCGGATTGTCATCGGCCTCCACCGCACGGCTGACATAGGCGGCGCCACTGGCCAGGCTCTGGGCCAGTTGCAGTTTGAGCTCGGGGTAGCCGCTGACACCGAACGAACGGCAGAAACGGTTGACCGTCGGCTCGCTGACCGAGGCGGCCTGGGCGAGGGCGGCGATGCTGAAGCGGGTGGCCTGCTGCGGGTTGAGCAGGATCACCTCGGCGACTTTGCGTTCGGCCTTGTTCAGCTCTTCAAGGCGATTCTGGATTTGCTCCAGTAAATTTCGCACGCGGTCCATATAAGTATCCTTTACACCTGCGCCAACAAGCGCGCGGCTAATGCAAAAAGGGCCTTTGGTGAGGCCCGTAACGGTGGCCTATCCTACTGATGGCTCCGACCGACCACCACTCGGAATCTGTATTTTGCGAAAATGTTGTGGTTATTACTACATTTTCCCTTGAGTGATGCCTTGAAAAAAGGTATTTGTAGCTTAACTTGATAAAAGAACAAACATCATGCTCTCGATTACGGTTGAACCGTGCACCTTTGCCTTGTTCGGCGCCCTTGGCGACCTGGCCTTGCGCAAGCTGTTTCCTGCCCTCTATCAACTCGACGGCGCCGGCCTGCTGCACGAGGACACGCGTATTATTGCGCTGGCCCGTGAGCCGGGCAGCGAGCAGGAGCACCTGGCGTTCATCACCTCCGAGCTGCGCCGCTATGTCGGTGCCAAAGAGCTGGACGAAGCCGTGGTCGAGCGTTTTCTGGCGCGCCTGAACTACCTGCACGTTGACTTCCTCAACCCCGATGATTATGTGGCCCTGGCCGAATCCGCCGGCAGTTCGCAGCGGGTCATCGCCTACTTTGCGACTCCTGCCGCCGTGTATGGCGCGATTTGCGAGAACCTGGCCAAGGTCGGCCTGGCGCAAAACACCCGTGTGGTGCTGGAAAAACCCATCGGTTCGGATCTGGAATCCTCGCGCAAGGTCAACGACGCCGTGGCGCAGTTCTTCCCGGAGAACCGCACCTACCGCATCGACCACTATCTGGGTAAAGAGACCGTCCAGAACCTGATCGCCCTGCGTTTCGCCAACAGCCTGTTCGAAACCCAGTGGAACCAGAATTACATTTCCCACGTGGAAATCACTGTGGCCGAGAAGGTCGGTATCGAAGGCCGCTGGGGTTACTTCGACAAGGCCGGCCAGCTGCGGGACATGATCCAGAATCACCTGCTGCAACTGCTCTGCCTGATCGCCATGGACCCGCCGGCCGACCTGTCCGCCGACAGCATCCGCGACGAGAAGGTCAAAGTGCTCAAGGCCCTGGCGCCGATCAGCCCGGAAGGCCTGACCACTCAAGTGGTGCGCGGCCAGTACATCGCCGGCTACAGCGAAGGCAAGGCAGTACCGGGGTACCTGGAAGAACCCAATTCCAACACCCAGAGCGACACCGAAACCTTCGTCGCCCTGCGTGCTGACATCCGCAACTGGCGCTGGGCCGGCGTGCCGTTTTACCTGCGTACCGGCAAGCGCATGCCGCAGAAGCTGTCGCAGATCGTCATCCACTTCAAGGAACCGTCGCACTACATCTTCGCTCCCGAGCAGCGCCTGCAAATCAGCAACAAGCTGATTATCCGCCTGCAACCGGACGAAGGCATTTCCTTGCGTGTCATGACCAAAGATCAAGGCCTGGACAAGGGCATGCAGCTGCGCAGCGGTCCGTTGCAGCTGAATTTTTCCGACACCTGGAGCAGCGCACGGATTCCCGATGCCTACGAGCGGTTGTTGCTGGAAGTGATGCGCGGCAATCAGAACCTGTTTGTCCGTAAAGATGAAATCGAAGCCGCGTGGAAGTGGTGTGACCAGTTGATCGCCGGGTGGAAAAAATCCGGTGATGCGCCCAAGCCGTACGCGGCCGGGTCCTGGGGACCGATGAGCTCCATTGCTCTGATCACGCGGGACGGGAGGTCGTGGTATGGCGATATCTGATTTGAAACTGCCGCAGGGCGTCAGCGCCCATGCATACAAGAGCCCGGTGCTGCTGGCTGAAAGCCTGGCACTGAACGTGGCGAAACAACTGAGCGACGCGATCGACGCCCAGGGCACTGCGACCCTGGTGGTTTCCGGTGGCCGCAGCCCGGTGGCGTTTTTCCAGCACCTGGCCAAGCAGACGCTGGACTGGTCGAACGTGGTGGTTAGCCTGGCCGACGAGCGCTGGGTGCCGGTCGAACACGCCGACAGCAACGCCGGCCTGATCAAGCGTTACCTGCTGCAAGGCCAAGCGGCCAAGGCGCAGTTCCTGAGCCTGTACAGCGCCAGTGCCAACCTGGAACAGGCGGCCGAGCAGGCCGACCGCTTGCTGTCGGAGTTGCCGGTGATCGACGTGCTGATCCTCGGCATGGGCGATGACGGCCACACCGCATCGCTGTTCCCCAACAGCCCGAACCTTGCCGAGGCATTACAGGTCGATGGCGTTCGTCGCTGCTGGCCGATGCTGGCGCCGACCGTGCCGCATCAGCGCCTGACCATGAGCCGCGCGCTGCTGGCTTCGGCCAAACATAAAATTCTGTCGATCTCCGGTCAGTCCAAGCTGACCACCCTGAGTTTCGCGCTGGCCGGTGACGATGTCGCCGAAATGCCGGTGCGCGCGTTTCTGCAACCCACGTTAGAGATTTACTGGTGCCCATGAGCCAAGGAACAGCCGCTATGACAAACCCATCCCCGACCGTTTCCATGGCGGACAAAGTTGCCCTGATCGACAGTATTTGCGCGAAAGCGCGGATTCTGCCGGTGATCACCATTGCCCGCGAGCAGGACGTTCTGCCGTTGGCCGACGCCCTCGCGGCCGGTGGCCTGACGGCCCTGGAAGTCACCCTGCGTTCGCAATTCGGCCTCAAGGCCATCCAGATTCTGCGTGAGCAGCGTCCGGAGCTGGTGACCGGTGCCGGCACCGTGCTGGATCGCCACATGCTGGCGGCGGCGGAAGCGGCCGGCTCGCAATTCATCGTCACGCCGGGTATCACCCGCGACCTGCTGGAAGCCAGCGTCGCCAGCCCGATTCCACTGTTGCCAGGCATCAGCAATGCCTCGGGCATCATGGAAGGCTACGGCCTGGGTTATCGCCGCTTCAAGCTATTCCCGGCCGAAGTCAGCGGCGGCGTCGCGGCCATCAAGGCTCTGGGCGGCCCGTTCGGCGAAGTGAAATTCTGCCCGACCGGCGGCGTGGGACCTGCCAATATCAAGAGCTACATGGCATTGAAAAACGTCATGTGCGTGGGCGGTAGCTGGATGCTTGATCCGGAGTGGATCAAGAACGGCGACTGGGCCCGCATTCAGGAATGCACCGCCGAGGCTTTGGCGCTGCTGGACTGATCGCTTCACCCTACACCTCGTTGTGTGTTCTACGGCTTTACGGTGCGCTTGGTCGGTGCACCGTTTTTTTTTGCCTGAAGAAAGTTGTCGTACCCCTGTGGGAGCGAGCTTGCTCGCGATAGCGGTGTGACAGATTGTATGGATGTTGACTGACACGACGCCAGCTCGAGCAAGCTCACTCCCACTGGGACAAGGACATCATGCGATACATAGTTACCGCATAACGAAAATCGACCGGTGCTAGCCTGCGTTCATCTTATGGAAGAGAGAACGTCATGGACGCTACCACCTCAGCTGCACCCCCGGCACCGGTCTACCTGCTGTCTCCCGAACAGATTGCCGGCCCGTATTTCCGCAACCCCAAACTGATCCGCAGAAACATCAGCGAAGGCGCCGAAGGCGTTCCGTTGGTGCTGCGGCTGACCATTGTCGATGCCATGACCGGCGAGCCGGTCCCCGATGCGCTGGTGGATATCTGGCACTGCAATGCCCGCGGTGCCTATTCGGGCTGGAGCAAGATCAACCCGGACGTCGAGGTCGATACCGGTGACATCGGCGCCGTCCCGCGCACCGATGACGATACCTATCTGCGCGGCGGGCAGTTCACCGACAAGTCGGGCATCGTGCGCTTCACCACGATCTATCCCGGTTTTTACGCCGGTCGCGCATTGCACATTCACGTCGCCGTGCGCATCACGGCCGGTAACAACTATCTGCAAGAACGGCATGTTGCCTGGGTCGGGCAGCTTTACCTGCCTGAAGTGGCCTCTCGTTCGGTACTCGGTAGCCGACCGTACAGCGGCCGATCCGTACCGGCACTGACCAACGCTCAGGACTATTTTTACTCAACCATGGGCGGTGAAAAATCGACCTTGAGTGTGCACACCCTGGGGCGGGATTCGGCTGAAGACGGCTACTTCGGGCAGATGACCATCGGCATCGACACGTTCGCCGTGTCGACACAGATCAAGCCCGAGGACTTTGACAAGTACACCGTCTGAGGTCAGCCCAGCTCGGTCAGCGCCCTGACCAGCACATCCATGTCGGCCGCGGTGGTGGTAAGCCCCGGTGTAATGCGGATGCACGGACCGCATGCCGCGCCACTGCGGGTCACGGTGAACAGGTTGTATTCATTGAGCAGGCGCTCGACCATGGTTTGCTGGTCGGCATGCCGGGTAAAGCGCATCGAGGTGATGCCGCAATACAGGCGTGGGTCATCCGGGGTCAGGACTTCGACGCCCGGCAACTGCCGCGCCGCAGCGACCCAGCGGTTGCGCAGATAATTGAGCCGCGCGCCCTTGGCCGCGGCACCGCCCATCGCCCAATGTTCTTCGAGCACCAGCGGCAGGGTCATCAGCGCCGGGATGTTGGGGGTGCTGTACGAGGTACGGGCGCGAATGTCAGTGGGCGGAAAATGCATCTCGCCCATGTCCGGGTCGATGTCGGCCAGGCGTTCGGGTGCGATGTAGATAAAGCCGAGCGTCAACGGTGCGCCGATCCACTTGTGCAGATTGAAGCCGGCGAAGGCGATACCGAGCTCGGTCAGGTCGAATTCAAACTGGCCGAGGGCATGGGCGCCGTCGAGGATGACGTCGATGCCCTGTTCCTTTGCAGCCGCTGCAATCGCCTGCACCGGCATCACCAGGCCCGTGCGATGGGTGACGTGGGTCAGGGCCATCAGCTTCAGCCGCGGATAGCGCGCGAAGGCTTCCCGATAGGTATTGAGCAAGCTGTCGAAGGTTGCCGGGTGTGCGTGTTCGATCTCGATCACTTCGACACCGCGATTACGCGCCAGCCAACGCATGGCGCCTTTGACCGTGTCGTATTCCAGATCGCAAACCAGTACCTGGTCGCCTGGCTGCAGCCGGTTGTAGTTGCGGATCAGCGATTGCAAACCTTCCGAGGCGTTACGGGTCAGGGCGATGCTGTCGGCGGGTACGCCAATCAACCTGGCCAGTTGCGCGCGGATCTTCAGGCTGTCGCCCTGTTCGAAACGCTGGCGCACGTACACCGAATTGCTGCGGTTGATCAGTTCGATGTTGCGCTGGTATTCCTCGACCACCGTGCGCGACATGCGTGCGAAGTAACCGTTCTCCAGGTTGAGCGGGCCGGGTTCGACATCGTAGCGGTCGGCAAAGGTTCGCCAAAAGGCTTCATCATGGGCGCGGCGGGTGTTGTCGGGCATGGAGTACTCGGTAGGTGATTCAGTGGCGCGGGGCCGGCTTGCCGTGTTTGGCGCGCAGCGGTTCGAGCAAGTCCGACAAACCGTTGTGATCGATCTCCTGCATCAGGGCCAGCAGGCCGCCCAACTCGCCATGGGGGAAACCCTCCCGGGCGAACCAGTTCAGGTAAGGGCCGGGCAGGTCGGCAATGATTCGACCCTTGTATTTGCCGAAGGGCATTTCACGGGTGATCAGCAGTTCGAGCTTTTCAGGGTTCATCGATCAGTCGTCTTGATTCAGTCAGTCTGGAAAATACAGGCATTCTGCATGCAGGCCAAATGACAGATCATGCAAATAAAACGGATACAGATTTTTTGATAATGGATAACTATTTGAAAAGTAAAGAATAGTTAGACGATTCCGAGCTGGCACGCAGAGTGCAGCGTTCCTTACACCGTTCATCCGTCGTAAGGAGTTGAAAAATGACCGACATCAAAAAAGAAGCGATTTCTGTACTCAACGACCTGATTGAAACCAGCAAGGACGGTCAGGCCGGGTTCAAGACATGCGCTGAAGACATCAAGCACCCTGAACTCAAAACCCTGTTCATCAATCGGGCGAGCGATTGTGGTACGGCCGCTGCGGAGTTGCAGTCTGCCGTGCGTTCACTGGGTGGCGATCCGGAAACTTCCACCAGTGTCAGCGGCGACTTGCACCGTCGCTGGGTCGACGTGAAGTCGATGTTCACCGGCAAGGGCGAGGAGGCCGTGCTCAATGAAGCCGAGCGCGGAGAAGACCATGCGTTGAAGGCTTACCGCGACGCCATGGAGAAAATCAACAAGCACAACCTGGTGGGCATTCGCGACCTGGTTGAGCGTCAGTACCACGGCGTGCAGCGTAACCACGATCAGGTCAAGGCCCTGCGTAACCAGGCGCGTGCACGTTCGTAACAACTGGTTGAAACAACTGTGGGAGCGAGCTTGCTCGCGATAGCGCCAGATCAGTCAACATCAATGTTGAATGTCAGGCCCTCATCGCGAGCAAGCTCGCTCCCACAGTTTTTGCCCCGTCAATCAGCCAATGCTGATCGCCGGCAGCTCCGTCAACGTCACACTCTGTTGCTTGCGTGGCGCGAGGATTTCCGCCTCGCCATCCACCACCAGTTCATCGCGCTGGTTGAACACGCGAGTGGCGATGCGCACGCGAAACTTCGGCAGTTTTTCCAGGATTTCCAGGCGCACGGTCAGGGTGTCGCCGATCTTCACCGGCTTCTGAAAGCTCATTTGCTGGCCGATGTAGATGGTTCCCGGGCCAGGCAACTCGCAGGCGACCGCCGCGCTGATCAACGCGCCGCTGAACATGCCGTGGGCGATGCGCTCCTTGAACATGGTGCTGGCGGCGTATTCGGCATCCAGGTGTACCGGGTTGTGGTCGCCGGACATCGCAGCGAACAGCTGGATGTCGCGCTCTTCGACCGTCTTGCTGAAACTGGCGGTCTGCCCGACTTCGAGGGCTTCGTAAGGGGTGTTGGTAACCTGGGTCATCTGTCTCAATTCCTGTGACGAATTAAAAAATTCACAAAAAAAATCTATTCGGACCGGTGCGGCCGAGGAGCGCTCAAGGCCTGTGCGATCCAGTTCAGCACATCGGCGATGATTTCATCGCGGTTGCTCTCGTTGAACAGTTCGTGCCGCGCCTGTGGGTAAACGGTCAGTTGCAGGTGCTGGCTGCCGGCCGCTCGCAGCGCGTCGGCCAGATCCTTGAGACGTTTGCCTTCGCTCACCGGATCACATTCGCCGCCAATCACCAGCAGCGGCAGGCCCGGGTCGATCTGCGCGAGATTGGACGCTTTGCTGATTTGCTGCAAGCCGCCGAGCAAGTCGATCCACAGTTGATTGGTGCAACGGAAACCGCAGAGCGGGTCGTTGACGTACAGATCGACTTGCGCCGGATCGCGGCTGAGCCAGTCGAACGGTGTGCGTGCCGGTTTGAATTTGTTGTTGAACGAGCCGAACGACAGCCATTCGATCAATGCGCTGCGTCCTGTGCGGCCCTGGCGCAGGCGTTCGAGACGGGCGATTTGCCGTGCCGCGCGATAAAGCGCCACAGGCTGGAAGTTCGAGCCGCTGAGGATTGCCCCGTGCAGGCTGGCACTGTGGTGCAGCAGATAGGCCTGGGCGATGTAACTGCCCATGCTGTGACCGAGCAGCACGATCGGGACGCCAGGGTGCTGCTGGCCGATGTGCTGGTTGAGGCTGGCCAGGTCGCTCACGACCTTGCACCAGCCATCGTCATCGGCGAAATGCCCGAGTGTCCCGTTTTCGGCAGTTTTGCCATGTCCACGCAGGTCCGGCGCGCACACGCCATAGCCCTGGTCACAGAGCTTTTGCGCAAGGGGGCCATAGCGACCGCTGTGTTCGGCCATGCCGTGGGCCAGCAGAATCATTGCCTTGAGGCTGCCGTCGGGAAGCCACTGGTTGACGAAGAGGCGGCTGTGGTCGCTCGTGGTCAGCCAGAAAGTGTCATGGATCATGGCGGTTCCTTTGCATGAGGCTGCCTGGTCGCAAACAGCTCGTTGCAGTTTATAGCGCATCCTTGGCCGGGCGTCTGATCAGCCTACGCCACGGCAAGAAGATTCATACGGTCAATGACGGCCGTGGGCATATTTGCCTGCTACGTCATAACTGCTAGTGTCCGTGAAGCTCCGCTTTTTGCATTTTTTTTGAAAAATGACAGAAAAGTGGCCCCGGATAGATTCAGGTCAAAGAGGACAAGAACAATGCAACCTGATTTCTGGAATGACAAACGCCCGGCCGGTGTACCCCTGGATATCGATCTGGGAGCCTACAAGTCGGTGATCGAGGTGTTCGAGCGTTCCTGCAAGAAGTTTGCTGACCGCCCGGCGTTCAGCAACATGGGCGTGACCCTGACCTACGCCGAGCTGGAGCGCCAGAGCGCTGCCTTCGCCGGCTACCTGCAAGCCCACACCGACCTGGTGGCGGGGGACCGCATCGCGGTGCAGATGCCCAACGTCCTGCATTACCCGATTGCCGTGTTCGGGGCCTTGCGCGCCGGGTTGATCGTGGTCAACACCAATCCGCTGTATACCGCGCGGGAAATGCGCCATCAGTTCAAGGACTCCGGTGCCCGGGCGCTGGTGTACCTGAACATGTTCGGCCAGAAAGTCCAGGAAGTACTCCCCGACACCGATATCCAGTACCTGATCGAAGCGAAGATGGGCGACCTGATGCCCGCCGCCAAGGGGTGGCTGGTCAACACGGTGGTGAGCAAGGTCAAGAAGATGGTCCCGGACTATTCCTTGCCCCAGGCCGTTTCTTTCAAGAGCGCATTGCGCATGGGCCGTGGCCTGGGTATCAAGCCACTGAAGGTCGGCCTCGACGACATCGCCGTGCTGCAGTACACCGGCGGCACCACGGGCCTGGCCAAGGGCGCGATGCTGACCCATGGCAACCTGGTGGCGAACATGCAACAGGCACGGGCCTGCCTGGGACAGTTCGGCAGCGACGGGCAACCGTTGTTGCGCGAAGGGCAGGAGGTGATGATCGCGCCGCTGCCGCTGTACCACATCTATGCCTTCACAGCGAACTGCATGTGCATGATGGTGACGGGCAACCACAACGTGCTGATCACCAATCCGAGGGACATCGCCGGCTTCATCAAGGAACTGAAGAACTGGCGGTTCTCGGCGTTGCTGGGGCTGAACACATTGTTCGTTGCGCTGATGGATCATCCGGACTTCAAGACCCTGGACTTCTCCAGCCTCAAGCTCACCAACTCCGGCGGCACTGCGCTGGTCAAGGCCACTGCCGAGCGTTGGGAACAACTGACCGGTTGCCGCATCACCGAAGGTTACGGCCTGACCGAAACTTCGCCGGTGGCTTGCACCAACCCCTATGGCGACCAGTCGCGGATCGGCACGGTCGGCCTGCCGGTGCCAGGCACCACGCTGAAAGTCATCAATGATGACGGTGTCGAACAACCTTTGGGCGAACGCGGCGAGCTGTGCATCAAGGGCCCGCAGATCATGAAGGGCTACTGGCAGAAACCTGATGCCACGGCCGAGGTGCTGGATGCCGAGGGCTGGTTCAAGTCCGGTGACATTGCGGTGATCGACCCGGATGGCTTCGTGCGCATCGTTGACCGCAAGAAGGACATGATCATTGTCTCGGGCTTCAACGTGTACCCGAACGAAATCGAAGACGTCGTGATGGCTCACCCGAACGTCGCCAACTGTGCGGTCATCGGTGTGCCCGACGAGCGGTCGGGGGAGGCGGTGAAGCTGTTCGTGGTGGCCCGTGAAGCGGGCGTCAGCCTTGAAGAGTTGAAGGCTTACTGCAAGGAGAACTTCACGGCGTACAAGGTACCCAAGCACATCGTGCTGCGGGAGTCCCTGCCGATGACGCCGGTGGGCAAGATCCTGCGGCGGGAGTTGCGTGATATCGCCTGATCGGTGAATGGCCGATCCCTGTAGGAGCGAGCGCGCTCGCGATGGACGTCAACGATAACGCGCCCTGTCTGAATGATCGCGTTGCCCGGACGTTTTTCGCGAGCAAGCTCGCTCCTGCAGGTTTAAGCGAAAGCCCCGGATTTCGGGGCTTTCAGGGGATTATAGAATTTTTGCTCTAAAATGACCAATCGCTAGTCTTGAGTCACAAATGTGACCGTAGAGGCCGCTTTTGGCTCTAGTCGACCCTTGGCAAAGCTGCTACTCTCGGCGCGCTTTGTGACTTCTCGGCCTACTATCAGCCAGATTCACCAATGACCAAACACCAATAATAATCGCATCAAATGCGGTGCTGAATTCGCGTTGCTGAGGAGTGGGCTTCCATGATCGAAGACTTTTGGAAGGATAAGTACCCAGCTGGGATTGCTGCCGACATCAATCCCGACGAGTATCCGAATATTCAGGCAGTGTTGAAGCAATCCTGCCAACGCTTCGCCAACAAGCCGGCATTCAGCAACCTGGGCAAGACACTCACCTACGGTGAACTGTACGAATTGTCCGGTGCGTTTGCCGCTTACCTGCAACAGCATACCGATTTGCAACCCGGCGATCGAATCGCCGTGCAACTGCCCAACGTGTTGCAGTACCCGGTAGCCGTCTTCGGTGCAATCCGCGCCGGGCTGATCGTGGTCAACACCAACCCGCTCTACACTGCGCGGGAAATGGAACACCAATTCAACGACTCCGGTGCCAAGGCCCTGGTCTGCCTGGCCAACATGGCGCACCTGGCGGAAACCGTGGTGCCGAAAACCGGCGTCAAGCACGTGATCGTCACCGAAGTCGCCGACCTGCTGCCGCCACTCAAGCGTCTGCTGATCAACAGCGTCATCAAGTACGTGAAGAAGATGGTGCCGGCCTATCACTTGCCCAAGGCCGTCAAGTTCAACGACGTGCTGAGCAAAGGCCTGGGCCAGCCAGTGGCGGAAGCCAACCCGGCCAGTGGTGATGTCGCTGTACTGCAATACACCGGCGGCACCACCGGTGTGGCCAAGGGCGCGATGCTGACCCACCGCAACCTGGTGGCGAACATGCTGCAGTGCAAGGCGCTGATGGGCTCCAACCTCAATGAAGGTTGCGAGATCCTGATCACGCCGCTGCCGCTGTACCACATCTATGCGTTCACCTTTCACTGCATGGCGATGATGTTGGCGGGTAACCACAACATCCTGATCAGCAACCCGCGCGATCTGCCGGCGATGGTCAAGGAACTGTCGAAGTGGAAGTTCAGCGGCTTCGTTGGCCTGAACACGCTGTTCGTGGCCCTGTGCAACAACGAAGGCTTCCGCAAGCTGGACTTCTCCGCGCTGAAAGTCACCTTGTCGGGGGGCATGGCCCTGCAACTGGCCGCGGCCGAACGCTGGAAAGCGGTGACCGGTTGCGCCATCTGCGAAGGCTACGGCATGACCGAAACCAGCCCGGTGGCGACGGTGAACCCGATCCAGCACATCCAGGTCGGCACCATTGGCATTCCGGTGCCGTCGACCCTGTGCAAAATCATCAATGATGCCGGTGTCGAGCAGCCGCTGGGCGAAATCGGCGAGCTGTGCGTGAAGGGGCCGCAGGTCATGAAGGGCTACTGGCAGCGCCAGGAAGCCACGGATGAAATCCTCGACAGCGAAGGCTGGTTGAAGACCGGCGACATCGCGCTGATCCAGCCCGATGGCTTCATGCGCATTGTCGATCGCAAGAAAGACATGATCCTGGTGTCCGGTTTCAACGTGTACCCGAACGAGCTCGAAGACGTGCTGGCCACTCTGCCGGGCGTGCTGCAATGCGCGGCAATCGGTGTGCCGGACGAAAAGTCGGGCGAGGCGATCAAGATTTTCATCGTTGCCAAGCCGGGCGTGACCCTGACCAAGGAACAGGTGATGGAGCACATGCGCGCCAACGTCACCGGCTACAAGGTCCCGCGCTCCGTGGAGTTTCGCGATGCACTGCCGACCACCAACGTCGGCAAGATCCTGCGTCGTGAATTGCGCGATGAAGAGCTGAAGAAGATCAACGCGAAGAAAGCCACCGCGTAACCAACAAAAAGCCCCGCAAATGCGGGGCTTTTTGTTTTTAGCGAAATCAGAAGTGCCTTTGTGGCGAGGGGGCTTGCCCCCGTTCGACTGCGCAGCAGTCGCAGATCCTGTGGGCTCGGTGAGTCTGATGGACTGCAGTTGCAGATTTCAGGGCCGCTTCGCAGCCCAACGGGGGCAAGCCCCCTCGCCACAGGGATCGATGTTACAAGCGAAACGGTGCGAAGTTGACGTTGGTGCCCGCCGGGCGCATGTCCTGCAGGAAGGAGTCCTTGTCGGCGCTCAGTTCCAGGCTCAATGCCGCCTTGCGCTTGCCTTCATTGCGCACCACCAGGCCTTCGAGCTTCTCACGCAGGAACACGGTCGGCACTTTCAGGTGCAGCAGTTCGTCGGTGTCCGGCGTGTGCATCAGCAGGTGAATCCACTCGTACTGACCCACGGCCAGGCGCGATACCGGGATGTCGAACCACCAGATATTGCGGTTGCGGTTCAATTCGGTGAAGTGGCAGTTGTTGACGCCAAGCACAGCACCGCCGAGTTCCTGGTTTCTGCGGGCAATGGCCTGCTTCTTATCGAGTTTCATAACGTTCCTACGGGATTGGATCTTCAGCGCCAAGGCCTGAATGTGTTGCGCATTCTCAAGGGTTGGCCCGCAAACATAAAGCGCAACCTGCACTGAACGATGAAATGTCGTGGTGAAATAAATGAAACTCCCTGCAAAAGCCCCCGGTCAACCTTGTGTAACGACTTTCCTGCATTGAAATGTCTTTAATGAAAAGAAGACGCGACCATCTTCAGATGGCCGTTTTTGTGTCAGCCTGAACTTGCACGCCGAATTTGTTTCAAAGTCGCCAACTGGGCTACCTTGATGAAAGAAAACAGCCCCTGAGTCGCCACGACTTCACCCCCAATCCGTATGCGGCGAATGGAGACGCTAATGATTTTCCCGGACATGAGAGGCTTGCCCCTGCACCGTGTGATGATGCGCACGGTCACCGAGTTCGTCGCCGACGAGATGTCGACCTATGCCTCGGCGCTGGCCTATCAAATGCTCTTTTCGCTGTTTCCGTTCATTCTGTTTCTGATCGCCCTGATCGGCTTCCTGCATCTGCCCGACTTCTTCTCCTGGCTGCGCCTGCAATCGGAACTTGTATTGCCGCCCCAGGCGCTGGAGCAGGTCAACCCGGTGATCGACCAGCTTCAGCAGTCCAAGGGGGGGCTGCTGTCAGTGGGTATCGTGATTGCGCTGTATACCGCCTCTGCCGGTGTGCGGCTGATGATGAGCGCGATGAACGCAGCCTACGACGTGGTTGAAGGGCGCCCGCTGTGGAAACGCTTTCCGTTGTCGATCATCTACACTGTCGGCATTGCCGGCATGCTGCTGATCGCCGCAGCGCTGATGGTGCTCGGGCCTCAGGTGATGGGCTGGATCGCTGCGCAAGTCGGGCTTGAGTACTTCATCGTCACCCTCTGGACCATCGCGCGCTGGCCGGTGATCGTGATTCTGCTGATGGTCGCGGTGGCGTTGATCTACTACGTCATGCCCGATGTCAAACAGGAATTCCGCTTCATCACCCCAGGCTCGGTGCTGGCGGTGGTGGTATGGATCATCGCGTCCCTGGGCTTCGGTTTGTACGTCAAGGAGTTCGCCAACTACAACGCCATGTATGGCAGTATCGGTGCGATTATCGTGCTGTTGCTGTACTTCTACATTTCCGCCGCGGTGCTGCTGCTGGGCGCGGAGATGAACGCCGTGATCGAGCACATGTCACGAGAGGGCAAGGACCCTGGCGAAAAAGTGGCTGGCGAGCATGGTCCCGTCCATGAGGAAAAGCACCACGTGTCGGGGCTGGGCCGCGATCACTCACAACCGAAACCGACCATTGACGAAACCTGATCATGATTCGTGAAATTCTGAAAATGGGCGATGAGCGCCTACTGCGCATTGCCCCGCCAGTGCCGGCCGAAATGTTTGACAGCCCCGAGCTGTGGCAGCTGATCGATGACATGTTCCAGACCATGGAAAGCGTGGGGGGCGTTGGCCTGGCTGCTCCGCAGATCGGCGTCGACCTGCAACTGGTGATCTTCGGTTTCGAGCACAGCGAGCGTTATCCGGATGCCGAGGCCGTGCCGCAGACGATCCTGATCAACCCGTTGATCACACCGCTGAGCCCGATCCTGGAAGAGGGCTTTGAAGGCTGTTTGTCCGTGCCTGGCCTGCGTGGCGCGGTGCAGCGTTATCAACAGATTCGCTACGAAGGCGTCGACCCCAAGGGCGAGCCCATCGTGCGTTTTGCCTCGGGGTTTCATGCGCGGGTGGTGCAACATGAGTGTGACCACCTGATCGGCCGCCTGTACCCGTCGCGCATTACCGACTTCAGCAAGTTTGGCTTCACCGAGGTGATGTTCCCGGACCTGGATCCCAACGCGGACGACTAGACTCACTGCAAACCCCTGTGGGAGCGAGCTTGCTCGCGATGGCGGTGTATCAGTTGCCTACAATGCTGACTGACCGGACCTCATCGCGAGCAAGCTCGCTCCCACATTGGATCTCCAACTGGCTTGAGTCAGTTAAACGCCTGGCGCCAACCCCATAGCAATCATCGGCTTGCTGCGCGCGTATCGGCTCAACCGTTCAACCATCGCGTAAGGCATCGGCGGATCGAAAGTAAACCCGCGCCGCTCATAAAACCCCCGCAAATCCGGATGACAGAACAACCACACCGGCTGTTCGCAATCCTTCACCGCTGCCGCAATCAACCCGGCGGCAAGCCCTTGTTCGCGACAGGCCGGATCGACAAACAACCCGGTCAGCCAATGCCCGCCGGACACCGGACGCAAACACAGCGCGGCAACTATCTGGTCACGTCGGGCCACCCACAACTGCGCGTCGCGCACGGCTTTCATCGACGATTGGTGAGCGCGGTAGAACTTGTTCATCAATGGCCATAAAGGCTCGTCGAGCAGGGTGTATCGGGTCTCGGGCATGGTTTTGGACTGTCGGTATGCAAAGCGGGCGATTATAAAAGAACGCGCGCGCCGGGATAGGTGTATACCTGATCTCACATCCCCATGAGTGGAGTACGCATCATGTCCAAAGGTATGGATTCAAAGAAATCGGCGAAAAAGAAACCGGTGAAAACCGCCATTGAAAAGCGCGCGGACAAGAAGGCCAAAAAAGTTGGCGTATTCGGTCACTGATCCGCGTTGATTGATCGCTCCCATGCAACATGGGAGCGATCCTCCTGAAAATAATCTGCAAGATTTCCCAAGGCCATTGCACAGAAGGGGACTGGTCCCCGATCTGAGCAACGCCATGCCCCATTACTTTGATAGCGCCCACCAAGAAGAAATCGAAACACTGCGCCGACGCTTCACCGCGCGCACCGATTGGCCGACCTGGTTGCTGTTGATCGGTGTGTATGGCGGCTGGTTTGGCATCGTGTTGAACAGCCATCGATTGGGTTTATGGTGGAGCACGCTGTTGCTGACTCCATTGCTGGTGCTGTGGTTATCCGTGCAACACGAACTGCTGCACGGTCATCCCACGCGCTGGCCAACCCTGAACAAAATCCTTGGCTACGCGCCGTTTGCCGTCTGGTATCCGTACACCCTGTATCGCGACAGCCATTTGCAGCATCACCGCGACGAGGACCTGACGATCCCCGGTCGCGATCCGGAAAGCCGTTACTTGAGCGCCGGGCAGTGGCAGGGCAGTTCACCGCTGGTGCGCAGCCTGCACTGGCTGAACAAAACCGTGCTCGGTCGTTTTTCCCTGGGGGCACCGCTGGCCTTGCTGGCATTGGCCCGTGAAGAGCTGCAACGCCTCAGGGCAGGCGAGCGCCAGGCTTGGCTGATGTGGTTGAGTCACGGCTTGATGACCGGGTTGATGCTGCTGTTCATCGCGAACTTCAGCCTGTTGCCGGTTTGGCATTACCTGTTTTTGATCAGTGTGCCGGCGCTGTCGATCGCCATGATTCGCTCCTACTATGAACATCGACCTCATGCCGCGCCGGAGCAACGCACGGTGCTCAATGAAGCGGCGTGGCCGTGGCGCTGGCTGTTCCTGAACCTCAATTTTCATCTGGTGCACCACGAGTTGCCGGGGTTGCCCTGGTACGACTTGCCCCGCGCCTACAGGGCCCGCCGCGACCAATGGCTGGCGCGTAGCGGCGGGTTTCTGGTGCGGGGTTATGGGCAGTTGTGGCGTGAACATGGAGTCAAAGCCATCGACAGCCCGAGGCATCCGTTTTACTGATTTGTTGCTACCAACTGAGTTCCCTTGTGGGAGCGAGCTTGCTCGCGATGGCGTCGTGTCAGTCAACATCCAGGCAATATGTCACACCGCTATCGCGAGCAAGCTCGCTCCCACAGAGGGGGCTTTGTTACATGGAAAACTTCGATGACCCAACACTTCGCCGAACTGCTGATGTACACCGCCCCCGACCCCATCCACCAGGCCAACGAACGCTGGCTGACGCGAATCCTCGAGCACCTGGGCGACACCCGCCGGGATGCCGAAGGCCTGTCACTGCTGGACTTGTGGTTGTCGCCGCACTTGTTGCTCACCCAAACCTGCGGCTATCCGCTGATGACGGCATTGCGCGGCAAGGTCCGGGTGCTGGGGCGGCCTCGTTATGAGCTGCCGGACAGCAGTGGCGGCAATCATTGCAGCCTGCTGTTGTGCCGTGTCGATGACCGGCGACAGACCTTGGCGGATTTTCGCCACAGCCGAGGGGGGATCAATAGCCAGGACTCCAACAGCGGCATGAATTTGCTGCGCCACCGTTTGGCATCCTTGCAACGTGACGGGCGGTTTTTTGCCCAGGTCGGAATCAGCGGCAGCCATCGCGAAAGCCTACGCTGGTTACGCGAAAACCTAGCCGATCTGGCGGCCATCGACAGCGTGACCTTCGCCTATCTGGCACGCCACGCCGCAGAGGAAGTGGCCGGTTTGCGGGTGATTGCCCGCAGTGCGCTCAGTCCTGCCTTACCGTTCATTACTGCCGCGACGGTCAGCGATGAGCAGGCTGAAGAGCTCCTGCGGGTGATGAACCTGGCGTTGCGCGAGCTGCCGGAGGTTGCCGAAACCCTCGGTTTGCCAGAGGTACTGCCCACCAACGAAAGCGACTATCAGATTGTGCTCGACTATCAGCGTGAGGCCGAAGCGCTGGGGTATGGGGATTTGCGATAGCGGCCTGTCAGGTATTTTTTTAAGTCCATAAATGAATATAAAAATAAGTTTTAAATATTATTAATGAATAAGTCTCCTTGCTAGGATTCGCCTCACCGGACCACCGGACATTCAGCGACCCCTAACCCAGGAGCCCCTATGTCCGGCGCCGATATTCTTCATCGCAAACAGGTGGACGGATTGTTCCGCGCCCACTACCTCTGGCTCTGCACGCGCCTGCGTCAGTCTCTGAACGATGCCGCCGCTGTCGAAGACATTGCCTGCGAAACCTTCGTGCAACTGCTGCAGGCCCCTGGCCTGACGGCAATCCGTGAACCCCGTGCGTTGCTCACCACCATCGCCCAGCGCCTGCTCTATCAGCGTTGGCGTCGAGGTGACCTGGAGCGCCAGTACCTTCAACAACTGCAACAGGCCGAGCCGATCCACGCCGAATCGCCGGAGGAGCTGGCTCAGGTGTCCCAGACCCTGACCCGGGTGGATCGCAGTCTTCAGCGGCTGCCTGGCAAAGTCCGCTCTACCTTCCTGCTGTCACGGATCGACGGCCTGACCTATCCGCAAATTGCCGCTGCGCTGGGCATCTCCCTGCGTTCTGTCAGCGACTACATGACCCGCTCCCAAGCCCTGTGCGACCGGCACAGCGCCAACCAATCCCTGAACCGTCCCCTCCAGAACAAGAGGTCCGCATGAGATCGATCAAAACCCTGCTCGGCAGTTCGTTGCTGGCCCTGAGCCTGTTGTCCCACCCGGCATCGGCCACGGAAAAAGCGGCACCTATTCACTTTGGTGACATCACTTGGGAAAGTGGCAGCCTTATCACCGAAATCCTGCGCCTGATCGTTGAAAAAGGTTACGGCTACCCGACCGACACGTTGCCAGGCAGTACCGTCAGCCTTGAAGCGGCGCTGGCCAAAAACGACATCCAGGTCATCGGTGAAGAGTGGGCCGGACGCAGCCCTGCCTGGGTCAAGGCGGCGGCGGAGGGCAAGGTGTTCGGCCTTGGCGATACGGTCAAAGGCGCCACCGAAGGCTGGTGGGTGCCGGAGTACGTGATCAAGGGCGATCCGGAGCGCGGCATCAAGCCCTTGGCCCCGGAGTTGAAATCCGTTGCCGACCTGGCGAAGTACAAGGACGTGTTCCGTGACCCCGAAGACCCGAGTCGCGGACGCTTCCTCAACAGCCCGACCGGCTGGACCTCGGAAATCGTCAACAGCCAGAAACTCAAGGCCTATGATCTGACCGCCAGCTACGTCAACTTCCGCACGGGGTCCGGTGCCGCGCTGGATGCCGAGGTGGCCTCGTCGATCCGCCGTGGCAAACCGGTGCTGTTCTACTACTGGTCGCCGACACCACTGCTGGGGCGGTTCAAACTGGTGAAACTCGACGAGCCGCCATTCGATGCCGAAGCCTGGAAAACCCTGGCCGACGCCAACAACCCGAACCCCAAAGGCACGCGCTCGATGCCGGCCAGCCTGGCCATCGGCGTATCGGCACCGTTCAAGGCGCAATACCCGGACCTGGTGACGTTCTTTGAAAAGGTCGATTTGCCGATTGATCTGTTGAACCAGACCTTGGGTCAGATGAGTGAAAAACGGCAGAAACCCCGAGAAGTCGCCGAAGCGTTTTTGCGTGAGCAGCCGCAGGTATGGAAGGGCTGGGTGCCGGGAGAGGTGGCCACCAAGGTAAGTGCCAGCTTGTAGTTTGTTCTGAAAGTTCTGCAGTGTTTGAGCTGCAACCATTCGCGAGCAAGCCCGCTCCCACATTGAATCTGTGATTTCCACAAAACCTGTGGTCACCGCCGATCCCCTGTGGGAGCGGGCTTGCTCGCGAATGGTCTACAGCCTTAAGCCAGTTCGGCAGCCAGCGCCGCTCTCACTACCGACCGCTGATCTGTCTAGTTCTCCGAGTATTTCCCCCCTCGACAAGCTGCTGAACCGATTTTGTCCTCAGTAGTGGCAGACTAGTGGCCTTGCAAGCCCGAGGTTGCTGTCTATGATCAGGTGTAACTAACTGTATCGACCCTCATGAGGTGGTCGATCTCTGGTCGCAGAGTGCGCAATCGAAGGCACCAACACTTGATGGCAAGGAGCTGTCCGCTAAATGGAATTTGTTGTGAATCTGTTAGGGCTGGCCCGCATGCGGGCTATCAAGAGAAGGATGTCTTGATGAGCGTGTCGCTGTAAGGACCCTCCGATTGAACATCATTTATCACCTGACTAGTCCTTCTTTTTGGAGGGATGCGTGTGCCTGTTCCACGGAGCGTAGTGGTGGATTTGAAAGACCTGCAACGTTCATCAATCAAAAAACCGCGCGGAAGGTGATACGACAATGTTCAACCTACATCACAAGGCCGACCTGCTGGAAATTGAACGGTTCAGTTGCGCGCTGACTGAGGCTAATGCCAAGTTGGCGGCGATCAGTCATTCGATGGCGATGATTGAATTCACTCCGGACGGCATCGTCATCGATGCCAACGAAAATTTTTGCAATGCCATGGGCTACAGCGCTGACGAGGTGCGCGGCAAACATCACCGGGTCTTTTGTGAAGAGCAGTATTACCGCAGCGATGAGTACACCAAGTTATGGCGTGACCTGGCGCGGGGCGAGCCGCTGGGCGGGACCTTTTTGCGCTTGCACAAGTGTGGCCGGGAGATCTGGCTCGAAGCCAGTTACATGCCGGTGCTGGGCCCCGACCGGCAGGTGAAAAGTGTGATCAAGGTAGCCACCGACATCACCGCACGGATCAACAAGGAACACGAAAACGAAAGCAGGCTCGCCGCGATCGGCCGCTCGATGGCCGTGATCGAATTCACGCCCGAAGGCAAGGTCATCAGCGCCAACGAGAACTTCCTGAAAACCATGCAGTACTCGCTCAACGAAGTGGTGGGGCAGCATCACAGCCTGTTCTGCCACCGTGCCGAAGCCGAGTCCCAGGGTTACCGGAATTTCTGGGCTTCGCTCAACCGCGGCGAATATCACTCCCATCGTTTCGAGCGCAGGAACAAGCAAGGTCAGACGGTATTCCTGGAAGCCTCCTACAACCCGTTGTTCGACGCCAAGGGGCGGTTGTACAAGGTGGTCAAGTTCGCCAGCGATATCACCCACCAGATGACCACCCTGCAAACCGCCGCAGAATCGGCCCACAGCACTTCGGTACAAAACGACGTCTGCGCGCGCAAGGGGTCCGAGGTGGTGCAGCAGACAGTGCAGATCATCCAGGATATTTCCCGGGACTTGAACGAGGCGGCACTGAGCATCGACGCCGTGAGCAAACAGTCCGACATCATCGGCACCATCGTGCAGACCATCCGCGGCATTGCCGATCAGACCAACCTGCTGGCGCTCAACGCGGCGATCGAAGCGGCCCGTGCCGGAGAGCACGGGCGCGGGTTTGCGGTGGTAGCCGATGAAGTGCGCAGCCTTGCGGCGCGCACCAGTCAGGCGACGCTGGAGATTGTCGAGGTGGTGCGCAAGAACCACGATTTGTCGCTCAGCGCGGTGTCGAGCATGCAATCGAGCCTGAGTCGAACCGGCCTCGGCGTGGAACTAGCGAACGAGGCAGGGGAGGTGATTCTGGAAATCCAGCAGGGCTCGCGGCATGTGGTGGATGCGATCAGTCAGTTCAACTCGACATTGCAATTGAACTAGTCGCGGTAACTGCGATGGTCGATAACGATGACGCGTGTTTCCTGGCTGAACGCGGCGCTCTTGCATCCATCGCGAGCGAGCTCGCTCCTACAAAAAACGCCGACCCACTGTAGGAGCGAGCTTGCTCGCGATGGACGTCAACGATAACGCGTGAAAGCTGGTTGAACGCGGTGTTCTCAGGTCCTTCGCGAGCAAGCTCGCTCCTACAAACAACAGCGCGGCATTTTGCGGCTCCTCAAGGCAAGCCGTTGCAGCCGTGCTTGAGGAAACCCGGACGCTGCGCCAGGCGCTGGAAATATTCATCGACGGAGGGGTAGTCAGGCCGGTCGATCGGCGTCATCAGCCAGCGATTGACCGACAAACCGATGACAACGTCGGCCAGGGTAAAGTGTGGTCCGGCGACATACGCCTTGGTGGTCGCGAGTTGATGTTCGAGGATGCCCATTTTCTGGTTCCAGCTACGAATGCCGACTTCAAGGCTATGCGGGTCCTGGAATTCCGGGTCCTTGCGCACCAGTGCCATGAACGGGTATCTCCAGGACGGATTGAGCTCGGTGGCTTGCCAGTCCATCCACTGCTCCACCCGAGCGCGGGCGGCCGGTTCGATGGGCAGCAACTCGCTGTGATGGTGGTGGTGTTTGCCAGCCAGATAGCGGCAGATGGTATTGGACTCCCACAACACGCCGGCTTCATCGATGATCACCGGCACCTGTGCGTTGGGATTGAAGCGCAGGAACTCGGGGCTGTGGGTGGACGCGAAACCACTGCCCCAGTCCTCGCGTTCGTAGGCAATACCCAGCTCCTCGCAAGTCCACAGGACTTTTCGGACGTTGATGGACGAGGCTTTGCCGAGAATCTTCAGTGCATGTTCCATTTTGCTACTCCGTCAGCGAATCATGGCGTCGGGAATTCATAGTGTGCCTGCCGACGGCTGACATCAAGTCTGCAGGATCCGCAGGACCAGACGTAAACCTGTAGGAATGGTCCGTAGGCAAGGGGTATCAGAGGATTTCTGCAGACAGTGATTTCTTGCGGAATTACCTACGACTACGCCAGAATCCGCCGACTTGTGCGCCTGGTATCCGGACTCGTATTGTTCCGTGTCGCTGCAAATTCAGCGATCGGGTCTAGCAGCCTGGATACTTTAGACGCATGGCGTCCACCGTTCGTGATCGGTTCACGTTATGGCGGCTGTGTGTGGGAAGACCTTCGGGTCTACCGGGTTCTAGAGTCCTGGTCTGCTAGCCCGCGCACGGCTGCCACCTTAATTTCGTCTAGCAGCGAATCGTGGCAGCTCCATCACTCTAGGAGCATTGCCATGTTCAAACCCACGCCCAACCCCCCACGCAATCCCAGCCCAATGTTCACCATTTCACCCGGCATCAATAACGAAACGCTGTTGGCGCACGCCTGCGAATCACTGGCCTCGGCAAGTGTCATGACCAATGACTTTGCTACGTTTCTGGAAGGTAGCCATCGCAACACGGCGCTGGCGATCGCACAGATCATCATGCTGGCCGAGCTGGCGGTGAACCGGGTGCTGGATAACCTCGATCCGCAGGATTGAACACTGAGCGGGGGCGAGAGGCTTTCCCTGTGGCGAGGGGGCTTGCCCCCGTTCGGCTGCGGAGCAGTCGTAATCCAGTTCACGGGTTTTACCTGTATGACTGCGGCGTCTGTTTTTGGGGCTGCTTCGCAACCCAACGGGGGCAAGCCCCCTCGCCACAAAATCTCACTTCACTGCGGGTGTGGCGTGCTTACGTGCTTTCGCGCACCTTCAACTCAAACCCCATGTCCTGCACCGGTTTGGCCACGGTGTTGCCGGCCATCAGCGTCAGCATCTGCTCCGCCGCGCGACGGCCGATGGCTTCGCGGGGGGTATTGATGCTGCTCAGGCGCGGGACCATGTGTTCGGACATGGGCAAGTCGTTGAAGCCGAGGATCGCCACCTGTTCGGGGATCTTGATCCCGTTGCGCATGGCTTCGAGCAGGGCGCCCTGGGCCAGGTCGTCGTTGCCGAAGAAGATCGCATCGACATCCGGATGACTGGCCAGCAGTTGCAGGAACAACTCACCGCCGAGGCCGACGGAGGAGGAGCGGGGCGTCAGCACTTCCAGGTCCGGGTCATACCGACCGGCCTTTTGCAGGGCTTTGCGGAAACCTTCGCCGCGCAACAAGGTGCGCTGGTCCAGCTGCGCGCCGATGTAGGCCAGACGCTTGCGGCCGCGGGACAGCAAGTGTTCGGCAGCCGTTTCGCCGGCCGCCAGTTGCGAAAAGCCAACGCAATTGAGCCCGGCGGCGCTGTCCAGTTCCATCATGTACACACACGGAATATTGCTGGCTTCGATCATCCGCCGCGAACTTTCGGTGCGGTCGAAACCCGTCAGCAATAAGCCGCGCGGTTGATAGGCCATGTAGTTGCGCAGCAGGTTTTCTTCTTCATCGCGCGAATAATGGAAGTTGCCGATCAGCACTTCGAAGCCCTTGGGGCGCAAAACCCGATGAATGGCTTCCAGGGTGTCAATGAACAGCAGGTTGGACAGCGACGGCACCAAAACCACGACTGACTGGCTCTGGGCCGAGGCCAAGGCGCGGGCGGCAGGGTTGACCACATAGTTGAGCTCAAGCGCCGCTTTTTGCACCTTTTCCACAAGTTCAGTGGCCACGGTGCTGACGCCACGCAAGGCGCGGGAGGCGGTGATCGGGCTGACGCCGGCCAGTCGGGCAACTTCGTTCAGGGTAGGGCGGCCAGTGGTGCGAGTATTTTTATCGTTCTTGGTTGTGTTCATCGACGGCTTGCCAAACAAAATTCAAGGCACTAAGGTAGCGCTGTCTCGATGCAGCTGCAAATGCGTGAGCGAGGGTTCGCCTGATCCTTGCTTTTTGGTGTTGGGACCTAACCTGCTGCAACCCATAAAATGACAAGAAAGGCGTCGGCAACTTCTGCTTTTGGTCTAGTGTCATAACTGGCAAAGGTAGCGCTGTCTGCGCGCTGAGGTGTTACATGAATCATCCCATCACCGCCCTGGTCATCATGGGCGTTGCCGGTTGCGGCAAGACGTGCGTCAGCGAGGCCCTATGCCATTTGAGCGGCGCCACTGCCATTGAAGGCGACTCTTTTCACCCTGCCGCCAATATCGAAAAGATGAGCGCGGGGATTCCCCTGAACGATGAAGACCGTGCCGGCTGGCTCGACAGCCTGTGCGATGAACTGCGCCGTGTCGACGCCAAGGGCCAGCGCCCGGTGCTGACCTGTTCGGCTCTCAAGCACGTCTATCGCGAACGTCTGCGCAGTGCCTTGCCGGGCCTGGGCTTCGTGTTCCTTGAGTTGACCCCCGAAGTCGCCGCCGACCGTGTCTCCCATCGGCCAGGCCACTTCATGCCGTCGACCCTGATCGACAGCCAGTTCGCCACCCTCGAATCGCCCGTCGGCGAGCCGTTGACCCTGGCGCTGGATGCTTCGACCCATAGTGTCGAGCAACTGGCGGCGCAGGCTCATGCCTGGTGGCAGGCGAATGGCCTGAAACAGGCGGTATGACTGTGCTCGCAAAGACAGCGCTGTCCTCACGACTTCTGATCAACCCGCTTAAATAACAACAACAACCAGGAGACACCCCTAATGTTTGGCATGTCCCACGAGACGTTCCTGCTGCTCGATGCAGTGGTCACGGTGATCGGGCTTATCGTCCTGATCACCAAGTTCAAGTTGCACCCATTTCTCGCACTGATCATCGCCGCAGCCTTCCTCGGGCTGACCTCCGGCATGCCGATCGGCACCATCATCAAGGCGTTCCAGGACGGCTTCGGTGGCGTGCTTGGTTTCGTCGGCATCATCCTGGCGCTGGGCACCATGCTCGGCAAAATGATGGCCGAATCAGGCGGTGCGGATCAGATTGCGCAGACGTTGATCCGCGCCTTCGGCAAGGACAAGGTGCAGTGGGCGATGATGTTCGCCGCGTTCCTGGTCGGCATTCCGCTGTTCTTCGAAATCGGCTTCGTGCTGCTGATTCCGCTGGTGTTCATCGTGGCCCGTCGCACTGGCGTGTCGATCATCAAGATCGGTATCCCGCTGCTGGCCGGTCTGTCCGCGGTACACGGCCTGGTGCCGCCGCACCCGGGCCCGCTGCTGGCCATCGGCGTGTTCGGTGCCGACATCGGTAAAACCATTCTGTACGGCCTGATCGTTGCGTTGCCAACCGCCATCATCGCTGGCCCGATCTTCGGTACGTTCATTGCCAAGCACATCCCCGGTCATCCGAACCAGGAGCTGGTGGATCAACTGTCGCGCGAAACGGATTCGGCTGAACTGCCGAGCTTCGGCATCACGCTGGTGACCGTGCTGCTGCCGGTGTTCCTGATGCTGCTCAAGACGTTTGCCGACGTGGTGCTGCCCGATGGCAACATCTTCCGCGCCTTCATGGACCTGATCGGTCACCCGATTTCGGCGTTGCTGCTGGCATTGCTGCTGTCGCTGTATACCTTCGGCTACAAGCAGGGCATCGGTTCCAGCCAAATGATGAAATGGCTGGATGCCAGCCTCGCGCCGACCGCCGCGATCATCCTGATCATCGGTGCCGGTGGTGGCTTCAAGCAGATGCTGGTGACCAGCGGCGTGGGTGACGTGATCGGCCACATGGCGGTGAACGCACAGATCTCGCCGATCCTGCTGGCCTGGCTGGTGGCGGCGGTGATTCGTATCGCGACCGGTTCAGCGACCGTGGCGACCATCACTGGCGCCGGCATCGTGGTGCCGGTGGTGGGGATGATTCCGGGTGTGAACCGTGAGCTGCTGGTGCTGGCCACCGGTGCAGGCTCCCTGATCCTGTCCCACGTCAACGACGCCGGTTTCTGGTTGGTGAAGCAGTACTTCAACATGACCGTGGCCGAAACCTTCAAGACCTGGACCGCGATGGAAACCATCCTCTCCGTGGTTGGCCTGGGCTTTATCCTGTTGTTGTCGCTGTTCGTTTAAGCGATTCGACAGACACAAAAAAACCGCTGCGATGCGGTTTTTTTGTGGGTGATCGATTTAC
This sequence comes from Pseudomonas sp. PDM30, assembly GCF_019218985.1. Taxonomy (NCBI): domain Bacteria; kingdom Pseudomonadati; phylum Pseudomonadota; class Gammaproteobacteria; order Pseudomonadales; family Pseudomonadaceae; genus Pseudomonas; species Pseudomonas sp. PDM30. The sequence goes on from NZ_JAHUWM010000001.1 coordinate 425,101, forward strand.
AGGTTGTACATAAATCCACTGTGGGAGCGAGCTTGCTCGCGATGGCGTCGTATCAGTCAACTTTAATGGCGACTGAAACACCGCTATCGCGAGCAAGCTCGCTCCCACAGGTTTTGTGTCAACTGGATGTTTTTGGTGCCAGCCCATCCGCCCTGAACATCCCGCGAATCCCGCGTACGGCCTGACGAATCCGGTCCTGGTTTTCGATCAGGGCGAAGCGCACGTGATCGTCACCGTACTCGCCAAACCCGACGCCCGGCGAGACACACACCTTGGCTTCGGCCAGCAGTTTCTTGGCGAACTCCAGCGAGCCCAGGTGCGCATAGGCCTCGGGAATCTTGGCCCAGACATACATCGACGCTTTCGGGTTTTCCACCATCCAGCCCAGTTCATGCAGACCCTTGACCAGCACATTGCGCCGCTGCCGATACTGCTCGGCGATGTCGCGCACGCATTGCTGATCGCCTTCAAGCGCAGCGATGGCCGCCACTTGCAGCGGAGTGAAGGTGCCGTAGTCGTGGTAGCTCTTGATCCGCGCCAGGGCATTGACCAGTTCCGGGTTGCCGACCATGAAGCCAATGCGCCAGCCGGCCATGTTGTAGCTCTTGGACAGGGTGAAAAACTCCACCGCAATGTCCTTGGCCCCGGGCACTTGCATGATCGACGGGGCTTTCCAGCCGTCGTAGACGATGTCGGCGTAGGCCAGGTCGTGTACCACAAGCACGTCGTACTGCTTGGCGAGGGCGATCACCCGTTCGAAGAAATCCAGCTCCACGCACTGGGCGGTCGGGTTGGACGGGAAACCGAGGATCATCATCTTCGGCTTCGGGATCGAACCGCGAATGGCCCGCTCCAGTTCAGCGAAGAAATCCACGCCCGGCACCAGCGGCACCGACCGCACCTGGGCGCCGGCAATCACGGCACCATAGATGTGAATCGGGTAGCTCGGGTTGGGCACGAGCACGGTGTCGCCCTGATCCAGGGTGGCCAGCATCAGGTGCGCCAGGCCTTCCTTGGAACCGATGGTGACAATGGCCTCGCTTTCCGGGTCGATGTCGACCTCATAGCGGTCCTTGTACCAGTTGGAAATCGCCCGGCGCAGGCGCGGAATGCCCTTGGACGTCGAGTAGCCGTGGGTGTCTTCGCGCTGGGCCACCGTGACGAGTTTTTCGACGATGTGCGGCGGCGTGGCGCCGTCGGGGTTGCCCATGCTCAAGTCGATGATGTCTTCGCCACGACGACGGGCGGCCATCTTCAGCTCGGCAGTGATGTTGAAAACGTAAGGGGGGAGTCGATCTATGCGCGCAAAGCGGCGCGGCGAACCTTGTTCGGCCATTGTTGCCTCGGATAACGTAAGCGCCCGGAACCGTCCGAGCGACGCTGGTCACTACGGTGACCTGTGGCGGAATGTAAGGGCAGCTGTGGCAGACTGTCCAGCCTCAATGTAAACAAATTTTTCCGAAGGATAGGGTTCGATGGAATTTACCAGCGGCTTCTTGCTGAGCCTCTCGCTGTGCCTGGATATCGGCGTGGCCAACATCGCGATGATCACCCTGGCCATGCAGCGCGGCTATTTCCAGGGGTTTGCGCTGGGGCTGGGGACTTGTGTCGGCGACCTGATCTACGCGGTACTGGCACTGGCCGGCATGACCGTGTTGCTGCAATACGAAACCGTGCGCTGGGTGCTGTGGATCGGTGGTTCGGCGCTGCTGGTGTACTTCGCGGCGAAGATGATCTATTCGGCGATTCACCACGAAGCGGTGCTGGCGCAATCGGCCGAGGTGGGGCACAACTCCCATCGCAAGGAGTTCTTTCGCGGGATCTTCCTGGCCATGTCGTCGCCCAGCGCGATTCTCTGGTTCGCTGCGGTGGGTGGCACGCTGATCGCCCGTTCCGGCGGCGGTGGCGCCCTCAGTTCGGCGTTGTTTCTCGGCGGTTTTCTCTGCGCAGGGATTCTCTGGTGTGTCGGGCTGTGCTTCGCCGCGAGCCACGGCGGAAAGTTGCTCGGCGACAAGTTACTGCGTTACTCCTACATGGCATCGGCAGCGATTTTCTGTTATTTCGCAGTCTACGTGATTCTATCGGGTTATAACGAGTTTGTCGGTTCAGGCGCCGTCGAGCAATTGCACGCCCTGTAATTGGGCGAATCGGGTTTGGCTTCTATACTCCCAGCCGAACCCACTTTTTGCTCCAGGAGTTGAGCCATGGATGAGCAAACACGCGTCGAACTGGCGGAGCCACGCTTCGAACACGGACACTTCCTGCTGATTGCAGGGCTTGGCGGAACATTTACCCAACAATCCGTTCAAGGCATTCCCGAACTCTGGGAGAAACTCATCCCGCATCTGGGCCATATTCCGGGCCAAAAAGGCGAAGTCACCTACGGTGTCTGCTGCAATTTCGACGGCAAGGGCGGCTTCGATTACATCGCCGGGGTCGAGATCAGCAAGCTCGACGACTTGCCCGAAACCTACCGCTGGGTAGAAGTTCAGCCGCAGCAGTACGTGGTGTTCGAACACAAAGGACCGCTGGACACCCTGCCGCAAACCTTTCAGTACATCCATGGCACGTGGCTGCCGCAGTCCGGCCACGAGCTATTGGCGGCTCCGGAGTTCGAGCGCTACAGCGAAGACTTCAACCCCAAACTCAACACCGGCAAGCTGGAAATCTGGCTGCCGATCAAGGCATGACACCTGCACGAGAGGCGGATCAGCCGATTCGTCTCTCGATGTCCCACAGCAGCTGATTTATCATCCCCAGCCTTTCCCATGCTGATCCCGAGCTGCCATGAACACCGTCATCCGCAACGTCACCCCCGCCGATCTGGACCGCTGCTTTGCCATCGAAACCCTTGCCTATGAAGGTGACGAAGCCGCGACCCGCGAGAAAATCGCCACCCGCATCGCCACCTGGCCCGAGGGTTTTATCGTCGCTGAAGTGGACGGGGTTGTCGCCGGTTTCATCAACTCCGGTGCGGCGTACCAGGTGGAAATGTCGGACGAGGCGTTCAAGGAACTGATCGGCCACGACCCGGCCGGGCCGCATGTGGTGATCATGTCGGTGGTGGTGCACCCGGATTATCAGGGCCAAGGCCTGGCCAAGTGCCTGATGGGCGAGTTCATCGAGCGCATGCGTGCGATGGGCAAGGTCACCATCAACCTGATGTGCAAGGAACGGCATATTCCGTTGTATGCCGGATTCGGCTTTGCCTACGTAAAACCCTCGGCCTCGGACCATGGTGGCATGGCGTGGCATGAGATGGTGCTGGAACTCTGATCCGACGTAGATCCCCTGTGGGAGCGAGCTTGCTCGCGATAGCGGACTATCAGTCGACATCGATGTTGAATGTTACGCCGCCATCGCGAGCAAGCTCGCTCCCACAGTAGTTTTGTGGTGTTGGTGGGGGCTGAGTTCAAAACACCAACCCCATCCGCCGCTCATACCCGATCCGGCCCTTGTACGCCTCGCCGCTGTCGACAAAGCCATACCTGGCGTACAGGGCGATGGCCGCCTCGTTGTCGGCATCCACCGACAGCTCCAGCCCCCTGATTTCCGGCCAGGCCAGGCGCGCCGCCTCGGGCAGCGCTTGCAGGCAGGCCTTGCCGTAGCCCTTGCCCTGGGCGCGTTGATCGACTTGCAGCGCATGCAGCGTGGCGCTGTGCTCATCGGCCCAGGCCGGCAATACCGGCGGGCGCTTGAGCAGCAGGAACGCGACGGGCACATCCTCGGCCAGCAGGGCGAAGCCCTTGACGCCAGGGCCGGGCTTGGACAACAGCGTGTGCAAGGCGCCGTGGATGTCACCCGAGAATCTGATCTGTTCCGAATGCACTTCAATGGCCTCGACCTGCTGGCGCTGCAGCGCATTCAGGCTTTCATAAGGCACGAGTCGGGCTGTCACGGGAGTGTCCTTTTTCCATCACAAATGAGCCTCGGATTCTAGCGAGTTTGCTTTCCCGGATTATTTTTATTTCACCTGTCGATTCACCGGATCGCCAGACGACTAAGGGTGTCTTCACTATAAAAACCACGGAGAACCACCATGAACTCGCAAACCCAGATCCAGAATCTCATCGAGAACTATCGTCAGGCGGTCATGGCCAAGGACATTGAAAAAGTCATGGCCCTGTATGCCGATGACATCGTCTCCTTCGACGCGGTCAAGGCCCTGCAATTCAAAGGCAAGCCGGCGTATCGCGCGCATTGGCAGGCCTGCATGGAAATGTGCCCCGGCCCGCACATCTTCGAATTCGACGAAATCACCATCGAGCCGTCCCAGGAAATTGCGTTCGCTCACTGGCTGGCAAATTGTGGTGGCACCAACGACAAGGGCGAAACCCAGTCCTGCTGGATGCGCGTCACCGCCTGCTATCGGCAAGAAGCCGGGCTGTGGCAGATCGTCCACGAACATTGGTCGGCACCGTTCGACATGACCAGCGGCGCGACGCTGTTCGACCTCAAGCCCTGATCGTCGGGAAGCCGAGCCAGAATGCCAATCAGCGGCCATAGTTGATCGTTCGATAAGGAGAGCGTGATGAAGTATTTATGCCTGGTCTACAGCGATGAGCAGCTGCTGCATTCGCTACCGGAAAGCCCGAAGGACGAAGAGTGCATGGCCTATGCCGAGTCGATCCAGGGCAGTGGCCGGATGGTCGCCGCCGAGGCGCTGGAGTCGGTACAGACCGCCACCACGGTGCGCATGCGCAACGGCAAGATGTCGATCACCGACGGGCCATTCGCTGAAACCAAGGAGCAATTGGCCGGTTTTTATCTGATCGATGCCAAGGACCTCAACGAAGCCATCCAGGTCGCAGGGAACATTCCGGCGGCCCGGGTCGGCAGTGTCGAAGTGCGCCCCGTTCGGCAGTTGAATCCTTAAGATGCCGGGGCTGCCGGTTCAGGCGCAGGTCGAGCGGGTTTATCGCGAAGAGTCGCGGCGGATTCTTGCGACCCTGATTCGCTTGCTGGGTGATTTCGACCTCGCCGAAGAGGCCTTGCACGAGGCGTTTTTCATCGCGGTCGAACGCTGGCAGCGTGACGGCGTGCCGGACAATCCGCGGGCCTGGCTGGTGTCCACCGGGCGCTTCAAGGCCATCGATGCCTTGCGCCGACGCGCACGCTTTGCCGCGTCGCAGCCCTTGCTGATCGCGCAACTGGAGGAACTGGAGCAGGCCGACTGGAGTGATGAAGACGTGGAAGACGATCGCCTGCGGCTGATCTTCACTTGCTGCCACCCGGCCCTGGCGGCCGACGCACAAGTGCCGCTGACGCTGCGGGAAGTCTGCGACCTGACCACGGAAGAAATCGCCCGGGCCTTTCTCTCGGCCCCGGCCACCATCGCCCAGCGCATCGTGCGCGCCAAGGCGAAGATCCGCGATGCGAAAATCCCTTATCAAGTGCCGACACTCGCTGAGCTACCCGAGCGCCTGGACAGTGTATTGCGGGTGATTTACCTGGTGTTCAACGAGGGCTACTCGGCGTCCATCGGGGCAGAACTGATCCGCGAGGATTTGACCCGTGAAGCGATCCGACTCGGGCGGTTGCTGGTGGAACTGCTGCCGGAACCGGAGGTGATGGGCTTGCTGGCGTTGATGCTGCTGCACGAGTCGCGCCGCCCGGCCAGGACCTCGGCGAGCGGCGAGCTGATTGTGCTGGACGAACAGGACCGTTCGCTGTGGGACGCCGGGTTGATCAGTGAAGGCTGCACGCTGGTCGAGCGGGCGCTGACCATGGGACGATTCGGACCCTATTGCCTGCAAGCGGCGATCGCAGCGGTGCACGCCGAAGCCCCGACGGCGGGGGAAACCGATTGGCCGCAGATTGTCGGTCTGTATGACGTCCTGCTGCGGGCGGTGCCGTCACCGGTGATCGAGTTGAATCGCGCGGCGGCGATTTCGCAACGCGATGGTCCACTGGCGGGGCTGACGCTGGTCGACGCCATTCTGGAGCGGGGAGAACTGCTCGACTACCACCTGGCGCATTCGGCGCGGGCGCAATTCTGTTGGCAACTGGGTCGCAAGCAGGAGGCGCGGGCGGCGTGGGAACGGGCGCTGGCGTTGACCCGACAGGAGCCGGAGCGGCGGTTTATCGAAGAGCGGCTCAAGGCGTTGGAGTGATGCGACCGGTCTGGCCTAATCGCGAGCAAGCTCGCTCCCACAGGGATTGATGGTGTACTCGAAACTGTGGGAGCGAGCTTGCTCGCGATAAGGGCCGAAGGACCTTCAATCCAGCATTTTGCCCAGCAACCAGCTCCCACAGGGATTGATGGTGTACTCGATACTGTGGGAGCGAGCTTGCTCGCGATAAGGGCCGAAGGACCTTCACTCCAGCATCTTGCCCAGCAACCAGCTCCCCGCCGGCCCCGGTGGATTCAGTCGCGACCACAACGCATCCACCGACACCGTTTTCGGCCAGCCGCGCACCACCAGTTCCTGCAACGTACCGGGCCCGAACCGCTCGACCAGCCAGCGGGGCAACGGCGCCCAGCCGAATCCGCCCTGGGCCATTTCCAGCAGCATCAGATAACTCGGCGCCGACCAGACGCGGCCCTTCGCCCGGCTTTCATAGGGATTGATGATGGTGGCCAGACGCAGCTCACGGTGCTGTTGCAGTACGTCCCGGTCGACGTAGTCCAACGTCGCCAAAGGATGCGTCGAGGACACGAACAAGGCGATTTCCGTGCGTTCGTCCACCGTCGAACTGACCAGGTCCGGCGGGTAGCTGTCCTGCATTTCGGCGAAGGCAATCTGCGCCCGGCCGCTTTGCACCAGGGACATCAGGTCATCGCATTCGGCGATCAGACACTCGAGCTCCAGGTCCGGGTAACGCTGCTCGAAGGCGCTGAGGGCGGCTTCGAAGCGGTCCGACTGATAGGTATCGGACAGCGCCACGGTCAGCTTCGCTTCCACCCCTTGGGACAGTTGGCTGGCGGCTATTTCCAGGCGACTGGTGGCGGCCAGGATGTCTTCGGCCCGTTGCAGCATGACGTGTCCGGCCGGGGTCAAGCCGGGCTTGCGGCTGCTGCGGTCGAACAGCGTCAGGTTCAGGTCGATTTCCAGGCTGGCCACCGCCGCACTGATGGTCGACTGACTGCGGCCCAATTTGCGCGCCGCGGCGGAAAACGAGCCTTGGGTCGCGGCTTCGACAAACGCCAGCAACACTTCGTGAGAGGCCATGAGCTATCGCCTTGATCGATGGTTATTGGTTATGAAGTATCGGTGTGCTGATGGATCATGGCAACCACAGTCACCCAAGGGAGTTCGGCCATGAGCGCCAACAAATCCATTACTGAACGTATTTTTCAAGCCATCGGCTTCGAACTGCTGGCCATCCTGATCTGTACCCCATTGCTGGCCTGGATCATGAAGAAACCGATGCTGGAAATGGGCATGGTCACCATCCTCATCGCCGGCCTGGCCCTGGCCTGGAACGTGGTCTTCAACGGTATGTTCGATCGGCTGCTCAAGCGCCTCGCCATCGCACACAACGCCTGGGTCCGCGTGGTGCATGCGCTGTTGTTCGAAGGCGGCCTGGTCGCCCTCGGCGTGCCGCTGATCGCCTGGTGGCTGAACGTCAGTCTGTGGCAGGCGTTCTTGCTGGATATCGGTGTGTTGCTGTTCTTCCTGCCGTACACCTACGTCTACCACTGGGCGTATGACGTGGTTCGGGAGCGGATGCTGGTGACTCGTGAGGTTTGCTGAGTCGTGTTTGAACCGGTTTTTGTGGGAGCGAGCTTGCTCGCGAAAGCGGTCTGACATTCAGCAATGAAGTTGACTGACACACCGCCATCGCGAGCAAGCTCGCTCCCACGGGTTTTGCACCAGATCAGACGTGGAAGTAACCCACGCACGAATCGAACGGCAGGCGCTTGAGTTCGATCTTGTTCAGGTCGAGCACTTCACGCAGGGCTTTGGTTTCGCCCGGGAAGTTGCGGTAGGCGACTTCGTCGAGCACCACGATCGCGCCTTTGGGCATGTACGGCAGGAAGGTTTCCAGCGCGACTTTGGTCGACTCGTACAGGTCGGTGTCGAGGATCAGCATGGCCACGACCAGGTCGGGACGGGTCTTGACCCACTCCGGTACGGTCTTGACGATGTCGCCCTTGACCAGTTCGCAGCGCGGAATGCGGTTGACCGGGCGCAACAGGTCGTTGGCGTCGATCATGTCCTGGATCAGCGACTGGTCGGTGTCGGCGAACATGGTTTCGTTGACGTCGGCCGGGTCTTCTTTCTTGTCGATGCTCTGGAAGCCTTCGAAGGTGTCGAAACCCACGATCGAGCGGTTGATCGCATACGGTTCGAGAATCATCGACAAGTGCATGTAGAGCATCAACGAGTTGCCCTTGTACACGCCGCACTCAATGATGGCGCCCGGTACCTCCGCGACCTTCTTGAACAGCTCCATGCGCGACAACGCCGCAGTCACGCCAATGCGGTTGGCGAAGACGAACGGCGCGTCGGCCACGTATTCGGCATCGACCCGTTTCAGGACGTTGGTACGGGTTTCGTTGTACTGTGCCTCGGCGGGCGTGATGCGACGCTTGGTCATTGCGGGATTCCTCGGAAATTCGAAAAGTCGTGGACGTGGAAGTAGTCTTTGAAGCCGGCGCCGACATCCGGGCAGGCGCTGTCGACGTTAATCGCGCCGCGCTGGTGCTTGAGGTCGTCGAGGTGCATCAGGCGAAAGTCCACGCTGAAGCGGGTTTGTTGTGTGTAATTGGGAACGGTGCCGTGCAGGTGCGAACCCGAGAACACCAGCATCTCGGCGGTGTTGCCGGCGATGCGCAGCTCAGAGGCGCTGTTGATCGCTTCGGTGGGCACCGGGTGCTGGCGCGCCTCTTCCTTGACGTTGTCCTTGGCGCGCTGGCGTTGCACGCCGATCCAGTCGGACAGGCTCCACTGCGCCGAGGTGTTTTTCACCGGGGCGTCGAAGTAGGCCGGGTTGATCATCATGGTCTGGTCAGGCTGGATCGTGTAGACCGGCATCCAGGTATTGATCTGGCAGTCGACACCGCCGTACCAGGTATCGCGATGGGGTTTGTAGGCGTAGCTGACGCCAGCGTGCAGGTAGTCGTAGTTGGGTACGACACGGATGCGCGGGACGTCGAAAATGAACTCCTCGGGAGCGGCACCGATTTCGTCGGTGAAGCTGCGGATCAGCTCCTTGGCACGCAGGCTGTTGGTGAACTGGCCCTTGAGCCGAGTCACCAGCACCACGAACTCTTCCACCGGCATCAGTGTGTGCAGCGCCTGGTGGTTGGTCTCGCCATCGAAGGCCGCCGTGATGCTTTCCTGGGCAAAGGCACAGAGTTCTTTGGCGGCGCGTAACTGCGTGTTCAGGAAAATATCGCCCGCGTAAATGGCTTCTTTAAAGTCAGCTTTCTGTTGCAGCTGATTGATGTACAGATTCACGGTTCCTCTCCTGAATACATCGAGTGTCTTATGAGTCGGCACCACGCTGGCAAACTGAAGGGCTGCCGGACGAGTTGTGCGTCAATAAAGCGCAGCCCTTGAGTTCGCGAGCAAATGCCGTGCCGCTGGACGAAAAAATCCCGACGGGAAAACCCGCCGGGATGATGTGCTTCGAACTTGTACCCTGTGGGAGCGGGCCTGTCGGAACGCCACACCGCCCCGTTCGGCTGCATAGCAGTCCTCAATCCTGCTAGTGCGGTTTGAATGACCGAGTGCTGGGGCGGCTGCGCCACCCAGCGGGGGCAAGCCCCCTCGCCACAGTTGATCAGTGTGTCAGGTGATGACGGGGACTCAATAATCCTGCTGCTTGCGAAACGCCCAGCGCCCGGCGATCACGGTAAAGGTCGCGACCAGCGCCACCAGGATCCAGAAACCCTGCGGGTCATCCGCCAGCGGAATGCCGCCGACGTTCATGCCGAAGAAACCGGCGATGATGTTGATCGGCAGCGCCAGCACCGTCACTACCGTCAGGGTGAACAGCGTGCGGTTGGTCTGTTCGTTGATGTTGGCGGCGATTTCTTCCTGCAACAGCTTGATCCGCTCACCCAGCGCGGTGAGGTCGTTGATGATCAGTGCGAACTCCTCGGTGGATTTGCGCAGCTCCTTCACGTCTTCCTTTTGCAGCCATTGCGGCGGCCGGTTGAGCAGGCGCAGCAATGAGCCTGGCTCCAGCGCCAGCAGCCGTTGCAATCGCACCAGTACCCGCCGATTGGCGCCCAGTTCAGCGCGGTTGGTCGACAGCCGCGAGGACAGCAATTGGTCTTCGATCTGGTCCACGCTCTGACTGGTTTTGCGCACGATCTGGGTCAGCACCTCACCCTGGTCGCGCAGCAAATGCACCAGCAGCTCCAGCGGGGAGCGAAAGCACTCCCGGGCCTTCACCGACGAGCGCAATTTGTCTACCGAGTGCAGCGGTTGCAGGCGGGCGCTGATGATCAATTGACTGCGGGCGCACACCCACAGCGTCGAGACATCCGACGAGACCATGTTGCTGAGGTTGAACACCACATCGTTGACCACTGCCAGCAGTGCGGAGTCGACATGCTCGATGCGCGTCGAACGCGAGCCTTCATGCAGCGCTTCGAAAAACTCCTCGGGCAACTCCAAATGGCTTTTCATCCAGCGCTCGCACGCGGCGTGGGCGAGGTTCAGGTGCAGCCAGAGAAATTGCTCATCGCTTTGCGGCTGTTGCAGATACTGCAAGGCCTCGGCGGAATTGATTTCCCGACCGGCCTCACCGGGGCGAAAACTGAAACCGTAAAGCAGGCCGAACAGATCCGTGTCGCGATGGCTTTGATCGATGCTGTGGTTCATGAGGACTCGCAAGGGGAGGCGCCTGTCACGTGTTTTACAGGTTCACTTGAGCGGCATCATCGCAAGCAGGAATGACGTTTCTGTGACAGGAAAACAACGCAAAAAATTGTTCTACCGGCGGTCGGGATTTTCTCAAGAACCGCTCTGGCTAGCCGATCACGCTTGGGTTAAGTTGCGCGCCGCAGGCCTCGGCCGGGACCGCAGACAGGGATGTCCGGACACTTTTCACGCCTTAACGGGCGTGCCCCATTCCTGTCATGAGTACTCTGCGATGCTTTTGCAAAAGTCCCTGAGAGCACAAATTCTCGCCCTGCTGAGCGGCAGCCTGCTGGCGATGCTGTTGATCGCCCTGGCGTGCTTTCACTTCCTGTCCAGCGGCGTGCAGAACTACGCCAATCTGATCGAAGGCCCGTTGCACACCTCGCAATTGATCGATGAAGCCAACCTGCAATTCAAGGTGCAGGTGCAGGAGTGGAAAAACGTTCTGCTGCGCGGCAAGCAACCGGCGGACCTGAGCAAGTACTGGGGGCAATTCGAGGAGCGTCAGCGCGATGTGCAAAACATCCTTGGCGAACTGGCCGCGCAGAAGGGCATCGAGCCGCAACTCAAGAGGCGCATCGAGCGCTTGCGTGACGAACATCGCCAGTTGGGCGCGGCCTATCAGAAGGGCCGGGACGCGTTCGTGGCCGCCGGTGGTGACCCTGCGGCGGGCGACGCGGCGGTCAAGGGTGTGGACCGCGCAACCAGCGATCAGATGAGTGAACTGGTCAGCGAGTTGCGCAAGCAGGGCGCCGAGCAATCGACACTGATCAGCGCCAGTGCCGAGCGCACGGTGTTGCTGGGGCTGGTCGTGATGCTGGTTTCGGGGGTACTGATCGGCCTGCTGAGCCTGTGGCTGGTCAACCGCAACCTGGTCGAGCCGATCCGCAAACTGATCGAATACGTGGCGCAACTCAGTCAGGGGCGTATTGCCGAGCGCGTGGCCAGCACCCGTCAGGACGAGTTGGGCAAACTGGCGATGGCCGCCAACACCCTGCGCGATTTCCTCGCCGAAACCTTCAGCCGTTTGCAGCGCAGCGCGTCGGACCTGGACAGCGCCAGCGGTGAGTTGAACTCGATCGCCACCGTGATGGCCGGCGGCACCAACGAGCAGTTCAACCGCACCGATCAGGTGGCCACGGCGATGAACGAAATGTCCGCCACTGCACAAGAAGTGGCCCGCCATGCCGCCGAAGCCGCCCGGGCCGCCGACGATGCCGACCAGTCCGCCCAGCAGGGCGAAAAAGTCATGCAGGGCACCATCCACACCATCACCCAGATGCGTGGCGAAATCGCCAACACCGCCACGGTCATCCGCCAACTGGAAACCGACAGCGGACGCATCGGCAAGGTTCTGGAGGTGATTCGCGGGATCGCCGAACAGACCAACCTGCTGGCACTCAACGCGGCCATCGAAGCGGCCCGCGCCGGTGAGGCCGGACGCGGATTCGCTGTGGTGGCCGACGAAGTGCGAAGCCTGGCCCAGCGCACGGCGGCGTCGATCATCGAGATCAACCAGATCATCCAGACCGTGCAGACCGGTGCAATCGAAGCGGCCCAGGCGATTGAAAGCGGTCAGTCGCGCAGCGAACAGAGCGTGCAGCAAGTGACCGAGGCCGGCGCCATGCTCGAACGCATCACCCTGGCCGTGGAAGCCATCCGCGACATGAACCGCCAGATCGCCACTGCCGCCGAAGAGCAGACCTCGGTGGCCGAAGACATCTCGCGCAACCTCACCGAAATCACCAGCATCGCCAGCACCAACCTGGACAACGTGCAGCGCACTGAAGCGGCCAGCACCAATCTGCACGGCTTGTCGGGACAGTTGAACGAGGTGACGGCGCGCCTGAGCGCTTGAATCCCGAAAACGCAAAAGCCGCACGATGTTCCCATCGTGCGGCTTTTGTTTGTTTGGGGATTACGTGTCCTGTTTGTTTTCCAGGACCTTGCCGTTGGAGGCATCGATGTCCACATCCCACTCGACGTTCTTGGCGTCACGCAGTTCAACTTCGTACTCGTAACCGTTGAAGTGGTTGTCCAGCTCGGTCTTGGTAATCGTTGCACCCGGATGCAGATCCAGCGCGATCTTGTTCAAGTCTTCCAGTGGCTTGATCTTGCCTTCCTTGACCAGTTGCGGGATTTGATCGACTCGCACATCGGCCTGGGCCAGGCCGGCGGTGAGGGTCAGGGCTGCAGCGGTAAACAAAGCAGTCAGGGTCTTCATGGGCTTCTTTCCTTGGGTGATCTGTTTAAGTGAGATCAGGTTAGCCTGTGTAACTTAATCCACCCTTAAATCCCTCAACATGTCCTGCATCAATCCCTGTGGGAATGTGTGTTCGCCGCAAATTTTGCTGGCACACGCATAACCTGTGGGAGCGGGCTTGCCCGCGAAAGCGGAGTGTCAGTCAACGTGGATGTTGAAACTGATGGCCCCTTCGCGGGCAAGCCCGCTCCCACAGGTTTTGCGCAATTCTGGATCAATACCCGTTGTTCTGTAGCACCTGCGCAACACTCGCTGGCGGGCGTTTATAGAACTTCAACAACTCACTGGCGCGATTGGTGAAAATGCCGTCGACACCGGCGTCCATGACTTTCCGGTAGTCCACCGCATCGTCGATGGTGTAGACGTGCACCAGCAGGCCCTGATCGTGGGTGTACTGGTTCATCCAGGGTTGCACCAGATCCGAGTAGCTCTGGTCGCCACCCTGGGTCAGTGCGGCGGACGGGCCGGTGCCGATGGCGCCCTGGGCCTTGGCGTAGTCGACCCATTGCTGGAATTCGGCTTTGTCCTTCGGTTGCTGTTTGGCGTAGTAAGCGGCTTTGTCCTTTTCGCCGGACTCGGCAAATGTCACCTTGGACTTGGGCTCGATACTGCCTTCACCGACCCACAACAGCAGGATCTTCGGCACCGTCGGCATCTCTTTTTGCAGCAGTTCGAGGCTGCTCTTCTCGAAAGTCTGCAGGACCACCTTGCCTTTGCCTTGGCCGACCGCCAGCTCGTTTTTTGCCAGTTTCGAAGCGGTCGGGCTCAGCCAGCCCCGGTCCTGAAGTTTTTCCTTGAGGTCGCGTTCGATGCCGGGGAACTGCTTGGGCTCCTTGGTCTCGATGTACAGGCCGGGCTTGTGCAGGCTGTTGCCCTCGGCGATGTCGATGATTTCATCAAGGGTCAGAATTTTCAGGCCCGCGAAGGCGGGACGTGCGCGATCCGGGTACGCGGCATTGAACCAGCTGCCCGCGTCCAGGGTTTTCAGTTCGGCCATGGTGAACGCATTGGCGGGGCTGTCCTTGCGCTCGGGGAATTTGCTGGCGACGTCGGTGGTGCGTTGCAGATTGTTGTCGTGCAGGGCAAACAGCACGCCATCCTTGCTGCGCTGCAGATCCAGTTCCAGGTAGTCGGCGCCCAGGTCGCGGGCAGTCTTGTAGGCGGCGGCGGTGGATTCCGGGGCATCGAACGATGCGCCACGGTGGGCGATCACCGCTGGACGCGGAATGTCCAAGCGGGTCGCCAGTGCCGCGGGACCGGGTTCGCTGGCGGCCTGTGCGTGGCCGAGGGCGAGCAACAGGCTCAGTAACAGGGCGCTTTTAGTAAAGGTTGCGGGCATGGTCGAGATCCTTTCGCAATAAGTGAGCGGTCCCTTTTAACAACTCATCGTTGCAGACGCTATCACCAGACCGACACAAACCTGTCGAAAGCTGATTTTCGTCAGCGCTTTTGTGCGCCCGTTTGCAGTACGCTGAGGCCCTGCAATTTCCCCGGCAGAGGGAAACGCAGGCCCTGCGTGCAAACCAACGATCACCATTGCGGGGTTTACCATGCGCATCACTTCCCAGCTCATCTGCCAGGCTGCCGACCAACTCAAAGGCTTCGTCGGCCTCAACCGCAAGACCGGGCACTACATTGTGCGCTTCAGCGAAGACTCGTTTGGCATGGACGTGGCGGACGACGGCATCATCCCTGTCAGCGAATTCGTCTGGGTCGCGGGGCCTGGGCAGGTCATGACGCTCAAGCGTGAGTTGATCCAGTTGCTGCTGGACCAGAACATCGATGACCGGATCAACATCACCGAGCCGTTGCGGGTGTACATGAACCGGCGGGAAGTGCCGGAGATTTCGGCGGTTCGCAGTCTGGTTCAGGGGTGAGTTTTTGCGGTGAATTGACGGACCCCATCGCGAGCAAGCTCGCTCCCACAGTAGATCTTTGTCGCGCACAAATGTTGTGACCGACCGGGATCAAAATGTGGGAGCGAGCTTGCTCGCGATGGCGGCCCGAAGAACTCTAAATCAGTCACTGATTGAATCCGTAAGCCCGCTCAACCCTGCACACCCGCGTATGACACCGCGCATACCAGGTCGAGCGCCCACGCTCGCGAATCGCACTGTGCTCCGGATGATGCTTCCACGCCAGAATGGCCGCTTCACTGGCCCAGTACGACACGGTTATTCCCAACCCATCCTCGCCCCGCGCCGACTCCACGCCGAGAAACCCCGGCTGTTCGCGGGCCAGTTCCAGCATCCGTGCGGCCGCTTCGGCGTAACCCTGGTCACCCTCGGTGCGCAGTGAAGTGAAGATCACCGCGTAATAAGGCGCAGCTGGTGTATCGGCGATCATGACGAGCGCCTCGCACAGGCTTCGACAAAGGCGCCAACCAACGGCGGCAATACGCCCTTGAGCGCCGCCCGCTCGGGTTGGAACAAGGTCGCGACAAAGAACGGATGACCGCTGAGTTCGACCGCCCGCAGTCCGTGTTCCGAATCGTGGCCGACGGCATGTAGTTCGCGCTTGAGCAACTCCCCTTCGAACTGCGGATTCACACCAAAACGACAGCGATAGCCTTCACGAATCTCGGTGTTTTCGTACGCCTTGGCGAGCAACGAACCCTCAAGCAAATCAATCGTATCGACCGCTTCCACCAGCGCACACGACAGTGGCGTCAGCAGCGCCCGCGCGGCATCGGGATTTGTCTCGCCGTGTTCGGCATCTGACCAGCCCAGCACGTTGCGCGCATATTCCAGCACCGCGTGTTGAAAACCACCGCAGGTGCCGAGGAATGGTCGCCGTTGTTCGCGGGCAAAGCGAATCGCCAGCAATGCACCGTCCATGCTCCGGTAAGGGCTGGCCGGCACACACCAGACCCCGTCGAATCTGTGCAGCGGTGTCTCGGCGTGGATGTCATCGGTGGCCAGCCATTGCCATTGCACGTTCAGGCCACTGTGTTCAGCGGCCATTTCGAGGGCGACGGGAATGGCCTGGTGGGCGGTGACTTGCGGGTCGTAGTCGCCGATCAGGGCGATGCGAATCGGGCGGGTTTCCATGTGGGGCCTCTGCACTTGTTGATTGCTGGTGCCCACTATAGATTGGCGCTCACGCACTCAATATTGGCGTTTTCCCAAGTGATCAATGCAGCGACGCACTATCGATTGGACTACCCGGACCTGGCCCTGATCCTCGCGCTGGTACGTGGCGGCTCTCTGGCTCGCGCTGCGCAACTGCTGAAGGTGGATGTTTCGACGGTGTTTCGAGCGGTGCGCCGGCTGGAGGGTGCACTGGGTCAGCAACTGTTCGAAAAAAGCCGCGCCGGTTACCTGCCCACCACTCTGGCGCAGTCCCTTGCTGAACAGGCTGAGCGCGCTGAACAGGCTCTGGAGGCGGCGCGCATCGGTGTGGAGCAGGGCGGAGAAGTGATCAGCGGCATCGTGCGCCTGACCTGTACCGATTCGGTCCTGCAAGGTTTGCTGTTGCCGGCGCTGGCGCAGTTCATGCCGAACTATCCGGCGCTGACGCTCGAGCTCAGCACATCCAATGATTTTGCCAACCTCAGCCGTCGGGATGCCGATATCGCCCTGCGCCTGACCCGCACGCCACCGGAGCATCTGGTGGGACGGCGGCTGGCGGATATTTCCTATCGCGTGTGTGCCAGCGAGCGATACCTGCAATCGGTCAATACCACTGACCTGGCCTCATTGACCTGGATAGCCCCGGATGACTTCCTGCCTGATCACCCGACCGTTACCTGGCGTCGCCAGGCCTTGCCGGGGGTAACGCCGGGCTATCGCTGCAACAGCATGCTGTCGGTGACCGAGCTGGTCAGGGCCGGCCTGGGTGTAGCGGCGTTGCCGGATTTTTTGATCGGCGACGGATTACAGCCGCTGAGCGAACCCCTGCACGGATACGACACCGCGCTGTGGCTGCTGACCCGTCCCGACTGCCGTGCCTTGCGCTCAGTGGTCACCTTGTTCGATGAGTTGGGGCGAGCGCTGAAACTGCCGTGAAACCGTTCAGGTTCCTGGCTGAGGCTCACTAAAGCCTCAGCGCCAGTTTCATTCTGAAACACATCGTGCCGTTCAAATCAGAGCCATCGATCCTTCGACACCGCCGTCAAACTTGTCATTTATTGCAACTGATAGCAGGCCAGAAACATGTCCAGCGCGGAGTCTGCCACCTGGTGTTGTTCTTCGGGTGACAAGCCTGGTTTGCCCATGGAAATCTGCGGCCAGAAGGCAAACGACTTGAGCAGCCCCTGCACCTGTTGTGCGGCAAAATCAGGGGCTGTGGCTTTTAATCGGCCATCCGCTTGAGCGGCACGAATCCAGACCGTCAGCCCTTCTTCGCGTTCGCCCATTCGCGCCACCATATCCTGGGCCCGCTCCGGCGAATGAATCGTCGCCGCTATCGCCACCCGTGCCAGGTCGAGAAAATTGTCATCGCCCAACATTTGCAGCTTGGCCATCAGCAATCCACGCAATTGCTCACGCAGCGGCAGGTCGGGACGGTAGGCCGTTTCCTGTTCGGCCGTCACCCGGGTCCATAATTGATTGAGGATCTCGGCGAACAACTCTTCCTTGCTGGGAAAGTGGTTGTACACCGTGCGCTTCGACACACCGGCAGTGGCAGCAATCTTGTCCATGCTGGTGATCTCGAAACCGTTGGCACGGAATTCGTTGATCGCAGCTTGAATGATCGCTTGGCGTTTTCGGTCGGTGAGGCGCTTTGGAGCTGTCATAAGTACGCTTCGGCAGGAAGAAGGGAGGAATTACACTCAGCAGTTTACTTGTCATCGACTTTGATGCAACCTAGAAACTACACTGTGCAGTGTAATGTTTTGTTAATCCTGCCCAGCAAAAATAGAAAGTCCGGCTGATGCGTGCGTGCTTTGGCCATTTATCGTCCCAAAACGGAAAGTCGCGTGATGCGCGGTTTTTCTGGAGTCATTCAGTCATGGCCAATTCAAACTCCCCGGCGGACAACGCCTCCACACCTGAAGCGTCCCGACAGGCTCAAGGGCAGTACCAAAACTTCACGCCGGTTCAACGTTTAAGCTTTGGTAAAACCATGGGCGTCCTTTGGAACGTGCTGTTCCACAAACCGCAAAACACCCGCCCGAGCGCGCCCATCCCGGTACAAGCCCTGACTCAAGCCGCGCTGATCGCAGCGCCCAACCACAGCGTCTATCGCCTGGGCCACTCCACGGTGTTGCTCAAGCTGCGCGATAAATTCTGGATCACCGACCCGGTCTTCGCCGAGCGTGCCTCGCCCGTACAATGGGCTGGCCCCAAGCGTTTCCACCAGCCACCGATCAGCCTGGAAGAATTGCCACCGATCGAAGCGGTGATCCTGTCCCACGACCACTACGATCACCTGGATCATCAGGCCGTGCTCAAGCTCGCGGACAAGACCAAACACTTCCTTACCCCGCTGGGCGTAGGCGACACCCTGATCAAGTGGGGCATCGACGCGAGCAAAGTCCGCCAGCTGGATTGGTGGCAAGGCACGGAAGTCGATGGCATCCAGTTCATCGCTACCCCGTCGCAGCACTTTTCCGGCCGTGGCCTGTTCGACAGCAACAGCACCCTCTGGGCCTCGTGGGTGATGATCGACGGCGACACGCGCCTCTTCTTCAGCGGCGACAGCGGCTACTTCGACGGCTTCAAACGCATCGGCGAACAGTACGGCCCATTCGACCTGACCCTGATGGAAACCGGTGCCTACAACGTCGACTGGCCGCACGTGCACATGCAACCGGAACAAACCCTGCAAGCCCACCTCGACCTCAAGGGCCGCTGGCTACTGCCAATCCACAACGGTACGTTCGACCTGTCGATGCACGCCTGGTACGAACCCTTCGACCGTATCCTGGCCCTGGCCTGGGAACGCAACGTATCGATCACCACGCCGCAGATGGGCGAGGCGTTCAACCTGATGCATCCGCAGCGCGGTAGGGCGTGGTGGTTGGCGGTGGAAGGGGAGAGTGATCGGGTGGTGGCTCATAACGCGTAGAGTGATGGGCCCTGTAGGAGCGAGCTTGCTCGCGATGGACGTTAACGATAACGCGTGCTGTCTGAATGATCGCGTTGTCCAGATGTTTTTCGCGAGCAAGCTCGCTCCTACAAGGGGCCATTTATCGTCAGTCAGTGAGTTGGCTCACTCCACCATCGCAAAATCCGCCCGCCCAACCGGATTTGGCGTAGAGCCTTTGACGTTCATCCCTCGACCCGGCGCAAACCCCGGGAAGAACACCAACCCCTCCGATTCGAACCGATAGGCCAGCGCCAGGCGCGTGACATCCAGCACCTCCTGGCGTGCCTCGAAGCGTTGAATGGCATCCACCGAGACTCGGGACTCCCGCGACAGCTCTTCCACACTCCAGCCCAGCATCGCTCGGGCCTGGGCGCAGTGGGCCGGGGTGAATTGGAAGAGGGCGATACGTTCCAGGGTGATTTTCATCGCTTGAGAGGCCATGGTGTTCTCCGGGCTCGAGAGTGTTGGTTCAAAATATACTGTGTTTTTGTACAGTTGTTTTGAGCCCGGATCAAACGCATTTTTTGATTTGTCTTTTCAGACAGACGAACGGTGCTGCGCTTACTTGTCCGCCAACCCCGGCGCTTCCCGCACGATAAAGTGATCCAGATTCTCGATGTTGGCGCTGAACACCCCGAACGTCTGCTCGGGGTTTTTCTTGCTCGGCACCTGCTTCAGTTCGGGCGTTACGCCATAAAAGAAGCAATACAACTCCCGCCCGCTCTCGATGGCGTGCTTGATCTCCTCCAGGAATGCCTTGCGCTTGCGGTAGCTGTCGATCAGCTTCTTGCTCAGGTAGACATTGACCGAGTAAGGCTTTTTCTCGAACCAGACCTTCTTCTCGAAATCGATGCGAAAGCTCTGGGTGTAGTCCTTGATCTCCTTGACCTTGCCCCAGTAAATCAGCCCCTTGTTGTCCTGCAGGTATTCGATTTTCTTGAAAAACGACCCGTAGGGCGCGGTGTGCTCGCCAATCTTCAGCGGCACGCGCTTGAGCAAATCCTTGTCGTCGAAGTTAGACACGAAACATTCCACCGGGTGGGCGAAGATGCTGGTCTTGTCCGGGGCCGATTCCCTGCCCGGTTGCTCGACAGTGCTTGCCACCGAAGGCGTCAGCGACTCATCCCGCACCCCGTCCGCCGCGACCTTCGGGCTGGACGGCTTACGCACATATTCACGCCGAGTCAGTAACAATTCCGACGGGAAATTTTCCTCGCGGCTGTCATCCGTTTCCGTCTCATCCCCACCCGACGCAGGCGTCTTCAAGCTGACATAAGGGCAGCCCTCGACATGCCGCGTACTCGGCAGGTTCTTGAAGTGCGGCGTGCGCACGTAATTCACATTCTTGGCGTTGAACGTGCCCAGCTCATTGGTCGCATCGAACGCCAAACGACAGGCATCGTTGGGGCACTGGAAGTGTTCCTTGGCGGAGTCGAAATCCATCGTCTCGTCGAAATTCAGATCCCGAACGTCGTAGATCGACAACTTGTCGTTGAGGCCGAGGCAATAGGCGAGGTCGAATTTCATGTCGGGTTCCAAATCCTTTAGGTGAACAGCTTCCAGTGATGGCGCATTCGAAGCAATAGCTACACTCAGATCACTTCGATATCGCCGAGCCTGCACAGTCCATCAAAGAGGGCGGTTCATGAGCCATTCAGATGCTTCGCCCCCTCTCCCGGAGCCAGGCCGGATAGCCCGCCGGGATGAACAGACCGGCTGGCGCCGTTGGGTACCGGGGCTGAGCATGCTGCGCGAATACCAGCCGGCATGGTTGCGATACGACATCGTGGCCGGCCTGGTGCTGACCACGATGCTGGTGCCCGTCGGTATCGCCTATGCGGTGGCTTCGGGCGTGCCCGGCATATATGGCCTCTACGCGACCATCGTTCCGCTGCTGTTCTATGCCTTGTTCGGCCCTAGCCGAATTCTGGTGATGGGGCCGGATTCCTCCCTGGTGGCCGTCATCCTTGCCGTCATCATTCCACTCTCCGGCGGCGACCCGCAGCGTGCCATCGCCCTGGCGGGGATGATGGCGATCGTCTCGGGAGCGGTGTGTATCCTGGCCGGTATCGCGCGCCTGGGTTTCATCACCGAACTGCTGTCCAAACCGATCCGCTACGGCTACATGAACGGCATCGCACTGACCGTATTGATCAGCCAGTTGCCCAAGCTGTTCGGTTTTTCGATTGAATCCGACGGCCCATTGAACAACATAGGGGCCATCGCCTCCGCGGTGATGGAGGGAAAGGTCAACTGGACCACCTTCACGGTGGGCGGGCTCACCCTGGCGGTGATCCTGCTACTAAAAAGGTGGCCGCGACTGCCGGGCATCCTGATCGCCGTGGTTGGCGCGACAGTCGCCGTGGGCGTACTCGACCTTGCGACACGTGCCGGTGTGTCGGTCCTCGGTTCGCTCCCCCAAGGCTTGCCCGGATTTGCCATCCCCTGGATCACCAGCGCCGACATCGTCCCTGTGTTGATCGGCGGTTGCGCCGTCGCACTCGTCTCGTTCGCCGACACCAGCGTGCTCTCCCGCGTCTATGCGGCGCGGACCCGAACCTACGTCAACCCGAACCAGGAAATGGTGGGCCTCGGCATCGCCAACCTGGCGGCCGGTTTTTTCCAGGGCTTCCCGATCAGCAGCAGCTCGTCCCGCACGCCCGTGGCCGAGGCCGCTGGCGCCAAAACCCAAATGACCGGCGTCGTCGGCGCATTGGCGGTTGCCTTGCTGTTGGTGGTGGCGCCGGACCTGCTGCAACATTTACCGTCCAGCGCACTGGCGGCAGTCGTGATCGCCTCGGCCATCGGCCTGATCGAAATCACCGACCTGCGCCGGATCTATCGCATCCAGCGCTGGGAATGCTGGCTGTCGATCGTCTGTACCGTCGGCGTGGCCGTGTTCGGGGCGATCGAGGGCATAGGCCTGGCCATCGTGATTGCCGTCATTGAATTCCTCTGGGACGGCTGGCGCCCGTACTCCGCGGTATTGGGCCGCGCCGATGGGGTCAAGGGCTACCACGACATCAAACGCTACCCCGACGCACGCCTGATCCCCGGCCTGGTCCTGTTTCGCTGGGATGCCCCCTTGTTTTTCGCCAACGCCGAACTGTTCAGCGACCGAGTGCTGGACGCCGTAGCGGCATCGCCCACGCCCGTGCGCTGGCTGGTGGTCGCCGCAGAGCCGGTCACCAGTGTCGATGTGACGTCTGCCGACATGTTGGCGGAGCTGGATGACACCTTGCATGCGGCGGGTATTGAGTTGTGCATTGCCGAGATGAAGGATCCGGTGAAGGACAAGCTGAAGCGGTTTGGGTTGTTTGCGAGGCTGGGGGAGACGGCGTTTTTTCCTACGATTGGGACGGCTGTGGATAGTTATGTGGCGAATTATCGGGTGGATTATCTGGAGGGGGATGAAGGAGGGGAGGTGGGGCGTTGAGTGGGGGAATGGCTTGCGGTGTGCGCCGCCAATCCCCTGTGGGAGCGAGCTCGCGATGGCGTCAGTGAATGCGCCACTTAAACAAAATCCGCTACCTGAAACTCAAGCAGCGGATTGTTTGAGACGGCCGAGAGATCAGAATCCGCGCATAACTCGTGACGCCTTCCGCCACCAGGACTCACGCCGATTGAAAGGATCATCCGTCAACACACACGGCATATCCCGCAACCGAATCCAGGGTTCATTCTGCCAATGCAGCATACCGAGCGACATTTGAGGCCAGTCCAGCACACTCAGCGTTGGCCGCTCCACCATTCGCGACGGCCGCGCATCCCGCAGCGCAGGCACCACCTGGTGCGTCAGCCACTCTCGCAGCAATCGATTCTCAGGGCAGTAGTGATAAATCAACAACGCATACACGCCTGACTCACTCACCATCAAACGCTCTTTAGCGACGCCATAGAGGTCAACGAGCATCATTTGCCTCTGGTCCGCATCGAGCTTGCGCGTCACGCGCTCGTCAAGGTGTTTACCCATAAGTCGCCCGAGATCATGTGCGCAGAACCATGCCTGATTCTCCAAAAGAAGGGCGTGCAGATGGACGTTGTGACGAGTGAAAACGGTGGGTTTGAGTAATTCAGGCATGGCAAGCCTCCTGGAGCGGAAGCGCATGGTCGGATCTGTGGGTACGGCGATTCACCTTCATCGTGAAGGTGGAATAGTCAGGCATTTCCTTTACCTCTGGCTGCTTTCTTAGGGCATTCGTTAAGGGTGTCGGGAGCTAAGAAACCCACCAGAGACGGGCCGGACATATTCCCCTTTCGGGTCTTGTATTCGCCCACTCCCGACATAACGGGGATTTTCTCGCAGGCGTAGAGAAACCGCAGACGAAAAAAAGCCGCATGACTGTCGGGTGCGGAGGACCGCTCTGGGTTGTAGAGTTTCTTAGGCTCGGAGCTGAGGGTAGGGGGATCATGGATAGCCGTCAACCAGCGACTTTTCCTACAGCTTATGAGGCGAAACGAAATCTGGACAATGGCGCAGAGTAAATTATGCTGTATTTATATCCAGTATGTGTTTGCCGTTGATCTTCGCCACTCCTCCAATCCGTGTAGCCACCACTCATCTCACGGAATCCAGGAAATTTCATTTACTTTGAAGTTTACGGGGATAGAATGGTGACCATTCGTCACAGCTTTGACCCAGAGGGAATTCCAGCTCATGAATCTTTTTGAAACACCATCTTTTGAATCCTTGAGCGAAACGACCTCGGGTTCCCATGAACCTGATACTCATCCTGTTACTGACCTTGCTCTGCTGCATAAGCTGCTCGAGATCTACGATCAAGGGCAGTTGGCCGAAATTCTCAACGATGTAAGCCCGAGCCACTGGTGTCGTGAAACCGTCAATCGCTGGATCAAGGGAAAGGCCTCACCGAAGCTCTCCCACATTGAGTTCACTCGTCTTAAGGATCTGTTGCCCAAGCGCTTGAACCACAAACCGTCCTTTACCTTTATCGATCTTTTTGCCGGTATCGGCGGTATCAGAAAAGGGTTTGAAGCGATCGGCGGCGAGTGTCTATTCACGTCCGAATGGAACAAATACGCGGTCAAAACCTACAAAGCAAACCACTTCTGTGATCCGGCTCGTCATCGTTTCAATCTGGATATCCGTTCGGTCACGCTTTCAGACAAGCCCGAAATCAGCGACGAGGAAGCCTACAAGAACATTGATTGCGAAATCCCTGATCACGATGTCCTGCTGGCAGGCTTCCCATGTCAGCCATTCTCGCTTGCAGGTGTTTCCAAGAAAAATTCATTGGGGCGCAAACACGGTTTCGAATGTGAGACCCAAGGCACTCTGTTTTTCGACGTTGCCCGAATTATCGCCGCGAAGCGACCGGCCGCATTCTTGCTCGAAAACGTGAAAAACCTGAAAAGCCATGACAAGGGCAATACGTTCCGGATCATTTGTGAAGCGCTGGATGAACTGGGCTACGAAGTTGCAGATGTGAATGCGCCGAAGGGGTCAGATCCCAAGGTCATCGATGCCAGGCACTTCGTGCCACAACATCGCGAGCGAATCGTGCTGGTCGGGTTCCGTCGTGACTTGAATGTTCACCAAGGGTTCACACTGAGCGACATCAGTAAGCTCATACCGAAGCAGCGACCTAGTTTCGGTGATCTGCTCGATAAAGACGTGGACGAGAAATACATTCTTACTCCAAAGCTTTGGGACTACCTCTACCGGTATGCCGAAAAGCATCGCGAGAAGGGCAATGGTTTTGGCTTTGGCTTAACTCGTCCAAACGATGTTGCTCGTACGCTCTCGGCGAGATATCACAAGGATGGTTCGGAAATCCTGGTCGACCGCGGGTTTGTGGATACCTTGGACTTTAACAGTGAGTTGAATCAACTCAATCGCCCGCGTCGATTGACTCCGCATGAGTGCTCACGCCTGATGGGTTTTGACAAGCCGAGGGAAAGCAAATTTGTGATTCCTGTGTCCGATACCCAAGCGTATCGCCAGTTTGGTAACTCAGTTGCAGTTCCTGTTTTCGAGGCGGTGGCTCGGTTGATGAAGGATCGCATTTTGGCAGCAAAGGAAAAAACTGCTGACAAGGAGCGCCCACAGCTGGAATTCGCTCTTCCTGAGTAATCAGTCGGTACCGTTCAACAAACTGATGAGTAAAGGCCTGAACGATAGAGGCAGGCCTTTATGTAATCTCATTATTCCTACGCTTGGGCTTCACTCAGAAAGGCGATTCTGCGAACCTGTCGAAAATACTTACTTTTCGACTCCTCAATTGTTCAGCGAACTTACCCATGATAAGCCTTTCCCAATGGATTGAAGACAAGAACCAGGATGAGTGGTGGATATTCATCAAGCGGCTGTCTGCCAACGACACAGGACTTACGGGGGGTAATGGGGTAGGTATTTATGTGCCCAAACCTGTTGTAGCAACAGCGCTACCGTCCATTTCGAGCACCTGCTGCCTGAATCCTGACTGCAATCTGGCTGCACAGATCACCTCACATGGTTTTCCAGTGCAGACGCTGAGAGGCATTTACTACAACAATCGCCATTTCGAAGGATCAGGTAAGCGCAACGAGCACCGTTTGACGAGATGGAATACAGATTTTAGAAACAGCCCCGCCCAAGATCCCGAGAACACGGGAGCATTAGCGATCTTTGCATTTCATGTGCCCCATTTGGGGCGAGATTCCGAGTTTCTAGATATCTGGATATGCAAGGGTTTGGAGGAGGAGGAGTTTGTCGAGAACAAGATCGGCGAAGTGATTCCCGGCAGCTCGCTTTTTGAGAGAGGGGACAGACTGTTCGCTGGTTTCGCAGCAGGCTCAGATAAAGAACCTAGCCATGTTGCAATTCCTCGACACTGGGAGGATAGGTTCCCAAGTGGCGAAGAAATTATTGCCTATCTCCCATCGGTATTTCGTTTCGGCAAGACAACGCCCGATGAACTCATCATCGAGCGGCGTGACAACGAATACAAACTGTTCCGCCAAATTGAAGAATTTCATATTCTGCATCGAGTTCAGAAGGGGTTCGGTTCCGTTGACGAATTCATGCAGGTAGCGAACTCGGTAAGCAACCGGCGTAAATCAAGGTCTGGTAGATCTCTAGAGATACATCTTGAGCATCTTTTTCGACAATTCGGACTTGGGGAATTTAGTACCCAGTGCAGAACTGAAGGTAACAAACGGCCCGACTTTATCTTCCCTTCATGTGCTGACTATCATGACCCGGCGTTCCCTGAGCAGAATTTGCGCATGCTGGCTGTCAAGACAACCTGCAAGGACCGCTGGCGGCAGGTTTTGAATGAGGCCAACAGAGTGGACAGAATTCATCTTTTTACGCTTCAAGAGGGTGTTTCTCCTCATCAATTTGCAGAGATGAAGGATGCGAACGTCAAGCTAGTGGTTCCTAAGCCATTGCATACGAAATACCCAGATGAGGTTCGTGACAAACTTATGACGCTGAATGATTTTATTGTGGAAACCAAAGATATACGCTGACACACCTAGGCTCTGAAGTCTTCGGGGAGGGCCAAGGGATATTGGCCCCAAGCCTCACCTCGATTCATGACCGAGGTGAGGTCATTATTTCACAAGTTAGTTCGATATGGCGGTTAGCTCAACCTTGCTTGGTAACTTGGTAACTTGGTAACTTGGTAATGAGGTTTTCTAGGTGGATTTGATATGGACGTAGTTGACTCAGCAACTCGATCCAGAATGATGTCCGGCATTCGCGGAAAGAATACTGCCCCGGAAATGCTGGTCAGAAGGTTCCTGCATGCTCGTGGTTATCGGTTCCGAATCCATAGGAAAGATCTTCCTGGAAAGCCAGACCTTGTACTTCCTCGTCTGAAAGTCTGCATTTTTGTCCATGGTTGCTTCTGGCATCGCCATCCGGGTTGCGTCTACGCAACTACTCCAAAAACACGCCATGAATTCTGGAAGGAAAAATTTCAGAAGAATGTCATCAGAGATTTAGCCAATATCGACGCTCTTGAATCTGCCGGCTGGCATGTTCTGATAGTTTGGGAATGCCGTCTTAAGAACGATCCCGATACTTTGGAGGGACTGGTGGAGGAATTGCGCGTTATCGCCTTGGACCAATGAGCATGCTGATGGCGTAGGCAGAGGTCGCTGGGTAAGCTCTAGAAGCATTGCTTGCTCTGTAGCAAGGAGTTGGCTCTTCCTTGAGCCGATACAATTAACCCTTGGGAGGAAACGGGTCATCTCCGTAGGTATTGCGCTCTCTAATTTGCCCATTCTGTCCGTGAATGAACATTTCGCTTCCTTGGTTTTTTGCGATCTCGCGCGCGAGCTGAATAGCTTCTGCTTGCGTGGTCACAACCTTTGTTGCCTTTGAGTTGCCTGCGCCTTTGACGGCCCAGTCGTCTCCATGTGGAACTACATGCTGATTTTTCTTGGACATGATCAAGAACCTCTCAATATGGATGTTTGAGCATTGGCAAATTTGCCTAGCTTGCTGATTTACAATGGAAACAAAATTTCGTAAGAAACCCATTCTCCGACGATCAGCCGTTGACACCGCTCAAAGGTGGTCCATAATCACGCCCCGCATTTCCCAAATGCTTTCGTGATTGTGGGTTTTCCCGATTGCGGCCCGTACGAGTGGGCTTTGTTCACTAGTACGGTCAAGACCCACAGCACCCGCTCCAACGGTTGCTGTGGGTTTCTTGTTTTTGCCTCCTCATCTTTTTGCAATCTCTCGAAAGCAGACGCCTAGGCTATTCGTAGCTACTTCTGTGGGAAATGCTCAGTGGTTGGCAGTTATGCACCAGAAACACCGAACAGAAGCCGCTAATCTCAATGACTGCGACTTCGTTCTGACTTACTTTAAGTTCAGAAAAGTACGATGGGCCAACAATCGCCTCGATACTTCAGGCTGTGCACTCAGAAATCAATCCCAGCTCAAAGCCCCACCAGTCTGATACTCAATAACCCGAGTCTCAAAGAAGTTCTTCTCTTTCTTCAAGTCCATGATCTCGCTCATCCAAGGGAACGGGTTAGTGGTCCCTGGGTACTCTTCCTTCAAGCCAATCTGGCTCAAACGACGGTTAGCGATGAACTTGAGGTAGTCCTCCATCATCGCCGCGTTCATGCCCAACACACCGCGAGGCATGGTGTCACGTGCGTATTCGATCTCCAGCTGAGTACCTTGCAGAATCATCTGCGAAGCTTCTTCCTTCATTTCAGCATCCCACAAATGTGGGTTTTCGATTTTGATCTGGTTGATCACGTCGATGCCGAAGTTCAGGTGCATGGATTCGTCGCGCAGGATGTACTGGAACTGCTCGGCGACGCCGGTCATTTTGTTGCGGCGGCCCATGGAGAGAATCTGGGTGAAGCCGCAGTAGAAGAAGATGCCTTCCAGAACGCAGTAGTAGGCGATCAGGTTGCGCAGCAGTTCTTTGTCGGTTTCGACGGTGCCGGTTTCGAACTTCGGATCGGAGATCGAGCGGGTGTATTTCAGGCCCCAGGTGGCTTTTTTCGCGACCGATGGGATCTCGTGGTACATGTTGAAGATTTCGCCTTCATCCATGGCCAGCGATTCGATGCAGTACTGGTAGGCGTGGGTGTGGATCGCTTCTTCGAAAGCCTGGCGCAGGATGTACTGGCGGCATTCCGGGTTGGTGATCAAACGGTACACGGCCAGGACCAGGTTGTTGGCAACCAGGGAGTCGGCGGTGGAGAAGAAGCCGAGGTTGCGCATCACGATGCGGCGCTCGTCGTCGGTCAGGCCTTCCGGGTTTTTCCAGAGGGCGATGTCGGCGGTCATGTTGACTTCTTGCGGCATCCAGTGGTTTGCGCAGCCGTCCAGGTATTTCTGCCAGGCCCAGTCGTACTTGAAGGGTACGAGTTGGTTGAGGTCGGCGCGGCAGTTGATCATGCGCTTTTCGTCAACGGCGACACGGGCGGAGGCGCCTTCGAGTTCGGCGAGGCCTTCGGCGACGTCGAGGGAATCCAGGGCCGCTTTGGCGCGGGCAACGGCGGCGGAGTCAGTGGCGGTCACGGCACGGGCTTCCAGGGCGGCGGCACCGCCGGCGCTGTCGAGACGGTCCATGTTGGCTTCGGTGGCGTGGCCAGCGTTTGCGCTCTTGACTGCTACTTCCGTGTCTTCTTTGTCGAATTCGTCCCAGCTCAGCATGACGTGTCGTCTCCTGCGTGAGGGCCAGTGTGCCCGTGTGAAATTGGATAGGTCGGTTTTCACACGGCCTTACTGGCCGCGTTGGATCTAAAGGAATCGTTTTTTGCGGCAGCTATACGCAGGCATCAAACAGAATTTTGTACGGGGTTCCGAGAGCCACTGATGGGCGCAGCAAGCGTTGATCGCTTGTGCGGGGCTTCAGACTGGCTTTTCGTCCCTGTAAGGGAATATTGCAGGCCCGTTTAAGGCCGCATTATAGGGAAGTTTTGCGTGCTGTGGTGCGGCGAAATGGCTCACGGAACGGTCGACGGGGGCCGTTTTTCGGTCGGAGTGAGGGTTTACAGGGCTTTGAACGATGTTGGCGGGGGAAGATTTTTTTTCTTAATTTTTTGCCTCGGATTATTTTTGTTCAAGAAATGACCAAAAAAGGCTTTTTTCACTACATCTTGTGTTTCGGTGGGGTTTTCTCAGGCTCCAGACACAACTAAGCCCGACCGAAGTCGGGCTGTGAAGTCACGTAGGCGGATCAGCTCAGGCGAGCGGCACCGACGTGATCGGCGCCATCGGCGGCGAGGCGGGCGGCGCCGGTGTGGTCAGAGCCGTCGGAAGCCAATTTGCCTGCGCCAACGTGATCGGCACCATCGGCAGCGAGGCGAGCGGCGCCGGTGTGGTCGGAACCGTCGGAAGCGACAGCCGCTTCACTGGTGTAAACGGCAGAGCCGGTGCGGTCGTAACCATCGGCGGCGAAGGTGTTGGCTGCCAGGACGGAGAGGGTCAGGGCGAGGATCAGTTGGGTTTTCATGGTTGTTGCTCCAGATTCGTGGGTGTTGTTTGTCTTGGGTTGCAGTTGATTCTACGCCTGCTATTTCGATTAAAAAGTGCAAATAAATGCTTAAAATAATCGAATTAATCGATCGTTAAGGTTTGGCGCTTCATCTGCCTGATCGCGGCGGGTGGGTCGAACCTTTAGGGGGGGAGGGGTGAAGCAGGGGATCAGCCGTTGGAGCAGCCATTGCCCATCATGCTGTAGCGCAGGATATGTCGTTGGCCGCGGGAGTCTTCGTATTCCATTTTCATCGGCACAACTTCACACACGTTCGGGGCTTCGCTCATGGAGATCACTTTGGCGATGTCCAGGTGGGTGGAGTAGGTGTATTCCTCTATTGCTGGTTGTTGCTGTGCGACATCAGTCGGGACCTCGTTTGCCATGGCGGTTGCGCACAGACTGCTGAGGGCCAGAACCAATAAAGCTTTCATTTGAAATTTACCTTTTAGAGGTCGAAAGGGGGCACGCAATCTTTTTGGGATTGCGTGTGGAGCTTCGGTATCAGGGGTTTGATTAACTGCCTTCGTGGGGGCTGCAACTTGGTTAATCAGGTTGCCTTGTTGGCGTGGCTGATTTTAGGCGTCGACGCTTCGTCCATATAGGCGTGGTTTTGATAAACACTTTTGACAGATCCTGTAACAATCCCTGAATAACCTCTTCTTTTGTAGGCGCGAATTTGCACTGCGGGGTGTCAGATTGGGTGCGTTATCGTTGACGACCATCGCGAGCAAGCTCGCTCCCACAGGTACCGCGGCGGTAGTGGGGTTGACGGTTTTTCACGACATTTTGTAGGGACTTGTTACTACCATCGTCGAATGGTTCTATAGCCCCGGCCCGGCTAAAACAGGGTCATACAAAAACAACTATTCCACCGAGGTAAGAAAGATGAGTGCGGCTTCCCTGTATCCCGTTCGTCCCGAGGTTCTGGCTAACACGCTGACCGACGAGGCGACCTACAAGGCGATGTACCAGCAGTCGGTCGTCAACCCCGACGGCTTCTGGCGCGAGCAAGCCAAGCGCCTTGACTGGATCAAGCCTTTCACCACGGTGAAGCAGACTTCCTTCGACGATCACCATGTCGACATCAAATGGTTCGCCGACGGTACCCTGAACGTTTCCTACAACTGCCTGGACCGTCATCTGGCCGAGCGCGGCGATCAGGTCGCGATCATCTGGGAGGGCGATGACCCTGCCGAAAGCCGCAACATCACTTATCGCGAACTGCACGAGCAAGTGTGCAAGTTCGCCAACGCCCTGCGTGGTCAGGACGTGCACCGCGGCGACGTGGTGACTATCTATATGCCGATGATCCCCGAAGCCGTGGTCGCCATGCTGGCTTGTACCCGGATCGGCGCGATTCACTCGGTGGTGTTCGGCGGCTTCTCCCCGGAGGCCCTGGCCGGTCGCATCATCGACTGCAAATCCAAAGTGGTTATCACCGCCGACGAAGGCATTCGTGCCGGCAAGAAGATCCCGCTCAAGGCTAACGTCGACGACGCGCTGACCAACCCGGAAACCAGCAGCATCCAGAAAGTCATCGTGTGCAAGCGCACCGGTGGCGACATCAAGTGGAACCAGCATCGCGACATCTGGTTCGAGGACCTGATGAAAGTGGCCGGCACCGTGTGTGCGCCGAAAGAAATGGGCGCCGAAGAAGCGCTGTTCATCCTTTACACCTCCGGCTCCACTGGCAAGCCGAAGGGCGTGCAGCACACCACCGGCGGCTACCTGTTGTACGCAGCCATGACCCACGAGCGCGTGTTCGACTACCGCCCGGGTGAAATCTACTGGTGCACCGCCGACGTCGGCTGGGTCACCGGCCACAGTTACATCGTCTACGGCCCGCTGGCCAATGGCGCGACCACGCTGCTGTTCGAAGGCGTGCCGAACTACCCGGACATCACCCGGGTGGCGAAGATCGTCGACAAGCACAAGGTCAATATCCTCTACACCGCACCGACCGCGATCCGCGCCATGATGGCCTCCGGCACCGCCGCCGTTGAAGGCGCCGATGGCAGCAGCCTGCGCCTGTTGGGTTCGGTGGGCGAGCCGATCAACCCGGAAGCCTGGGATTGGTACTACAAGAACGTCGGCAAGTCCCGTTGCCCGATCGTCGACACCTGGTGGCAGACCGAAACCGGCGGCAACATGATGAGCCCCCTGCCGGGCGCTCATGCGCTCAAGCCAGGCTCTGCGGCGCGTCCGTTCTTCGGCGTGGTGCCGGCCCTGGTGGACAACCTGGGCAACATCGTCGAAGGCGAGGCCGAGGGCAACCTGGTGATTCTCGATTCGTGGCCAGGCCAGGCGCGTACGCTGTTTGGCGACCATGACCGCTTCGTCGACACTTACTTCAAGACCTTCCGTGGCATGTACTTCACCGGTGACGGCGCCCGTCGCGATGCCGATGGTTACTACTGGATCACCGGTCGGGTGGACGACGTGCTCAACGTGT
The DNA here is from genome assembly GCF_019218985.1 of Pseudomonas sp. PDM30. Lineage (NCBI taxonomy): Bacteria > Pseudomonadati > Pseudomonadota > Gammaproteobacteria > Pseudomonadales > Pseudomonadaceae > Pseudomonas > Pseudomonas sp. PDM30. The sequence goes on from NZ_JAHUWM010000001.1 coordinate 457,630, forward strand.
CCGGCCACCGCATGGGCACCGCCGAGATCGAAAGCGCGATGGTTGCGCACCCGAAAGTCGCCGAAGCGGCGGTGGTCGGTGTGCCGCATGACATCAAGGGGCAGGGCATTTATGTCTACGTCACCCTTAAGAACGGTGAAGAGCCGAACGAGCAGTTGCGCCTGGAACTGAAAAACTGGGTGCGCAAGGAGATCGGCCCGATTGCTTCACCGGATGTGATCCAGTGGGCGCCGGGGCTGCCGAAGACCCGTTCGGGCAAGATCATGCGCCGGATTCTGCGCAAGATTGCCACGGCTGAATATGATGGGTTGGGTGATATTTCCACCCTGGCTGATCCGAGTGTGGTGCAGCATTTGATTGATACCCACAAGACCATGAATGTCGCGTAAGCGGCGGTTCTGAGTCACTTAAACGCCCTGTCAGGTGTTGAGCCTGGCGGGGCTTTTTTGTGCCTGGGTTTTTGTGTTGGTTGGGCTGGCCTCATCGCGAGCAAGCTCGCTCCCACAGGGGATCTGTGGTGAATGCGATATTTGCGTTCGACACAAAACCATTGTGGGAGCGGGCTTGCTCGCGATAGCGGTTTAGCAGGCGCTACAGCAACATCTACCAATAATTATCGGGATAATCTGTCGGCATTTTCCTACTGTTACCTGCGTTCTTTCAGGTTACTGAATGTGTAACCGCATCGCGCCAATACGGGGCATTGGGAAACGCCGGTGCTTAAATTCGGGCCTGAAATGCGCCTCAAAAAAATAAGCCGCTACACTGCGCTTGCCGGATTAGAAGGGTTTGCCAATAATAGGCCCGCAATTTGCAACGTAGATCGGTTCACTATCTTTTGCTCTTGCATGATTTTGCAGGGCTGTCAACGTGCTAAAACGGCTTTCTCGGTGCTTCTGTAATTAGTTGTCGCATTGAAGAAATATCGGCCTCGGGCCTGTCGTTAGAATGCCGATCACTCGCTCGTCGTTGCTCGTGTTGAATTTCAACACCCGCTTCCCAGGACGCAGCACTGCTTTCTGGTTCCACTCATTCGCATATTGGGCTGTCGCTCACTCTGCCGTTTTTGCCCTTTACCGATGGAGTCCCAAGATGAAGAAACTCGTGCTGCTTGGCGCCCTGGCACTGTCCGTGCTGTCCTTGCCAACCTTCGCCGATGAAAAACCTCTGAAAATCGGTATCGAGGCGGCTTACCCTCCGTTCGCGTCCAAGGCGCCGGATGGCAGCATCGTTGGTTTCGACTACGACATCGGCAACGCGCTGTGCGAAGAAATGAAGATCAAGTGCGTGTGGGTCGAGCAAGAGTTCGACGGCCTGATCCCTGCGCTTAAAGTGCGCAAGATCGACGCGATCCTGTCGTCCATGTCGATCACTGAAGATCGCAAGAAGTCCGTGGACTTCACCAACAAGTACTACAACACCCCGGCTCGCCTGGTCATGAAGGCCGGCACTCAGGTCAGCGAAGGCCTGACCGAGCTCAAGGGCAAGAACATCGGCGTGCAGCGTGGTTCGATCCACGAGCGTTTCGCCCGCGAAGTCCTGGCCCCGCTGGGTGCCGAGATCAAGCCTTACGGTTCGCAGAACGAAATTTACCTCGACGTGGCCGCCGGCCGCCTCGACGGCACCGTGGCAGACGCTACGCTTTTGGATGACGGCTTCCTGAAAACCGATGCCGGTAAAGGCTTCGCCTTCGTCGGCCCTGCGTTCACCGACGTCAAATACTTCGGCGACGGCGTAGGTATCGCGGTGCGCAAAGGCGACAAGGAAGATCTGGACAAGCTCAACAACGCCATCGCAGCCATTCGTGCGAACGGCAAGTACAAGCAAATCCAGGACAAGTACTTCGCCTTCGATATCTACGGCAAGTAATACGTCCCAGCGACAAGTCCGAAATGGCGCAAGCAACAGGATCTCTGAGGTTTGCGCCATTTTTTCATCCCAACTTTCGAGGACCTGAATCATGTTGAAAGGCTACGGGGCTGTCATCCTCGATGGCGCTTGGCTGACGCTTCAGCTCGCCTTGTCGTCCATGGCCATGGCCATCGTTCTGGGCCTGATCGGCGTGGCACTGCGTCTGTCGCCGGTGCGCTGGCTGGCCTGGCTGGGCGACCTGTATTCCACGGTGATCCGCGGTATTCCCGACCTGGTGCTGATCCTGCTGATTTTCTACGGCGGCCAGGACCTGCTCAACCGCGTCGCACCGCTGCTCGGCTTTGACGAGTACATCGACCTGAACCCGTTGGCGGCCGGTATCGGCACCCTGGGCTTCATCTTCGGCGCGTACCTGTCGGAAACCTTCCGTGGCGCCTTCATGGCGATCCCCAAGGGTCAGGCCGAAGCCGGCATGGCCTACGGCATGAGCAGTTTTCAGGTGTTCTTCCGGGTGTTGGTACCACAGATGATTCGCCTGGCGATTCCGGGTTTCACCAACAACTGGCTGGTATTGACCAAGGCTACCGCGCTGATTTCGGTGGTGGGTCTGCAAGACATGATGTTCAAGGCCAAGCAGGCGGCCGATGCCACCCGCGAGCCTTTCACCTTCTTCCTCGCAGTAGCCGCGATGTACCTGGTGATCACCAGTGTGTCGTTGCTGGCATTGCGTCACCTTGAGAAGCGCTACTCGGTAGGCGTAAGGGCGGCTGATCTATGATCTTCGACTACAACGTCATTTGGGAGGCCATGCCGCTGTACCTTGGCGGCCTGGTGACCACCCTCAAACTGCTCGCGCTGTCGTTGTTCTTCGGCTTGCTGTGCGCCTTGCCGCTGGGCCTGATGCGCGTCTCGAAGAACTCGGTCGTCAACATGTCGGCCTGGCTCTACACCTACGTGATCCGCGGCACGCCGATGCTGGTGCAGCTGTTCTTGATCTACTACGGTCTGGCGCAGTTCGAAGCCGTGCGGGAAAGTTTCCTCTGGCCCTGGCTGTCCAGCGCAACGTTCTGTGCGTGCCTAGCCTTCGCGATCAACACCAGCGCCTACACCGCCGAAATCATCGCCGGCAGCCTGCGCGCCACGCCGAACGGCGAGATCGAAGCGGCCAAGGCCATGGGCATGTCGCGGGTCAAGATGTACAAGCGCATCCTGCTGCCGTCGGCCTTGCGTCGCGCGCTGCCGCAGTACAGCAACGAAGTGATCATGATGCTGCAGACCACCAGTCTGGCGTCCATCGTGACCCTGATCGACATCACCGGTGCCGCGCGCACGGTCAACGCCCAGTTCTACCTGCCGTTCGAGGCGTACATCACCGCTGGCGTGTTCTACCTGTGCCTGACCTTCATCCTGGTGAAGCTGTTCAAGATGGCCGAGCGCCGCTGGCTGGGCTACCTGGCCCCGCGCAAGCACTGATACCACTGACTGACTGTTTTTGTGAGAACCGACAGCATGTACAAACTTGAAGTCCAAGACCTGCATAAACGCTATGGCAGTCACGAAGTGCTCAAGGGCGTGTCCCTGAAAGCGGCAGCCGGCGATGTGATCAGCATCATCGGTTCCAGTGGCTCCGGCAAAAGTACTTTCCTGCGTTGCATCAACCTGCTGGAGCAGCCGCACGCGGGCAGGATTCTGCTCAACAACGAAGAGCTGAAGCTGGTGGCGAACAAGGACGGCGCGCTGAAGGCCGCCGACCCGAAACAGCTGCAACGCATGCGTTCGCGCCTGTCGATGGTGTTCCAGCATTTCAACCTGTGGTCGCACATGACCGCGCTGGAAAACATCATGGAAGCGCCGGTGCATGTGCTTGGCGTGTCCAAGGCTGAAGCGCGCGAGAAGGCCGAACACTACCTGAACAAGGTAGGCGTGGCCCATCGCAAGGATGCTTACCCTGGGCACATGTCCGGCGGCGAGCAGCAGCGTGTGGCGATTGCCCGTGCGCTGGCGATGGAACCTGAGGTGATGCTGTTCGACGAACCGACCTCGGCCCTCGACCCGGAGCTGGTCGGCGACGTGTTGAAAGTCATGCAGGCTCTGGCCCAGGAAGGCCGGACCATGGTCGTGGTGACCCACGAAATGGGCTTTGCCCGTGAAGTGTCGAACCAGCTGGTGTTCCTGCACAAAGGTGTGGTTGAAGAAAGCGGTAACCCGCGCGAAGTGCTGGTGAACCCGCAATCCGAGCGTCTGCAGCAATTCCTGTCGGGTAGCCTGAAGTAATCGCTCCCGTTACGCACCAAATTAGGCCATGCTGCGCAGCGCGCGCCAGATGGTCTAATTTGGTTGCAGCCGCTTTTGGCTTCTAACACTGTTTTCGTTTCGGATTGCCCACCATGACTGCCCATCGAATTGGTTTCCTGATTTGGCCCAGCACTAAAGCACTGACGCTTGCGCTGGCTGAGGAGGCCTTGCGTGTTGCCCAGCGTGTGCATCCGGACGTGGTTTACGAGCTGTCGTTCCTGCAGGCCGAAGCGCCGAGCGAAAGCGCCTGGCAATTGCCGGGTGAGGCGTGGACCGGCAAGCTCGAAAACTTCCAGAAACTGTTCCTGCTCGCTGACGAGCCACCGACCGCACTGGCGCCGGCGCTCAGCAGTGCGCTCAAGCAACTGGTGCGTTCCGGTTGCGTGATCGGCGGTCTGTCGGCCGGTGTTTACCCGCTGGCGCAGTTGGGTTTGCTCGACGGTTATCGCGCGGCTGTGCATTGGCGCTGGCAGGACGATTTCGCCGAGCGCTTTCCGAAGGTCATCGCCACCAGTCACTTGTTCGACTGGGATCGCGATCGCCTGACCGCGTGCGGCGGGATGTCGGTGCTCGACTTGTTGCTGGCCGTGCTGGCCCGCGATCACGGTGCGGAACTGGCCGGTGCGGTATCCGAAGAACTGGTGGTCGAGCGCATCCGCGAGGGCGGCGAACGCCAGCGCATTCCGTTGCAGAACCGCCTGGGTTCCAGTCATCCGAAGCTCACACAAGCAGTGTTGCTCATGGAAGCCAACATCGAAGAACCGCTGACCACCGACGAAATCGCCCAGCACGTGTGCGTATCCCGTCGGCAGCTGGAGCGGATCTTCAAGCAATACCTCAACCGCGTGCCGAGCCAGTATTACCTGGAACTGCGCCTGAACAAGGCCCGGCAGATGTTGATGCAAACCAGCAAGTCGATCATCCAGATCGGCCTGTCCTGTGGCTTCTCCTCGGGGCCGCATTTCTCCAGCGCCTACCGCAATTTCTTCGGTGCCACGCCGCGGGAAGATCGCAACCAGCGGCGCAGCAGCAGCCCGTTCGAATTGTCATCGGTGCCGCCGGAGCGCGGCTGATCGGCACCTGATCCCTATCAGTCTTCCGGTTCGGACGCCTCGGACGTCGACACCTCCAATTCTGCCCGATCGATCACTTCCTGAATGCCGAAGTCGACACTGGTCAGCCTGAAATACTCGATCAGGATCTGCAGGCTGTCTTCGGAGAACGGATTGCCCCGCAAGTTGATGCTTTCGGCGACCTCCAGCGGCAGTTCGAGGAGGTCGGCGGGTATCCGGCTGATTGCGTTGTCGCTCAGGTCTACGGTTTCCAGGCTCTTGAGCTGCAACAGTCCAGCGGGTAATTCGGTGAGCCCGCAGTTGTCCAGTTGCAGGGTCGCCAGGTCCGCCATCTGGCTGATATCCGGAGCCAGCCCCAGCGGATTGTTCCTCAAGTCGATGAATTCAAGGCGGGCCATCTCGGCCAGGTTCAGGGCAGACTGCGGGGTCAGGGTGATGTTGCAGTCGAGGAGATTGAGCGATCTCAAATCGCTCATCCGGAAGATCGCCTCCGGGATATCGCCTAGCCTGAAGTCGTTGATAACGAGGGTCTTGAGTTTGGGGAAGCACTCCAGGAATCCGGTGACGCCTGTGGTCAGGCCACTCTCGCTACTCAGGTAAACCAGAGAAACATGGCTGAAGTCTGCGCTCAGTGTCGGCAAGTTACCGGTAATCCGTGTCTCCAGACTCAGGTCATAAGTAGTTGCTTGCAGTGATACGTCGAAGTCCTCCGGGTCGCTTTCCCGGCGCCAGCAGCGCAGTACGGACTCTCTGAATGCGTCCCGCGTCGAATGTTCGATCAGCAGTTGCTGGGCAGTGAACGGTTGATTGCTGTGGGGGTGGACGGCGGGAATATTGCCGGTCCAGGCCGACAGGTCGTTCTCCAAGGTGGTGAGTTCGACTTCCAGGCGGGTCAGTTCGACTCGACCCTCATCCAGGGTCCCGGGCAGTTTGTAGACGAATTTGCTGGCATCTTCCTGGTCCATCCAGGGGTACAGTGCCTGCGCGCGGTGGATATCTGTTTCTTCGGCAAAGATACCGAAGTCCTGACGGGTCTGCTGGAAGTGCTGTTTGAGGCGTTCGCGGGCTGCGTTTGAAAGCGGATTGTTGCCCAGGTCGAAACCCTCCTGGGTGCGTTGTTGCAGTGTGAACAATGCGCTGGGCAACTCTTTGATCTGGTTGTTATTGAGCAGGGCGGTGCGCAGGCGTGGGCGAGTCAATAATTCGCGCGGGAGTTCAGTAATGCCCGTCTGCGATAAGTCGATGTAATTCAAATCGGGCATGCTGCCGACATCGGGTGTCATGCCCAAGGGGTTCTTGTACAGGTCCATTGTGGTCAACCGATGCAGGCCCGCGAGCCCGACCTGGCTTTCGGGGCTGAGGGTGATCGCGCAATTGCTCAGAATGAGTTCTTCGAGTTGCAACGATGGAAGGGTGTCCGGTAAGTGGCCAAGGTTGAAATCGCGCAGTTTCAGGATGCGTAAACCGGTAAAGCTGCGCAGAAACTCATGCATGCCCCGCGTGGCGCTGCTGCCTTCCAGTGTAAGCATTGTGACGCCGCTGAAGTCGGTGCTCAGGGCTGGCAATTCGCCGATGATCGGTTGGAAGAAGTTGAAGTCGACTCTTTCAAGCGCGGTCTCGGGAAGGGTCCATTGCTGTCGCCAGCAGTCCATCAGGTCGATGGTGAACTGTCGACGGACCCGCTTTTGGGCAGCGAATTGCTCGGGAGTGACCCTGAGTTGTGTGTCTGGAATAAACAGCGGAATTTCGTCGCGCCAGGAAGAAAGCGTTTCCTGGAGCTGCGTGTGTTGAACCATAAGCCGATTCAGTTCTGCCCGCGGTCCGTTTGGGTGCTGTTGCAGGCGTTCGACGAAGGCGTCGAGCTCTTCGGCGGATAGATGGGGGAACAGTGTCTGAGCCCGAGCTTGCAAGGTAGGTGTGTTGCGTGGCATTTGACGATACCCGTCACCGCCACCGAGCAAGCGCATTACCTTTGGGTCGTAGGTGGGTTTGAGGTTGGGGTGTCGAGCCAGCAGCGAGCTTAATGCGTCACGGCTCAAGGCGTGATTGCGAATTAACTGTTTGAGTCGTTCACCTTCACCGATATGAAGGTTCAGGGCGGTGCGTTCACTGTCCGGCATGGCCTGTAATAGGCATGCGTAAAGCGAGTCCATGCCGCTGAGTTCTTCGCCGTCTTGATCGAACGCCTGATACTCGCCTTCTACTCTGAGCACCAGCACTTTACGCAGGGGCGCGTCGGCACTGCCAACGCTGTCGATCAGGAGGCCTTCATGGGCGTACTGGCGGGTTTCCAGTCGTAGCTGTCCCGTCCAGCCTGGCAGTTTTTCCAGGGTGTGCAAGGCCAGCCGGTCGGTGTCGAGGTTGTTCTCGGTCGATGGCAAATCAAGCCCCTCGTAGGCGCGTGTCACTCGTACTTGTAATCTGGCCTCCTGGCTCAGCTCGACCAGGCGAGGGGAAATGGTTGGTTTTTTCAGCTGTTGCAGTTCCTGTTCGTTTGCTGTGTTCACAATCGCTTCTGCAACGCTGCTTGGTAGTCCGGGCTCAGCATCCATGACTGCTTGTATGGGGCCTTGAGCGCCACGTTCGAGTCTGCGATAACGCTGATCGAACAGGCCTTGCCGTTTCTGTTCGGCAAGCCGCGCGAGTATCTTGCGCAACCGTTGCGCCCGGTTTTCCAGGCCAGGGGAGGGGTGACCGAATTCTTCGCCCATCAGCGTTCTGGCTTCGCTGTCCGACAGGGTCAGGAGAAAGGTTTTCAGCAGGTCGCCGTCGGTGAGGCGGGTGGCGTCGATTTCCACCACGGGTACATCGGGCGCCGGGCTTTGCCAAAGGGTTTGCGCATTTTCTTCGATCAGTCGCAGGCCTTTGTTTGCCGGCCAGTAACCGTTTTCATTGAGCAGTTCCAGCTGCGTCACGGGATCCGCCTTGAGGAAGTGCTCCGGCTGGTCGCTGCCGATCTGATCAATAAAGGTTTGTATGTCCTGATCGATCCTGAAGCGTTTGAGTGTGTCGGCCAGTAACGGCGGCACCTGCCCGGCATGCACGTGTATCTTGCGCAGGGTATCTTCGTGGCTGCCGCTGATGCTGAGGATGCGCTCGCGGGTGCTGGCCGAAAATCGCTGCATGTCCGGGCCGATACGGTGCAGCACGGTGGCCTGGTCCCAGCTCAACGGCTGGTCGAGTTCGGTTTGCCAGGCGCCGGTGCCGTTGTGCCGCAGTTGTGGTTTGTAGGCGTCAGGGCGGGAGGGGTGGTCGATGCGGTACTCGCCGATGACGGAGTCCTCGCTGACGGCGTAGTTTTTGCCTTCCAGGGGTAACAGGGTTTTACCTTGATGCCTGTGCAGTCCGAGTGAATCCGGTTTTGAGTCTGCCGGGAGTGTGGCGGGGTGCTCGTAGGCGGTCAGGTCGGGTTTCCAATAGCGGGTTTCGCCATTGGGCCGCTTCACCGAATTGAAACGGTCGATGAACTGCACAATTTCCTTGGGCAGGATCGCGCGAAATTCTCCCGCCGCGATCACGCCACCCACCGCAAAGGTGCCCAGTTGTACGGCGGATTCAACAACGCCCATGAAATGCTCGAAGGCCTCGGTGGTGTGGCCCTCGGCCCAGTCAACAATGCTTTCGAAGGTTTCGTCGAGCAACTGGTAGGCCATGTAGGCCAGCATCAACTCGCCAAGGAAGGGTACGAACGGCAGGGCAATAAAGGCCGCGATGTTCAGCAGGGTCGAAGCTATTTCCGTAAAGGAGTCCCATAACGCCCAGCGGGCTCTCTGGTCGACTGTTGCGGTGGACACGGCGATCACTCGCGCATCGTTGAGGATCTTGTTGAGCTTGCTCTGATAGAGGTGGGTCAAGAGATCGTCTTTCACCGGTGTGGCCGCAATGTGCAAGTCGGGACGTTGGTTGGGGCGCTCTCGCCAGGTCGGGTGCGGATCGCCCGGTGGAACAGGCTGCCAGGTTAAAGGTGATAGCTCGTTGTTCAACTGCGCGAAAAAGTGCCCACGATCCTCATGATTGATGAATCGACTGAAAAACTGTTGGTATTCGGGGGCACGCAAGCGCTGACCAAGTTCCTCGGCGAATGCGGCGGTTGAACTGTATTCCTTGATCGGGTGTTCGGGGTCGTCAGGAATGTAGGCCACCACTCTGACCACTTCTGTTGCGCGCTCCAGATCCGGTGCAAACAAAACGATGCCGGTCAGGCGAGCGTTCATGATTGTCAGTTCATGGTAGCCCCAGGGCAGACCATGCAAACGTAAAGAAGGCAGGTTGTCGAGCAAGCCAAGAGTCAGTCGGTGGACGTCACTGCCCAGCAATTTTTGCATCTGCGCCATGTGCAGGGCAGCGGTGAGTGCGGTTTTCTGGCTGTCGTGAATTTTCGATTTCAGTATTGCCGCGGCCACGGGATTGCTGATGCCAAGGTTGTCGTCCAGATACTCTTTATAGCGCTGGCCAATGTCCAGTTCCCGGCAGAGGCTGGTAAAAGCCGTGATGGGCATCTTTTCCAGTATCTGCGGCAATGTATTGAATTGCCCGGTAGCAGAGGGGGGCGTGATGTAAGTCGAGGCGGGCTCGAAGGCGTCTGCTTTGGTTTCGGTGCTTTCAAAATTGTGCAGTGCGGCATCCAGCAGGGACACCGTCCAGGTGCGCGCAGCGCCGGATTTCAGCCGAAGCCATGGGATGTGAGCCGGGATGTAAAGGCGAAGGAACGTTTTACGAGCGTCCAGTTCCAGGCCGAATCGGGTCTTGAGCGCCGTTTCGAGAAGTGGTTCGGCGAAGTCGGCGGGGCTCTGCAGCTTTGCCATCATTTGATCAACCTGGTTCTGGCTGGTCACATGACGGGCAATGAGTTTGCCCAGTTCTGCATGCTGATGGGGTGGAGCGTCCTTGAGCCCGGCCGGAATGCCTGGCGCGCTGTTGCGCAGTGCCTCACGCCGTTGAGGCGTTGCTTGGCGGAGCCAGGAGGGGATCACGTTGCTCAAGTGCTGATAGTGAGGGTCTGGCCTGAAGGCGTCGCTAGCAATGTCGGTATGTTGGGTATTCATGCGGTTAAGGTGACCATCGAAGTGGGATGAGGCCCTTAGGAAACCGCGCGAACCCGGACGCTGTGCGGTACATATTTACCGCACTCGTGCCATTGCCATGAGTTACAACGCAGCAAGCCTGCCGCAAACGTCCGCCGCCAGTTAAACTGCGCCTTTGCGACCCTATATGTCGCATTGCCGTAAACCCGGGAAAATCCGGGGTTTGCGCTATAAGAAGTTGTCGCTTGGCGGCAAGGCCGGGCTGAAAACTGTCCTTACAATCCTCACCAAGCTCGCCAGTTTCAGGCGAGTGTTTTCTCTTCAGGAGACTCCGATGTCCGTTGAGCACGCTGCGGTACAACGCGCCGATTTCGATCAGGTAATGGTTCCCAACTATGCGCCTGCCGCATTCATTCCTGTGCGTGGCGCCGGTTCCCGCGTTTGGGACCAGTCCGGTCGCGAGCTGATCGACTTCGCCGGCGGGATTGCCGTCAACGTATTGGGTCACGCGCATCCGGCGCTGGTCGGTGCCTTGACCGAGCAGGCGAACAAGCTGTGGCACGTGTCCAACGTGTTCACCAATGAGCCGGCGCTGCGCCTGGCGCACAAGCTGGTCGACGCCACCTTTGCCGAGCGCGCCTTCTTCTGCAACTCCGGCGCCGAAGCCAACGAGGCCGCCTTCAAGCTGGCCCGTCGTGTCGCGTTCGACCGTTATGGCAGCGAGAAGTACGAGATCATCGCCGCGCTCAACAGCTTCCACGGCCGTACCCTGTTCACCGTGAACGTCGGTGGCCAGTCGAAGTATTCCGATGGCTTCGGTCCGAAGATCACCGGCATCACCCACGTGCCATACAACGATCTGGCTGCGTTGAAAGCTGCCGTTTCCGACAAGACCTGCGCCGTGGTCCTGGAGCCTATTCAAGGTGAGGGCGGCGTACTGCCGGCCGAACTGGCCTACCTGCAAGGCGCCCGCGAACTGTGCAACGAGCACAACGCGCTGCTGGTGTTCGACGAAGTGCAAACCGGCATGGGCCGTACCGGCCACCTGTTCGCCTACCAGCATTACGGCGTGATCCCGGACATCCTGACCAGCGCCAAGAGCCTGGGCGGTGGTTTCCCGATCGCCGCCATGCTGACCACCGAAGACCTGGCCAAGCACCTGGTCGTCGGCACCCACGGCACCACTTACGGCGGCAACCCGCTGGCGTGCGCTGTCGCAGGTGCGGTGATCGACGTGATCAACACCCCAGAGGTGCTGGCTGGCGTCAATGCCAAGCACGACAAGTTCAAGGCACGCCTTGAGCAGATCGGCGAGAAATACGGCCTGTTCACCCAGGTCCGTGGCCTGGGTCTGTTGATCGGCTGTGTGCTCAGCGATGCCTGGAAAGGCAAGGCCAAGGACATCTTCAACGCCGCTGAACAAGAAGGCCTGATGATTCTGCAAGCCGGCCCGGACGTGGTGCGTTTCGCCCCGAGCCTGGTGGTGGAAGACGCCGATATCGATGCCGGTCTGGACCGCTTCGAACGTGCCGCGGCAAAACTGACGCAAGCCTGATAGACCCTTCGACGCCTGACCTTTCAGGCGTCGAACCCAATTTTTATGCCGGGCCCGCTTTACTGTAGGAGCGAGCTTGCTCGCGATGGTGGATCAGCCACATTGGTGTCGACTGACACTCCATCGCGAGCAAGCTCGCTCCCACAGGAGTTCCAAGGCGGCCCCGGCTTATTTCCCTCAAAAGAGTTTTAGAAAGGAGTGACACCATGCTGGTGATGCGCCCCGCGCAAATGGCTGATCTGGGCGAGGTACAGCGTCTGGCTGCGGACAGTCCGATTGGTGTCACTTCCTTGCCGGATGACGTTGAGCGCCTGAGCGACAAGATCGCGGCAAGCGAAGCCTCGTTCGCCGCCGAAGTGAGTTTCAACGGTGAGGAAAGCTATTTCTTCGTCCTCGAAGACTCCGCTACCGGCAAGCTGGTCGGTTGCTCGGCCATCGTGGCGTCGGCCGGTTACTCCGAGCCGTTCTACAGCTTTCGCAACGAAACCTTCGTACACGCTTCCCGCGAGCTGAAGATTCACAACAAGATCCACGTGCTCTCCCAGTGCCACGACCTGACCGGCAACAGCTTGCTGACCAGCTTCTATGTGCAGCGCGAGTTGGTGGGGTCGCCTTGGTCGGAGCTCAACTCCCGTGGCCGTTTGCTGTTCGTGGCCAGCCATCCGGAGCGTTTTGCCGATTCCGTGGTGACCGAAATCGTCGGTTACAGCGATGAAAACGGCGATTCGCCGTTCTGGGATGCCATCGGCCGCAACTTCTTCGACCTCAACTACGCCGAAGCAGAGCGTCTGTGCGGGCTGAAAAGCCGTACGTTCCTTGCCGAACTGATGCCGCATTACCCGATCTACGTGCCACTGCTGCCGGACTCCGCTCAAGAGGCCATGGGCCAGGTGCACCCGCGCGCGCAGATCACCTTCGACATTCTGATGCGCGAAGGTTTCGAGACCGATCACTACATCGACATCTTCGACGGTGGCCCGACCCTGCATGCCCGTGTCTCGGGGATCCGTTCGATCGCCCAGAGCCGTGTGGTGCCGGTGAAGATCGGTGAGCCGGTCAAAGGCGTCGGTCGCCAGTACCTGGTTGCCAATGCCCAGTTGCAGGATTACCGCGCGGTCATGCTCGAGCTCGATTACGCGCCGGGCAAACCGGTGACCCTGGACCTGGAGGCGGCCGAAGCCCTGGGTGTCGGCGAGGGTGCCAGCGTGCGCCTGGTCGCGGTTTAACAGCGACCTGGCCTGATTGCTTGTTTAGAAAGCAGCGAAGTTTCACGGGTGGCGCAAGCGGCCCGTTTGAGGAGATAGCATGATCGTTCGTCCCGTACGCAGCAGCGATTTACCCGCTCTGATCGACCTGGCCCGCAGCACCGGCACCGGCCTGACCACCTTGCCGGCCAACGAAGAGCGGCTGGCCCATCGGGTCGGCTGGGCCGAGAAGACCTTTCGCGGCGAAGCCGGGCGGGGCGACGCGGACTACCTGTTCGTGCTCGAAGACGACGACGGGCGCGTGGTGGGTATTTCCGCCATTGCCGGCGCCGTTGGCCTGCGTGAGCCCTGGTACAACTTCCGGGTCGGTCTGACGGTCAGCGCCTCGCAAGAGCTGAACATCTATCGTGAAATCCCGACGCTGTTCCTGGCCAACGACCTGACCGGCAACTCCGAGCTGTGCTCGCTGTTCCTGCACGCCGATTACCGCAGTGGCCTCAACGGTCGCATGCTGTCCAAGGCGCGGATGCTGTTCATCGCCGAATTCCCGCAACTGTTCGGCAACAAGATCATTGCCGAAATGCGCGGTGTTTCCGACGAGGCCGGGCGTTCGCCGTTCTGGGAAAGCCTGGGCCGGCACTTCTTCAAGATGGAATTCAGCCAGGCTGACTACCTGACCGGCGTGGGCAACAAGGCGTTCATCGCCGAGCTGATGCCGAAGTTCCCGCTGTACACCTGCTTCCTGTCGCCGGATGCGCGCAACGTGATCGGTCAGGTTCATCCGGACACCGAGCCGGCGCTGGCCATGCTCAAGAGCGAAGGTTTCAGCTACCAGGGCTACGTCGATATCTTCGACGCAGGCCCGGCGATCGAATGCGAAACCGGCAAGATCCGCGCCGTGCGCGACAGCCAGGCGCTGGTGCTGGCCGTCGGCACCCCGGGTGACGATGCCACGCCATTCATCATTCACAACCGCAAGCGCGAGGACTGCCGGATCACTGCCGCGCCTGCACGTCTGGCCGCCGGCACCCTGGTGGTCGACCCGCTGACCGCCAAACGTCTTCAACTCAACGCGGGCGATCAAGTGCGCGCCGTGGCGTTGTCCGCAGCTCGGGAGTCGAAATAATGAAGTCGCTTTACATCGCAGGTGAATGGCTGGCAGGTGGGGGCGAAGCCTTCGAGTCGCTGAACCCGGTGACCCAGCAGGTGCTGTGGTCCGGCGTCGGAGCCACCGCCGGTCAGGTCGAGTCGGCTGTGCAAGCGGCGCGTCAGGCGTTCCCGGACTGGGCGCGGCGCACCCTGGAAGAGCGTATCTCGGTGCTGGAGGCCTTTGCCGCCGCGCTGAAGAATCACGCTGACGAATTGGCTCATACCATCGGCGAAGAAACCGGCAAACCCCTGTGGGAAGCGGCGACCGAAGTCACCAGCATGGTCAACAAGATTGCCATCTCGGTGCAGAGCTACCGCGAACGTACCGGCGAGAAGAGCGGGCCGCTGGGCGATGCCACCGCTGTGCTGCGCCACAAACCCCACGGTGTAGTCGCGGTGTTTGGTCCGTACAACTTCCCGGGTCACCTGCCGAACGGCCATATCGTGCCGGCACTGTTGGCCGGTAACAGCGTGCTGTTCAAGCCAAGCGAACTGACACCGAAAGTCGCTGAACTGACGGTCAAGTGCTGGATCGAGGCTGGCCTGCCAGCTGGCGTCTTGAACCTGCTGCAAGGCGCTCGCGAAACCGGCATCGCCCTGGCGGCGAACCCGGGCATCGACGGGCTGTTCTTCACCGGTTCCAGCCGCACCGGCAATCACCTGCACCAACAATTCGCCGGTCGTCCGGACAAGATCCTGGCGCTGGAAATGGGCGGTAACAACCCGCTGGTGGTCGATCAGGTCGCCGACCTCGATGCCGCGGTGTACACCATCATTCAGTCGGCGTTCATTTCCGCCGGCCAGCGCTGCACCTGTGCCCGTCGCTTGCTGGTGCCGCAAGGTGCCTGGGGCGACTCGTTGCTGGCGCGCCTGGTGGCGGTCAGTTCGACCCTCTCAGTCGGAGCCTTCGATCAGCAACCGGCGCCGTTCATGGGCTCGGTGGTTTCCCTTGGCGCTGCGAAAGCGTTGATGGATGCGCAAGAACATCTGCTGGCCAACGGCGCCGTGGCGCTGCTGGAAATGACTCAGCCTCAGGCTGAATCGGCCCTGCTGACCCCGGGTATCCTGGACGTGAGCGCCGTTGCCGATCGTCCTGACGAAGAGCTGTTCGGTCCGTTGCTGCAGGTGATCCGCTACGCTGATTTTGAAGCAGCGATCGCTGAAGCCAACGACACCGCCTACGGTCTGGCCGCTGGCCTGCTGTCGGACTCCGAGGCGCGTTACCAGCAATTCTGGCTGGAAAGCCGTGCCGGTATCGTCAACTGGAACAAGCAACTGACCGGTGCCGCGAGCAGCGCGCCATTCGGCGGCGTAGGGGCATCGGGCAACCACCGCGCCAGCGCTTACTACGCGGCGGATTACTGCGCGTACCCGGTGGCCTCGCTGGAAACGCCGAGCCTGACCATGCCTGCTGCCCTGACACCTGGCGTGAAGATGGCGTGATGCCCATCGCGGGCAAGCCCGCTCCCACAGGTTCGGTGGCGTTCACATATCTTGTGTACGACGCAATCACTGTAGGAGCGAGCTCGCTCGCGATGGCCGCGACGCGGTCTAAAAGAACAGTTACTGAAGCCTATAACAACAGATTCTCGTGGAGCCTCGCTGATGAAATCCTATGAAGTCAATTTTGACGGTCTAGTGGGGCCGACCCATAACTACGGCGGCCTGTCCTACGGCAACGTCGCGTCCCAGAGCAACAGCCAGCAGTCTTCCAACCCCAAGGAAGCGGCGCTGCAAGGCCTGGCAAAGATGAAAGCGCTGATGGAAATGGGTTTCCAGCAAGGCGTACTGGCACCGCAAGAGCGCCCGGATGTGGCTGCACTGCGTCGCCTGGGCTTTGGTGGCACCGACGCTCAAGTGATCGAGCGCGCTGCCAAAGAGGCGATGCCGCTGCTGGTGGCCAGTTGCTCGGCGTCGAGCATGTGGGTGGCCAACGCCGCGACCGTCAGCCCGAGCGCCGACACCGCTGATGGCCGCGTGCATTTCACCGCCGCCAACCTCAACTGCAAATACCACCGCAGCATCGAACACCCGACCACCAGCCGCGTGCTGGGGGCGATGTTCGCTGACCAGAAACACTTCGCCCACCACGCCGCCTTGCCGGCCGTGGCGCAATTCGGTGACGAAGGCGCGGCCAACCACACGCGTTTCTGCCGTGAATACGGCGAAGCCGGTGTCGAATTCTTCGTGTTCGGCCGCAGTGCGTTCGACACCCGCTACCCGGCACCGCAGAAGTACCCGGCGCGGCAGACCCTCGAAGCGTCCCAGGCCGTTGCCCGTTTGCACGGCTTGAGCGATGACGGCGTGGTCTACGCCCAGCAGAACCCGTCGGTGATCGATCAGGGCGTGTTCCACAACGACGTGATCGCCGTGGGTAATGGTGAAGTGCTGTTCTATCACGAGGACGCGTTCCTCGAGACCGAGAAAATGCTCGCTGAATTGCAGAGCAAACTCGCCAAAGTCGGTGGGAAATTTCAGTCTGTGTGTGTGCCACGTTCCGCCGTCAGCGTGGAAGACGCGGTTCGTTCCTACCTGTTCAACAGCCAACTGCTGTCGCGTCCTGACGGCTCCATGCTGTTGATCGTGCCGGAAGAATGCCGTGGCAACGAGCGTGTCTGGCAGTACTTGCAGGGTTTGACCAGCTCCGGCGGCCTGATCCGCGAAGTGAAAGTCTTCGATCTCAAGCAGAGCATGCAGAACGGCGGTGGCCCTGCTTGCCTTCGACTGCGTGTCGCGCTCAACGAAACCGAACTGGCGGCCGTCAACCCAGGGGTTATCATGACGGCACCGTTGTACGGCACACTGACCGAATGGGTCGAGAAGCACTACCGCGACCGCATGACCGAAAACGATCTGGCGGACCCGCAATTGCTGCTTGAGTGCCGGACGGCACTGGATGAACTGACGCAAATCCTTAAACTGGGCGCGGTTTATCCATTCCAGATCAATTGATCGACGGCGCGCCGCTTTCTACGGCAGCGCGCTGATTCATCTCAAACGAGAGCGTAAAGACATGAGCGATACCCTGCAGCTGATCCTTGAAGACACCGACGGCACGCAACTGGAAACGTCCTGCACCCGCGTCGCGGTCCTGTGGCAAGGTAAAGAGCTGTGGATCCAGCAGGACGGCCGTGGCCAGTTGCTGATCGGCGTGGACGTCGAAGAAGGCGACGCCGAGTACGCCAACCTGCTGTTGCGCCCATTGGCGACTAATCTGGTAAGTCTGCAACTGGAAATGGAACCGGCTGACCTCGGTGACGACGAGGAACACGTCCACGGCCCGGACTGCAACCACGATCACTAAGGAAACCGCTCTATGCTCGCCCTCGGCAAACTGCTTGAACTGACCCTCGCCGGCCGCGAACCGGCGGAGAAGACTCAACTGACTGTCGAAGGCGTGCGCATGCGCTGGTTGAGCGAAGGTGCGCTGGAAGTCCGGCCACCTGAAGCCCGTGACAACGGCCTGGACCTGCTGCTTTCGGCGGGGATCCATGGCAACGAAACAGCGCCGATCGAATTGCTCGATCGCCTGTTGCACGACATTGCCCGTGGCGACTTGAAGCCGCGTGCACGTATTCTGTTCCTGTTCGGCAACCCGGAAGCGATTCGCAAGGGCGAGCGTTTCGTCGAGCAGGACGTCAATCGGCTGTTCAATGGCCGTCACGAACAAAGCAGCGGTTGCGAAGCCCTGCGCGCCTGTGAGCTGGAACGTTTGGCTGCCAGCTTCTTCAGCCTGCCGGATCGCCAGCGCCTGCACTACGACCTGCACACGGCGATTCGTGGTTCGAAAATCGAGCAGTTCGCCTTGTACCCGTGGAAGGAAGACCGCCAGCATTCGCGTCAGGAACTGGCGCGCCTGCGTGCTGCCGGCATGGAAGCGGTGTTGCTGCAGAACAAGCCGTCCATCGTGTTCAGCTCCTATACCTACGACAAGCTGGGTGCCGAGGCTTTTACCCTGGAGTTGGGCAAGGCGCGGCCGTTCGGTCAGAACGACGGTGTCAACGTCTCTCTGCTGGAGAAGCGCCTAAAGCAGATCATCGAGGGCACCGAACCAGAACTGACTGAGGACGCGCTGGACGGTTTGCAGCTGTACAGCGTGGCGCGAGAAATCATCAAGCACAGCGACAGCTTCCGCCTGAACCTGCCGGCGGACATCGAGAACTTTTCGGAGCTGGAAGTGGGTTACCTGCTGGCGGAAGATATCGCCAACACCCGCTGGATCATCGAGGAAGAGGGCGCCCGGATCATCTTCCCGAACCCCAGGGTGAAGAATGGTTTGCGTGCCGGCATCCTAGTCGTGCCGACCACCGACGAAAACCTGGCCTGATTACGGCATTTAACCTCTGTAGGAGCGAGCTTGCTCGCGATGAATCTGAAAACGCCGCGGGGTGCCAGGCTTCCCGCGTTATCGTTGACGACTATCGCGAGCAAGCTCGCTCCTACAAGGTTTTCGGCTTTTAGACAGCTACCGCGCGCGGTTCAGTGCGGCGCAGCGAACGGATTTTCAACAGCGTATCCGCACAGGTCTTTGCCGCTTCCTGGCCTTTATGCAGGAAATGCTCGAAGAAGAACTTCTGGTGTTCTTCGCCGGCATGGAAGTGGTGCGGGGTCAGGGACACCGAGAACACTGGCACTTCGGTTTCCAGTTGAACCTGCATCAGGCCGCTGACCACCGACTGGGCGACGAACTCGTGACGGTAGATCCCGCCGTCCACCACCAGGGCTGCGGCGACGATGCCAGCATAACGACCGGTCTTGGCCAGCAACTTGGCGTGCAGGGGCATTTCAAAGGCGCCGCCGACTTCGAAGAAATCGATGTCGGATTCCTGATAACCCTGGGTAATCATTTCGGCGACGAAGCCTTTACGGCTCTGATCGACAATGTCCTTGTGCCAGCAGGCCTGGATGAACGCTACGCGCTCGCCCTGATGGTGTTTGCTTTTGCTGTCGATTGCGGTGGGTTGCATGTTCTGACTCCTGTTTGTGTGAAAAACAGGGCGTTATGAATCGAAGGGGATCTGAGGGTACGCACACTCGCACGAATGCCGGCGGACGGCCCTTTGTTGTCAATCCCGTTCTCTCTTCATCCGGACTATGACCGTCGGCCCCGGGATCACACCGGGTCTGCTGACCTTGCTGTCAGGCACCGCCGAAGCCGTGCTGTCACCAAGCGCTCGCGGGCTATGCGCATTGCGCGCAATTACCGCCGGTGGGGAGTTGCACCCCGCCCTGAGAACGTTTTTGCCGCCCAAATGTTTGGCGGCGCAGCGTTTTTATCACATATTTGCGGTATGCGCATGACCCCTTTTGGATGATTGTCATCGACTTTTCCGTTGGATTAATCGGCCTTTTCCTACGCAAGGGTTGATTAATCGTCGCCATGCCCGCAGTAATTCTTTCCTGAAAGGGATTTCCCCTGCTTACCGAGGCCAGATTCATGAGTGTTATCGATCTTCGCAGCGACACCGTCACCCAACCTTGCGCCGGCATGCTTGAGGCAATGACCAAGGCCGCCACCGGCGATGACGTGTATGGCGAAGATCCGACGGTCAATCACCTGGAAGCCGAACTGGCCAGGCGCCTGGGTTTCGCCGCAGCACTGTTCGTGCCGACCGGCACCATGAGCAACCTGCTGGGGTTGATGGCCCATTGCGAGCGCGGTGACGAGTACATCGTCGGCCAGCAGGCCCACACTTATAAGTACGAAGGGGGTGGCGCGGCGGTGCTTGGCTCGATCCAGCCGCAACCGCTGGAAGTGCAGGCCGATGGTTCGCTGGACCTGGCGCAGGTCGCTGCTGCGATCAAGCCGGACGACTTCCATTTCGCCCGCACCCGTTTGCTGGCGCTGGAAAACACCATGCAAGGCAAGGTCCTGCCACTGGAATACCTGGCACGGGCGCGCAGTTTTACCCGCGAGCATGGCTTGCAACTGCACCTGGACGGCGCACGTTTGTACAACGCGGCAGTGAAGCTGGGTGTGGATGCCCGGGAAATCACCCAGTATTTCGATTCCGTCTCGGTGTGCCTGTCCAAAGGCCTGGGCGCACCGGTCGGTTCGGTGCTCTGCGGCTCGGCCGAGTTGATCGGCAAGGCCCGGCGCCTGCGCAAGATGGTCGGTGGCGGCATGCGTCAGGCCGGTGTTCTCGCAGCGGCAGGCCTGTATGCGCTGGATAACAACGTAGAGCGCCTGGCCGATGACCATGCCAACGCGCAGTTGCTCGCCGAAGGCCTGCGCGGGGCGGGGTTCGAGGTCGAACCGGTGCAGACCAACATGGTTTACGTGCAGATGGGCGATCAGGCCGAGGCCATCAAGGCCTTTGCCGCCAAGCGCGGGATCAAACTCAGTGCCGCCGCGCGTCTGCGCATGGTCACGCACATGGACGTCAGCCGTGCGCAAATCGAGCAGGTCGTCGCGACATTCGTCGACTTTTCGCGCAAGTGATAGCGTTAGCACTCCAATTGACCGTTTCTATCGTATAAACACGCTGTACCCCGCGCGCAGGGCCGATATAATGCGGCCCTTTGCCGTCGCTTCGTCTGTTGACGTTTCGAACAGGCCTTTGGCCGCAGCCTCCGTGGAAGAACCTAATGAAAAGCGCAGAAATCCGTGAAGCCTTCCTTCGCTTCTTCGAAGAGCAAGGCCACACCCGTGTAGCCTCCAGCTCTTTGATTCCGGGCAACGACCCAACCCTGCTGTTCACCAACGCGGGGATGAACCAGTTCAAGGACTGCTTCCTGGGCCAGGAAAAGCGCGCGTACACCCGCGCTGTCAGCAGCCAGAAATGCGTGCGCGCCGGCGGCAAGCACAACGACCTGGAAAACGTCGGTTATACCGCTCGTCACCACACCTTCTTCGAAATGCTGGGTAACTTCAGCTTCGGTGATTATTTCAAGCGTGATGCCATCAGCTACGCCTGGAACTTCCTGACTTCCGACAAGTGGTTGAACCTGCCGAAGGAAAAGCTCTGGGTCACCGTCTACGCCAGCGATGACGAGGCGTACGACATCTGGACCAAGGAAATCGGGGTTCCGGCCGAGCGCATGGTGCGCATCGGCGACAACAAGGGCGCACCGTACGCCTCCGACAACTTCTGGACCATGGGCGATACCGGCCCGTGCGGTCCTTGCACCGAGATTTTCTACGATCACGGCGCCGACATCTGGGGTGGCCCACCGGGCTCGCCGGAAGAAGACGGCGACCGTTACATCGAAATCTGGAACAACGTGTTCATGCAGTTCAACCGCACCGCCGATGGCGTGTTGCACCCGCTGCCAGCGCCGTCGGTCGACACCGGCATGGGCCTGGAGCGGATCAGTGCCGTGCTGCAGCACGTTCACTCGAACTATGAAATCGACCTGTTCCAGAGCCTGCTGAGCGCTTCGGCCAAGGCTATCGGCTGCACCAACGACGCCCAGGCTTCGTTGAAAGTCGTGGCTGACCACATCCGTTCCTGCGGCTTCCTGATCGCCGACGGCGTGCTGCCGTCCAACGAAGGCCGCGGCTACGTGCTGCGCCGGATCATCCGTCGCGCCTGCCGTCACGGTAACAAGCTGGGCGCCAAGGGCAGCTTCTTCTATCAGATCGTCGCGGCCCTGGTCGCCGAGATGGGCGAAGCCTTCCCGGAACTGAAATCCCAGCAGGCGCACATCGAGCGCGTGTTGAAGGCCGAAGAAGAGCAATTCGCCAAGACCCTGGAGCAGGGCCTGAAGATCCTCGAGCAGGATCTGGCCGAGCTCAAGGGCGACGTGGTGCCGGGCGACGTGGTGTTCAAACTCTACGATACCTACGGTTTCCCGATGGACCTGACCGGCGACATCGCTCGCGAGCGCAGCCTGACCATCGACGAAGAAGGTTTCGAGCGTGAGATGGAAGCCCAGCGCGTTCGTGCCCGTTCCGCCAGTTCCTTCGGCATGGACTACAACAGCCTGGTCAAGGTTGATGTGGACACCGAATTCACCGGTTACACCGCTCACAGCGGTTCCGCCAAGATCGTTGCTCTCTATAAGGACGGGCAATCGGTCGACGTGTTGAGCGAAGGCGAAGAGGGCGTGGTCGTTCTCGATCAGACGCCGTTCTATGCGGAATCCGGTGGTCAGATTGGTGATTGCGGCTTCCTCCAGGCTGGCGCTGCGCGTTTCGACGTGCGCGACACCACCAAGACCGGCGGTGCGTTCCTGCACCACGGTGTGCTGGATTCGGGCAGCCTGATCGTTGGCTCGCCAGTTCAGGCGCAGGTGGATGCCGAGGTGCGTCACGCCACTTCGCTGAACCATTCCGCGACTCACTTGCTGCACGCAGCATTGCGTCAGGTGCTGGGCGATCACGTTCAGCAGAAAGGCTCGCTGGTCGACAGTCAGCGCCTGCGCTTCGACTTCAGCCACTTCGAAGCCATCAAGCCTGAACAACTGAAAGCGCTGGAAGACATCGTCAACGCCGAGATTCGCAAGAACTCCGAAGTTGAAACCGAAGAAACCGATATCGAAACCGCCAAGCAGAAAGGCGCCATGGCGCTGTTCGGCGAAAAATACGGCGACAACGTACGCGTACTGAGCATGGGCGATTTCTCCGTCGAGCTGTGCGGCGGTATCCACGCGAACCGTACCGGCGACATCGGCCTGCTGAAAATCATCAGCGAAGGCGGTGTGGCATCGGGCGTGCGTCGTATCGAGGCAGTCACCGGTGCGCAAGCGCTGGCTTACTTGAACGCGGCGGAAGAACAACTCAAGGAAGCGGCCAGCCTGGTCAAGGGCAGCCGCGATAACCTGATCGACAAGCTGTCGGCTGTGCTGGAGCGCAACCGTCTGCTGGAGAAGCAACTCGAGCAGTTGCAAGCCAAGGCTGCCAGTGCCGCGGGCGACGATCTGTCGGCCCAGGCGCTGGACGTCAAGGATGTGAAAGTGCTGGCCGTGCGTCTGGACGGTCAGGATGGCAAGGCGCTGCTGGCGCTGGTCGATCAACTGAAAAACAAACTCGGCCGCGCAGTGATCCTGCTCGGCAGTGTCCATGAGGAAAAGGTCGTTCTGGTTGCAGGCGTAACCAAAGACCTGACTGGCCAACTCAAAGCCGGTGATTTGATGAAGCAAGCCGCTGCGGCAGTGGGCGGGAAGGGTGGTGGTCGTCCAGACATGGCGCAAGGCGGCGGTACCGACGCTGGCGCACTGGATGCGGCACTGGCCCTGACCGTTCCGTTTGTAGAGCAGGGTCTATAAGGCAGTACTTGCGGCCCGCAGTCTAGTGGTGGGCCGCAACGCTGTTTGAGTGATTATTTGGGCGCCCTTCATGGGCAGAGGCGGCTTTGAAATGGCTTTGATCGTACAGAAATTTGGAGGCACCTCGGTCGGCACTGTCGAGAGAATCGAGCAGGTCGCCGACAAGGTTAAGAAATTCCGCGATGCCGGCGATGACCTGGTGGTTGTGCTGTCTGCAATGAGCGGCGAAACCAACCGTCTGATCGATCTGGCCAAGCAAATCAGTGGCGACGGCCAACCGGTTCCGCGCGAGCTGGACGTGATCGTTTCCACCGGTGAGCAGGTGACGATTGCCCTGTTGGCCATGGCGCTGATCAAGCGCGGCGTGCCGGCGGTGTCGTACACCGGCAATCAGGTGCGGATTCTGACGGATAGCGCGCACAATAAAGCGCGTATCTTGCAGATTGATGACCAGAAGATTCGCGGTGACCTGAAGGCAGGTCGTGTGGTGGTTGTCGCCGGTTTCCAGGGCGTCGACGAGCACGGCAACATCACCACCCTCGGTCGTGGCGGTTCCGACACCACCGGCGTGGCGCTGGCGGCAGCCCTGAAGGCTGACGAATGCCAGATCTACACCGACGTCGACGGCGTCTACACCACCGACCCGCGTGTGGTGTCCGTGGCTCAGCGCCTGGACAAGATCACCTTCGAAGAGATGCTGGAAATGGCCAGCCTCGGTTCCAAGGTGTTGCAGATCCGCGCGGTCGAGTTCGCCGGCAAGTACAACGTTCCGCTGCGCGTACTGCACAGCTTCAAGGAGGGTCCGGGCACCCTCATTACTATTGATGAAGAGGAAACCATGGAACAGCCGATCATTTCCGGTATCGCTTTCAACCGCGATGAAGCCAAGCTGACCATCCGTGGCGTGCCAGACATCCCGGGCGTTGCCTTCAAGATTCTCGGCCCGATCAGTGCCGCGAACATCGAAGTCGACATGATCGTGCAGAACGTCGCGCACGATAACACCACCGACTTCACCTTCACCGTGCACCGCAACGACTACCAGGCGGCGCAAGCCGTGCTGGAAAAAACCGCTGGCGAGCTGGGTGCCCGTGAAGTCGTGGGCGACACCAAGATCGCCAAGGTGTCGATCGTCGGCGTTGGCATGCGCTCTCACGCAGGCGTGGCCAGCCGCATGTTCGAATCCCTGGCCAAGGAAAGCATCAACATCCAGATGATCTCGACTTCGGAAATCAAAGTCTCCGTAGTGATCGAAGAGAAGTATCTGGAACTGGCTGTGCGCGCTCTGCACACGGCTTTCGAACTGGACGCACCGGCCCGCCAGGGCGAGTGATGCGTTTGCCAAAAGGCGCGGTCTGACCGCGCCTTTTGTTTTTTTGAATGGCGTGACCCCCGAGACTGTTCTTTTGCTCGCGCTAGTCAATACTCAGGCATGTAGGGCTGCGACCGCTCCGGTTGTGGGTCGAGTGCCTTTTTTTTGCAGACTGTTGTCCCTGAAATGTAATGCGTGAGGAGAAAGGTATGCTGATTCTGACTCGTCGGTGTGCAGAAAGCCTGATTATCGGTGATGGCGAAATCACCGTGACCGTGCTCGGCGTCAAAGGAAATCAAGTGCGCATCGGTGTTAATGCCCCCAAAGAGGTAGCTGTTCACCGGGAAGAAATTTACCTGCGTATCAAGAAAGAGAAGGACGAAGAACCAAGCCATTAATTTTTATCGTTTTTTATGTTTGCAAACGGGGAAGAAGCTGGTTAATATACGCCCCGTGTTGCGGAGAGCTGGCCGAGTGGCCGAAGGCGCTCCCCTGCTAAGGGAGTACACCTCAAAAGGGTGTCGGGGGTTCGAATCCCCCGTTCTCCGCCATTATTTGCGTAGTACGTTGTAATCTGGCTTTTTCGGTAAGTTGTTGAAATTACTAGAAAAAGTGCTTGACATAGAGATTAGACGGCCTATAATGCGCGGCAACAAATGCACTCGTAGCTCAGCTGGATAGAGTACTCGGCTACGAACCGAGCGGTCACAGGTTCGAATCCTGTCGAGTGCACCATTTAAGAGTTAGTTACAGCAATGTAAGTAACTTGGTTTCAACCAGTTGTGATCTGGTATAAAAACACAAATTGCACTCGTAGCTCAGCTGGATAGAGTACTCGGCTACGAACCGAGCGGTCACAGGTTCGAATCCTGTCGAGTGCACCATACAACAGAAAGCCCGCATTTAATGCGGGCTTTTTGCCGTCCGGGATTTGGCTTTTCCTTTCGTGCATCCCCTCTCGTCGAACTCCACCTGTGCACTACGACCTCGCAGGGTGTCGTAGCGGTAGCTCGTGGCTGAATTTCGAATACTGATCCTGTCTGGCTTGCCGAGGGCGCTTTCGACGTCTTGCTGGCTCATGCCGGCGATCACTCGCTGATTGATGATCGCCTCCCGGCGCTCCCTGGCATTGATCAGGTTTCCACACTTGTCCTGCGCCTGACCGACCATGGTCGGCTCTCTGCTTGGAATTTTCATACCTGATGTTTCGCGGGGCTCGGCTGGCGGCATAAGCGCCATCGTGCTGCCAGGTGTAAAGGCACGGGCGTCCTGAAGTGAAACATTCTCTCCCGCGGCACAACCCAGTGTGGTGAAGGTAATGCGCCCATTGGCAGCCTCACAGCGCTGAACGGTGGTGGCGACCGCCAAGGGCAGGGGGCTGAGCAGGGTGAAAACCAAAAAGAATTGAGCAACTGATGGCATCAGGCGTCCTCCGTGACGTTCCTTTTCAAGGGTAGCGGCTACAATTTTCGAAGGGGTGTGTGTTTTCTTTTCGGAATACGTCGTCGCATTTTCATGGATCAGGCCGATGCTCAGGTTTGTTGTGCAAGCGCTTGTTTCAGCCGAGATTTTTTAACGTTTAAAACCGTCAGGCGGTGTATCATTGCGCCCGTCAGCCCCGCCGGGGCTTGTGGAATACCTCCATGGACTTACCCAGTAGTTACTCAGTACCCCGTTTCACCAATCATGAATTGACTGATTGATCCTTCCGGCGTGCCCCGCTGCTGGGAGTGGAGTTCGCCTATGTCCGAAGTTGAAGTAAAGAAAACGCAGGAAAGCTTGCAGGATCGCCTGGCTCAGGTGGTTGAGTTGCTGCAGCGCCAGCGAGTTGTAGAAGACCTGACTCACCGCCAGGAAGGCCCGCATCATGACCGGGTCGAGAACCTGGTCCACCGGCAGAACCTCGTCGAGTTGCAACGCAAACTCGATGACCTGCACTCCGCCGACGTCGCCTACATCCTTGAAGCCTTGCCGCTGGACGATCGTCTGACGCTCTGGCAACTGGTGAAGGCCGATCGCGACGGCGACATCCTTCTTGAAGTATCCGATTCGGTCCGTGAATCACTGATCGCCGACATGGACGATCACGAACTCCTGGCAGCCGCCAAGGACATGGATGCCGACGAACTCGCTGACCTGGCCTCCGAGCTGCCGCGAGACGTCGTCCATGAGCTCATGGAGACCCTCGACCAGCAACAACGCGAGCGCGTGCGTTCGGCTCTGTCCTATGACGAGGAGCAGGTCGGTGCGCTGATGGACTTCGAGATGGTGACCATCCGCGAGGATGTCAGCCTTGAAGTGGTCTTGCGTTACCTGCGTCGTCTCAAGGAGTTGCCGGGCCACACCGACAAGCTGTTCGTGGTCGATTACGACGGCGTGCTCAAGGGCGTGTTGCCGATCAAGCGTTTGCTGGTCAACGATCCGGACAAACAGGTTTCCGAGGTGATGGCCAGCGATCCGGTGAGTTTCCACCCGGACGAAGACGCCTACGATGCCGCCCAGGCATTCGAGCGTTATGACTTGATCTCCGCACCTGTAGTCGACAAGAACGGCAAGCTGATCGGCCGTCTGACCATCGATGAAATGGTCGACCTGATCCGTGAAGAGAGCGAAAGCGAAGTTCTCAACATGGCGGGTCTGCGTGAAGAAGAAGACATTTTTGCGTCGGTCTGGAAATCCCTGCGTAACCGTTGGGCCTGGCTGGCGATCAACCTGATTACCGCGTTCGTGGCTTCTCGGGTCATCGGTTTGTTTGAGGGTTCGATCGAGAAGCTCGTGGCGCTTGCGGCGTTGATGCCGATCGTGGCGGGGATCGGTGGTAACTCGGGTAACCAGACCATCACCATGATTGTTCGGGCCATGGCGCTGGACCAGGTGAGCACCGGCAATACCTCGCGCCTGATGCGCAAGGAACTGGCGGTAGCGCTGATCAACGGCGTAATCTGGGGTGGGGTGATCGGTGTGGTTGCCTACCTGCTCTATGGCAGTTGGTCTTTGGGCGTGGTGATGACCGCCGCGATGACGCTTAACTTGCTACTGGCGGCGTTGATGGGGGTTTTGATCCCGATGACCCTGGCGAAGATGGGGCGCGACCCGGCGATGGGGGCCAGCGTGATGATCACGGCCATGACCGACAGCGGCGGCTTCTTCATCTTCCTGGGGCTGGCGACAATCTTCCTGCTCTGAAGCCTTGTTCATCGAAAACCCGTCTTTGGCGGGTTTTTTTGTGCCCGGATTTCAGGCAAAAAAAAGCCAGCGATCAGGCTGGCTTGGGCTTACTGGCTGAATCAGGAAGCGTCGGCGGTCATTTCAGCGTCATGGGCGATCAGCGAAACAAGGGCGTTCTGCTGTCGATGGGAGAGCTGGCGGAAGCGCTGCAGCAACTCCCGTTCGTGCAAGGAAAGCTCCGGGCTGTCCAGGCGCATGCTCAACTCTTCTCCCAGTGCACCTTCCTGAATAAGACTCTGCTCAAGGCGCGCAATGATTTCGGAGTTCATGCTGCGATGATGATTGCGAGCCACCTCGGCAATGCGTTCACGCATTCCGTCTGGCAGACGTACGACGAACTTGTCAGCCGTACGGCTGGAATAAATTGCCTGTTTCAATGGGCGCATATATTTAACCGGTTAGTTCAGGGGAGCGGTTTTCGGGATTGGCCGCAGGATGTCTGGTAGGACAAGCGCTCTGACCAAATGTTCAACCTGAATTGATAGAGGCGCGCATCATGCCTCAAAGCAGCCAGATCCTTGGCGCCAATTATGTGACAAATATTGAACCGAATAAAGGCGTTCTGCCAGCACCAATTATCAGAAACGCGGACTGGTTTGAAAAGTTCGACCAGGCCGCATCGCTTATCGCTTTCTCCACCCGACGAAAGGTTGCCGGCGGGCAGGAAAAAGTGAACTCGGACCCTGTTCCTTGTCTTTTATAGGATAGTGGCAAATTGCCGATTTACTAGGGGAAGTCGTATAGCGGGGGTGAATTCAGGATGGATGGCAGGCCCTTGCAGCGGGTCTGCCATGTCAGGATCAACGCAGTACCGGATCAAACTTGATCTTGCGCCCGGCGATCAATGCGAGCACGAACAGCGTGCTGAATACGCCACAGGCGATCAGGGGGAGAGTGACGACCATGTCCTGGGTCAATGACAGATGGAAAATGCCGCTCAACAAGGCGAGGGTGAAGAAACTCGCGGCTGATCTGGACATGCTGTGCTCCTGGTAAAGGTCATTCAAAATACCAAACGTTCGGCAGACGGAGCCGGCACCAGGATGTTTTCCTGGTCGATCTCCTGACTGACAAGGCTGTGCCGGTCGCTCGTCACTGCCAGCTGCGGTGCCTTCTGCAACTGAAGGTAATGCGGCATACGTTGGGCAACCTGCGTAGCGCTGCTCTGGGGAACAAAATGAACGCCTGCTAAAACCACCAGTGCGATTGCAGACAAGAGTGAAAGGGCGCTCTTCATGGGGCGTACCTCGGTTGTTCTGTGAAAACAGCAGAAGCAGCTCGCATGCCAGAGTCTATCGACAATTAAATTCTTTAAAAACAATGAATTAAGTTATTTTTGGTAAAGCGCCATATTGCATTTTGCAATGATGGCTTTTTGCAGTGATGCAATTTGCATGGTAAACAAGTCCGCGCCCGGCCGAGGCGTCTGCCTACACTTAAAAAGCCTACGGACGACATGACAAAAGCCAGCCCGGCCGTTAACATGCACGCCGTCCATCGCACCGCGTCTCGTCGCGGTCAACCTGTGTCTCAGTAGCTCAATTGGATAGAGCATCCCCCTCCTAAGGGGAAGGTTGGCAGTTCGAACCTGCCCTGGGACACCATATTTTTCAGCTCCCCCCGCCTGCTTCAACGCTTCCTTTTCACGACTTGTAGATAAAGTTCTGCAAGTTCAGGCGCCTTGGATTTATCGAAGCCTTCAACTCTGCCTTCGCGCCTTTCCGTCTGCTCTCCCACGTAGTCTGAATCTCCCATCCCGTCTGGGAGTGCGCGGGGGAGTAGGTACAGGTTGGTGCGGCAGGATTTACCGGAAACGACATCAGTATTGCGAGAGCCCTGTCCCTGGCCACCGAAAAGGACGGCGAAACGGTGACGGCCTAACCCTTAAAGTGGGGGGAGGCCGTCTTGCATCGACTTGAAATTCAATCCAGTTCTACCCAGGCGGACTCGGTTGGTGCTTCGTTGGTGAGCCCGTGTTTGAGCGCATACATCAACAAGTCGATGCGGTTGATGAGATCCAGCTTTTGATAGATGTTGCTGAGGTGGTTGTGCACGGTGTGCTCGCTGATCCCCAGGCGCCCGGCGATGCTCACATATTTGGCGGACGGTTCGCCCACGATGGCGCGAATCAGTTCTCTCTCGCGCAGCGTCAACCGCGCCTGTTTCGCCCGCTCCAGATTGCATTTCATGGGTGTATGTCTGGACGCGGCATAGCCGGAAAGGCCGCCCGCCCAGGCTCTATCCATTGCGATGTCGCTATGGTGGACCTTGAGGATGGCCTGGATGATCGATTCCGTCGGGTCTTCCGCCAGCACGATGCCGCGAGCGCCAGCCTCTATCGCCTGGGCAGCGGGGACGACTTCGTACAGGCCCTTGAGCAGCAGCAATTTCATTTCTGCGCTACGGGTGAGTCCCGCGACGACATCCAGAGGGTTCAGCGCATCCGGAAAGAAACTGAAAAAAATGACATCGGGCCGCAGCTGATCGGCAAGATCCAGCGCCTGGGTATAGGTGGTGGCCTGTCCTGTCACTTCCATGCAGGGCATTCTGGCATTGATCAAGTCGTGAAGGCCCTTGAGTACGAGGGGGCGACAATCGATCAACATCACACCAATTGGCTCTTTTTGGTCAGTCATGATCTTCCTGACCTCCTTGAAAAACCAATGATGGCCTCCACCCGCTGGCCTTCCCGGGTCAACAACTTGCTCACCGGGGCGCAGCGATTGAAGGATGGATTCGAACGCCGGGAGGCCGTGATGATGCCCGCCCAGGCATTGGCAACCACCGACCCCGGGGCCGTTTCCATCAACAGCACTGGCACGTGGGGCGAACTTTTCCAGAAGGCAGGCAAAGCCCGGGAGAGAAGTTCAATACAAATAATTATCAGTGGTTTACGCATGATGATGTGCTCCCTCCCGCCTCTCAACTGATTCTAGGTCAGCCCGGAGCGCTGCCAACCTGTCCATCCGTCAGTCCTCGATACAAGCCCGGTGCGCACAGGCCTGAGCGATGTACTCAAGGAAGGGAGTAAGCCTCGAAAATCAAGGTATTAGGCTCGCCATGGGTGGCCAATTGCCAAGGTCTGATCCTGATTGCCTTCGTCAATTAATCGACGAGTGGTGTTCACTTAGGAGTGCTAATGTCAGCTTAGTCAATTTATCGGCGATGCCTGCTGGTCAGCCACCGGCATTTGCGGGTGTTCATGTATCGCTGGTGTTCATGTATCAGCACTTTTTTGTGCGCGAGGTCTCGTTTTCAGTAAGGCCTACACCTATTCAGAACGGGCGTTGGGGGAAGGTTCTCAAGGGAATGCCATGGCTGGCCGATAACACGGGCAGTCAGGGACTTGTTCGTCTCTTCCGGTCGGCATGGGGCGCACTGTCTATGAGAAGGTGTTTGATGGCCTAGTGCAACCCGTTATCATCTGCGCGCCAAAACAGGGGCTGCGAAGCTGAGTCCGTCCGTGTATTTGCCTTTGGGTTCTTCTTCTTAAATTGCCTGGAAATCTTCGATGCTGTCGTATCACCAAAAGCGTTTTCTGATCGTCGATGATTTCTCGGACTTCCGCAGTTCGGTCAGGTCGATGTTGCGCGAACTGGGCGTCAAGGAAGTGGACACTGCCGATACCGGTGAGCAGGCGCTGAAAATGTGCTCGCAGAAGGCCTACGACTTCATCCTGCAGGATTTTCACCTGGGTGACGGCAAGAAGAACGGCCAGCAGGTGCTCGAAGACCTGATGGAAGAAAAGCTGATCAGCCATGAGGCGGTGTTCGTCATGGTCACCGCCGAAACCAGCCAGGCCATGGTGCTCAGTGCGTTGGAGCATGAGCCCGATGCCTACCTGACCAAGCCGTTCAACCGTTCCAGCCTGGCTCAGCGCCTGGAGCGCCTGGAGCAGCGCAAGACTCTGCTCAAGCCGATCCTGCAGGCCCTCGACCGGGGCAAGCCGATGGAGGTGCTCAACGCCTGTATCGCCCTGTGCAAACAAGATATTCGTTACTCGCCGTTGTGCCTGCGCTATCGCGCCGATGCCCTGCGCGATCTGAATCAGAACGAAGCGCTGGAGCGCCTCTATGACAGCATCATCGCCGACCGCCCGTTGCCATGGGCGTTTGCCGGGTTGGGCAAGTTGCTGTTCAAGCGCGGTCAGGTCGGGCAGGCCAAGGGCATTTATGAGAAAGCCCTGAAAGTCTTCCCGATGATGCCGTCGCTGTATGACGGCATGGCGGATGTATTGGTCGCCGAAGGGGACACCAAGGGGGCGCAGCGCGTCCTGGAAGAGGCGATTCGCCTGTCGCCGCTGGCGGTGCGTCGCCAGGCGTTGCTCGGTAAGCTGGCGATGACCAACGAGGACTTCGACACGGCGGCCAAGGCCTATCGCCAGGCCGTGAGCCAGGGCGCCCAGTCGCGGTTCAAGGATGCCGAGAGCAACCTCGGCCTGGCCCATGCATTGATCAGCAAGGGCAGCGAACGGGGCCTGGACACGCGGACCCGTCTGGAAATCAACACCACATTGAGTGCCGTGGCCAAGGAAAACCCTTCCGATCCGGGCCTGCAAATCCGCGCGCGCCTGATGAAGGCCACCAGCCTGTTGCTCAACGACGCCGAGACGGCCGACAAGCTTACCGAGCAAGCCTTGCTGCGTCTGGACGGCATGGAGCAATTCATGAGCGCCGAAGCGGCGTTGCTGGTGGCCAAGCAACTGAAACTGCTCGGGCAGACAGAGGCCGGTACCGCGATGCTGAAAAACTGCGTGGAAATCTACGGTGACGATCCGGTGGTCATGAAGGACATCGCCAAGCAGACCGACGACCCGAGCATCCTCAATTCCGGCAACGCCGCCGCGGAACTCAACCGTCAGGGCGTGCGCGTGTACAAGACCGGCAACCTGGTGGAGGCCCGGCAGGTATTTCGCAGGGCCCTGGCGTTGCAACCGAAGAACATCAGTATCGCCCTGAACATGGCGCAGTCATTGTTGCATGGCACCGATACCAGCGTTCCCTCGGCAGAGCTGGAGGAGTGCCAGGTTTGCCTGAAAATGGTCGGCCTGATGCCCGACACCGACGCGCGCTATCCGCGTTACCAGAAGCTGAAAAGCAAGGCGTTTGGCCAATGAACGACAACGAACCGGCACTGGATTTCTCCACGGTGATCGCCTCGACCGTGCACGACATGAAGAACTCGCTGGCCATGCTGATGCAGGCCCACAGCCAGTGGCTGGGGCGATTGCCGGAGTCGGCGCGGCAGGCGCCGGAGCAGGGCGTGATCGACTTCGAATTCGCCCACCTCAACGGCATGCTGGTGCAGTTGCTGGGGCTGTACAAGCTCGGCGTCAACCAGATGCCACTGCAACCGGCCTACCATGAACTGGACGACTTCATCGAAGCGCAGCTGGCCTGTCATCAGGAGGTGTTCGCCAGCCGCGGGATCATCGCCACCTATGAAGTGGACCCGCTGAGCCCGCTGGGTTTCTTCGACCGTGAGTTGATCGCGTCGGTATTGACCAACTGCATCAACAACGCCATTCGCTTTGCACGGCATGCCGTTTTGATCAGCGTCAGCGACGAAGCCGGGCAACTGGTGTTGACCATCAATGACGATGGCGAGGGGTATCCGGCGCAGATGATCGAACGTCAGGTCGATTACGTGCAGGGTATCAATCAAAGCACCGGCAGTACCGGGCTGGGCCTGTACTTTGCCGGGCGAATTGCCGCGCTGCATCAGCGCAACGGCGTGGGTGGGCGTACCGAAATCAGCAATGGCGGGCCGTTGGGCGGAGGGGTGTTCCGCCTTTACCTGCCCTGACAGACAGCATTTTTTTCGACGCTGCTTGAAATTCCGAACACGTGGAGCCTATTTTGTACGGTCGCCGTTCGCGGCCCGCACAATAACAAGGATAGCGTCATGACGACCGTTGGCCTGAGTTCACTCGCGCAGCGATTGACGGGCATTGATCAAGTTGAATGTGTCACGCCGGATTTGAATGGCGTACCACGGGGCAAAGTGATGACCTCCGAGGGGTTTCTCGACGGTCGACGTTTGCAGATGGCGCGGGGCGTGCTGCTGCAATGCATCATGGGCGGATATCCGCCGGCACGGTTTTACGGCAGCGATGATGGCGACCTGGCACTGATCCCGGACCCTGCACAAATCCATCGCTTGCCCTGGAGCCATCCACCGCGGGCCTTGGCCATTTGCGATGCGGATGAACTGGGCACCACCACCAGCTCCAACCTGTCGACCCGTGGTCAGCTCAAGGCGGTGATTGCCCGTTACGCGGCCCGCGGCCTGGCGCCTGTGGTGGCGACCGAGCTCGAGTTTTTTGTCTTCGCCCCCAACACCGATCCGACCCTGGCTTTTCAACCGCCACTGGGGCTGGACGGTCGCCGCGAAGATGGTCAGTCGGCGTTCAGCGTCAGTTCCAACAACGGCTTGCGGCCGTTCTTCAATGAAGTCTACGAGTGCATGGCTGCGTTGGAGTTGCCTCGCGATACCTTCATGCACGAAATGGGCGTCAGCCAGTTCGAGATCAATCTGCTGCACGGTGATCCGCTGCTGCTGGCCGACCAGACATTCCTGTTCAAGCACCTGCTCAAGGAAGTGGCCCTCAAGCACGGCCTGAGCGTGGTGTGCATGGCCAAGCCGTTGGCGCATACGCCGGGCAGTTCGATGCATATCCATCAGAGCGTGGTTGAGATCGATTCCGGGCGTAACGTGTTCAGCGACGAGGCGGGGCAGGAGACGGCCACCTTCCGCCACTTCATTGCCGGTCAGCAAACGTGCATGGCCGATTTCACTGCGTTGTTTGCGCCGAACGTGAACTCCTATCAGCGCTTGTGCCACCCTTACGCCTCACCGAATAATGCCTGTTGGTCCTACGACAACCGGGCGGCCGGCCTGCGTATTCCGGCCAGTTTGCCGGTGGCCCGTCGGGTCGAGAACCGCTTGCCGGGGGCCGATGCCAACCCGTATCTGGCGATTGCCGCAAGCCTGGCGGCGGGGTTGCATGGCATCGAGAAGACATTGGAGCCGAGCGCGCCGATCCAGGGTGAGTTCGAGGTGCCGGACAATCTTTCGTTGCCGTGTACCTTGCATGCGGCACTCGAGCGTCTGAAACGTAGCCAGTTGGCCAAGGAACTGTTCGGCGCGGAATTCATCGAAGGCTACATCGCTTCGAAGACCCTGGAACTGACCAGTTTCCATGATGAAATTACTCCCTGGGAAAGGCGTGTTTTAGCAGCCCAGGCCTGACGTTCCGTCGACATCCGGCTATCGTTTAGCGATAGCCGATTCTCACTGCAAGGAGCCGCTCGGAACGCCGATGCGCCAAATCTGGAAATCCTTTCGAGCATTGTATTTCGCCTCGCTGATGATGTTGATCGGCTCGGGTCTGTTGAGTACTTACCTGGCGTTGCGCCTGGCTGCCGACCATGTCGACAGTCTGTGGGTCGGTGCGCTGATGGCTGCCAACTATTTCGGCCTGGTGCTGGGGGGCAAGATCGGCCACCGGTTGATTGCCCGGGTCGGGCATATCCGGGCCTATTCGGCGTGTGCCGGGATCGTTGGCGCGGCGGTGCTCGGCCATGGCCTGGTGGACTGGTTGCCGGCCTGGCTGTTTTTGCGGGTGATCGTCGGCCTCGGCATGATGTGCCAGTACATGGTGATCGAGAGCTGGCTCAATGAACAGGCCGATGCCAATCAGCGCGGCATGGTCTTCAGCGGCTACATGATCGCTTCGTACTTGGGGTTGGTTCTGGGGCAGTTGATTCTGGTCATGCACCCAGGGCTGGGGCTTGAATTGCTGATGTTGGTCGCCCTGTGCTTCGCGCTGTGCCTGGTACCCGTGGCCCTGACCCGGCGCATTCACCCGGCACCCTTGCACCCGGCACCGATGGAGCCACGGTTCTTTATCAAGCGCGTGCCGCAGTCACTGAGCACGGTGCTCGGAGCGGGCCTGATCGTCGGTTCGTTCTACGGTCTGGCCCCGCTGTATGCCTCGCAGCAAGGGTTGTCGACCGAGCAGGTCGGTCTGTTCATGGGTAGCTGCATTTTTGCCGGGCTGCTGGTGCAGTGGCCGTTGGGCTGGTTGTCCGACCGCTACGATCGGGCCGTGCTGATCCGCAGTTTCGCGTTCAGCCTGGCACTGGCTGCACTGCCGCTGGCGATCATGCCGCAGGTGCCGCTGGAGGTATTGTTCATCGCCGGGTTCCTCTGTTCGCTGGTGCAGTTCTGCCTGTATCCGTTGGCGGTGGCGTTCTCCAATGACCACGTCGAAGGTGATCGCCGGGTGTCCCTTACGGCGATGTTACTGGTCACCTATGGCGTGGGTGCGAGTATCGGACCGCTGGTGGCAGGTGTGCTGATGAAGCTGTTCGGCAGCCAGATGCTCTATGCGTTCTTCAGTTTCTTTGCGTTGGTGCTGGTATGGCGGATTCGCCCGAAAGCAGTGACCAACCTGCATCAGGTCGACGACGCACCGCTGCATCACGTGGCCATGCCGGACAATATGACGAGTTCGCCACTGGTGGCCTGCCTCGACCCGCGTGTTGACGAGCAGGTGGTGCAGGATCAGATGCACAGTCCGGTGAGTACCGGGCCAGAGCCTGAATCAGAACCTGTCACCGAAACTGAATCCGATCAGCCGCCGCAAGACCCTGATACAGGGCGGGACCCTAACTTCAGCGAGGCCAGGCCTTAAAACCGGGGCACAAAAAAACGGGCAGTCACCGCAAGGGACTGCCCGTTTTTTGTTGACGCGCTATCAGATGTCGTCTTTGTCGAAGCGACGCGCTTCGCGTTGCAACTGGTAGACGAAGCGTTCGACCTGACGCTGCACCAGCCCGCTCATGTTGTGGAAGCGAACGCCGGCGAAGGTGGTGGAAATCCTTTCTTCGAAGT
Organism: Pseudomonas sp. PDM30; assembly: GCF_019218985.1. Classification (NCBI taxonomy): domain Bacteria; kingdom Pseudomonadati; phylum Pseudomonadota; class Gammaproteobacteria; order Pseudomonadales; family Pseudomonadaceae; genus Pseudomonas; species Pseudomonas sp. PDM30. The sequence continues at coordinate 494,451 of NZ_JAHUWM010000001.1, forward strand.
GCAGATAACGCAACTCGACCGGCGCGGTCATCTTGCCGAAGGGCAGGTCGGCGTTGAAACGGTCGTAAACCTGACCCAGTTGCAGGCTGCCGGTGATGTCGCCGTCGAAGCGCAGTTTGCACCCGGTGGCGGAAATATCCAGCAGCTTGCCGCTGATGGGCGCCTTGAGTTTTTCGCCGTCGAGGTTGACGTTGACCAATTGTGCCAGCTTCAGCGCGGCGCGGAAGGCATTGCGGCGCTGGTGGTACACCACTTCATCGGGCAGGGGGCCGCGATAGCAGCGGCTGCCACCGGATTCGTCGATGTTCAACTGGCCGTTGCTTTCCCAGGCAATGCGTACGCCTTCGTGGAAGCCTTCGACCCTGAACGACTCGCCCGCCAGCAGGTAGCGCTCGCCGTCACGGGGAATCATTTCGTCCAGGGCAATCATGTTGCTGTCACGGTCCAGATCCACCAGATAGCTCTGGAAGCGCTGGCTGCGCTCGTGGAACGTGATGATCAGCGGGTCATGGCTTTCGAGCAACTGGCGCAGGTTGCTGGAGATTTCCAAGGGCGTGGAGAGCACCTTGGGTGGCTGCGGAGCATCATCCACGGATAAGGCATTGGACACGTTTAATCAATCTCCAGACAAAATTTGACTACGACTGGCTATCAGTTTGCCAGTATGTTGCGCGTCTTGATAGAGCGGGGGCATTGACCGGCTCATGCCTGACTGAGCGGGCGCGGCTTGGCAAGCTTGGAGAATGTTCCGCTGGCATCGTAAAGCGCCGGGGTATCACCGCCGTTGAGGATTTTCAGCTGGGTGGCTGTAGCGGCCTGTTGAGTGAGGATCGACTGGCCGTTGTTGGCGTTGATGGCCTGGCACTGGGCCAGCAGATCGGTCAGCACGTCACTTTGCGCCAGCAACTGCTCGCCAATGCTCGACTGGCTGGCCAATTGCTCCAGACCGCCACGGTTGGTCGGCAGGTTGAGATTGGCAAGGATTTCACTGCGCTTGCGGCCATGCTGTTCGAGCAAAACGACCAATGCCTGTTTCTGCGCCAGGATGTTCTCGAGCAATGGCATGTCGCGGCCATGCAATGCGAGGGATTCGGTCTGCAGTAACTCCAGCAGGTGTTGCGCTGGGGCAAAGTCGTCGGTGATCAGTTGCAGTAAATGAGTGTCGTGCATGGCTGGCCTTGGGTTTTAAGCGTCCAAAAGCCTGGCGCCGGCGGTGGCCTAGCGCTGGGCTTCGAAGTTGAGCAGTTTGCTGGCTACACGGTTGCTGTCGACTTTATAGCTGCCATCGGCAATCGCTGCTTTCAATTCGGCCACGCGGGCTTTGTCGACGGCAGGCTGATCGCGCAGCTGTTCAGTGACCTTCTGCAACTGTTGAGCCTCATCGCTGAGATGTACCGATTCCCCGCTTTTGACGGTACTGGCCTGTTCGGCCGCGGATTCCAGCGGCGCGGATTTGCCGGCCTCGGCACTTTCCTTGCTGGCGCTGGTACGTGTACTGCCCGTCAGGGACGAGGAGCTGTTCAAACGGCTGAAATCGATGACCATGATAAAAAACCTCTGGGAATTTGGACGCTTGCCATGGTTTCGGCCATTCCCTGGAAAACTTTAGGCTCATTTATCAATGAACCTTGCGCGCGTCAGCGCATGCCCTGCATGGAGCACAGTCTAGGGAACAGCCGCGGCAAGCGCCACATTCTGATGAGCAGAGCGAATTACATGGACACTTCCACCTGCCCCGGCGCCATGACCTGCGCCTTGATGACTCGTTGGGAGTTGAGGTTTTTCACCCGGATCTGCTCGCTCAGGCTGCCGTTTGACAGGGCTTCGCCCGGCATGCGCACGCTGAGGGTACCGCTGCGGGCGGTTATCACCACCTGATCACCCTTGCGGATGACTTCGGCCTGTTCGATATGCACCAGGGTAATCACCTGGTCGGCGACCATTGGTCGGGTCAGTCGCTGCCCGATCGCCTGATCGAGGGCGGTCAGGTAGCCCTGGCTGATGAGGCTGATATCGCGCTCGCGCAGGACCACATCCCCAGGCTCGACAATGGCGGCACGGCGCAGTGGCCGGGTGCTGGTCACGACATCGCGAAACAGGCGGACTTGAGCGGGTACGAATACCGTCCAGGGGGAAGCGCCCTCGCAGCGAACCTTGACCGTAACCCGTCCCAGCGGCTTGGGACTCTCGAGTGTTGCTGTCAATTCCCTGTCGCACATGGGCATGTGCATGCGCGGATCGAGCTGGTTGACCTGGATCTCGTAGCGACCCTCCGTTTGACTGGTCGCCAGATAGTCTTCTACGGTGAATTCAAGAAAGCCCTGAGTGACGCCGATAAGCATGTCAGGCAAGGTAACCGCGTCAGCAAGGGCAGGGCTGCCAGCGTTGAACAGGCAAACAGCCGCCAGCACGCCGAGCAATTTGCGGTACGGTGTGGTCAGGCGTCGAAAAAATGTCGGTTTTGTGTTCATAACGATTAAAAAAGCAAGCGCCGTGCCGTTTAGTGATGAAGGCGCGTCGCAACAACACTTGGCGTTGGCGTAGGAGTCTGGCATGGCTGGTGTAATGGATTCGGTAAACCAGCGCACGCAACTGGTGGGGCAGAATCGCCTTGAGTTGTTGTTGTTCCGTCTCGACGGCCAGCAACTGTACGGGATCAACGTGTTCAAGGTTCGGGAGGTGCTGCAATGCCCCAAACTGACGCTGATGCCCAAATCCAGTCCTGTCGTGTGCGGCGTGGCGAACATCCGGGGGGCGACCATTCCGATCCTTGATCTGGCGATGGCGACTGGTTCCGGCGCGTTGAAAGACAAGAACAGCCCCTTCGTGATCATCACGGAGTACAACACCAAGACCCAGGGTTTCCTGGTCCGCTCGGTGGAACGCATCGTCAACATGAACTGGGAGGAGATCCATCCGCCGCCCAAGGGCACCGGGCGCGATCACTACCTGACGGCGGTGACGCGGGTCGACAATCAGTTGGTCGAAATCATCGACGTCGAGAAGGTGCTGGCGGAAGTGGCGCCGACGCCGGAAGCGATTTCCGTGGGTGTGGTGGATGTCGAAACCCAGCACAAGGCGCTTTCGTTGCGCGTGCTGACGGTCGACGACTCGTCAGTGGCGCGCAAGCAGGTCACGCGCTGCCTGCAAACGGTCGGCGTGGAAGTGGTGGCGTTGAACGACGGTCGGCAAGCGCTGGACTACCTGCGCAAACTGGTCGACGAGGGCAAGAAGCCGGAAGAAGAGTTCCTGATGATGATCTCCGACATCGAGATGCCGGAGATGGACGGGTACACCCTGACGGCGGAAATCCGCAACGACCCGCGCATGCAAAAGCTTCATATCATCCTGCATACTTCGTTGTCGGGGGTATTCAATCAGGCGATGGTCAAGAAGGTCGGTGCCGATGACTTCCTGGCCAAGTTCCGTCCTGATGACCTGGCATCCCGGGTAGTCGACCGGATCAAAGCAGCAGATATCAGCTAGGGGTTCGCACCCCTGGCAGTCAACACGATTTAAGAGGCGGCATCATTGTCTACGGGTAATTTGGATTTCGAACAGTTCCGGGTATTTCTGGAAAAAGCCTGTGGCATTTTGCTCGGTGAAAACAAGCAGTACCTGGTCTCCAGCCGTCTCAACAAACTGATGGAACAGCAAGGCATCAAGTCTTTGGGGGAACTGGTTCAGCGCATGCAGACCCAGCCGCGCAGCGGTTTGCGCGAGCAGGTGGTGGATGCCATGACCACCAACGAAACCCTGTGGTTTCGTGACACCTACCCGTTTGAAGTCTTGAAGAACAAGGTACTGCCCGAAGCGATCAAGGCCAGTCCCGGTCAGCGCCTGCGCATCTGGTCGGCAGCATGCTCGTCGGGCCAGGAACCGTACTCGCTGTCGATGTCCATCGACGAGTTCGAGCGGGTCAACATGGGCCAGTTGAGGATGGGCGTACAGATTGTTGCCACCGACCTGTCCGGTACCATGCTGAACAACTGCAAGACCGGCGAGTACGACAGCCTGGCCATCGGCCGCGGCCTGTCGCCTGAGCGCCTGCAGCGTTATTTCGACCCGAAAGGGCCGGGGCGCTGGGCGATCAAGGCGCCGATCAAGAGCCGGGTGGAATTCCGTTCCTTCAACCTGCTGGACAGCTACGCGAGCCTCGGCAAGTTCGACATCGTGTTTTGCCGCAATGTGTTGATCTACTTCTCCGCCGAGGTGAAGAAGGACATCCTGCTGCGCATCCACAGCACATTGAAGCCAGGCGGTTACCTGTTTCTCGGTGCTTCCGAAGCGTTGAACGGTTTGCCGGATCATTACCAGATGGTCCAGTGCAGCCCGGGGATCATTTACCAGGCGAAGTGAATTTGCCGGCGTCATCGAAAACGGGAGTCCTTATAGGCTCCCGTTTTTTGTGTGCTGATTTCTTGCAAACGCTGCTGACCTCTGTGGGAGCGAGCTTGCTCGCGATAGCGTCCTGACAGTCGAGTTCAACTTTCCCTGACCACCGCAATCGCGAGCAAGCTCGTTCCCACAGGAGCGGCGGTGTTCTGAAAAGGGTGAGGAGGCGGCAGAAAAGCGGCGTCCGGCGGAAAACCGTTGCCGCTTTTCTGGCATTGCCATGTTGCCATGGCCTGCAAGGCCCCGGTTTCCGGGGGTTTTTGAATTGGCATGGGGCTTGCTAAGTTGATTCTACGAAAAATCAGGTCACCCGAAGGTTTCCCGACATGAGCATCAGCTTCGATAAAGCGCTCGGTATCCACGAACAAGCCCTGGGCTTCCGAGCCCAGCGTGCCGAAGTCCTGGCCAACAACATCGCCAACGCCGATACCCCGAACTACAAGGCTCGGGACCTGGACTTCTCGAAAGTGCTCGCCGAGCAGAACGAGAAAACCAAAAGCGGCACTTTCGCCTTGAACATGACCAACAGCCGTCATATCGAGGCTGAAGGCCTGGGCAATGGCGACGAGTCGTTGCTGTATCGCACGCCGATGCAACCGTCGATTGACCAGAACACCGTGGACGCCCAGCTGGAGCAGTCGAACTACGCGGAAAACGCGATCGGCTTCCAGGCCAGCTTCACCCTGCTCAACAGCAAATTCAAAGGGCTGGTATCAGCCCTGCGCGGAGAGTAAGCCATGTCTCTATCCAGTGTTTTCAACATTGCCGGTAGCGGCATGAGTGCGCAGACCACGCGTTTGAACACCGTCGCTTCGAACATCGCCAACGCCGAAACGGTCTCGTCGAGCATCGACCAGACCTACCGTGCGCGTCACCCGGTATTCGCCACCATGTTCCAGGGCGGGCAGAGCGGCGGCAGCGATTCGCTGTTCCAGAGCCAGGACGCCGCCGGTCAGGGTGTTCAGGTGCTGGGTGTAGTCGAAGACCAGAGCAATCTTGACGCGCGCTACGAGCCGAACCATCCGGCGGCCGATGCCAAGGGTTACGTCTACTACCCGAACGTCAACGTGGTGGAGGAAATGGCCGACATGATTTCCGCGAGTCGTTCGTTCCAGACCAACGCCGAAATGATGAACACCGCCAAAACCATGATGCAGAAGGTCCTGACCCTCGGTCAGTGATAAGGGGCGACTCAGATGAGTGTTACCGATTCCACCAGTGGTTTGAGCCTCAACGATATCCTGGCCAACTCCTCGATCAAGACCAGCACCACGACTGACGGCCTCGCGTCGGCAACCGGCAGCGCCACGGGCAACAAGGCCCTGGGCAAGGATGCATTCCTGAAATTGCTGGTTACTCAGTTGAAAAACCAGAACCCGCTGGAACCCCAGGACAACGGCGAATTCGTGGCCCAGCTGGCGCAATTCAGCAGCCTGGAAGGTATCACCACGCTCAACGATACGGTGACCGGCCTGGCCAGCAACTACAACTCGTCCCAGGCCTTGCAGGCGTCGTCGTTGGTGGGGCGTTCGGTCATCGCTCCAGGCGACAAGGCCGTGGTCGATACCACCAAGAGCCTCAGCGGCACGGTGGTCGTTCCGTCTTCGGTGGCGTCTGCCACCCTGAAGATCACCGACGCAGCCGGCAAGACAGTGCGCACCATCGACCTCGGTTCACAGAAGGCCGGCAACGCCAGCTTCATCTGGGACGGCAAGAACGATGCGGGTGAGACCGTACCTGCAGGCACCTATACCTTCGGCGCCACGACCACGATCGATGGTCAGTCCGTTGCGTTGATCACCAACCTGCCCGCGACCGTCAACAGCGTGACCATCAGCCAGACCGGCGGTGAGTTGATGCTCAATCTGGCCGGGCTGGGCAGCGTTGCTCTGTCCAAAGTACAAACCATTGGTATGTAGAGCCGACTAATACGGCATAAAGGAGTGGATGATGTCTTTTAATATCGGCCTTAGCGGTCTCTATGCAGCCAACAAACAACTGGACGTGACCGGCAACAACATCGCCAACGTCGCGACCACCGGTTTCAAATCGTCCCGTGCAGAATTCGAAGACGTGTACTCGGCAACCCGCCTGGGCACCGGCAGCAAGACCGTCGGCAACGGCGTGCGCCTGGCCAACGTTTCCCAGCAGTTCGGCCAGGGTGACGTGAGCAACACCGGCAACGTGCTCGATATGGGTATCCAGGGCAACGGTTTCTTTGTCCTGAGCAACAACGGCTCGCTGACCTATACCCGTGCCGGTACGTTCAAGACCGACAAGGAAGGCTACGTCACCAACAGCGACGGTACTGCCCGCCTGCAAGGTTACGGTGTGGACTCCAACGGCAAGATCGTCAATGGCGTGCTGACGGACCTGCGGATCGACACGTCCAACCTGGCACCGAAATCCACCAGCACCGTGTCGTCGACGATCAACCTGAACTCGACGTCGGCAGTGATCGACCAGACGGTTGCGGCGAACAAGTTCAACCCGTCCAAGACCGAGACCTTTACCAAGTCGTTCAGTACACCGATCTACGATACGCAGGGTAACCAGCACACCATGGATCAATACATGGTCAAGACTGGAGCGAACACGTGGGACACCTACACACTGATCGATGGCCGCAATCCGGATGGCAGTGATCCTACTGTTACCGCGCCGGTTGCTTCGACCATGTCGTTCGATTCCACCGGCAAACTGACTTCGGTCAGCACGCCAGTGACGCCACCAACCACGCCACCGACTTCGGTGATCAGCAGTGACCTGAAAATCACCAACTGGACCCCGGGCAGTGTCACCAATGGCGTCTGGACAGCCAACGGTGCCGCAGCCGACCCAGCAGGGTTGACCATCGCCATGGCCAACACTACCCAGTTCAATGCCGACACCGCGCGTTCGATTCCGGCGCAGAACGGTTACGCCACCGGCCAGATCACCAACCTGACCATCGATGGCAGCGGTGTGCTGCTGGCCAACTTCAGCAACAACCAGACCAAGCCGATCGGTCAGATTTCCCTGGCCAGCTTCACCAACGAGCAAGGCCTGCAGCCGGTAGGCGGCACCAGCTGGAAAGAAACCTACGCGTCGGGTATCCCGGGCTACGATGCGCCGGAGACCGGCACCCTGGGTTCGATCGTTTCCAACTCCCTGGAAGAGTCCAACGTCAATCTGACCAACGAACTGGTCGACCTGATCAAGGCGCAGAGCAACTACCAGGCGAACGCCAAGACCATTTCCACCCAGAGCACCATCATGCAGACCATCATTCAGATGACTTGATGCCGGTTGGCTGAACATGCTGCACAAGGAGCCCTTCGCAAGAAGGGCTTTTTTGTGCTCGCCGAAAGCCTGTTGGAGCAGCCGGTCGAGGCTCCTACAGGCAGGCAAAAGAAAACCCCCGACCCGCCAGAGGCTGATCGGGGGTTTCGAGCAAGCACCTTTGGGTGCTTGCTGGCTCAGCTTATTGGCAAGCTTCGCAATCCGGCTCGTCGATGGCGCAAGCCTTTGGCACTGGAGCGGGACCTGCAGGCGCCGCCAGGACCGAGTCGTCACCGTGGTTGCCGCCGCTGGAAACCGCGTTCAGCTTGCCGGTGTTGATGGTCGACTTCTCGGTGCTGGTCGCAGCCAGGGCACGGAGGTAGTAAGTGGTTTTCAGGCCACGGTACCAGGCCATGCGGTAGGTCACGTCCAGTTTCTTGCCCGAAGCGCCAGCGATGTACAGGTTCAGCGACTGAGCCTGGTCGATCCACTTCTGACGACGGCTGGCGGCGTCAACGATCCACTTGGTGTCCACTTCGAAGGCAGTCGCGTAGAGCTCTTTGAGTTCTTGCGGGATGCGCTCGATCTGCTGCACCGAACCGTCGTAGTACTTCAGGTCGTTGATCATGACCGAGTCCCACAGACCGCGAGCCTTCAGGTCGCGAACCAGGTACGGGTTGATCACGGTGAATTCGCCCGACAGGTTCGATTTCACATACAGGTTCTGGTAGGTCGGCTCGATCGACTGCGATACGCCAGTAATGTTGGCGATGGTTGCGGTCGGTGCGATGGCCATGATGTTGGAGTTACGGATACCTTTCTGCACACGGGCGCGAACCGGTGCCCAGTCCAGGGATTCCTTCAGGTCGACATCGATGTACTTCTGTCCACGGGCTTCGATCAGGATTTGTTGCGAATCCAGCGGCAGGATGCCTTTGGACCACAGCGAACCCTGGAAGGTCTCGTAGGCGCCACGCTCATCAGCCAGGTCGCAGGAAGCCTGGATCGCGTAGTAGCTGACCGCTTCCATCGACTTGTCGGCGAACTCGACGGCAGCGTCGGAACCGTAAGGAATGTGCTGCAGGTACAGCGCATCCTGGAAGCCCATGATGCCCAGGCCGACCGGACGGTGCTTGAAGTTGGAGTTCTTCGCTTGCGGCACCGAGTAGTAGTTGATGTCGATAACGTTATCTAGCATGCGCACGGCAGTGTTCACGGTGCGTTCCAGCTTGGCGGTGTCCAGCTTGCCGTCGACGATGTGGTTCGGCAGGTTGATCGAGCCCAGGTTGCAAACGGCGATCTCGTCCTTGTTGGTGTTCAAGGTGATCTCGGTGCACAGGTTCGAGCTGTGGACCACGCCCACGTGCTGCTGCGGGCTGCGCAGGTTGCACGGGTCCTTGAAGGTCAGCCATGGGTGGCCGGTTTCGAACAGCATGGACAGCATCTTGCGCCACAGGTCTTTGGCCTGGATGGTCTTGAACAGCTTGACCTTGCCCGGGTACTCGGTCAGGGCTTCGTAGTACTCATAACGCTCTTCGAAGGCCTTGCCGGTCAGGTCGTGCAGATCCGGCACTTCGGATGGCGAGAACAGGGTCCACTTGCCGTCATCGAAGACACGCTTCATGAACAGGTCAGGGATCCAGTTGGCGGTGTTCATGTCGTGGGTACGACGACGATCATCACCGGTGTTCTTGCGCAGTTCGATGAACTCTTCGATGTCCATGTGCCAGGTTTCCAGGTAGGCACAGACAGCGCCTTTGCGCTTGCCACCCTGGTTAACGGCGACGGCGGTGTCGTTCACTACTTTGAGGAACGGTACAACGCCCTGGGACTTGCCGTTGGTGCCCTTGATGTACGAACCCAGTGCACGGACTGGCGTCCAGTCGTTGCCCAGGCCGCCGGCGAATTTGGACAGCATGGCGTTGTCGTGGATCGCGTGGTAGATGCCCGACAGGTCATCCGGCACGGTGGTCAGGTAGCAGCTCGACAGCTGTGGACGCAGGGTGCCGGCGTTGAACAGGGTCGGGGTCGACGACATGTAGTCGAAGGACGACAACAGGTTGTAGAACTCGATGGCACGGGCTTCGCGGTCTTTCTCTTCGATCGCCAGGCCCATGGCCACGCGCATGAAGAACACCTGCGGCAGTTCGAAACGGATACCGTCCTTGTGGATGAAGTAACGGTCGTACAGGGTTTGCAGGCCCAGGTAGGTGAACTGCTGGTCGCGCTCGTGGTTGATCGCCTTGCCGAGTTTTTTCAGGTCGAAATTGGCCAGCTCAGGGTTCAGCAGCTCGTATTCGATACCTTTGGCGATGTAGGCCGGCAGCGCCTTGGCGTACAGGTCGACCATCTCGTGGTGAGTGGCGCTCTCGGCTACACCGAGGAAGCCCAGGCCTTCGGCACGCAGGGTGTCCATCAGCAGGCGCGCGGTCACGAACGAGTAGTTCGGCTCGCGTTCAACCAGGGTGCGGGCAGTCATTACCAGGGCGGTGTTGACGTCGGTCAGGGCCACGCCGTCGTACAGGTTCTTCAGGGTTTCGCGCTGGATCAGGTCGCCGTCGACTTCTTCCAGACCTTCGCACGCTTCGGTGACGATGGTGTTCAGGCGACCCATGTCCAGTGGCGCCAGGCTGCCGTCGGCGCGGGTGATGCGGATCGATGGGTGAGCGTTGACCGCTTCCTCGGCCGGGGCGTGGGCAGCGCGTTCTTTCGAACGACCGTCACGGTAGATTACGTAGTCGCGGGCGACTTTCTGCTCGCCGGCACGCATCAGGGCCAGTTCGACCTGGTCCTGGATTTCTTCGATGTGGATGGTGCCGCCCGATGGCATGCGACGCTTGAAGGTCGCGGTGACCTGTTCGGTCAGGCGGGCAACGGTGTCGTGGATTCGCGACGAGGCAGCGGCGGTGCCGCCTTCAACTGCGAGAAACGCTTTGGTGATGGCGACGGTGATTTTGTCATCGGTGTAGGGAACGACAGTGCCGTTACGCTTGATCACACGCAGTTGGCCTGGCGCGGTGGCGGACAGATCCGAATTCGAATCAGCGGCCTGCGGCAAGGTGCCCTGCGGGTTCTCGCGAGTTGTGTCGGTTTGCATGGGGGGGTGTCTCCACATTCTCTATGTTTGTTTGGGCACCATCACGGTGCCCACCGTTCCGTCCTGAAGCACTACAACCGGCGAGCGCCGGGCATAACAACTTCGGGACAGTAGGAAGGGGGCTATAGGGCGCCGCTTCCATGCCGAAGTCTTTGGTCTCACGCCTTGGGCCTGAGACCGGAGTCCTTTGAGGGTGACAGTTGGGACTGCAACACCCGTACCGTTTTGACCACTCGGGGTCGAAATACAGTAGCCATCCGCACGCGCGGTTTGGTCTTTCAAAAATACGTATGGTTCAACCGGACAGAGGCAATAAAAGCGCTTGAAATTGGTGTCTGGTTTGTGTTTGGTTTTTCGCGCAAAACCCTACATCTAGGGGTTTTTTAGCGCCGGGGTACAAGATAATGCGTTTTGGGGGGCGATTGCAACGTACTGCCTGTGGATAAACCTGTGCGTAAATTGTGTGTGAAAGAGGTAACCGGCGTGTAGGCCGCGACGCTGCTGGACCGGACCTTTTTTCAGCGATTTTCAACCATCGAAAACGCTCGGGCGGATTTTTAAGGGCGCGAACCCTATCACAAAAAACCCTGTTGTCCGAACGCATTTACCCGCTTGTGTTCTCGACGGGCGGCGTTTATACAATCGGCCCAGTGTGTATACATATTTATCCCCCCGAATCATTACAAAAAGAGGGGCGGATCCTTCCTTATTAGTGTTTTTGGCAAGCAGAGGTCACCCGTGGAGCAAGAAGCCTGGCAGGTATTGATTGTGGAGGACGACCAGCGACTGGCCGAACTGACCCGCGATTACCTGGAAGCCAATGGCCTGCGTGTATCGATCGAAGGCAATGGTGCGCTCGCTGCGAATCGTATTATCAAGGAACAACCGGACCTGGTGATCCTCGACCTGATGCTCCCCGGTGAAGATGGCCTGAGCATTTGCCGCAAGGCCCGCGCCCGATATGACGGCCCGATCCTGATGCTCACTGCCCGCACCGATGACACTGACCAGATTCTCGGCCTGGACCTGGGGGCTGACGACTACGTCTGCAAACCGGTACGCCCGCGTCTGCTGCTGGCGCGCATCCAGGCGCTGCTGCGCCGTAGCGAAACGCCCGAAGTCGCCCCGGAAAAACAGCGGCGTCTACAGTTCGGCCCGCTGATCGTCGATAACGCCTTGCGCGAAGCCTGGCTGCAGGGCAACGGCATCGAGCTGACCAGCGCCGAATTCGACCTGCTCTGGCTACTGGTGGCCAATGCCGGGCGTATCCTCTCCCGGGAAGAGATCTTCACCGCGCTGCGGGGCATTGGCTATGATGGTCAGGACCGCTCCATCGATGTGCGCATCTCGCGCATCCGCCCGAAGATCGGCGATGACCCGGAGCATCCACGGCTGATCAAGACCGTGCGCAGCAAAGGCTATCTGTTCGTTCCCGAGGCTTGCGTGGATCCGTCCCTGTGAACTCGATCTTCCTGCGTATCTATGGCGGCATGTGCGCCGCGCTGATTCTGGTGGCGGTGCTCGGTGTGCTGGCGTTGCACCTGCTGAATGAGGTGCGCAGCGAGCAATACCGCGAGCGCCTGGCCCACGGCACGTTCTCGCTGATGGCCGACAACCTGCAACCGATGAACCAGACCGAACGACATCGGGCCTTGTTGGTGTGGGAGCGGCTGCTGGGGATTCCACTGGCGCTGAAAACTTTTGCCGAGACCGACCTCGACCTGACCCAGCGCACCCGTGTGTTGCGCGGTCAGGCACTGGTGGAACAGACCGGGCCGCACGCAGCGAAGGTCTACAAGCTGGTCAGCGACAAGGAACAGTTGATGCTCACCGGGGAAGTGCAGCAGATCAGCGAGCAACTGGCCCGGGCGACCATCTACCTGTTGACCGATGAACTGGTGCGCACCCCGGTCGCCGACCAACCCTTGCGCCTGGCGCAATTGAAGGAAAGCAAGGGTTTCGGCTTCGATCTGCGCCTGGTCACGGTTGACGAGGCGGACATGGATGAAGACCAGAGCCGTCGGGTATCCGAGGGCGATACGGTGATGGCGCTGGGCAAGGGGGGGGATTCGATCCGGGTATTTGCCGGTATGGTGGGCACGCCGTGGGTCCTGGAAATCGGCCCTTTGTATCAGATGAATCCTTATCCGCCGGAGTGGTTGGTGTTGATCGCCGCGCTGGGCCTGACGCTGATCGGTTTGATCGTCTATCTGTTGGTGCGTCAGCTGGAGCGACGCTTGCGTGGACTGGAAGCCGCCGCCACGCGCATTGCCAAAGGCAGCCTGGAAACCCGTGTGCCGGCGCGCGGCGCGGACTCGGTGGGACGGCTGGCCTCGGCGTTCAACGGCATGGCCGAACACTTGCAGCAGTTGCTGGCGATCCAACGCGAACTGGTGCGTGCGGTGTCCCACGAATTGCGCACGCCGGTGGCACGCCTGCGCTTTGGCCTGGAGATGATCGGCTCGGCCACCACACCGCAAGCCCTGGAAAAATACTGCCAGGGCATGGACCACGACATCGAGGACCTCGACCGGCTGGTGGACGAGATGCTGACTTACGCGCGGTTGGAGCAGGGCTCGCCGGCACTGAACTTTCAGCGGATCGATCTGGATGCCTTGGTCGATCAGGTGATCGAAGAACTGGCGCCGTTGCGCGCCGACGTCACGGTGCAACGGGGCTTGTGTCTATCGGCTGCCGATAACGACGACGCCTGGGTCGAGGCTGAACCGCGCTATCTGCATCGGGCGATCCAGAATCTGGTAACTAATGCCATGCGCCACGCGCAATCACGGGTAACCATCAGCTATCAAGTGGGGCAGCAGCGATGCCGAGTGGATATCGAGGATGACGGGCCGGGTGTGCCGGAGTCGGCGTGGGAGAAGATCTTTACGCCGTTCCTGCGTCTCGACGACAGCCGTACCCGAGCGTCTGGAGGCCATGGGTTAGGCCTGTCCATTGTGCGGCGCATCATCCATTGGCATGGCGGGCGCGCGTTGATCGGCAAGAGCAAGAGCCTGGGCGGGGCGTGCTTCAGTCTGAGCTGGCCGCGCAATCAGGAGAAGCGTTGAGCCTTGTGTTGTCTGTTGCGGCCCCATCGCGAGCAAGCTCGCTCCCACACTGGATCCCCTGTGGGAGCGAGCTTGCTCGCGATGGCGGCCTGACAGGCACCAAAGACTTCAGGCCTTGATGCTGACCAGACTCAGCAACTGCCCGTCCTTGACCCCGAACTGCGCATCCAGCTCGGTGCCATTGCGCCATTCGCTGGACAGATCAGTGAGCAGTCGCAACCGCACCTCACCCGACTCACGCCACTCCAGCACTTCGGCGTGTTCGAAATAAAAGCGTTGCTGAACGATCGGATAGAGCGCCTTGAACAGGCTTTCCTTGACCGAGAATGTCAGGGTGACCAGCAGCGCCCGTTGATCGTGATCACCGGCCGCCATGCGCTGTAGTTCCGGCGGATTGAGGATTTCCCCGGCCAGGCGTTCGGCCCGTTCGGCATTGAGCAGGTTTTCCAGGTCCATGCCCAGGCCGCGCCAATGGCTTTTGTTCGCCACGATCGCTGCGGCCCGGCCAGTGCTGTGGGTGATCGAACCAGTGATATGAGCAGGCCAGACCGGTGCCCGGTCTTCACCGATGGCCGGAATGAAACTCAAGCCTTCCAGTCGCTGTAACGCGGCCCGGGCACACACTCGCCCGGCGAGAAATTCCGCCTGCCGTTTGGCCACCGAGCGCTGGATGCTCGCCGGCGCTTCGACAGCGCTGCGCTGGAAGTCATCGCTGTCCAGTCGGGCGCTATCGAAATGAGTACTCAGCAGGACCGTATTGGGCAGCGCAAACGGCAGCGGCCAATGGTCATCGAGGGGCGTGCAGCAGACGGGCAGGGCGGGGGTTGAGTTCATATCTGGCATTTTGCCGGGTTGGCCTGAGGCTGGGTAGTGCAAAGCTTCTGACGAGTTGGTAGTCGGTGCCCGCCTTTTCCATTGCATGGTCGGATCTGCTGCTGAAACGTGTCGAAATATTCGGGGCGGGTCGGTTCAGCCCAGGTTCAGGGTGCGTTCAGGGGGAGTTCAGGGCGCGGTGCGTAACCTTGCCTCGTACCCAAAAAACAATCGGCACATGAGGAAACTCCCCAATGACTGGATTCAAAAAACTGCTTCTGGCATTCACGGTTCTGAGCGCAAGCACCGCAGCTTTCGCGTCCGACGACAACTTCGCCAGCCTTACTCTTGGACAGACCAGCGACAAGGTTAAAAAATCCCACGCCCTGAACGACAACCTCAATCACCCGAACGCCGATGGCGTAATCGGCAAGGACACCACCTGGGGTGTTCGTCTGGGCCAGCAAAACACCAAGGGCCGCTACTACGCCACTTACGACAATGTGTCGGGCTCGCACAACGGCATTAAACTGCGTCAGGAAAATCTCCTGGGCAGCTACGATCTGTTCTACCCGGTGGGCGCTAGCACCAGGCTGTTCGGTGGCGCCACGGCCGGCCTGACCAAAATGACTCAGGAGTCGCCAGGCTTCAGCCGCGACAGTGATATCGGCTACGCCATCGGTGGCCAGGTGGGTGTGCTGCAACAGGTTTCGCAAAACACCTCGGTTGAACTGGGTTACCGTTACCTGCGCAGCAACGCCAGCACCGAGATGAGTGAGCGCGGCGGCAGCAAGCAGGGTTCGCTGGACCTGACCAGCAGCGCCCAGACTTACCTGTCCGCCAACTACGCTTTCTGACAAGCGTTTCGTGAACGGCCTGCGCCGGATCAGCCCGAGTGACTGATCCGGCGTTGCCATGTTAGCTCTTGAGGTGCGACGTTGCGCCTATGGAGATGTTGATTTGCCCGGGAGAGCAATATGAAATTGCTGGTCGTCGAAGATGAAGCGCTGCTGCGTCATCACCTGCAAACCCGCCTGACGGAGAGCGGCCACGTGGTCGAGTCCGTGGCCAACGCCGAGGAGGCGCTGTACCAGACAGCCCAGTTCAACTTTGATCTGGCGGTGATCGACCTCGGTCTGCCGGGCATTAGCGGGCTCGACCTGATCCGGCAGTTGCGCTCAAGTGGCAAAACCTTCCCGATCCTGATCCTCACCGCGCGCGGTAACTGGCAGGACAAGGTCGAAGGCCTGGCCGCCGGCGCCGATGATTATCTGGTCAAGCCGTTTCAGTTCGAAGAACTGGAGGCCCGCCTGAATGCCTTGCTGCGACGCTCCAGCGGTTTCACCCAGTCGACCATCGTCGCTGGCCCGTTACTGCTGGATCTGAACCGCAAGCAGGCGTCCCTCGACGATCAGCCGTTGGCACTGACTGCGTATGAGTACCGCATTCTCGAATACCTGATGCGTCACCATCAGCAAGTGGTGCCCAAGGATCGCTTGATGGAACAGCTCTACCCGGATGACGACGAGCGTGATCCGAATGTGATCGAGGTGCTGGTCGGTCGTCTGCGCCGCAAACTGGAGGGGCCGGGCGGGTTCAAACCGATCGACACCGTGCGCGGCCTGGGCTACCTGTTCAACGAGCGTTGCACTTGATCCGTTCGCTGCGCATACGCTTGATGCTCGCCGCCACGCTGTTGGCGGTGTTGTTCATGCTGGCGTTGCTGCCTGCGATGCAGGGTGCCTTCAGCCTGGCGCTGCAGGACTCCATCGAGCAGCGTCTGGCATCCGACGTTACCACGCTGATCTCGGCCGCCCGGGTGGAGAACAACAGCCTGCAGATGCCAGCGCAATTGCCCGACGAGCGCTTCAATCTCACCGACAGCCGATTGCTCGGCTATATCTATGACCGTGAAGGGCAACTGGTCTGGCGTTCGAAGGCGACCCAGGAAGAACGCATCAACTACAAGCCGCGCTACGACGGACGTGGCAGCGAGTTTGCGCGGATCCGCGAAGCCAATGGCCAGGAGTTCTTCGTCTACGACGTCGAGGTCAAGTTGCTCGGCGGCAAAAGTGCAGCCTTCAGCATCGTGGCGTTGCAGCCGGTTCGCGAGTACGAACTGACCCTCGAAGGTCTGCGGGAAAATCTCTATCTGGGTTTTGGAGCGGCACTGCTGGTGCTGCTGGCGTTGCTGTGGATCGGCCTGACCTGGGGCTTGCAGGCATTGCGGCGCTTGAGCCAGGAACTGGACCAGATCGAAGGTGGCACCCGCGAAAGCCTCAGTGAGGAACATCCCCGGGAGTTGCTGCGCCTGACCGGTTCCCTCAACCGTTTGCTGCATAGTGAGCGTGAGCAGCGCAGTCGCTATCGTGATTCCCTCGACGACCTGGCTCATAGCCTGAAAACGCCCTTGGCGGTGCTGCAAGGCGTCAGTGAAGACATGGCCCAGCGTCCCGAGGATCGCGATCAGGCCTGGGTGCTGCAAACCCAGATCGAACGCATGAGCCAGCAGATCAGCTACCAGTTGCAGCGCGCCAGCCTGCGCAAAAGCGGCCTGGTACGTCATCAGGTGCATTTGCGGCCGGTACTGAAAAGCTTGTGTGACACGCTGGACAAGGTTTACCGCGACAAGCGCGTACACGTCGCGTTCGATTTGCCCGACCCATGTTACGTACCGATCGAGCAGGGTGCCCTGCTGGAAATGATGGGCAATCTGCTGGAAAACGCCTATCGCCTGTGCCTGGGCGAAATACGCATCAGTGTGCGTGAAACCCTCAGCGGCACGCAGTTGTGTGTCGAGGACGACGGCCCTGGCGTACCACAGGATCAGCGCGCACGGATTCTCGAGCGCGGAGAACGCCTGGACCGCCAGCACCCGGGGCAGGGTATCGGCCTGGCGGTGGTCAAGGACATCATCGAGAGCTACCACGCCCAGCTGACCCTGGGGGATTCACCGATGGGCGGAGCGGCGTTCCGGATTTATTTTCCAGCGGTGTGAACGGGTATTTGATAGCAGGCTTTTCGGGCTACAGGTATCAAGCGTTAAACGACCGGCAACAATGTTTTGTTGGCGTTCAGCCGTTTGGTGGCAAGTAATAAGCCTCGCCTTATTGACGACATGAACACGCAGAGTCTGTGTTGCTTGCATGAGTGGATAGGGGCTGAAGCGTTACAAGCCACCAAAGGAGATAAGGATGGAAAGGAAGAAAGTTTGGCTGACGTTTGACGACGGTCCTCGGCAAGCCCAGACCGAAACCGTGCTGGAAACACTGGAGCTGTTTGATATCAAGGCAACGTTTTTTATTGTTGGCAATCTGGTTGCCAGGCATGGCGAGCGTATCAAGCGCATCCTGGGCGAAGGGCACCGGATCGGCAATCACACTTACGATCATCTAAGACTGGTCGGCCAGGACAAAGACACCATCATCGATCAAGTCAAAATGACGGAGCAGGCGCTGACTCCCTACCAGCAGCCGGACCTGATCATGAGGCCGCCTTATGGCGCTCACGACGCGATGGTCGATCGCACTGTCGCCGAGTTGGGGTACCGGCAGGTTCTCTGGAACGTGGATACCCTGGACTGGAGCAGCAACTACCAACCGGGGGGCTGGGTATCCCATGGTGTTGAGCAAGTAAGGAAAAGAAAGAATTCCATTGTGCTGATGCATGACATACATGCGACCACGGCCAATAATCTTGGCCGGTTCATCGGACAAGTAAACCTGCTGGGCGATGTGGACTTCGAGTCACCGGCCACACTGGCGATTGCGCCGGTCAGTCAGTTGAATATGTATGTGGTGGTAAGGGGCGATACATTGTCCACAATTGCCAGAGAGTTTTATGGCGATGCTGCCAAATACCTACTGATCTTTAATGCGAACAGGTCGGTGCTGGATCATCCAGACAAAATTTACCCTGGCCTGTCACTGATCATCCCGCCTCCAGGGTAAGCGTTCGCCAAATCTGGACGGGGTGTAACGCGGGTGCTGAAAATTCAGTTCTCCTGCGCCCGATAAGCCCCCGGCGTCAGCCCCGTCCATTTCTTGAACGCCCGGTGAAACGCCGACGGCTCGGAAAACCCCAACTGCTCGGCGATCTGTTGCAACGACAGGTCGGCGCGGCTCAGGTGATAAATCGCGATGTCCCGGCGCAATTGGTCCTTCAATTCCTGAAAGCTCGAACCCTCTTCCCGCAAATGCCGGCGCAAGGTCTGCGGGCTGATGTGCAGGTGGGCGGCCACGGCTTCCAGGTCGGGCCAGTGTGAACTGTCGCGACTGAGCAAGCGCCGCAGGCGGCTGCTCAAGCTGTCGCCATCGTCCGGGCGCGAGAGCAGGTCGGCGGGGGAGCGTTCGAGGAAATGCTTGAGGGTGCGTTCATCCTGCAACAACGGCATGGCCAGGTAGCGGCTGTGAAACAACAGGCTGCTCTGGGGCCTGGAAAACTCAAGCGGACAGGAAAACAGCAGGTCGTACTCGGCGCCGTGTTCCGGCCGGGGGTAGCTGAACGTGGCCTGTTCCAGGCGAATGCGCTGGCCGATCAGCCAGCTGCCGAAACGGTGCCAGATCACCAGCAGGCTTTCACTGAGGAAATGATCCGGGTCCCAGAGCTGCGAGTCGTCCAGGCTCAGGCGCACCCATTCATCTTCGCGGCTCAGGGTCAAACGGGGCGCCCCGGGGAACAGGCTGTAAAACAACAAGCCGCGATGGAGTGCCTTATCCAGGCTGCGGCAGTGAATCACGGCATGGCACATCATTGCGAAGCTGCCCGGCCTGCTTGGGGCTTGCCCGAACCCGAGGTACTCGTCGTCCAGTGCCAGCCATAACGCCTGGATCAGTTGGGTGAATTGCTCCGGAGCGATGCGTGCCCGGGGTTCGTCCAGCAACTCGGGGCTGATTCCCAGTTGCTGTAGCAAGCCCGAATAGTCGTAGCCGTGCCGACGCGCACCACACAGGGCGGCGCGGGCGAAGTGACTGGCGATGGTACGTTCGCGCATGGCAGCAGATCTGACCGTTGATCGACGGATGTTAGCTGCGCGCCGCGGGCGTGAACAGGGCGGATATCCGCCAAATTGCAGGACGACTTTCAGTGCAGGGGCGGAAATCCGCCACATGCTTGTAGCCGTTCGGTGACAGGGAATTCGCTGCAACCCCAGATATAAAAAGGCTTGCAGGGGGTTTTACGGAAGGTGGCACGGGCCTTGCGATACAACGAGCAGATGCCTGCCGTTGCGCAGCTCGAAAAAACAAATCCCTCCAGTGCAGGAGGGTTCGCAATCGCGGTGTTGCGGGCAACAGCTGGATGTTGTCACCGGGCACCTTTGAGGAACTTTGCAATGACGACTCGTCAGCCACTGTATAAATCCCTGTACTTCCAGGTGATCGTTGCCATCGCTATCGGCATTTTGCTCGGTCACTTCTACCCGCAGACCGGTGTAGCCCTCAAACCGCTGGGTGACGGGTTCATCAAACTGATCAAAATGGTCATCGCGCCGATCATCTTCTGTACCGTCGTCAGTGGTATCGCCGGCATGCAGAACATGAAATCGGTCGGCAAGACCGGCGGCTATGCGCTGCTGTACTTCGAAATCGTGTCCACCCTTGCCTTGCTGATCGGCCTGGTCGTGGTCAACGTCGTGCAACCGGGTGCCGGCATGCACATCGACGTATCGACCCTGGATACCAGCAAAATCGCTGGCTTCATCTCGGCTGGTAAAGACCAAAGCATCATTGCCTTTGTCCTCAACGTGATCCCGAACACCATCGTCGGCGCGTTCGCCAACGGCGACATCCTGCAAGTGCTGATGTTCTCGGTGATCTTCGGTTTCGCCCTGCATCGCCTGGGTGCCTACGGCAAGCCGGTGCTGGACTTCATCGATCGCTTTGCTCACGTGATGTTCAACATCATCAACATGATCATGAAGCTCGCTCCAGTCGGTGCGTTCGGTGCGATGGCTTTCACCATCGGTGCCTACGGCGTCGGTTCGCTGGTGCAACTGGGCCAGTTGATGATCTGCTTCTACATCACCTGCATCCTGTTCGTGCTCCTGGTACTGGGTGCCATCTGCCGCGCGCACGGTTTCAGCGTCATCAAATTGATTCGCTACATCCGTGAAGAACTGCTGATCGTGCTGGGCACTTCCTCTTCGGAATCCGCTCTGCCACGCATGCTGATCAAATTGGAACGCCTGGGTGCACAGAAATCCGTTGTGGGTCTGGTGATCCCGACTGGTTACTCGTTCAACCTCGACGGTACGTCGATCTACCTGACCATGGCCGCTGTGTTCATCGCTCAGGCGACTGACACCCCAATGGACCTCACTGCCCAGATCACCTTGCTGCTGGTGCTGCTGTTGTCCTCCAAGGGCGCCGCCGGTGTGACCGGTAGTGGCTTCATCGTGTTGGCTGCCACCCTGTCCGCCGTGGGCCACCTGCCGGTTGCCGGCCTGGCGCTGATCCTCGGTATAGACCGCTTCATGTCCGAAGCCCGTGCCCTGACCAACCTGGTGGGTAACGCTGTTGCGACCCTGGTCGTGGCCAAGTGGGTGAAAGAGCTGGACGAAGACACGCTGCAAGTCGAACTGGCTTCCGGCGGTCGCGGTATCTCCGACGAGCGTGAAGTAGACGACCTGGGCGTGGCCGAAGGCCCAGCCCCGGCCAGCGTCAAGTAAACGCTCAACAGAAACTCGGCCTGCAATGAAAAACCCGCTTCGGCGGGTTTTTCATACCTGCGATTTGAGCGCAACGGTCACCGCCAGTGACGCATCAGGTGATTGCTGCGATGTTCTCGGCTGCCTAGGCTTGGAGGATCGCACTGGAGAACACTTATGCTCGGTCCACTGGCATCACTCAAGGTTCTGGATTTCTCGACATTGCTGCCGGGGCCGTTCGCCTCGTTGCTGCTGGCGGACATGGGCGCCGAAGTGCTGCGCATCGAATCGCCGACCCGCATGGATTTGCTGCGGGTGTTGCCGCCCCACGATCAAGGTGTGTCAGCCAGTCATGCCTATCTCAATCGCAACAAGCGCAGCCTGACCCTGGATCTCAAGCAGCCTGAGGCGCTGGAGGTGATCAGGTCGTTGCTGCAGGACTACGACATTGTGCTCGAGCAGTTCCGTCCCGGTGTCATGGAGCGTCTGGGCCTGGGTTACGAAGCCCTGAAGGCGATCAATCCGAGACTGATTTATGTGTCGATCACCGGCTATGGCCAGACGGGCCCCTACAAGGACCGCGCCGGTCATGACATCAACTACCTGGCCCTGTCCGGGCTGGCGAGTTACACCGGCCGTGCCGACACTGGGCCGTTGCCGTTGGGCATGCAGGTGGCGGATGTCGCCGGTGGTTCGCTGCACGGGGTGATTGGCTTGCTGGCGGCAGTCATCGCCCGACAGCAAACCGGGCAGGGCCAGCACCTGGATGTCAGCATGACCGACTGCGCGTTCAGCCTCAATGCGATGGCCGGTGCCGGGTATCTGGCCTGCGGCGTCGAGCCGGGACCGGAAAACCAGGTGCTCAATGGCGGCAGTTTCTACGATTACTACCGCTCCCGGGATGGGCGTTGGCTGTCGGTGGGCAGCCTGGAGCCGGTCTTCATGAAACAGTTGTGCACGGCATTGGGTCTGGAGGAATTGGCCGGCCTCGGCCTGTCACCGCAACCGGCGCATCAGAAACAGCTTAAAGACGCGCTGAAGCTCGAATTCGAAAAGCATGACTTTGCCGAGTTGCGCGCGCTGTTCGCAGAGCTGGATGCGTGTGTCGAGCCAGTGTTGAGCCTGGGAGAAGCGCTCGGTCATCCGCAGTTGCAGGCGCGGGAGTTGGTGGCCGACGTACCTCGTGGCGATGGCTCGACCCAGGCGCAGATGGCGTGCCCGTTGAAGTTTTCGCAAGGTTTGCCGGAGCCCCGGCATATTGGCGCGGCGCTGGGGCAGCATACGGATCAGGTGTTGGGAGAGTTGGGGTTCAGTGCTGAGCGGATCGAGCAGTTGCGGCGGGCCAAGGTGATTCTTTAGTGCCTGTCAGGCCGCCATCGCGAGCAAGCTCGCTCCCACACTGGGTTTGTGTCACGCCACAGATTCCCTGTGGGAGCGAGCTTGCTCGCGATGGCGGCAGCACAAACACCGAAAATCCAACTACTCGACCCGCATCTCGCCACTGAACACCAACGTATTGCGGCACCGCCGACACAAATACCGCCGTCCCTGCCGAACCAGGCTGTGGCGCTGTGCCGAAAACGGGAAGTCGCTGTCGACGCACGGGCACTTGTAGATGTAGCGGGTCACGCTGCGGCGTTTGACGTCATAGGTGTGGCAGCGGTTGGGCGGCAGTTCGTACACGCCGCGCATGATCAGTTGCCACTCTTCACCATGGGGTTGGATGCGGTCGCCGAACAGTTGGTGGGCGATCAGGTGCGCGACTTCATGGGCCACGGTCTGCTTGAGGAAATCTTCGGTATTTTCCCGGTACAGCTGCGGGTTGAAGCGCAGCAGGTTCTCGTGCAAATGCGCGACACCGGCTTTTTGCCCGCGCAGCTTGAGGCTCACCACGGGGCGCTTGAAAGGTCGTTTGAAAAAGGATTCGGCTAGTTGGAAACAGTCTTCGACGCGGGTATTGAGTTGCTCGGGCATGCTTGATGGATCTCCAGAGCGGTCGAGTATGCCGCAACCTTCGGACCTTGCGAATCACCAGGTTGCCGAATGGTCGTGTGCGTTCTCGTTGCTGAAGAATGAAAAGACCGCCTTGCGGCGGCCTTTGTCGGCAGTTCTGATTTTCAGTGATGAGCGGCTAACTGGTGTAGACCGGGCCCACGCCGAGTCCCCAGACAATTACTGTGAACGCCATGATGGCGACCAGCACCACCAGGCCTACGGCGAGCACCGAACTTGAAAACAGGAAGCCCTCGTCAGATGGAATGTTCATGAATGTCGGCAAGCCCACATACAGCAAGTACACCGTGTAGCAGATCGCTGCGGTACCGACGATCATCCCCAGCCACAGGTGTGGGTACAAGGCGGCGAGACCGCCGATGAACAGCGGTGTAGCGGTGTAGGTGGCAAACGCAATGCAACGGGCCAGGCTTGGGTTGGCGTCATAGGTGCGGGCCATCCAGTGGATGAAGGCGCCCATTACGGCCACACCACCGAGCATCGCCAGGTACGACATGACCGTCATCCATATTGCGCTTTCTACGGTCAGCATTACGGGAGGTCGATTGCCGATGACCCAGCCGACCTGTGTGGTGCCAATAAAGGCAGACACGGCGGGGATCGCCGCCAGGATCAGCGTATGGGTCAGGTACATGTGGCTGATGCTTTCCTCCTGGTCGCCACGGATTTCTTTCCATTCTTGGTCAGGGTGGGTGAAGAGCCCCACTACGTGATGGATCATGCCAGTCACTCCTCTTGTTTTTACCGTCGCCCCCCAGTGGAGCGCCTACGGGCCAATGCGGCCAAGCAAGTCATAGGTCTGAATTTGTATGTGACCTTATGTCGCAGTATAGGGAGGAGTTTCCTCAGAGGGAGTAAGGGCTTTAGAGCAAATCGCGCTGTAAACGCAGTTGTTAATCGCCGCAGGGTCTGTGGCGAACAGCCCTTTTGGCGAGGCACTTCGCCCCTGAGGCGTTTTTGCGTAAAATGCCGGCCTTTCGTCACACCTCACGGATTTCGCGTCATGGGCACTCTCACGGTCAACCAGAACAAACTGCAAAAGCGCCTTCGCCGACTGGCCGGAGAGGCAGTTGCCGATTTCAACATGATTGAAGACGGCGACAAGGTCATGGTCTGCCTGTCCGGTGGCAAGGACAGCTACACCATGCTCGATGTGCTGATGCACTTGCAGAAGGTCGCGCCGATCAAGTTCGAGATCGTGGCCGTGAACATGGACCAGAAGCAGCCGGGTTTCCCGGAGCACGTGCTGCCGGCCTACCTCAAGGAACTGGGGATCGAGTACCACATCGTCGAGAAAGACACTTACTCGGTGGTCAAGGAATTGATCCCGGAAGGCAAGACCACCTGCTCGCTGTGCTCGCGCCTGCGTCGCGGCACGCTCTACACCTTCGCCGATGAAATCGGCGCGACCAAGATGGCCCTCGGTCACCATCGCGACGACATCGTCGAAACGTTCTTCCTGAACATGTTCTTCAACGGTTCGCTCAAGGCCATGCCACCGAAGCTGCGCGCCGACGATGGTCGTAATGTGGTGATCCGCCCGCTGGCCTACTGCAACGAAAAAGACATCCAGGCCTACTCGGACTTCAAGCAATTCCCGATCATTCCGTGCAACCTCTGCGGTTCCCAGGAGAACCTGCAGCGTCAGGTGGTCAAGGAAATGCTGCTGGACTGGGAACGCAAGACCCCGGGCCGTACCGAGAGCATTTTCCGTAGCCTGCAGAACGTGATCCCGTCCCAACTGGCGGATCGCAACCTGTTCGACTTCACCAGCCTCAAGATCGACGAAAGCGCCGCATCGCGCTTCGTCAACGTGGTCAACCTCTGACCACAACTACTGTGGGCGCGAGCCTGTGGTGAGGGGGCTTGTCGGAACGCCGCACCGCCCTGTTTGAGTGCGTAGCACTCACAAGATCTTTGGTGCTTGGGAGATCTTGGGCCGCTTCGCAGCCCAACGGGGGCAAGCCCCCTCGCCACAGGCTCACTCTACAACTGTATTTTGTTTCAACCTCCAGGAGAGGGCATGCGCGACTACAAGTGGCTGAATGAGTACTGCTTGAACCGCTTCGGTTCGGTGGCTGAACTGGAAGCCCATCTGCCCGTTCCCAAGACTCCCGCGCAACTGCGCAAGATCAGCGACGATCGCTACCTCTCGATGATGGCGCTGCGGGTGTTCCGCGCCGGGCTCAAGCACAGCCTGGTGGATGCCAAGTGGCCGGCCTTCGAAGAAGTGTTCTTCAGGTTCGACCCGGAAAAAGTCGTGCTGATGAGCGCCGAGCACCTTGAGCGCCTGATGCAGGACACGCGGATCATCCGTCACCTGGGCAAGCTCAAGAGCGTGCCGCGCAATGCGCAGTTCATACTGGATGTGGCCCATGAAAAGGGCAGCTTCGGCGCGCTCATCGCCGACTGGCCGGTGACCGATATCGTCGGGCTCTGGACCTTCCTGAAAAAACGTGGGCATCAGTTGGGCGGGCTGTCAGCCCCGCGCTTCTTGCGGATGATCGGCAAGGACACCTTTGTACCGAGCTATGACGTGGTGGCGGCGCTGAATGCGCAGGACATCATCGACAAGGTGCCGAGCAGTCTGCGCGACCTGGCGTTGGTGCAGGACGTGTTCAATCAGTGGCATGAGGAAAGCGGCGGGCGGCCGATGAGCCAGATTTCGATGATGCTGGCTTACACAGTCAATCATTGAGACCGAGTCGCCCCAATCGCGGGCAAGCCCGCTCCCACATTGGATCTGTGTCGTTCACAAAATCCCCTGTGGGAGCGAGCCAGCTCGCGATAGCGGTGGGTCAGGCGACGGAGGGTTCGCCCTCGCCAGCCAACTTGCGGTTCAACTGATACCGCCACCGCACATACAACAGCGCCGAGCAAAACACCGCCAGACTCGCGCCCATCTCCAGCAAGCCGAAGACTTGCCGGTTCGGGTCATAGGCAGCCAATGCGCCCTTGATGAAGTACAGGTTCACCACAAAGCACATCCACGAATGCCCGCGAGGGCTGCCGACGATCATCCCCGGTGCCAGAATCAGCAGTGGCACCAGTTCGATCAACAGGATCACCCAGGGGCGTGCCCCATGCAGATCGGCAATCGCCAGGTAGTAAACACACAGCAGTCCCACCAGGCCGAAAAAGCACAGCAGGCTGATGGCGCGCATCGCCTTGACGCGTGGTTCGAGCCATTCGAGGGCGGGCAGGATCTTCGGCTTCTTGGCCACCTCAGCTCTCCAGTTTCTGTGCGGTCTTGGCCAGGCGCAGACCCAGCGCGCGACACAACGCCACTTCATGGGCATCCAGACCGCTTTTGCCGTCGGCACCGGCGTGGTGGCTGGCGCCGTATGGCGTACCGCCTCCCTGGGTTTCCAGCAGTGCCGACTCGCTGTAGGGCAGGCCGGTGATCAGCATGCCATGGTGCAGCAACGGCAGCATCATCGACAGCAGCGTGGTCTCCTGACCGCCGTGCAGGCTCGCGGTGGAGGTGAACACACCCGCCGGTTTTCCCACCAGGGCGCCGGTCAGCCACAGGTTGCTGGTGCCGTCGAGGAAATACTTCAGTGGTGCCGCCATGTTGCCGAAGCGGGTCGGACTGCCGAGTGCCAGGCCGGCACAGTTCTTCAGGTCGTCGAGGCTGGCATACAGCGCGCCTTCGTCGGGAATCTCCGGCGAAACGGCTTCGCACTCGCTGGAAATCGCCGGCACCGTGCGCAGGCGGGCCTCAAGCCCGGCCTGTTCGACACCACGGGCGATCTGCCGGGCCATTTCGTTGGTCGAGCCGCTGCGGCTGTAGTACAGAACCAGAATGTACGGTGCACTCATGGCAACAGTTCCAGGATCTGCTCCGGTGGGCGGCCGATGATGGCCTTGTTGCCGACTTCGAGAATCGGTCGTTCCATCAGTTTCGGGTGGGCGGCGATGGCGGCAATCAATTGCGCTTCGCTCAGGCTGCTGTCGGCCAGGTCAAGGGTCTTGTACTCGTCCTCGCCGGTGCGCAGCAATTGCCGGGCGCTGATCCCGAGTTTGCCCAGCAGGCTCTGGATTTGCGCGGCGTCCAGCGGAGTGTCCAGGTAACGGACCACGGTCGGGGTCAGGCCACGGGCTTCAAGCAGTTCGAGCGCACCGCGGGATTTCGAGCAGCGCGGATTGTGATAAAGCGTCAGATCGGTCATGAGCGGGTCGCATCTTGCGTAAGGTGGCGGCTATTCTAACTGTGCAGCGCGCAATCCAGAACCGTAAGAGGCGATGGGTCGCAGGTGCATTCAATTTTTGACAAGGAACACGACATGACAAGGCGACTGGCAGCAGCATTGGCGATTATTGGGGCGTTGATGCTGGGGGGCTGCGGTAATGACTATGGCATCGACCAGGACGGCCACAAGATCGCCGCCGACCGACTGGACGGCAAATGGCTGGTCCTGAACTACTGGGCAGAATGGTGCGGGCCTTGCCGTACCGAGATACCGGAGTTGAATGCCTTGGCTGAGCAGCTCAAGGACAAGAAAATCGGTGTGTTCGGGGTCAACTTCGACAATGTCCAGGGGCAAGAACTGAAGGACGCGAGCGAGAAACTTGGGATCAGGTTCACCGTGCTGGCCCAGGACCCTTCCGAACTGTTCGAGCTGCCGCGCAGCGAAGCATTGCCGGTGACCTACATCGTCGATAACAAGGGCAAGGTGCGTGAGCAGTTGATGGGTGAACAGACGGCGGCGGGGGTGATGGCGAAGCTTGAGGCGTTGCAGGCGAAGAATTGATCAGATGATCGTTTTCATTGTGGTCAGGGGCTTTTTGTGGCGAGGGGGCAAGCCCCCTCCCCACTGGTTTCAGCGTGCTGAAAGGGCGATCAACCCTCCTCGAGCCACCAACGTAACGGCTTGCCTTCGGCTGGCCAGAAGCGTATCTGCTCGATCGGGGAGACGTCCCAACGCTGGACGTTTTCCAGGGCCTGAAGGAAGCGTTTTTCCTGTTCCATCAGTGCCGGCGCGCACAATTTGCGGGTGCTGCCGATTTTGCCGAAGGTCAGTTTGTCGCCATCGAGGGTGTACGGCGCGAACCAGTGGTTGCAGCCGCCATTGCCGTAGGCCCGGCCATCTTCGTCGAGGGTGACGGTCAGGTGGCTGTAGTCCATCAACGGCCGCTCGCCGATCCACTCCAGAATGTAGCTGCGGTTCTGTTGCAGTTGCACCGGCTCGGCGGCGCAGCCCAGCAGGCCGGCACCGACCATGGCGGTCAGAGCGAGGCCTTTCATCACGCAGGCTCCTGGCATTTCGGGCACAGGTGTTTCTCGCCAACGCTGGTCCAGCCCAACTCGGCAATCCGCGCGGTGGCGGCAGGCTTTTCGGCCTTGTTGCCCAGCTTGGCATCGACGGCAAACTCGAAGCTCAGCTCTTTGGCACAGCTGTCACAGTTCACTTGCCAGGTGTGGATGGCCAGTTCGCCGAACACCGGGCCACTGGCTACCGCGACCCATTGGCCGGGCGGGTTGATCAGGTGGCGAACCGTTTCGACGGTCAGGCGCATGGACAAGTCCTTGGCACCCTTGAGGGTCACAACCAGCACGTCATTGTTGCGAATCGAACCACCGTTGCCGGTGACTTGATAGCGCCCCGGCACCAGGGCGCGGCATTCAGTGAGGGTGTGTTGCGGGTTCATCAGGCTGTAGCGGAAATCGTGTTCGACCATGGGTCCTCCAAATATGCGCGATATGCTAGCACGGGCTTGTACGCCGCATCGCGCAGGTAGATGACCTTCGATCCGTTTCAGTCTCCCGTCACCAGGTTTTCCGGGGTGCCCGCCGTCCAGGCTGCAATGTTGTGTAATGTGGTGGCGGCAATCGCGTCCAGTGCTTCGCGGGTCAGGAACGCCTGGTGCGCGGTGACGATCACGTTAGGAAAGGTCAGCAGCCTGGCCAGCACATCGTCTTGCAACGGCAGGTCGGAGCGGTCCTCGAAGAACAACTGCGCTTCCTCCTCATACACATCCAGCCCCAGGTAACCCAGGCGACCGTCTTTCAGGGCATCGATCAGTGCCGGGGTGTCCACCAGACCGCCACGCCCGGTATTGATCAACATCGCGCCCGGTTGCATGTGCGCCAGGGACTCGCGGTTGATCAAGTACTTGCTCTGCTCGTTGAGCGGGCAGTGCAGGCTGATGATCTGCGATTCGGCCAGCAATTGCGGCAGGCTCAGGTAGCGAGCGCCGAGGGCTTCGACCTGCGGGTCGGGGTAGGGGTCATAGGCCAGCAACCGGCAGCCAAATCCGCTCATGATTTTGGCGAAGGTGGCACCAATCTGACCGGTGCCGACCACGCCGACGGTCTTGCCCACCAGATCGAAACCGGTCAGCCCCTGCAGTCTGAAATCCCCTTCGCGAGTGCGGTTGTAGGCGCGGGGCAAGCGGCGGTTGAGTGCGAGGATCAGCGCTACTGCATGTTCGGCAACGGCGTGGGGCGAATAGGCCGGGACACGCACGATGGCCAGTCCCAGGCGTTTTGCTGTCGGCAAGTCGACATGGTTGTAACCGGCCGAGCGCAGGGCGATCAGGCGTGTGCCTCCAGCGGCCAGGCGCTCGAGTACCGCAGCGCCAAGGTCATCATTGATGAACGCGCAGACCGCTTCATACCCTTGGGCGAGCGCTACCGTGTCGAGGCTCAGGCGCGCAGTCTGAAATTGCAGCTCGATGCCGGCCGGTTGCCCGGCCGCGAGAAAGCTGTCGCGGTCGTAGTTCTGGCTGCTGAAAAGAATCGTACGCATGCGGTGCTCCTTGAAGGTGGCCTGCGCCGTTGAGCAAGCCGGCATTCGACAGTCCCCAGGTTAACTCGCCAACAGCCCTTCGCGATTGCGCTGCATCAAGCATTCATGCGCGCCTGGGCTGCCAGGCGATTGATTGCCCGGTCGAGCTCATCCAGTGCCAGGCTGGCTTTCGGGTCCTGTTGCTTGAGCAGGGTTTCGCTGCGTTGGCAGGCCGCACGCAATTGCGGTACGCCGCAGTAACGCGTCGCGCCATGCAGGCGATGGACCCGTTCGACCAGGGCGTTGTGTTCATTGCTTTGCCGAGCCAGTCGGATGGCTTCGCGGTCAGCCTCCAGTGACGCCAGCAGCATCGCCAGCATGTCCGCGGCCAGATCGGCCTTGCCGGCAGCCAGGCGCAATCCTTCCTCGTGGTCGAGCACCAACAGGTCATGGGTGCCAGCATGCCCATCGCCGGAGCGCTCCGGACTGTGATTGCGCAGCGCCAGGCCGCTCCACTTCAGCACCACTTGCGCCAATTGCCGTTCACTGATCGGTTTGGTCAGGTAGTCGTCCATGCCGCTTTGCAGCAGCGCGCGTTTTTCGTTGGCCATGGCGTGGGCAGTGAGGGCCACGATCGGCAGCGGCGTGCAATGGCGTTCGCTTTCCCACTGGCGGATCGCCTCGGTGCTCTGGCGACCGTCCATGCCGGGCATCTGCACGTCCATCAACACCAGATCGAATGTCTCGTTCTGCACCGCCTTGACGGCGGCATAACCGCTTTCCACCGCGAGTACCTTGGCGCCCATGTCTTCGAGCAGGGTTTGCACCAGCATCAGGTTGGCCGGATTGTCGTCGACGCAAAGCACCTTCGGGGCACGGCTGGATACCGGTTCGCCCGGCTCGCTGCGCATAGACCGCGGGTTGACCAGGTCAGACAGGGAGCGTCGCAGCTTGCGGGTGCAGGCCGGTTTAGCCTGGAGCTGGCTGTGGGGGTTGGGCACGGAAAGATGGAACAGCGTCTGTTCCGTGGTCGGGCACAGCACCAGCACTTTGCAGCCAAGATGCTCGAGGTCCCAGATGTGCTGGTTGAGGCGTTCCGGCGGCATGTCGTTACTGGTGATGCCGAGCACGGCGAGGTCGATCGCCTGGTCGGTCTGGTGGGCGGCGGTGACGCCATTGGTCAGGCTTTCCAGGGTATTGAACGGTGTGGTGCTGAGGCCGCAGTCTTCCAGTTGATGCTGCAACGCCTGCCGTGCCAGCTCGTGGTTTTCCAGTACCGCCACCCGTCGCCCGAGCAAGGGTGCCGAGGGCAGGTCTTCGGCATCGTCGCGGGTTTTTGGCAGGCTCAGGCTGATCCAGAATTCCGACCCTTCCCCCGGCGTGCTGTCGACGCCTATCTCACCGCCCATCTGTTCGATCAGGCGCTTGGAAATCACCAGGCCCAGGCCAGTACCGCCGGGTTGCCGCGACAGCGAGTTGTCGGCCTGGCTGAAGGCCTGGAACAGGGCGCGTACGTCCTGGTTCGAAAGACCGATGCCTGTGTCTTGAATGCTGATGCGCAACTGCACGGTGTCTTCGTGTTCTTCTTCGAGCATGGCGCGGGCGACGATGGTGCCTTCGCGGGTGAACTTGATCGCGTTGCTCACCAGGTTCGTCAGGATCTGCTTGAGCCGCAGTGGGTCGCCCACCAGCGACAGCGGCGTGTCCCGGTACACCAGGCTCACCAGTTCCAGCTGCTTGGCGTGGGCAGCCGGGGCGAGGATGGTCAGGGTGTCCTGTAGCAGGTCGCGCAGGTTGAACGGAATATGGTCGAGCACCAGCTTGCCGGCCTCGATTTTCGAAAAGTCGAGAATCTCGTTGATGATGCCCAGCAGGCTGTCGGCGGATTTTTCGATGGTGTCCAGGTAGTCGAGCTGGCGCGGGGTGAGCTCGCTTTTTTGCAGCAGGTGGGTGAAACCGAGAATGCCGTTGAGCGGCGTGCGGATTTCATGGCTCATGTTGGCCAGGAATTCGGACTTGATCCGGCTCGCTTCCAGGGCTTCCTTGCGCGCCAGGTCCAGTTCGATGTTCTGGATCTCGATGGTTTCCAGATTCTGGCGCACGTCTTCGGTGGCCTGGTCGATGCTGTGCTGCAATTCTTCCTGCGCATTTTGCAGGGTGCCGGCCATGCGGTTGATGCCGGAGGCCAACTCGTCCAGTTCCTGACTGCCGAGTGGCGGCAGGCGGGTTTCCAGATGACCGTCCTTGAGTTGAGCCACGGCTTGCTTGATCTGGCTCAATGGCCGATTGATCGTGCGACCCATGCGCAAGGCCAGCAGTGCCGCACCTATCAGCCCCGCCACGATTAACATCAGGCTGGCGAACAGGCTGCGGTAACCGCGCAACAGCATGCTGTTATGGGACAGTTCAAGCTCGACCCAGCCCAGCAGGCGGTCGGCTTCTTCGGGAATCACGTCCCCGGCCAGGTTGCGGTGTTTGCCGAATACCGGCAGCAGATAGCGGGTCGCATCGTTGCCACTGCGGCGCAGCATCTGCGTGCCACTGCCGGAGGGTGTCTGGTTGAGCATGGTCGGGCCGGCGTGGGCCAGCAGCGTGCGGTCAGGAGCCAGGAAGGTCACGGCCCGCACGTCGGTTTGTTCCAGGGCCTGGGTGGCGATGCGTTCGAGCAGTTCGTTGTCCTGATGGCCCATGGCTGGCGCCGTCAGTGGAGCCAACTGCT
Organism: Pseudomonas sp. PDM30; assembly: GCF_019218985.1. Classification (NCBI taxonomy): domain Bacteria; kingdom Pseudomonadati; phylum Pseudomonadota; class Gammaproteobacteria; order Pseudomonadales; family Pseudomonadaceae; genus Pseudomonas; species Pseudomonas sp. PDM30. The sequence continues at coordinate 527,194 of NZ_JAHUWM010000001.1, forward strand.
CGGCGATCATTTCGCCGCGCTGCATGAGTTGGGTTTGCAGGTCAGCCTGTTGCATCCAGGTAAAATATCCCCCCAGCACCAACGCCATCAGGCTGGTTGGCAACAGGGTCAGCAACAGCACGCGGCCTTTGATTCCCAGTTTCTTGAGCACGCATCTCTCCTGCATCCCGCTATTTATAGGCCTGCACATGCATCCGCCATGCACCACTTGCGCAGTGTAGCGATTTGCTCGCGGGCAATCTTCGTAAAAATGGTGCCGTCATTCGTCGGTCCGGACGACTCATTGGCAATACGGACAAACGGTGGGTTGCCCCTGGCGAGGCAATCTTGAATAATCGCTCAACTGAGAATTATTTGCAGATAGTCATGACTCCCATCACTGCCGGCCTTCCCCGAATCCTGTCCATCGAAGACGACCTTGTGCTCGGAGCCTACGTTCATGAGCATCTGGACCGCAGCGGCTTCCAGGTGACCTGGTGCCAGAACGGTCAGGAAGGCCTGGACATTGCCCGCCGGCAACCATTCGACGTGGTGTTGATGGATATCCTGCTGCCGGGCATGGACGGCCTGGCGGTACTGACCCAATTGCGCCAGAGCCATTCCACCCCGGTGTTGCTGATGTCGGCCCTCGGTGCCGAGGCCGATCGCATCAGCGGCTTTCGCCTGGGGGCTGATGATTACCTGCCAAAGCCCTTCAGCATGGTGGAGTTGCGGGTGCGCATCGAAGCCATTCTGCGGCGGGTGGCACTCGACCGCCGACCCGCGCCCGCCGTGCCGGCGCCGTCGATGGACAGCCTGCGTTTCGACGATGAAAGCTTCGAGGTCTTTTATGGCGAACAGGCCGGTGGCCTGACCCGCAGCGAGTATCGGTTGCTGGAGACGCTGCACCGCAGCGCCGACGAAGTACTGAGCAAAGCCTTTCTTTATCAACAGGTGCTGCAGCGCGGTTACGCGGCCCATGACCGCAGCCTGGACATGCACATCAGCCAGATCCGCCGCAAGCTCAAGGCCATTGGCTACACCGAGCGCGAAGTGCGTACGGTTTGGGGCAAGGGCTACATCCTGAGCGCCGCCGATGAAATGTAACTTGCCGGGCAGGCATTCGCTGTTCTGGAAACTGGCCTGTCTATTGGTCGCTTTCTGTCTGCTGATGATCTGGCTGAGTTGGTCCTGGGGCCGTTACATGGAGCAGCGTAACCAGTTCCTCTCCGATGAGGCCCGCGGCACCCTGTCCGGTTATGCCGCTGAAGCCGAGCAGGCATGGCAGCAGCGTCAGAGCGCCGGTATCGATGACTGGCTGCAAGGCATGCATCAGCGGGAAAAAGGCTGGGTCGGTGTCATCGGCGGTGATTTGCAGTCCTTGAGCAACCAATCGCTGACGGACAAGGAAGTCGAACGCCTGACTTTTTTGCGCGGCCTCGATTGGCCCATCCACAAGAAAGGCCGGCCGTGGATGCGCATACCCTTTCCCGGTGACCCCTCCGTCGGCAGCCTGGTGATCGAGTTGCCCAAACGCTTCGTACCCGGGCGTTACCGGGTGTTCTGGCGGGTGATCACCAACGGCGTGATTCCGGGATTGTTCACCTTGCTGTTGTGCGTCGGGCTGTATCGTTTGTTGGTGGTGCCGCTCAACAGTCTGCGTGAACAGGCCAATGCCTGGCGTGCCGACCAACTGAATGTGCGCCTGTCGAGCCGCACTACCAATCGTTCCGATGAATTGGGCGAGTTGGGCAGGGCGTTCGATCACATGTCCGAGCGCCTGCAAAGCACTGTGGCCTTGCAGCAGCAACTGCTGCGCGACTTGTCCCACGAATTGCGCACGCCCTTGAGCCGCCTGCGGGTGGCCAGTGAAAGCGAGCAGGGGCTGGAGCCATTGCGCGAACGCATCGGCCGTGAAGTCGATGGCATGCAGCGGCTGGTGGAAGACACGCTGCAACTGGCGTGGCTCGATACCGAGCGCACCCGTTTGCCTGACGAAGCGATCCAGATCCAGGCCCTGTGGGAAATGCTCACGGAGAACGCCTGCTATGAAAGTGGTTGGCCCGATACGCAGTTGCAATGCACCGTAGATTCATCCTGCTGGGTTCGCGGTCATCTCAACACCCTGGCCCAGGCATTGGAAAACATTCTGCGCAATGCGATACGGCATTCACCTGATGGTGGGGTTGTCCTGCTCGGCGGCCAGCGTGATGGAGATTTCTGGCATCTATGGCTGGAGGATCAGGGCGGCGGCGTGGCGGAAGCTGATCTGGAGCGGATCTTCCTGCCGTTCACCCGACTCGACGGTTCGCGGCCGGGGGATGGTGGGTTTGGCCTGGGCTTGAGCATCGCCCGAAACGCGGTGCAGCGTCAGGGCGGACAGTTGTGGGCACAGAACACCGGAACCGGGTTGCGCCTGAACATGCGGTTGTTGGCGGATGTTGATAGCGCCAGTGCCGACGCCATCGCGGGCAATCCCGCTCCCACACTGACCGTGCTTGAACCGCGAAACCTGTGATCACCCCGGCACCCTGTGGGAGCGAGCGAGCTTGCTCGCGATTAGGCCCTCCTGTTCACCGCAACATATCTGCTTATTCCCATAAGCCATAAGCACCGCACTTTGCGTGATATGGCCTGGGAACGTTTGCCGGTATGATAGTCGCCCCCGCAGTCTGGATTGCGAATACGCCATGACCTTGCAGTACCCAACCATCGCCGATTGCGTCGGCAACACTCCGCTGGTCCGTTTGCAGCGCCTGCCCGGCGCCACCAGCAATACCCTTTTGCTCAAGCTCGAAGGGAACAACCCGGCGGGTTCGGTCAAGGACCGTCCGGCGCTGTCGATGATCACCCGCGCCGAGCTGCGCGGGCAGATCCACGCCGGCGATACGCTGATCGAGGCGACCTCGGGCAACACCGGGATCGCCTTGGCCATGGCCGCTGCGATCAAGGGTTACAAGATGATCCTGATCATGCCCGACAACTCCAGCGCCGAGCGCAAGGCAGCCATGACGGCCTATGGCGCCGAGCTGATTCTGGTCAGCCAGGAGCAGGGCATGGAAGGCGCCCGTGACCTCGCGCAGAAGATGGAAGCCGAAGGCCAGGGCAAGGTACTGGATCAGTTCGCCAACGGTGACAACCCCGAGGCGCACTACACCACCACCGGCCCGGAAATCTGGCGCCAGACCCAGGGCACCATCACCCATTTCGTCAGCTCCATGGGCACCACCGGCACCATCATGGGTGTGTCGCGCTACTTGAAAGAGCAGAACGACAACGTGCAGATCATCGGCCTGCAACCGATGGAAGGCTCGGCGATCCCGGGGATCCGCCGCTGGCCTCAGGAATACCTGCCGAAGATCTACCAGGCTGACCGCGTGGACCGGATCGTCGACATGGCGCAAAGCGAAGCCGAAGACGTGACCCGTCGTCTGGCCCGCGAAGAAGGCATTTTCTGTGGCGTGTCCTCGGGCGGTGCCGTGGCGGCAATGTTGCGCCTGTCCAAAGAAGTTGAAAACGCGGTGATCGTCGCGATCATCTGCGACCGTGGCGACCGTTACTTGTCGACCGGCATTTTCGACGCGCCCAACTGATGGCCAAACATGAAAGAGGCCTGCGCTTCCAGCCCACCGGCGGCAGCAAGGCCCCGCAAGTCCCGACCGGCAAAAAGCAGCGCCTGACCATCGAGCGCCTGGCCAATGACGGTCGCGGTATCGCGTTTTTCGAAGGTCGCACCTGGTTCGTCATCGGCGCATTGGCCGGTGAAGAGATCGAGGCGCGCGTCCTCGGTGCCCATGGCAAAGTGGTCGAGGCGCGCACCGAACGGGTGTTCAAGGCCAGCGAATTACGCCGCCCTGCACCGTGCGCCCATGCCGGCCGCTGTGGCGGTTGCAGCGTGCAGCATCTGCCCCACAACGAACAGCTTGCCCTGAAACAGCGCATGCTCGCCGAGCAGTTGTCGAGAGTCGCGGGCGTCGAACCCGATGAGTGGGCGGCGCCATTGAGCGGTGCGGAGTTCGCTTACCGCCGTCGCGCCCGCGTCGCGGTGCGCTGGGACATGAAGGCAAAAAAACTCGAAGTCGGTTTCCGTGCCGCTGGCAGCCAGGACATCGTGGGCATCGATGACTGCCCGGTGCTGGTACAGCCCTTGCAACCGATCATGGCCCGCTTGCCGGAGATGCTGCGGCGCTTGAGCAAACCCCAGGCACTCGGGCATGTGGAGTTGTTCAGCGGCTCGACGCTGGCGGTTTTACTGCGGCACATGGCGCCGTTGTCCGATGCCGACCTGACGATCCTCAAGGAATTCTGCGCGTTCCATGAAGCCCAGTTGTGGCTGCACGGCGATGGCGAACCGCAACCGGTCGAGGCCGATCAATCGTTGGGCTATCGTCTTGAACAGTGGGACCTGGAGCTGGCGTATCGTCCCGGGGATTTCATTCAGGTCAACGCCGCCGTCAACGAAGCGATGGTCGCCCAGGCACTGGACTGGCTGAAGCCGACAGCGGATGAGCGCGTACTCGACCTGTTCTGTGGCCTGGGCAATTTTGCCTTGCCACTGGCCAAGGCTGCTCGTGAAGTGGTGGCGGTCGAAGGCGTGCAGGTGATGGTCGATCGGGCCGCGGCGAATGCGGCCAGCAATAATCTGCATAACGCGAAGTTTTTTCAGGCCGATTTATCCCAGCCTTTGACGGACGCCGAATGGGCCGCCGAAGGCTTTTGTGCGGTACTCTTGGACCCACCGCGTGACGGTGCTTTCGAGGTTGTGCGCAAGCTCAGGAGCCTGGGCGCCGAACGTTTGGTGTATGTGTCGTGCAACCCTGCAACTCTGGCGCGCGACACGGTCGAATTGATCAAGCAGGGCTACCGGTTAAAACGTGCCGGGATTCTCGATATGTTTCCTCAAACGGCACATGTCGAGGCCATGGCGTTATTTGAAGCGAGCTAGGATGCTCGTCTGGTCCGACTGGCCCGCCCGTGCAGCCGCGCACCCAGCCCGACGTGGGCGCACCGGCAACGAAGGTCAGCGATTTGACGCATTGAATCTGCGTCGTAGGGAAGGTAAGCAAGATGGTACAGGTGAGAGCACACCAGCCGATCAACACCGACGGCAGTATCAATCTCGAGGCTTGGCTCGATCATGCGGTCAGTGTCGATCTGGCACTGGATCGCGAAGCCTTGAAAGAGGCCTGCGAGTACGCTCGCGAGGCCGAACAACAAGCCAATGCGGCACAGAATCTGTGGTCGGAAGGTAACTCGACTTTCCGTACAGGGCTTGAGATCGCCGAGATCCTCGCCGATCTCAAACTCGACCAGGACTCTTTGGTCGCCGCGATCCTGTATCGAGGCGTGCGCGAAGGCCAGATCAAGTTGCCCGCCGTCAGCCAGCGCTTCGGTCCGGTGGTGTCCAAGCTCATCGACGGCGTGCAGCGCATGGCCGCGATCAGCGACAGCCTGAGTCCGCGAAAATCCCTGGTGCTGGGCACCCAGGGCCAGGTGGAAAACCTGCGCAAGATGCTGGTGGCCATGGTTGACGACGTTCGCGTTGCCCTGATCAAGCTGGCCGAACGCACGTGCGCGATCCGTGCGGTGAAAACCGCCGACGACGAAAAGCGCAACCGTGTGGCCCGTGAAGTCTTCGACATCTACGCGCCATTGGCCCATCGGCTGGGTATCGGTCATATCAAGTGGGAACTGGAAGACTTGTCCTTCCGTTACCTGGAACCGGACCAGTACAAGCAGATCGCCAAGCTGCTCCATGAGCGGCGACTGGATCGCGAGCGCTTCATCAGCGACGTGATGAGCCAGCTGAAAAACGAACTGCAGGCCACCGGCGTCGATGCCGACATCAGCGGCCGGGCCAAACACATCTATTCGATCTGGCGCAAAATGCAGCGCAAGGGTCTGGAGTTCAGCCAGATCTATGACGTGCGTGCCGTGCGCGTGCTGGTGCCGGAAATGCGCGACTGCTACACCGCGCTCGGCATCGTCCACACTCTGTGGCGGCATATCCCGAAAGAGTTCGACGACTACATCGCCAACCCGAAGGAAAACGGCTACCGCTCGCTGCACACGGCGGTGATCGGTCCGGAAGGCAAGGTACTGGAAGTGCAGATCCGCACCCACGCCATGCACGAAGAGGCTGAGCTGGGGGTATGCGCCCACTGGAAGTACAAAGGCACCGACGTCAAATCCGGTTCCAATCACTACGAAGAGAAAATTTCCTGGCTACGCCAGGTGCTCGAATGGCACGAAGAACTGGGCGACATCGGTGGCCTGGCGGAGCAACTGCGGGTCGACATCGAGCCGGACCGGGTCTACATCTTCACCCCGGACGGTCACGCCATCGACTTGCCGAAGGGCGCGACCCCGCTGGACTTCGCCTACCGCGTACACACCGAGATCGGTCACAACTGCCGTGGCGCCAAGATCAACGGGCGCATCGTACCGCTCAACTACAGCCTGCAAACCGGTGAACAGGTCGAGATCATCACCAGCAAGCACGGCACCCCGAGCCGTGACTGGCTGAACCCGAACCTGGGTTATGTCACTACGTCGCGGGCACGGGCGAAGATCGTTCACTGGTTCAAGTTGCAGGCTCGCGACCAGAACGTCGCGGCCGGTAAAACCTTGCTCGAGCGCGAACTCAATCGCCTCGGCCTGCCAGCGGTGGATTTCGACAAGCTGGCCGACAAGGCCAACATGAAAACCGCCGAAGACCTGTTCGCCGCCCTCGGCGCCGGGGATTTGCGCCTGGCGCAACTGGTAAACCTCGCGCAGCAACTGGTCGAGCCGGAGCGTGGCAACGAACAGCTTGAACTCATACCACGCAAGGCCACCGGCTACAAACCGGGCAAGCGCGGGGACATCCAGATCCAGGGCGTCGGCAACCTGATGACCCAGATGGCCGGCTGCTGCCAGCCATTGCCGGGTGATGCCATCGTCGGTTACATCACCCAGGGCCGCGGCGTGAGCATTCACCGCCAGGACTGCGCCTCGGTGCTGCAACTGAGTGGGCGGGAGCCGGAGCGGATCATCCAGGTCAGCTGGGGCCCGGTACCGGTACTCACCTATCCGGTGGACATCATCATCCGCGCCTACGACCGTTCCGGGTTGCTGCGTGACGTCTCGCAGGTTTTGCTCAATGAGCGGATCAACGTGCTGGCGGTCAACACCCGTTCGAACAAGGAGGACAACACCGCGCTGATGTCCCTGACCATCGAGATTCCGGGGCTGGATGCATTGGGGCGGTTGCTGGGGCGGATTTCCCAGTTGCCGAATATCATCGAAACCCGGCGTAACCGTACGCCGTGATGCATGTTCAGCGCCGATCCACTGTGGGAGCGAGCTTGCTCGCGATGACGGTTCAACATTCAACACAGGTGTTGTCTGACTGTCCGCTATCGCGAGCAAGCTCGCTCCCACAAGGGACTTTGCAGTGAGAGAGATTGATGTATTCACTTGAAGACCTGCTGCACCTCATGAACCGCCTGCGCGACCCGCAGTACGGTTGCCCGTGGGACATCAAGCAAACTTACGCCACCATCGTCCCCCACACTCTGGAAGAAGCCTACGAAGTCGCCGACGCCATTGAGCGCGGTGACTTCGATCACTTGCAGGGGGAGCTCGGCGACTTGTTGTTCCAGGTGGTGTATTACAGCCAGTTGGCCCGGGAAGAAGGGCGCTTCGAGTTTGAAGGTGTGGTCGACAGCATCACCCGCAAGCTGATCCGTCGTCACCCCCATGTGTTCCCTACGGGCGACCTCTATGCACCGCTGGATGTCCCGCGCCTCAGCGAAGAGCAGGTCAAGCAGCGCTGGGAAGAGATCAAGGCCGAGGAGCGCGCAGAGAAGTCCTGCGCGCCCGAACAGCTGTCATTGCTCGATGACGTCCCCGCTGCATTACCGGCGTTGTCACGTTCGGCGAAATTGCAAAAGCGCGCGGGGCAGGTCGGGTTCGACTGGCCGGACGCCTTGCCGGTGCTCGACAAAGTGCGTGAAGAGCTCGATGAAGTCCTCGAAGCCATGTCGGAAAATGATCCCGAGGCCGTGGCCGAAGAGATCGGTGACCTGCTGTTCTCCGTGGTGAATCTGGCGCGGCACCTCAAGGTTGATCCGGAAACCGCACTGCGGAGTGCCAACGGCAAGTTTGAAAGACGCTTTCGTTTTATCGAACAGGCATTGCGCGACACCCGCCGTCCCATGGAAGATTGCACCCTCGAAGAGTTGGACGCCTTGTGGGGCGAAGCCAAACGTCAGGAAAAGAATTTGCCCAGCTGCGGTTGAGCAGTGGCCTAAGTGAGTAATAAGCACCATGAGCATTTCCCTTCGCGACCAGTTGCTCAAAGCAGGGCTGGTCAACCAGAAGCAGGCCAAGCAGGTCAGCAAAGACAAGCAGAAACAGCAACGCCTGGCCCACAAAGGCCAGATCGAGCTGGATGACTCCCAGCAGCGCGCGGCACAGGAAGCCATGGCCGAGAAGGTCAAGCGCGACCAGGAGCTCAACCGCCAGCAGCAGGAAAAGGCTGAGGCCAAGGCCCGTGCCGCGCAGGTCAAGCAATTGATCGAAGTTTCGCGCCTGCCGAAATTGACGACCGAGGATTACTACAACTTCGTCGACGACAAAAAGGTCAAGCGCATCTGCGTCAACACCCTGATGCGCAACAAGCTCAGCAGCGGTTCGCTGGCCATCGTGCATCACGCTGGCGGCTACGAAGTGATTCCGCGCGAGGCGGCATTGAAGATTCAGGAGCGCGACCCGCAACGCATCGTGCAGATGAATGTGCAGACCGAAGAAGTCAGCGTCGAGGACGATCCGTATGCGGCCTACAAGATCCCTGATGATCTGATGTGGTAATCGCTCCTCTTCCATTACATGTTTGTTAGTACATTGCTGGATTAATGAATTGAACCCGAAAGATCGCGTCGATACGATCTCTCGGGTTTTCTTTTGCCCGAAATATTCTCAGGGGAGAGAACTAATGGAATGAAATTAAATGAATAAGGATATTGTCAATGCTGGTAAGTATCGCCTCGTTACGCCAACCTACTTTTAAATCGCAGCTTTCACAGCCGCGACAACCCGATCAATCCATTCACGACTATCTGGACGACGAGCTTGTCACACGAGCGGAGCTTGTGCGCCGAAAGATCAAGATCGCTGCGAAAGCTGCTCGCGACGATCACGGCAGGCCCGCGTGCGTTTTCGTAACCCTGCCTGAGTTTTTCTGGAACATTCCCTGGCACGAAGTCCGTAATGAACAGGAACTTCACGAACTGAACTCTGCTTATCTGACGAAGGTGACCGAGTGTGTGACGCTGTTGATAAGTGATCTGCCAGTGGAGCGCTACGGCAAGATCGTTTTATTGGCGGGAAGTTGTGCGACGCTGATCAAGGTGGGAGAGGGGGAGTCGAGCTATTACGATGTCATTAATTATGTGCTCACAATTTCCAATAAGGAATACGAGGTCGACATGCCGCTGATGTCGATGTGGCCGAAGCGTTATGTGTCAGGCATCGATTTTGGAAGACATGTAGGCTCGGAAGACGGGTACTGGTTTTTCAAGTTGTTCGATGAGATTGTGGTACGGGTAAAGAAGGTCAGTAGTGTACAGGCCGAGCACAGTTACTTTGGTGGCTACGAAGGAATATTTATTAATAGTCTTGTAGTGGGTTGCCCATTCGGTATCAACTTGTGCCTCGATTATGCGGTGTTGAAAGACGGTGAACGGGACAAGGAGGTTGAACTGGCGGGGGCCAAAATCGATTTCCTGATCGCCTGTGGCATGGACTTCGATGACGGCAAGCGTCATCTATCTTCGCTTCAGTTTGCCGTCCGCAATGACGGCATGGGCGATGGTGAGTGCGAGGTGGTGAAACTTGAGGCGGGCTGGATCGTCGGTGTTGTTCCTTCGGTGGTGATCGACGACTCCCTTCATTTAGCGGTCATTCAGATTGCCTGAGCCGCGTGCTTCGGTTGCAGCCTGCCCGTGCGGGAAGGGGCAGACTGCACGGTGGTGGAGTCTGTCTTCAACCGGTTGCGAGCTCGCGGTTGCGCTCGAGCATTTCCAGTTCGGCCCTGTAGTTTTGCGCGTCGATCTCGGAGTGGAACATCCCGACCAGCAGGTCTTGTTGATGCACGTCCCAGATCCGGATACCGGCGGCTACACCCTCGTGGGATTTATGTGAATCGTCGCGTTCAGTTACTTTTACAGTCATCTGCTAGCTCCAATCTCTGTTATCTGCAGCAAGGCGTGTGCAGGACTCTGTTATATGTTTTGTTAGCTTGCTAAGTAAATAACTGAGTTTGGTAACGGTTTTTTGCAAAAATGGAAACAGTCCTGCAGCCCGCGGAATCCGCGACATTCAGTCGCAGGGTGTTAAGTTTCATGACAAACGTTTCATGTTGAAGGCACCACAAATCCAGTGTCGAGCACTGAAACTGTGGGAGCGAGCTTGCTCGCGATGGCGGTGGGTCAGACAGCAATGATGTCGATTGACACTCCCTCATCGCGAGCAAGCTCGCTCCCACAATGGTTGTGGTGTCGAATTCTTTGAGGCCAAAAAAAAACGCCCCGAACCAGTCGGGGCGTTTTCATGTGCGACTCAGCAGAGGGAAATTACTTACCTTCCCAGCGCTTCAGTACCAAAGTGGCGTTGGTGCCACCGAAACCGAAGCTGTTGCTCATCACGGTGTTGATGGTGGCGTTTTCGCGGGTCTTGGTCAGCACCGGCAGGTCGGCCACTTCAGGGTCCAGCTCGTCGATGTTGGCGGAGCCGGCAATGAAGTTGCCTTCCATCATCAGCATGCAGTAGATCGCTTCGTGAACGCCGGCAGCGCCCAGGGAGTGACCCGACAGGCTCTTGGTGGAGCTGATGGCCGGAGCCTTGTCGCCGAACACTTCACGCACACCTTTCATTTCCGCGACGTCGCCGACCGGGGTCGAAGTGCCGTGGGTGTTCAGGTAGTCGATCGGGGTGTCGACGGTGGACAGCGCCTGCTGCATGCAGCGGATCGCGCCTTCGCCGCTCGGGGCAACCATGTCGTAGCCGTCGGAGGTCGCGCCGTAGCCAACGATTTCCGCGTAGATCTTCGCGCCGCGGGCCAGAGCATGTTCCAGCTCTTCAACCACGACCATGCCGCCACCGCCGGCGATGACGAAACCGTCACGGTCTGCGTCGTAGGCACGGGAAGCTTTTTCCGGGCTGTCGTTGCGCTTGCTGGACAGGGCGCCCATGGCGTCGAACAGGAACGACTGGCTCCAGTGCTCTTCTTCACCGCCGCCGGCGAAGACGATGTCCTGCTTGCCCATCTGGATCTGTTCCATGGCGGTACCGATGCAGTGAGCACTGGTGGCGCAGGCAGAAGCGATGGAGTAGTTCAGGCCCTTGATCTTGAACGGAGTGGCCAGGCAAGCGGAAACGGTGCTGCTCATGGTCCGCGTTACGCGGTATGGGCCGACGCGCTTGACGCCTTTCTCGCGCAGGATGTCCAGCGCTTCCATCTGGTTCAAGGTCGATGCACCACCGGAACCGGCGATCAGGCCGGTACGCGGGTTGGAAACCTGCTCTTCGGTCAGGCCGGAGTCAGTGATGGCGTCTTTCATGGCCAGGTAGGCATAAGCTGCCGCGTGGCCGACGAAGCGATAGATCTTGCGATCGATCAGTTCTTCAAGGTTGAGGTCAATGGAGCCGGAAACCTGGCTACGCAGACCCATTTCGGCATATTCCGGGTTGAACCGGATGCCAGGGCGGCTTGCACGCAGGTTAGCGGAGACGGTCTCTTTGTCATTGCCCAGGCAAGAAACGATGCCCAGACCAGTGATAACGACGCGGCGCATGCGGATAACCCTTAGAAGTTGTCAGTGGAGGTGAACACGCCGACCCGGAGGCCTTCGGCGGTGTAGATTTCGCGACCGTCGACAGTGACCGAACCGTCGGCGATGGCCAGGTTCAGCTTGCCCTTGAGGACGCGCTTGATATGAATGTTATAGGTGACTTTCTTGGCGGTCGGCAGGACCTGGCCGAAGAATTTCACTTCGCCCGAACCCAGCGCACGGCCACGGCCCGGCAGGCCTTGCCAGCCCAGGAAGAAGCCGACCAGTTGCCACATGGCGTCGAGGCCCAGGCAGCCCGGCATCACCGGATCGCCTTCGAAGTGGCAGGCGAAGAACCACAGGTCCGGATTGATATCCAGCTCGGCGACCAATTCACCTTTGCCGTACTTGCCACCTTCTTCGCTGATCAGGGTGATGCGATCAACCATCAGCATGTTCGGGGCGGGCAGTTGCGCGTTACCAGGGCCGAACAGCTCACCGCGACTGCAGCGCAGCAGATCTTCCCGGGTAAAGGCGTTTTGTTTGGTCATGCGAGCTCCTCAATAGTCCCATGCGGCAGGTGGGGCAAATCTTCCCGGCCGATCGAAGCGTTCATGCCTCGAACCGGCAGCCTACTCATAGACTATTGCGTTGTGGTGAAAGTCACAGCACCAAGGACATGAATGTACACTTGTGCACTGAAATTATTATTCAAGCCCCTTTTCGGGCCTGTTCGGGTGACTAAGACTGCCGCACTTTCGCCTTTCACGCCAGTCGCAGATGGTCGAAAGGCCTGTACTACTGCACCCAACGCTGAAGAATTTGCTGCAGATCAGTCCGTTTGAACGGCTTGGCCAGGTAATCGTTCATCCCCGCCGACAGACAGGCTTCGCGGTCACCCTGCAAGGCATTGGCGGTCAGGGCGATGATCGGCAGGTCGGTGCAACCGGGTAGATTGCGTATTTGTCGGGTGGCTTCATAGCCATCGATGATCGGCAAGCGGCAATCCATCAGGATCGCTTCGAAGATCAGGCTCTCGGCGCTGCGTACCGCCTGCGCGCCGTCGGCAGCGACACTGACCTTGAAGCCCAGGCTGCGCAACATGGCTTCGATGACGGTCTGGTTGACCGGGTTGTCTTCGACCAACAACACATTGCGTCCTTCGCCGTTGCTGTTGCGCGATTGCGCGCGAGGGGGTAGGAGTGGTTGTGTCTGCTGGTGCAATGCCAGGGGAATTTCCAGGGTGAACACCGAACCGCGGCCTTCCTCACTCTGCGCGCGCAAGGTGCCGCCCATGCGTTCGGCCAGGGTACGGGCAATCGGCAGGCCCAGCCCCGTACCGCCGTAGCGTCTTGAAATAGAACTGTCGGCCTGCTGGAAAGCGTTGAACATCAATTCCAGGCTTTGCGCCGGGATGCCGATGCCGCTGTCGCGCACGGTGCAGGTAAACCACAGCAACTCGTGGTCCAGCGACTGCCACTGCGCCTCGATCGTGACGCGGCCCTGCTCGGTGAACTTCAGCGCATTGCCGACCAGGTTGACCAGTATCTGACGGATACGCGTCGGGTCGCCCTTGACCTGCAAACCGCGCATGTCGTCGGGGATCATCAGTTGCAGGTCCAGGCCGCGTTGCGCGGCGCTGTGCTGGAACGACTGGGCGCAACTGCCGATCAGGTCGGTGAGGTTGAATGCAATGTGCTCCAGTTCCAGCTCTGAACGTTCGATCCGCGAGAAATCCAGGATGTCGTTGATGACCTTGAGCAAGTGCTCGGTGGATTCGGAGGCCAGCGCCGCATACTCCACCTGCTCCTCGGTCATGTCGGTGGTTTCCAGTAACTGCAGCATGCCCAGTACGCCATTCATCGGCGTGCGCAGTTCATGGCTCATCATCGCGAGGAAATCGGATTTGGCGTTGTTGGCCTTTTCCGCTTCTTCGCGGGTCTGGATCAATTGCGCCATGGCCTGATGCTGTTCGCGGCTGGCCTGCTCGAGACCGATGGCGAGGTTGTTGATGTGTTGCGACAGCGCCCCCAGCTCGGTGTCGTCGACAATGGGCAGCGGTGTGTTGTAATCGCCGTCCTGGATCGCCTTGACCGCATTGCCGATATCACGGATCGGTTTCGACAGGCTGCCCGCCAGGCGGCGGGCCACGATGAAGGTAAACAGCAGGGCAAACAGCGCCAGGATGGCGGCCTTGAGCACGATTTCCTGTTGGCGCCGGCTGAAGGCATCGTTGGACAGCCCGACGATCACCCGACCGAGGTAGTCCTCGGTGGGGGCGGCAGTGGCGGTTTTGCTGCTCTGGAAAAAATCATTGTGCAACGCGATACGCTGGAGCCGTATCGGTGCCTGGAACACTTCGAGCTGTTGCGCGCGATTGTGGTGTTCGCTCGGTTGTTCGACGTACACCAGAACCCGGTTTGCACTGTCCTGGATTTCCAGAAAACTCACGTTGGGCGTGGCCAGCGTCGCCTTGAGCAAGGTTTCGAGCACTTCGATGTTGCCCGAAATCACGCCGTACTCGGTGGCCGGGGCCAGTTGATTGGCGATCAACTGGCCGGTGTGGGAGATTTCCTGACGCAGATCCTGGATGCGCACGAACGTGAAGAAACTGATCAGCAACAAGGTCAGCAGCAGTGCAGGGCCGAGGCTGATCAGTTGGGTGCGAGTGTTGATGTCCCAGCGACGGCGCAAGCTCATGGACGGCGTTCTCCTTCAGCCAGCAGTGTGGCGACAGACGCTTCGTTTATCTGTTCGATACCCAATGAACGTGCGACTTGCGGGTTGCTCGCGACCTTGAATCGATGGGGATAGTGCGTGCGCGGCCAGGTGGCCGGTGGCTGGTCGAGCAATTCATCGAGGACCGCCAGCCAGTCGCTCTGATCGCTATAGGTGCTGGCCAGGCTTCCGGCCTTGACGAATCCGGCGTTCGGTCCGATCAGGGCCACTTGCCGCGAATAGCTGCTCAGCAGCAGGTTCTTTGCGGTTTGCGGGTTGTACAGGTCGGCATCGTCAAGTCCCAGCAACACGTCGCTGTTATTTAGCAGTGCCTGTAATGGACGACTGTCGTGAATGTTGTCCCAGCGCTGGGTGACGATCTCAAGACCCAGGGGGAGGGCGGCCTGACGCAGCTCATTCAACAGGAATTCACTGTGGGTGTCGTAGAGAACGCCGATGCGTCTGGCTTGTGGCAACAGCGTGCGGGTCAAGCGCAACTGGCGATCCAGTGGTGGATCGCTCCATAGCAGGCACAGGCGCGCAGGCAACGTATTGTTCAAGCGTTGCCGGGCTTGCAGGCGGCTGATGCGCAATACGAGAGTCGCCGGGCCCTGGGCGTTTTGCAGGCGCCAGTCGAGGCTGGGCAGGTCGAGCAGTATCAAGCGGATGTTTTCCGGCAGCTTGTCCGGTATCGGCATTTTGGCCAGCGTCTGGAAGCGTACGTTATCGCGTGGTCGCAACTCGCTCAGGGCCTGGGTAAACGCCCGCACACCGGGGCTGTCTTCGGCCCCCGTGAGCAAAATGTCGGCCGCGTTACTCGCCAGGCTGCCCAGCAGGCCGCTTGTCAGCAGGCAAAGTATGACCAGCAGCCGACCCAGGGGCGGCATTCTGCAGGCCGGGCGATTCGGCATCTTAAAGCTCCAGCTCGGCGCTGAAATACATCACCTGGCGCTGGTCATAATTATTGTCGATGAAGGTGGTCGGCTGATTGTCCAGCCGTTGCTGGAGCACCCCGGCCAGTTCCAGGCTGGCCTTGCCCAAGGCGATACGTTTGGCGATGCGCGCATCGACCCGTTCGAAGCGGTAGCCGTTGAGGGCGTCGTCGCCATAGTAGAAAAGCGCACTGTTCCAGCCTTGGCCCCAATCGCGCAGCCATCCGGCCGAACCACTGTTACTTGCAGTCTGCCTGGCATCCAGCGGATTGCTGGCATCGGTATCGACGTAGGCATAAGTCAGTCGCAGGCGATCGAGGCTGCCGACACGCCAGTCGAGCTGGGTTTCGACCCCCGAAAAGCGCGCCTTGTTGGCATTGCTGGCAATGTACTGATTGTTGCGCAGCGGCTCACTGATCATGCCGGTGATTTCGTCGTGGAACAGCTTCACGTCGAGCGCCAGCCCCGGTTCGGGAAAATAGCCGTTGTAGCCCAGTTCCCGGGAGCGCATGTGCTCTTGATCAAGGTCGCCGGGGCCACGGGTCTTGACGAAATAACGGGCGCTGGACTGGCCAAACGCACCGGGTTTGAGGTTGGTGACCTGATAACTCCAGTTGACGTTGTTCTCGAACATGTTCGGTGAGCGGATGGCCTCGGAGTACACCGCACGCAAGCCGTGGCGCGGGTTGATCAGGTAGTTGACCGCCATGCGAGGTGTCAGCGAGCTGCCGGTCAACCGGGTGTCCTCGAACATGGCGCCGCCTTGTAGCAGCCAGTGTTCGGTGGCACGCCACTCGAACTGGCCGAACGCTCGCCAGATCCTGTCATCGAGAGTGCCATTGAAGTAGGTCTCGGAATCCGCCCGGTCGTAACGGTAGTTTATCCCGCTGACCAGTCGCAGGTTATCGGCAAGGCTCAGGGTGTCCTGCAGTTCGAGGTCGTAGCGCGATTCCCGGGTGCTCTGGTCGATGTCGCCGCAAACGGTCTGGCTCGCGCCGTTGCGCCATTGATCGAGTACCTGGTTGGCCAGCGCCTGCTCGGCGGGCGTGCCGGCCGGCGCACCAGAGCCGATGAAACGCGTGATATTGCGGGCCAGGCGCTCGGTGTAGTTCGGGTTCAACTGCCAGAGTTCGGTCAGCTGCGGGCTGAACGAAACTTCTGCATCGCAGGCGCGCCAGGTTTGCTGGCGATCCCAGTGTTGGGCCGAACCCTGGATGTAAAGGCTGTGGTCGGGATTGACGTCCAGATTCCAGCGTAATGACCCGGCGTAGTCCTTGGCGGTGACGTCGGAGTCGTCGCCGGCGCGGGTAATTCCCGGGAACACCGGCCGGTAGGTATAGGGCCGCTGGTTGGTGCCGTCCTTGGCATTCAATTGCCAATCGAGGCTTTGCCGTTCGTCGAGGCTCTGGCTGACGGTAAGGTTGAAGCGCTCGAGGCGACGACTGTCATGGTAGTCAGCGCCGGTTCTGTCGGTGTCGAAGCCGTCGTCTTGCTGGCCGGACAGGGACAGGCGCATGTCTCCATCCTCCCAGCCCAGGCCCTGGCTGGCGTAAAAGTCGTTGATGCCGCGCTGGCCCCGGGTGACCTTCATCCGCGTGCCGTGACTGTCGGCCGGGCGCCGGGTAATGATGTTGACCACCGCCATCAGGGCGTTGGCGCCGTAGCTGACGGTATTCGGTCCGCGAAAGACTTCGATGTGCTCGATGTCTTCCATGGCCACCGGAATGTCACTCCAGTCCACGGTGGCCAGGCCGGCGCGATACACCGAGCGCCCGTCGATCAGCACTTGCATGCGCCGCGCTTCATTCGCATTGGTGCCGTGGTAGTTCACCGTCGCCTGATTGCCGCTGATGTTGCCGACCATCATCCCCGGCACCAGGCGCAGCAGTTCGCTGATGTCACGGGCACCGCTGGCGTGGATCAGGGCACTGTCGATCACCGTCATGCTTCCCGGCACGGCCGCCGGCGACTGCTTCAGGCGCGTGGCGGTGAGTACTTGCGGCAGAGGTTCGCTGTCCAGGAACAAGTCGTCGGCCAGCGCCGGCGAGCTGAAAATCAGCGCCAGAACCAGAGGTGAATGCGGTGAAGGAGAGCCCGGAGACACAACACATCCCTGTCAGTGATTGTTGGCGCGCATGTTAACCGAGCCGAATGACTTTTCCATTCACGATGTCTGCATTTTCCTCGGTTTTATTGGTCTTCTTCCTACGGGTGCAGGTATTTGATGTCGGGGCTGGCCGTCGATGGACTGCCCCGTATAATGCCGACATCGCCACTGGTATGGATTAACGGATTGCATATGACTGAACAGCGCCCGATTGCGGTCCTGGGAGGCGGAAGTTTTGGAACCGCCGTGGCTAATCTGCTGGCCGAGAACGGGCATCAGGTCCTTCAGTGGATGCGTGACCCCGAACAGGCCGAGGCCATTCGGGTCAATCGCGAGAACCCGCGTTACCTCAAAGGCATCAAGATTCTGCCCGGCGTCACGCCGGTCACCGACCTGCAAGCCACCCTGGACGCCTGCGACCTGTGTTTCGTCGCATTGCCCTCCAGTGCGCTGCGCTCGGTGTTGGTGCCGCACGCCGAACGCTTGACCGGCAAAATGCTCGTGAGCCTGACCAAAGGCATCGAAGCCCACACGTTCAAGTTGATGAGCGAGATCCTCGAAGAGATCGCCCCGCAGGCGCGCATCGGCGTCCTGTCCGGACCCAACCTGGCCCGTGAAATCGCCGAGCACGCGCTGACCGCCACGGTGGTCGCCAGTGAAGACGAAGAACTCTGCCAGCAGGTTCAGGCCGCGCTGCACGGACGCACCTTTCGTGTCTACGCCAGCGCCGATCGTTTCGGCGTGGAGCTGGGTGGAGCGCTGAAAAATGTCTACGCGATCATCGCCGGCATGGCGGTGGCGCTGGGCATGGGAGAAAATACCAAGAGCATGCTGATTACCCGGGCATTGGCGGAAATGACCCGCTTCGCGGTGAACCAGGGTGCCAACCCGATGACCTTCCTGGGGCTGGCCGGCGTGGGCGATCTGATCGTGACCTGTTCGTCGCCCAAGAGCCGCAACTATCAGGTCGGCTTCGCCCTCGGCCAGGGCCTGAGCCTGGACGAGGCGGTCACGCGCCTGGGCGAAGTCGCCGAAGGGGTCAATACCCTTAAAGTGCTCAAGGCCAAGGCCCAGGAGGTTGGCGTGTACATGCCGCTGGTCGCCGGGCTGCACGCGATCCTGTTCGAGGGGCGCACGCTGGAGCAGGTCATCGGTCTGTTAATGCGTGGCGAGCCGAAAACCGACGTCGACTTTATTTCCACCAGTGGTTTCAACTAATCACGCTTGCCAGAAAAGCAGGGAGTTGCGCATGAACGATCCAAAAATAGAAGCCAAGTACGAGTCCATCCTGCTGCGGGTGCTGTGGATGATCGTCTTCGTTCTGGTGTGGCAAGTGGCGCAGTTCATCCTCGGCGCCGTCGTGCTGGTCCAGTTGATCTATCGTTTGTTTTATGGCGCCCCAAGCGCCAGCCTGATGAATTTCGGCGACAGCCTGAGCCAGTTTCTGGCGCAGATCGGTCGTTTCGGCAGCTTTCACAGCGACCAGAAGCCTTGGCCGTTCGCCGACTGGCCGACGCCGCGTACACCGGAAGGTGAGGCTCCGCATGTCGTGGCACCGGCACCGCATCCGGCCCGAGATGAGGAACCCAAGCTATGAAACTCTGGGTATTGCGTCATGGTGAAGCTGTACCACACGGCTCCCGCCCCCACGATTCGGAGCGGGAATTGACGGATAACGGTCGTAAGGAAGTATTGAAAATCGCCGCAGAGCTGATGGGTCAGCCACTGACCGGCATTTACGCCAGCCCGTACCTGCGAGCGCAGGAAACAGCGCAACTGGTACGAGACGCATTGGGTTTCGAACCGGAAATCCGCACCGTCGAGTGGCTGACACCGGACACGGAGCCGGACAAGGTGGCCGAACAGATGGTCGCGGTAAGCAACGTTTTGTTGGTCAGTCACAATCCGCTGGTGGGGAATCTGCTGAGCTACCTGCAGCATGGTGCCGGACATCCGCCGGAAAGGGTCAGCACTGCCGGTCTGGCGGAGCTCAAGGGTGAAGAGCTGCTGGTCGGGTCAATGAAACTCGACAGCATCAAGCATCCGTAACACCGCTTTTCTGTGGGAGCGTGGCTTGCCCGCGAAGGCATCGACTCGGTCATGCCTGATAAACCGCGGAGCCTGCATCGCGGGCAAGCCACGCTCCCACAGGTACGTCATAACCCGAAAAGTTTTGTATGAAATAATCAACCAAGCACTTGCTTGGTTGACTACGCTTGCTCCAGACCAAAATCACAGGAGCGAGTCGCATGTCTGCTGCTTTTCGTTTGCCGCTGGACGTTTTCTACGAGCGTGAGGCCCGTCATCCCCGCCAGCGCTTTCTGGTCCAGCCTGTCGGAGGCGGCCAGGTCGAGACCTTGACCTGGGCGGACGTCGGTCATCAAGCACGCTGCGCAGCCCACTGGCTGCGAGCGCGGGAACTGCCGCAGGGTAGCCATATCGCCCTGATCTCGAAGAACTGTGCGCACTGGATAGTTGCCGATCTCGCGATCTGGATGGCCGGGCATGTGTCGGTGCCGTTGTACCCAAACCTGACCGCCGAGACCGTTGCCCAGGTACTCGAACATTCGCAAGCAGCGCTGGCATTCATCGGCAAGCTCGACGACTGGCCAGGTATGTCCCGTGGTGTCAGCCCCGACCTGCCGACCATCAGCCTGCCCCTGCATCCTCCCGGCGACTTTGATTTCAGTTGGGACGACCTGCAACGCAGTTCGCCCATCCAGGACAATCCCAAGCCCGACGCCGATCAACTGGCGACCATCATTTACACGTCCGGCACCACGGGCATGCCCAAGGGTGTGATGCACAGCTTCGGCACTCTGGGGTTTGCCACCACCCGCGGCACTGCGTTGTTCGGTCTCAACGAGTCGGACCGGCTGTTGTCCTACCTGCCGCTGTGCCACGTTGCCGAGCGCATGTTCGTCGAGCTGGCATCGATCTATACCGGCCAAACGGTGTTTTTCGCCGAGAGCCTCGATACCTTCCTCACCGACCTGCGCCGTGCGCGCCCGACCGCACTGTTTGGCGTGCCGCGCATCTGGACCAAATTCCAGATGGGCGTGTACAGCAAGATCCCGGCAAAACGTCTCGACTTCCTGCTCGGCCTGCCGATCATCGGCAAACGGGTCGGACATAAAGTCCTTGCCGGGTTGGGGCTGGATGCGTTGCGCATCGCGTTGTCCGGCGCGGCTCCGGTGCCGCAGACCTTGTTGCAGTGGTACCGCAAACTGGGACTGGACGTACTGGAGGTCTACGGCATGACCGAGAGTTGCGGCTACTCCCACATCGGCCTGCCGGGCCAGAACAAACCGGGCTGGATCGGCAAGCCGTGTCCGGAAGTCGAAGTGCGGATCGCCGAGACGGGGGAGGTCATGGTGCGCAGTGGTGCGACCATGCTCGGGTATTACAAGGAACCGGAAAAAACCGCCGACACCATTACCGAGGACGGCTTCCTGCGTACCGGCGACAAGGGCGAGGAGGACGCCGAAGGCAATCTGCGCCTGACCGGGCGCCTGAAGGAAATCTTCAAGACCAGCAAAGGCAAGTACGTGGCCCCGGCACCGATTGAAAATCGCCTGGCCGTGCATTCGCGCATCGAACAGGTTTGCGTGGTGGGCGATGGCTTGAGTGCGCCGCTGGGTTTGTGCGTGTTGTCGGCGGTGGGCCAACAGGATGCCGGCGGGGCCGCGCGCGCCGGTTTGCATTCGAGCCTGGAAAAACTGCTGGAGGAGGTCAATGGTGCCCTCGACAAGCATGAACAACTTCGGCGCCTGGTGGTGGTCAAGGACAGTTGGGCCGTGGAAAACGGCTTTCTTACCCCGACCCTCAAGATCAAGCGCAACGTGATCGAAGCGGCTTACGGTGAACGCTTTGAGGAATGGAGCGAGCGCAGCGAAGCGGTGCTGTGGCAGGATTGATCCACGAACAAAACCAACGAGGAAACTCTGCGATGAGCCTGTGGCGCACCACCCCGAACATCGAGCAGTTGAACGCAATCCAGAAAAACACCATCGGCGAAGTGCTGGACATCCGTTTCGAAGCTTTTGACGATGAGTCCCTGACCGCCAGCATGGTCGTCGATCACCGCACCCATCAGCCTTACGGCTTGCTGCATGGCGGTGCCTCGGTGGTGCTGGCCGAATCGGTCGGCTCGATGGCCAGCTACCTGTGCATCGATGCCAGCAAATTCTATTGCGTGGGCCTGGAAATCAACGCCAACCATTTGCGCGGCCTGCGCAGCGGACGGGTGACGGCGGTGGCCAAGCCGATCCACATCGGCCGCACGACCCATGTCTGGGACATTCGGTTGACCAGCGATGAGGGCAAGGCCAGTTGTGTGTCGCGACTGACCATGGCTGTGGTGCCCTTGGGTGAGAATCCGCCGGCGCGTTGAACCAAAACCATAGCTTTGACCGGACTGTCATCATTCCTGTCAGTTACGGTCATTGCTGTAGGACGCGGTCTTGCGGACAATCTACACCTGTTCTCGCTCATGGATTTGCAGGTATGTCGCAACAGATCTTTTTCGCCCACGCCAATGGTTTTCCTTCGGGGACCTACGGCAAGTTGTTTGCGGCGCTGGCACCCGAGTTTCAGGTGACGCATCTGGAGCAGCACGCCCACGACCCGCGTTTCCCGGCGGACGACAATTGGTACAACCTGGTGGATGAGCTGATCCATCACCTGCAACAACAGGCCGAACCCGTGTGGGGCGTCGGTCACTCCTTCGGTGGCGTGTTGCACCTGCATGCGGCCTTGCGTTGCCCCGAGTTGTATCGCGGCGTGGTGATGCTCGACTCGCCAGTGCTGACCCGGACCGATCAATGGGTCATACGGGCGGCCAAACGCTTTGGTTTCATCGACCGCTTGACCCCGGCCGGGCGTACCCTGGGCCGCCGTGAAGAATTCGCCGACCTGGAAAGCGCCCGGAAGTATTTCGCTGGAAAAACCCTGTTTCGTGGCTTCGACCCGGAATGTTTCGATGCCTACCTGCAACACGGCTTGCATCAGGTCGGCGACAAGTTGCGCCTGCGGTTCGACCCGGCCACGGAAATCAGTATCTATCGCGGTGTACCGCACACCAGCCCGGGCAGCACCCGGCAGTTGCAAGTGCCGCTGGCGGTGGTACGCGGGCACAACAGCCGCGTGGTGATGCGCCATCACGCCAGTTCGGTCGACCGCCTGCCGTTGGGCGAGTCGTTGACCATGCCTGGCGGCCACATGTTTCCGCTCGAACGTCCCCTTGATACCGCTGACATGCTCAAAGGCCTGTTCTACCGTTGGGACGGCCGTCGACAACAGGATTGCGCATGAACCACGTCGTCGAAGAGGTCCGCCTGAGCCTGCCGCATATCGAACTGGCGGCGCACCTGTTCGGTCCTGAAGACGGATTGCCGGTCATTGCCCTGCATGGCTGGCTGGACAACGCCAACAGTTTTGCCCGTCTGGCGCCGAAGCTTAAAGGCCTGCGCATCATCGCCCTGGACATGGCCGGTCACGGTCATTCCGGGCATCGCCCGCCGGGAGCCGGCTACGCCATGTGGGACTATGCCCACGACGTGCTGCAAGTCGCCGAACAGCTTGGGCTGAAGAAGTTTGCGTTGATGGGGCATTCGATGGGCGCCATTGCTTCGTTGATCATCGCCGGGTCGATGCCCGAGCGGGTCACCCACCTGGCGTTGATCGACGGCATCATTCCTCCTACAGACAAAGGTGAAAACGCTGCCGAGCGCATGGGCATGGCCCTGCAGGCGCAACTGGATCTGCGGGAAAAGCGCAAACCGGTCTACGACACCCTCGACCGAGCCATCGAAGCGCGCATGAAAGGCCTGGTGGCGGTCAGCCGCGAGGCCGCAGAACTGCTGGCGCAGCGTGGCCTGATGCCGGTGCCGGGCGGTTACACCTGGCGCACCGACAATCGCCTCACACTGCCATCGCCGCTGCGTCTTACCACCGAACAGGCCATGGCCTTCGTCCAGCGGGTCAAGTGTCCTGCAACACTGGTGGTTGCCGCCGACGGCATGCTCGCCAAACACCCAGAGTTGCTGGAGCGTCTACCCTTTAGCCGGGAACAGCTGCCAGGCGGCCACCATTTGCACCTCAATGATGAGTCTGGTGCCGATCTTGTCGCAGACTGTTTCAATCGGTTTTTCGCCATTCCTTGACTTGCGCCGGGCAACTGTCGAGGCTTGGCGGGTTGAAAAGGGAGACAACCATGATAGATCTCTACACCGCTGCGACCCCGAATGGCCACAAGGTCTCTATCGTGCTCGAGGAACTCGGCCTGCCCTACACGGTGCATGCCTTGAGTTTCGACAAAAAGGAGCAGAAGTCCGCGGACTTCCTCAAGATCAACCCCAATGGCCGGATTCCGGCGATTGTCGACCGCGCCAATGGCGATTTCGCCGTGTTCGAGTCAGGCGCCATCCTGATTTACCTCGCTGAACAGACCGGCAAACTGATGCCATCGGACCCGAAGGGGCGTTCGCTGGTATTGCAATGGCTGATGTTCCAGATGGGGGGCATCGGACCGATGCAGGGCCAGGCCAACGTGTTCTTCCGCTACTTTCCGGAAAAACTCCACGGTGCCATCGACCGGTATCAGCATGAAACCCGTCGCCTCTACGAAGTGCTCGACACGCGGTTGCAAGGCGTGGAGTTCCTCGCCGATCAGTACAGCATTGCCGACATTGCCACCTTTCCCTGGGTGCGCGGCTACGAGTGGTCGGGCGTCTCGGTGGAAGGCTTGACGGCGTTGCAACGCTGGATGGCAACCATGGAGGACCGGCCGGCGGTGCAGCGTGGCCTGCAAGTACCGAAACGCGCCGATGAAGCCAGTATTATCAAGGGCGCCCAGGCCATGCTGATCCGATGAGTCTATCCATGCGTTCATTCAGTTTGCTGGTGCTGTGCAGTTTCAGTCCCTTGTTATTCGCCGCCGATGTTCCGGGCAGTCAGGACCTGCCGATAGTGCCGCGCATGGTCGACGCCCAGATTGTCGACTATCGCCCCGCCGCCGAACTGGAGCGGATCTACCCGTTGGGCTCGATCCGTAAAATCAGTGGCCAGTTACGATTCGACGGCCAGGTCAGTGCCCGCGGCAACGTCACTTCGGTGACCTACGAATTACCCTCGGAGCATTCATCCATCGAGGCGTTCACCGCTGCCCGCGAGGCTTTGCAACAGCAGGACGCCGGGTTGCTCTTCTGGTGCCAGGCGCGCGATTGCGGTGAAAGCAGCCTCTGGGCCAACCAGGTCTTTGGCAACGCCAAGCTGTACGGCGCCGACGATCAGCAAGCCTATTTGTTGCTGCGACTTGCCGCTCCAAGGGACAACACGCTCGTTGCGCTGTACAGCATCACCCGGGGTAATCGCAAAGCCTACCTGCATGTCGAACAGTTCGAGGCTTCGACACCGCTGGGTGAGTTGTTGCCGACCTCCGCGACCTTGCTGCGTGAACTCAAGAGCACCGGCGAGCTCGATTTTGCCACGCTGAACAGCGCACCTGACGAGACCTGGCTCCGCTTGATTTCTCGCGGACTGAATCTGGACACCACCTTGCGGGTCAGCATTTCCGGAGCGAACGCCGAAGCCTGGCGTCAGGCCCTGATTGGCCAGGGCGTGCGTACCGCGCGGATGGAAGTCGGCAGTGCCGAAGGCTCTGGCCTGCACATCGAGCTATTGCGCTAGGCTGTACCGGGCGAGCGCGTACGTCGCGTTCGCCTACTCTTTTGCTGACTGACTTTTTCGAGACTTTTGATGATCAATAACGATCGCCTGTTGGTGCAGATCCTGCTCGTGGCGTTGTTCGGCGCGAGCTTCTGGGTGATGGCGCCGTTCTGGTCGGCGATGTTCTGGGGTGCGGTCCTGGCGTTTGCCAGTTGGCCGCTGATGCGCTTGCTGACCCGTTGGCTCAATGGCCGCGAGTCGCTGGCGGCGGCATTGCTGACGCTGGGCTGGATGGTGTTGGTAGCGGCACCCTTGGTGTGGCTGGGTTTCAACCTTGCCGATCATGTGCGCGATGCCACGGCATTCATCAAGGATGCACAGGTTGAGGGGCTTCCCGAAGCGCCGCTGTGGCTGGGTTCGATTCCCCTGGTGGGCGGGCGGCTGGTGGGGATCTGGAACAGCATCGATGAGCAGGGCGCGGCGATGATGGTGTCGCTCAAGCCTTATCTGGGGCAGGTGGGTAACTGGTTGCTGGCGCGCAGCGCGCAGATCGGCGGCGGTATTCTCGAACTGACCCTGAGCGTCGTCTTCGTATTCTTTTTCTATCGTGACGGGCCGCGCCTGGCGGCATTTGTACACACACTGCTGGAGCGGCTGATCGGTCAACGGGCCGGCTACTACATTGAGCTGGTGGCGGGCACGGTACAGCGGGTGGTGAACGGCGTGATCGGCACTGCGGCGGCCCAGGCGATCCTGGCGTTGATCGGGTTCCTGATTGCCGGCGTACCGGGTGCGCTGGTGCTTGGCATCGTGACGTTCATGCTCAGCCTGATCCCGATGGGCCCGCCGCTGGTGTGGATTCCGGCGACCGCGTGGCTGGTCTGGAAAGGCGAGTACGGGATGGCCATATTCCTCGGGATCTGGGGCACATTCATCATCAGCGGTGTCGACAACGTGCTCAAACCGTACTTGATCAGCCGTGGCGGCAACCTGCCGCTGGTCATTGTGCTGCTTGGGGTGTTTGGCGGGTTGATTGCCTTTGGCTTTATCGGCCTGTTCATCGGCCCGACATTGCTGGCGGTGGCCTACAGCCTGTTGATCGACTGGAGCACGACCCAGGCACGGGGTGAAGATCGCCGGCCCTGAGATTTGTATTCAACTCCGGGCGGCGATCCGACGAAGCTTTTGACTCAGGTTG
Organism: Pseudomonas sp. PDM30; assembly: GCF_019218985.1. Lineage (NCBI taxonomy): Bacteria > Pseudomonadati > Pseudomonadota > Gammaproteobacteria > Pseudomonadales > Pseudomonadaceae > Pseudomonas > Pseudomonas sp. PDM30. The sequence continues at coordinate 553,609 of NZ_JAHUWM010000001.1, forward strand.
CTACGTTCAGGTGCTTGCCCACGCTTGCCACGTTATCGAGCGAATACTGCTTGCTCAGGTTGGCGATCATTTTTTGCAGCGCGTCATTTACGCTCGATTGATCGGAAGAACTGTTGGTGTTCTGCTCCCGACCGGCCTGCAGGGCTGCCTTGAGTTCATCACTGCTGACACCACCGCTGCTGTCGCTGTCCAGCGCCTTGAGCAGCGCGGTGCTGGTGTCGGTGCTGGTCGACGAGTTGCTGTTGCTGGCCTGTAACGCGCTGCTCAGTTCATCGCTGCTGATGGTGCCATCGCCGTCGGCGTCCAGCGCGCTGATCAATGCGTCAGCGAGGTCGGTGTTGGGGGCTTCATCGCCTGGCGGAGGCGGCGGGGGAGCCATCACGGCCATTTCTTCGCCGCTCAGGCTGCCACTGCCATCACTGTCGAGGTCGGTGAAATTCTTGCTCAGGTTGACCAGTAAACCGTCATCGGTTTGCTGCGACAAAACACTCTTGAGTTCATTTTGATCGACCGTGCCATCGCTATTGCTGTCGAGTTTGGCCAACAGGTCTTTCTGCAATTGCTGGTTGCGGGCGCTATTGGATGTGGTGCTGCTGGTGTAATTCGAGTAATTGCTGCTGATGCTGCCGATCATGGGGCTCACTCCTTGGAAAGATAAACCGGTGGTGTACCGGCTTATGCAGACTCAAGGGGCGAGTTGTCGCGGATATGTGGAGTTTGTACCGAGTGGTACACATGGCTGTCAGCCTCGCCAATACCCCTGTGGGAGCGGGCTTGCTCGCGAAGAGGGAGTGTCAGTCGACGAAAATGTTGTCTGGCACACCGCATTCGTCGGAACGCCGCTCGGAGCAAGCCCGCTCCCACAATGGACCGGTGTGGCTTTCAGGTCCGGGGCAGGCGAATCACCGCCGTCAGGCCGCCGCCCGGAGTTTCTTCCAGTGTCAGCTGCCCGCCCATTCGTTGCGCGGCCTCCCGGGCAATGGTCATGCCCAGGCCAACGCCGCCGGAATTGCGATTGCGCGAGCCTTCAAGGCGAAAGAAGGGTTCGAACACCGCTTCACGTTGTTCTGGGGCGATGCCCGGGCCATGGTCGATGACCCGAATCTCCAGCTGTTCACGATGGTCTTGCAGGGTGATCAACGCCTGTCCGGCATAGCGCAGGGCATTGTCCATCAGGTTGTTGATGCAGGAGCGCAAGGCCATCGGCTGAACTTGCAGGGGGGCGCAGTGGCCGCTGGCCTGGACGTTCGCACCCTGGTCCTGGGCATTTTCGCTCAGGGATTCCACCAGCGCTTGCACGTCCATCCACTGCGGAGCTTCGCTGGTGCGTTGTTCATGCAGATAGGTGAGGGTGGCGTCGAGCATGCTGATCATGTCGTCGAGGTCTTGGCGCATCTGACCTTGCAACTTGTCGTCGTCGATTTTCTCCAGCCGCAGTTTGAGCCGCGACAGCGGCGTGCGCAGGTCGTGGGACACGGCGCCAAGCATGCGCGAGCGCTGCTTGACCTGTTCCAGGATGCGGCGCTGCATTTTGTTGAACGTGTGCGCCGCTTGCCGTGCTTCCCGTGGTCCCGATTCTTCCAGTGGCGGGCTGTCGAGGTCTTCGCTCAAACGCTCGGCCGCGTCGCTCAGGCGCTGGATCGGCCGGCTCAGCAGTTTGGCGCCGTACCAGGCGGCAATGATCAGTGAGACCAATTGAAACGTCAGGGGTACCAGGGGGCCGCCGAACCACGGCCGTGGTGGCCGTTTTTCGAGGTTTGGGTCCAGTGGTGGGCGTGGCCCGTCCAGGCCCTCGGAAAACTCCGGTGGAGGCGGCGGTGGCGGCGGGCCGTAATGATGAAACCAGGCAAAGGCCAGCAGGTGCGCGAGGATAATCGCCAGCAACAGCACGCCAAACAGGCGGCCGAACAGCGTATCGAAGCGCCCGCGCATCAGCCGATGTCTCGGGCATCGAACAGGTAACCCTCGCCGCGAACGGTCTTGATCAACTGCGGAGCCTTGGGGTCGTCGCCGAGTTTCTGGCGCAGGCGCGACACCAGCAGGTCGATGCTGCGATCAAAGGCTTCGATCGAACGACCGCGAGCGGCGTCAAGCAGTTGTTCCCGGCTGAGCACGCGGCGCGGACGTTCGATAAACACCCAGAGCAGGCGGAATTCGGCGTTGGACAGCGGCACCACCAGGCCATCGTCGGCAATCAGTTGCCGCAGCACACTGTTCAGGCGCCAATTGTCGAAACGAATGTTCGCCCGCTGTTCGCTGCGGTCATCGCGCACCCTGCGCAGGATAGTCTGGATCCGCGCCACCAGTTCGCGAGGCTCGAACGGCTTGGCCATGTAGTCGTCGGCGCCCAGTTCGAGGCCGATGATCCGGTCGGTGGGTTCGCAGCGGGCCGTGAGCATCAGGATCGGGATGGCCGACTTGGCGCGCAGCCAGCGGCACAGCGACAGGCCGTCTTCACCGGGCAGCATCAGGTCGAGCACCACCACGTCGAAATGCTCCGCCTGCAACGCCAGGCGCATCGCGGCACCATCGGTGACGCCGCTGGCGTGAATGTTGAACCGGGCCAGGTAGTCGATCATCAATTCGCGGATCGGGACGTCATCGTCGACGATCAGGGCACGAATGCTCCAGCGTTTGTCGTCACCGGGCGTTTTTTGGTCGTCGTTCACGGGTGCTGGGGTGTTGTGCATGCGTGCGTTCATCTGCCAGGTAGGCTGCCAACCACAAAGATAGGCTGCGAGGTTGTGGTTCCAGCATAGGCGTCCGGCCCTGAGGCGGGAAGCGCTGTTGCAGGGACCTGTTGCGGTTGCCGAGGGTAGCGGGCCTGGGTGTTGCGGGCGTGTCGTGTGTGTATCGAACTCGACACAATGGCCTCAAGGGCTAGTCTTGCCTGAGCCGTCGCGACGATTTACCGATCATCGGGTCCCGCAGCGGCGCTGGTTCCGCTACAATGCGCGCCGATTTCGACTTGCCTGAGAGCCCACTCATGTCCGCCTGCCAGACTCCCATCATCGTCGCCCTGGATTTCCCTACCCGTGACGCCGCACTGAAGCTGGCCGATCAGTTGGACCCGAAGCTGTGCCGGGTCAAAGTCGGCAAGGAACTGTTCACCAGCTGCGCCTCGGAAATCGTCGGCACCCTGCGCGACAAGGGTTTCGAAGTGTTCCTGGACCTCAAGTTCCACGACATCCCGAACACCACCGCGATGGCTGTCAAGGCAGCGGCGGAAATGGGCGTGTGGATGGTTAACGTGCATTGCTCCGGCGGCCTGCGCATGATGGCGGCGTGCCGTGAAGTGCTGGATCAGCGCACCGGTCCTAAACCACTGCTGATCGGCGTGACCGTCTTGACCAGCATGGAGCGTGAAGACCTGGCGGGCATCGGCCTGGACATCGAGCCCCAGGAGCAGGTGCTGCGCCTGGCCGCCCTGGCGGAAAAAGCCGGGATGGACGGCCTGGTGTGCTCGGCCCTCGAAGCCCAGGCACTGAAAGCGGCGCACCCGTCGCTGCAACTGGTGACCCCGGGGATTCGTCCGGCGGGCAGCGCCCAGGACGATCAGCGCCGCATTCTGACGCCACGTCAGGCGCTGGATGCCGGTTCCGACTATCTGGTAATCGGCCGTCCGATCAGCCAGGCGGCGGATCCAGCGAAGGCACTGGCTTCGGTTGTGGCTGAACTGGCCTAAACACCGCTAAACCTGTGGGAGCGAGCTTGCTCGCGATGGGGGAGGATCAGGACATCAATGTTGCCTGACACTCCGCTATCGCGAGCAAGCTCGCTCCCACAGTGGTTTTTGGGTGAGTTCAAATATCGGGTTAGACCTTCAACACCAACTTCCCGAAGTTCTCGCCGCTGAACAATTTCATCAGCGTCTCCGGGAAAGTCTCCAGTCCTTCGACAATATCTTCCTTGCTCTTGAGCTGCCCCTTGGCCATCCAGCCGGCCATTTCCTGGGCTGCGCTGGCGTATTGGGCGGCGTAGTCCATCACCACAAAACCCTCCATGCGCGCGCGGTTGACCAGCAGTGACAGGTAATTGGCCGGTCCTTTGACCGCTTCCTTGTTGTTGTACTGGCTGATGGCACCGCAAATCACCACCCGCGCCTTCATGTTCAGGCGGCTCAACACCGCGTCGAGAATGTCGCCACCTACGTTATCGAAATACACGTCGACACCCTTCGGGCACTCGCGCTTGAGGCCGGCGAGGACGTCTTCGCTCTTGTAGTCGATAGCGCCATCGAAACCCAGTTCATCGATCAGGAACTTGCACTTGTCGGCGCCACCGGCGATGCCAACCACCCGGCACCCTTTGATCTTGGCGATCTGCCCGGCAATGCTGCCCACGGCGCCCGCCGCGCCCGACAGCACCACGGTGTCACCGGCCTTCGGAGCGCCGACGTCGAGCAGGGCGAAGTACGCCGTCATCCCGGTCATGCCCAGCGCGGACAGGTAACGTGGCAGCGGTGCCAGTTTCGGATCGACCTTGTAGAAGCCTCGGGGTTCGCCGAGGAAGAAGTCCTGCACACCCAGGGCGCCGTTGACGTAATCCCCGACCGCGAACCCCGGGTTGTTCGACGCAATGACTTTGCCCACACCCAAGGCGCGCATGACTTCGCCGAGCCCGACCGGCGGGATGTAGGACTTGCCCTCGTTCATCCATCCACGCATGGCCGGATCCAGGGACAGGTATTGGTTTTCGACCAGTATCTGACCCGCCGCAGGCTCGCCGACCGGTACTTCCTGGTAGGTGAATGTCTCGCGGGTCGCCGCGCCAACCGGACGTTTGGCGAGCAGGAATTGGCGATTGGTCTGGGAGGTCATGGCAGGCACTCAAGTTGAATGAAGCTTTGTTGATAGCCGGTCAGCGACGATGCTGCAAGTTCGGCTGATGCGGCGAATGCAGGTTGATCCAGTGCAGTGATAGTTGGTACGGCAGTTCCATCACTGCAACTCATGGGAGCCCAACCGGAGCCTTGATAGTGCTGCCGTGTTCAAGACCTCCATGGCTAGACTGGTCCTACGCGATTCCCCGCATTCTTCTTTTTGAGGGCATAACAAAATGAGCATGACGTTTTCTGGCCTGGTGGTCGTGGTGACAGGCGGGGCGGCCGGTATTGGCCGCGCGACCGCCCAGGCATTTGCCGCCGAGGGCCTGAAGGTAGTAGTGGCCGATATGGACGTGGCGGGCGGCGAGGGCACGGTGGCGCTGATTCGTACCGCCGGTGGCGAAGCGACCTTCGTGCGCTGCAACGTTACCCTGGAAAACGATGTAAAAAATCTGATGGGGGAGGTGATCAATACTTACGGTCGCCTCGACTATGCCTTCAACAATGCCGGCATCGAAATCGAGAAGGGCAAGTTGGCCGAAGGTACGCTCGACGAGTTCGACGCGATCATGGGCGTCAACGTCAAAGGTGTCTGGCTGTGCATGAAATACCAGTTGCCGTTGCTGCTGGCGCAAGGGGGCGGTGCGATCGTCAATACGGCATCGGTGGCCGGCCTTGGGGCGGCGCCGAAAATGAGCATCTACGCAGCCTCTAAACATGCGGTGATCGGTCTGACCAAGTCGGCGGCCATCGAATATGCCAAGAAGAAAATCCGGGTCAACGCCGTGTGTCCGGCGGTGATCGACACGGATATGTTCCGCCGCGCTTATGAAGCCGACCCGAAAAAAGGCGAGTTCGCCAACGCCATGCATCCGGTCGGTCGCATCGGCAAGGTCGAAGAGATCGCCAGCGCGGTGCTGTACCTGTGCAGCGATGGCGCGGCATTCACCACGGGGCACTCATTGGCTGTGGACGGTGGCGTTACCGCGTTTTAAAACGACACATCAATACCAGACACACTGCGAACCTGTGGGAGCGAGCAAGCTCGCTCCCACAGGTTTTTTTTGGGTTCCGCTAAAGGGCCAGGCAATGTGTTTCAAATGATTAGATCGAATGGTTTTGGCGGCGTTGTCGCACAAGTCTTCGAACACGCCTGTGATTAACTGCTAATCGCAAAATCAACAGGGGTTTGCTTGCTCATGGAATTGAGAATCGACCGACAGGCGCTGGTGCCCGTCGTACAGCAAATTGTTGACGCGCTGACCTGCTGGCTTCATTCCAGCGGGGTATCGCCCGGTACGCGCCTGCCTTCGGTGCGACAGATCGCGCGGATCAATTTGCTCAGTCAGTTAAGCGTCGCTCAGGCTTGTGAACGCCTGGTGACACAGGGAATGCTGGTGTCAGGTCATGGAGCCGGCTATGCGGTTGCCGATCCGGCATTGGCCACAGGTACAAAGCACGAGCCGGTGTGGTTCGAGGGGGCGGAGCCCGATCACGGGACTTTTTCGAGTGAGTTGAGGCTTGGCTGTGGCGGGCTGCCTGAAAGCTGGCGCGAGACAGACGATCTGACTTACGCGATTCGGCAAGTCAGTCGTACCGACACGGCCAGCCTGTTCAACTACAGCACGCCGTTGGGTTTGCCAGCCTTGCGACAACAGATCCTCAAGCACCTCAGGCAGCTGGATATCCGGGCAAAGGACAACCGGATCATGACCACGGCGGGTGCCAGTCAGGGGCTCGACCTGATTGTGCGGACGCTGTTCAAGGCCGGTGACTGTGTGGTCGTGGAGAGTCCCGGTTATCCGGTGCTGTTCGATCTGCTCAGGCTGCACGGCATCCACATGGTCGAGATACCGCGAACACCGCGCGGGCCGGACGTGGAGGTGCTCGAGTCGGTGCTGGTCAAACACCGCCCCCAAGGGCTGTTCATCAATAGCTTCTATCACAACCCGACCGGCAGCAGCCTTGCACCGGTGGTGGCGCGCCGCGTGCTGCAACTGGCCAGGACCTTCGGCGTGCAGGTGATCGAAGACGACGTTTATGCGGATTTGCACAGCGGTTCCGGTATGCGACTGGCTGCGCTGGACGACGATGTGATCTACGTGGGCAGCTTTTCCAAGACACTCAGCAGTTCCTTGCGGGTTGGTTTCGTGGTGGCCGATGCCGAAGTCATTACACGTCTGGCCGAGGTCAAGATGATCAGTGGCATGGGCGCCTCGCGATTTTGCGAATCGGTGCTGGCGTGCCTGTTGGCTAACGGTGCCTACCGCAAACTGGTACAGCGTCAGCGCCAACGCTTGAGCAGCGACCGGCTGGTGGTGCTGCAAATGCTCGAAGATGCCGAGTGGGAAGTTTTCGGCAAGCCGGCGGGAGGCCTGTTCATCTGGGCGCGATCACGAATGTCCGACTACGATCAGCTGCGAACCCAGGCACGGCGCCTGGGTGTACTGCTGTCATCGAAGACCGCCTTCAACCCCTCGGGTGAGTCCAGTGACTGGCAGCGTATCAACGTGACATATGCCTGCGATCCGCGTGCCCGGGCGTTCTTTCAGGCCACTGCCCGGGATCGACCTCAAACGTTCTGAAAACGACGTTGGCGTAGCTTTTTGCCATTATTCCGGAGCCAGAGCCTTGTGTTGCCACTGGCCCGTTGCGAATCTGCGTCTACAGACTTTGGCAGGGGACTAAGTGCAATGAATTCGGCCGTGCAAGGACGTTTTGCCAACCTCGGTATGGCGAAAAAACTGGGTGTCGGGTTTGTCCTGGTGCTGTTGTTGACTGCGCTGGTGGCGGGCATTGGCGTTTGGTCCCTGCAAACCATCAGCCAGCGCTTCGATGGGCTCAAGCAAATGTCATCGCTCAACAGCGGTTTGCTCAAGGTGCGGCTACTGGAGCAGGAGTACGCCTTGCACGGCAATCCGAAAACCGTCGATGCCCTGCACGAGGGCGTCGATGGCTTGATCGCCCTGGCCGGCCAGCTCAAGGCCGCGTCTGCGGCCAACGTGCCGGTGATGAATGATGTCGAACAGTCCCTGGGAGCCTATCGCAAGGCCTTCGACGAGTTTGTCTCGCTCACCCAGGCCAAGGACCTGGCGCTGGAAATGGCCAGTTGGTCGGTGTCCAGCGTGGCCAATAACCTTGATGTATTGCAATCCGGGCTCACCGATGACGGCACCTATACGCTGAAAGACTCCGAAGGCAAGGACGGTGCGCAATTCATCGAGCAGGCCAGCCAGGTCAGCCAGGTTTCACGCTTGATGCTGCAAGCCATGAATGAAGCGCGCGTGCGTCTGGATCAAAGCCGCAAAGGCGACGACAGCGCCGGGCAGGGCAAGATCGAACAGGCCAGCCAGGCATTGGCCCAGGCCGAACAGCTCAAGACTACGGTCAAGGACGAGGGTTACCAGACCGTCCTCAATGAGGTGATGGGTCATATCGTCAGTTTCAGTGACAAGCTCGCCGAGTACACCGGCCTGCTGGAACAGGAAAAAACCGTCTATCAACAATTACACCAGCGCGCAGCCCAAGTGGTCGAGCGGGTGGATCAGGCTTATGTCGCGCAAGACCTGGCGATGCAGGCTGAACTGAAAAAGAACTCGCTGCTGATCATTGGCTCTTCCGCCCTGGCCTTGCTGGTTGGGTTGGTTGCCGCGTGGATCATCACCCGGTTGATCGTGGCACCGCTGCGCCGTGTGATTCAGGTGGCGCAGCAGATTGCCTCAGGGGATTTGAGTGCGACCATTGACGTGACCCGCCGTGACGAAATCGGCCAGTTGATGCAGGCAATGCAACAAATGGGCGCGGGGCTCAGCCATATAGTCAGCGGCTTGCAATCGGGTATCGAGCAGTTGGCGACTTCCGCCCAGTCGTTGTCGGCGGTGACTGAACAGACCAATCTCGAAGTCAGCACGCAGAAGGAGGAAACCGAACAGGTCGCCACCGCAATGAATCAGATGACGGCCACGGTGCATGACGTCGCGCGTAATGCAGAGGAAGCTGCGCTGGCCGCGCAAACCGCTGACGGCAGGGTTGAAAGTGGTCAGCAGGTGGTGCGCCAGAGCATGGCGCGGATCGAGCAGTTGGCGGACTCGGCCACCTCGGCCAGTTCGAGCATCGAAAGCCTGAGTGCGGAAATACAGAACATCGGCACGGTCTTGAGCGTGATCAAAAGCGTGGCAGAGCAAACCAATCTGCTGGCGTTGAATGCGGCGATCGAGGCAGCCCGGGCCGGCGAGCAGGGCAGGGGCTTTGCAGTAGTGGCCGATGAAGTGCGTGCGCTGGCCAAGCGAACCCAGCAATCGACCGAGGAAATCGAACGCCTGGTCAGCGCTTTGCGCTCGGCGGCGCAGTCGTCGGTGCGGCAGATCCAGAGCAGTGGCGAATTGGTGAAGCTGGCGGTCAGCGATGCCTTGCAGACCGAGAGTGCGCTGGGAAGCATTGCGGCGGCGGTGTCGTTGATCCAGCAGATGAACCAACAGATTGCCGCGGCGGCCGAGGAACAGAGCTCGGTGGCCGAGGAGATCAACCGCAGTGTCACCAGTATTCGCGCCAGTGCCGATCAGTCATCGCTGGCGATGCAGGGCAATGCAGCGTCGAGTATTCAGCTGGCGCAACTGGGGGTTGAACTGAAGGGGATGGTGGGGCATTTCAGGCTTTGAAATGATCATCGGCCAGGCTAAAAAAGCCACCTCTCGGTTAATGCTCATCAGTTAACACACTAAACCTGTGGGAGCGAGCTTGCTCGCGATGGCGGACTGTCAGGCACCCCTTGTGTGACTGTCCAACCGTCATCGCGAGCAAGCTCGCTCCCACAGGGTGGCGGTGTTCAAACCGTTGACTGATCGGAATTAACCTCTAGGTGGCTTTTCCATTTTCGCTGATCAGTCGTAGATCGCTTTCTTCTTCCAGTCTGCGTCAACCTCGACGTCCTTGAGGCCTTCGGTCAACTGGTTGACCTCGCCTTCGACCGGAGCGATGCGATCCATGACCTGGTCGTTGGCCCTGGCCAGGAGTTTTTCCAGGTACTCCAGTTGCTCGGCATAGACCTGTGGTTCCTGCTGTTTGCGCAGGTATTGCACGCCACGTTCGAATGCCAGGCGGGCCTGCCCGGGCTGGTTCTGTTGCAGGGAGTGCTGGCCGAGGTTGTTGAAGAACTCGATGTGCAGCAGCACCAGGATGTGGCGCACTTCACGAATCCAGCGCTTGGCTTCGTTGGGGGGCAGGAAGCCGTCCTGTGCCGCGCGGGTAACCTGGCCGTGCAGGGCTTCGAGCAGGAAGCGTACATCCTTGGCCTTGGCTTCAGTCTGGATCGGTGCCGGCGGATTGTTGACCGGGATGGATTCACCCTGGCCGACAAGGGCCTCCAGTTCGGTGATCCGTGCCTTGAGGTTGGCGCTGGATTTTTCCAGGTTAAGCAGGCGCTGGCAGACGTTCAGTTCCAGGCGGGCCAACAGCAGCTTGAGGGCCGGGGTCATCAGCTGGCCGGGGAACGTCTCGGTGATTTCGCCGCAGCGTCGCAGGCGATCGTTGAGCTCAATCTTGGTACGGGCCTTTTCCAGCTTGTTGTTTTCCACCACATGGTTCATGTAGCCAATGGCGATCAACAGCGCGATCCCGGCTACGACTAGCAGGGTGATCATGAGTGGCGTCACCGGTAAGACCTCTTTATAGGTTACGCATGCGGGTTGAGTGGCTTGGCATTTGAGCCCCCAGGCCCGCACGACGGGTTGGATCGGACATGCTTGTTCTTGTATCGGCCGGAGCCCCGCTTCTATGAATGATGGCACTCGATACTCAGATTGCCATCATCGGGTGGACTATAACGTCTTGGCGGGTGCCAGAATATAGGCGTCAAACGCCGGGCAGCGGAAAAACCGCAATGGCTCCCAAAAGCAGGGCGAAGTCATTGATTTAAATAAATTTATATCAGGGGGTTGACGACCTCTCAATCCATCCATAGAATGCGCGCCACTTGCAGCGTAAAGCACACAGCGAAACGAAGCAGGGAGTGAATGTAGTATGTGTGTCCCCTTCGTCTAGTGGCCTAGGACACCGCCCTTTCACGGCGGTAACAGGGGTTCGAGTCCCCTAGGGGACGCCAATGCGGGAATAGCTCAGTTGGTAGAGCACGACCTTGCCAAGGTCGGGGTCGCGAGTTCGAGTCTCGTTTCCCGCTCCAATTTTAAACAGCGTTGCTTTCGGGCAGGGCTGAGTGAAACCAGAACCAAGTCTTCGGATGCGGCTCTGGACACCGAAACACACACCATGTGTTCCGGGTAGCGTGTCCCCTTCGTCTAGTGGCCTAGGACACCGCCCTTTCACGGCGGTAACAGGGGTTCGAGTCCCCTAGGGGACGCCATTTGCGGGAATAGCTCAGTTGGTAGAGCACGACCTTGCCAAGGTCGGGGTCGCGAGTTCGAGTCTCGTTTCCCGCTCCATATTTAACGAAAACGCCGCTCATTGAGCGGCGTTTTTGTGTGCGCGTAAAAAACCGGATCAACTGCTGAGGGTTTGTACCAGGCTTTCGAGCGCTTCAGTGGTTTTGTCATCCTGCACCGGTTGCGTAGCGGCAGCTGCTTTGAGTTGGCGTGCCAGGCGGTATTCGCTGGGCGTGCAGTTTGCGAACTGCTTGAAGGCACGGGCGAAGTAGGAAGGATCCTTGAAGCCGGCCTCATAGCCGATGCTGGTAATCGGCATCTGGCTATTGTCGAGCAGATCCTTGGCGAAGTTCATGCGCTTGTCCAGGATGTAATCCGTGAATCCAAGCCCATTGGCTTCCTTGAACAGGCGGCTGAAGCGAAATGTCGTCATGCCGCAGCGTTGCGCCAATTCCCTCTGATCGATGCTGTCACGAAAGTGCTGTTCGATGTACAGCATGACATTGCTCAGCGCCTGGTGTTTTTGGTGTCCTGAGGTCCGACGGATGCTGTCCGGCAGGGTAGGGGAGTGGTCGATCTGCGATGACTTGCCCCGGCCGTTGGCATTTCGGCGCAGCTCGCAGAGCTGCACCACCGCCGTCAGGTAACGATTCTTCTCGGTGGTCGAGAGCGGGAGCACCATGTATTCCCAGACGCTGGAGCGCATGGCCCATACAGCCAGTTCCTCCGAGTGCTGCACGGTGAACATGGTGATCGGGATGCTGGGGGTGGTGCGTTTGATCTCCAGCAACAGTCGCAAGCCTGGCGTGTCGGGGCGATCAAAATGGACGCAGATCATGTCTGCCGGTTCCCCGATGGGCAACACGGAGTTTTTCGCCAGTTTGCAGTCGCAGGTACCCTCGAACTGCGCGACGAGTTCTTTCGTGGACCGATCATGAGTCAGATCGAACCACAGGAGCGATGGCCTTTTGGTCAAGTTGGACGTCATGTCTCTACTCTGGGGTTCTTGGTGACTCACTTCGCTAGTATTGCCAATGTGCTATCACCTTGCAGATTTAATCCCGATAGGAAAGACGGTTTTTAGTTCTATTCGCTCTATGGGTTGCCTGGAAGGCAGCCCGAGCGAGTGTTTGTTGGTGTGTTTTCGACAAACCGGGTTTAACCGCTTGTCGCTTGTGAATCAATGACAATTGCCTTTGGTTTTCAACGCCTTGTTTACCCCTCCCGTTACTTCTGTAAAGACCAATGTCCCATATTTGGCCGCCCCGCAAAAAAGTCCTAACGATGTGCAAAATCTTCCTAACGCCAATGCCTGCACCCTGACTACTGTTGCACTCAGGCAGCGCAGAACGTACTGCCTCAGAAAAAACAACATTCGAGTGAGGTGGGCAAAATGATCATGCAAACAATCAAGGCTTCGGTAGTGAAGTTCATCAATGACGAAGATGGTCTGACCGTTGTGGAGTACGCGGTAGCCGGCGGGTTGGTTACGGCGCTTGTCGTCGCAATATTTACCACTCTTGGAACAGCGGTTCAGACCAAAATGCAGACACTCTGCACCGCGCTTAATAATAACGTCGCTTGCTGATAGTTCCCGCTGGGTGACGCGTCGATGTTTATGGGGCAGCCGGTTGCCGCTATTTCTAATAGGGCGCCGGCAACTTTCTTCATGGACATCGCGTTGTCCCTTTCAATTTGCGTAGAGAGCGCAAATCACTGCGCTGTTAAAGGCCGCCAATAGCAATGTTGCGTGCTAACGATTAATACCCGCAGGGAGACATGCCATGTCCACGGAACTGGTATCGATGGTTTTACTGATAGGGCTTTTGGGCGTGGCGGTGGTTAGCGATCTGCTTCACCACCGTATTCCCAACATGCTGGTCCTGTTGGGCCTTGCCCTGGGCTTGGCCGGTCAGACTTACTCAGGCGGTGTCGGCGGATTGGGTGACAGCCTGCTGGGCATCCTGATCTGTTTTGCGCTGTTTCTGCCGATGTACGCCTTCGGTGGCATGGCTGCCGGTGACGTCAAGTTGATGGCAATGGTCGGCAGTTTTCTACCGTTCCAATACGCATTGTGGGCTGCAATGTTCAGCCTGGTAGCTGGCGGCGTATGCGGTTTATTGATCGTGCTGGTTCGCGGTCAATTGCGTCAGACCTTTGGGCGCTATTGGCTGATTCTTAGGGCGCAGGCTTATCTGGCGCCAACTTCGGATGAAGTAGCCGGCAAGCCTTTCCCATATTCGATTGCAATATTGATCGGCACTTTGAGCAGCGTCTACGGGCAAGTTGCCGGTGGATTCGGAGGTTAGACATGCACGTCATCGTCGATAGTGATGCCTACCCCAGTGATCGGGGAGCGGTGCAACGGCTGGCTCCTCAGCCCTGCACTATCCGCGAAACTGGCCTGACGGACAGTTTTCTCGGCGAGTTGGTGTGCAAGCATTTGTTTGATGCCGGTGTGCTGGACATGTCGCGGCTGGTGGACCGCCTGGCGCTGACCGGCGCGGTACTTGAAGAGGTCCTGGCGTTTCTGCGCAAGGATGGCCGTGTCGAAGTACTCGGCCAGGTGAGTCAAACGGGCGGCCAGATGTTGCGATATGGCCTGACCGAGCGCGGTCGCAGTGTCGCCCGCGATGCCCTGTCGCGCAGTGGCTATATCGGTGCGGCACCCTTCCCGGTGAGTACCTACCGGTCCCTGATCAAGCTACAGACCATTCACCATGGTCGCATCAACGCCAACGATATGCGCAATGCCCTGGCAGGCGTAGTGCTCACGGAGGAGATGCTCGATCAGTTGGGTGTGGCGATGAACTCCGGGCGCGCGATCATGATTTATGGCCCCGCGGGTACCGGCAAGACTTATGTCAGCAGTCGGCTGATCCGTCTGTTCGCCGAGGCCATCTGGGTCCCCCATGCCATCGTCATCAACGAGTCGGTGATCGAGATCTATGACCCGCAAGTGCATCAGCGGCTCGATGACAACGCTCAACAGAACACCCTGATGCTCAACGAAGGGATCGACCGTCGACTGCTGTGCTGCAAACGCCCGATCGTCATCACGGGCGGTGAGTTGAGCATGGAACAGCTGGACGTTCGTTATGACCCTTTCACCCGTCAATACCAGGCTGCCCTGCAGCTCAAGGCCAGCAATGGCCTGTTCATCATCGACGACATGGGGCGCCAGCGCATGGCACCCGCCGAGCTGTTGAATCGCTGGATCGTCCCGATGGAAGAGAAGCGCGATTTCCTCAACTTGGGCGGTGGTCGGCATTGCGAGCTGCCATTCGATCTGATTCTGGTGTTTTCCACCAACCTCAATCCACTGGAGCTGGCCGATGAGGCCTTCCTTCGGCGGATTGGCTACAAGCTGCAATTCGGTTACCTGAAGCCCGAGGAGTACGAAAAGATCTGGCGTATGGAAAGCGAGCGTCTGGGTATTTCCTATGACCCGCTGTTGGTGCGTTATGTGCTGCAAAGGCTTTATGCAAGTGAAGGCATGCCCCTGGTGCCCTGCCATCCCCGAGATCTCCTGAACATGGCGCTCGATCGCCAGCGTTATATCGGCGGTTCCGGACCACTGTCACCGAAAGAGTTGGAATGGGCCTGGCACAACTACTTCGTCCAGCTCAACTTTCTTTGATGCGGAGATACTGACATGAGCTCTCGTACGCTTACCCTGATAGGCGCTTCACTGGTCATGGGCCTTGGGGCTGCATGGATGGCCGACTCCTGGCTGAGCGCGCGGCTCAATGCCAGCCCGGATGACCACTTTCGAAGTGTGGTGGTCGCCACGGTAGAGATTCCATTCGGGCAGATGGTCGAGGCCCAGCAGGTCACGACCGTACGCATGCCCATGGATACGATCCCGGACGACGCCTTCGATGCCAGCGAAAAAGCCGTGGGCAAGATCGCAACGTTCGACATTCTGCGGGGCGACATCGTGCGCGGTGCGCGTCTGAGCGAGCACCTGGGGGGCAGCACCCTGGCCTCTTTGATTGCTCCTGACAAACGCGCCATATCGGTACGTGTGGACGATGTGGTCGGCGTGGGCGGATTCCTGTTGCCGGGTAACCGGGTCGATGTACTGGCGACCAAAACCACCAATGCCGGCGGTAACAGCGCCACGTCCAGGACCATCCTCGAGAACCTGCGGGTGTTGGCGGTGGATCAGACAGCGGGTACCGACAAGACCCAACCGGTCGTGGTGCGCGCAGTGACTCTGGAGATGTCGACCGCCGAGGCTGAAACCCTGGTCACGGCGCAAACGGAAGGGAAGTTGCAATTGACCTTGCGCAACCCGCTGAACGCCGAGAAACAAATCGCGACCGTTGCGCCTGCCGCACCGGTCATGGCGGTGGCTACCGCCACAGAGCCAAGACGCGTGGTGCCGCGTGGTAATGGTGAGAGTGGCAGAGCCGTCACCGTTATCCGCGGGACCGAAGCCAAAGTGGTCAACATTCGCTGACGGTGTGCAACAGGTGCCTGGGCACCAGGTTATTGGCGGAGCCGATCCGGATCCGTATCGGCAATCGAGGGCTTGATGATGAATCTTCGTATTCAGCGGCCGTTCATTTCGACGCCAAGGCGCCAGGAAGGATCGGTGAGTGCATTGATGGTGATCGCGTTGGCGGCGATGGCCATGATGGCGGCGTTGGCTCTGGACGGCGGGCATATGATGCTGAACAAAACGCGTCTGCAGAATGCGGTGGACGCCGCCGCCCTGAGTGGCGCCAAAACCCTGAGTCAGGTGGAGGGGGGCGTCAACAGTGTCAGCGCGGCCACCGCGACGCGTACCGCCGCGCTCAATACGCTGACACAAAATGCCAATGCTACAGGCAACAACGAATTGGCCACGGCGGTCGGCGGCAATGCAGGCGCATTTGCAGTGGTGGAGCTGGCAAGCAGCGTCTATGGCCCGTTCTCCTATCCCGGGCCAACGGATGCCAAGTACGTTCGGGTATCGGTAGCGAGCTATAGCCTGACGGGATTTTTCTGGAGCTTCGCCCAGTCATTAGGCGCCCTGGGGAACAAGGCGGTGGCGGCGATGGCCACCGCGGGACCCAGCCCTACCAGCCCCTGCGATCTCGCGCCTTTGATGGTCTGTGGCGACCCGGCTCAATACAACCCGGGCGCCGGTATGTTCTGGGGCTTCCAGTTTGGTGATCTGAAGGTATTGAAGACGGCTTCCGGCAATCAGTCGCCCATTGGTCCAGGCAACTTTCAGTTGCTCGATTTTGGCTCGGGCGGCAATGCGGTCAGGGAGGAGATGGCCGGAGGCGGCCAGGTCTGCCGCAATGTGGGAGACAACGTCACGACCGAGCCTGGCAACAAGGTCGGCCCTGCGTCTCAAGGCCTGAATACGCGCTTCGGCATTTACAACGGTCCGGTCAGTGCCTCGGCCTATCCGCCGGACCTGGTGACCACGTCCAGTAATCCCGCAATCACTGACGACGGCACAGGCCCGAAGTACCAGGGGCAAACCATTACCTCGAGCAATGGCAATCTCACGGCGGGCGGCAACTCGATACTGGACTACAACGACTGGCGTGCGAGCGTTGCCGCGTGTGTGGCTGGGGGCAGTGGCTGTCAGAGCAATGGGGTGTTCGAGCGCCGGATGCTGAAAATCGTGGTGGGCAACTGCGCCGGGAAAAATAGTGGTTCAACCTCGATCCCCGTCCTCGGTTTTGGCTGTTATTTCGTGGTGCAGCCCATGAATGGCGGCGGCGGGGAAGCGGAGATCTTCGGCCAGTTCGTGAAGGAGTGCGAAGGCGACAACGTGGCCGGCCCTTCGCCGTCCACCGATTCCGGCCCGCAGATCATTCAGCTCTACAAAACCTATCTCAACGGCAGCGGCACTCCGAGCACTGACTCGTAGGGGGCGTCATGAGACTTCATGGATTTAAACATCGGCAGTGCCAGCAAGGCCTGGCCTTGGTGGAATTCACCCTGGTCCTGCCGGTGTTGCTGTTGATGTTACTGGCCTTCGGTGAGTTCGGCCGCATGTTCTATCAGTACAACTTGTTGCTGCAGGCCAGTCGCGATGCCGACCGTTTCGTCGCCAGCCAGGCCTGGAACTCGACGCTGGGTGCGGTCGCTCTGAGCAGTACGCTACTGACCCAGACGAAAAACGTTGCGGTGTATGGCGTGCCGGCCAACACCGGGACCGCTGTGGTGTCAGGGTTGACGACTGGCAACGTGGTCGTTGCCGCGGTGGGCACCGACCATGTTCGGGTCACCATCACTTACACGTTTTGCCCGGTGATTGGCGCTGGCAATTGCGCCGGAGCGCTTCCCGGTTTTTTTGGTAATCAGATTGCACTGGGCATTCCGCTGGTCGCCACTACCGTGATGAGGGCACTGTGATGAATCGCAAACACATGCGCGGCACCTATGTGGTGGAGTTCGCCGTCATTGGTCTGTTGGTGTTCACGCTGTTGTTCGGCGTAGTGGAAATGGGCCGCCTGTACCTCACGGTCAATGCGCTGGATGAAGCCGTACGGCGTGGTACGCGCCTGGCGGCGGTATGCAATATCAGCGATCCGGTGGTGTTGCGGCGGGCGATCTTCAATGCCGCGGGCAATGCAGGTAATAGCCAGCTGATCGGCGATCTGGCCACCACTCACCTGACGTTGACCTACCTGGATGTAAACGGTGCACAGGTGGCCAACCCCGCTGATCTGGTCAGCGTCAATGGTTTTCGTGCAATCCGCTATGTCCGGTTGAGCCTGCAAAACTTCGTTTTCAATCTGTTCATTCCCGGGTTCGGCGTGCCCATTACCTTGCCTACATTCAGGGCAACGTTGCCACGCGAAAGCCTCGGGCGTCATTCCGATTCCGGGGAGATCACGCCATGCTGAATACCAAGGACACCCCACTCGCCAGTTCTACCGGCAAAGCCGGGCTCAGGTTGCTGATCAGCAGCCGTGATGCCACGTCGTTGCGCGACCTGCAAGGCGTCTGCCAACGCATGCCCAGCCTGGAGGTGAGTACTCGGCTGGTGAGCAATGGGCATGTCGACCCGCTCTACGGCCTGGACCGGATGCCCGATCTGTTGCTGTTGCGCGTCAGCCACCTGTGGCGCGAGGAGCTGGCGGCACTGTTGCAGCGCCCGGCCCATGAGCGCCCACCGATGTTGGTGTGCGGTCTGCTGAGCGAACAGGAAGGCATGCGCCTGGCGATGCAGGCCGGCGCCCGTGACGTGCTGCCGGAGCCCGTCGCCGAGACGGAACTGGTCGCCGCCTTGAATCGGCTGGTCATGGAGGTTCGAACCGGCAGCGGGACAGTAGGGAAATTGCTCGCCGTGATCAGCGCCAAGGGCGGATCCGGCGGCACCATGCTGGCCTGCAACCTGGCCCAGCAGCTCAGTATGAAGGGTGGCTGTACTCTGTTGCTGGACATGGACCTGCAATTTGGCAGCGTGACGCATTACCTGGATGTGGCGCAGTCGCACAGTCATCTGGAGGTGTTGCACCAGATCGACGGCATGGACAGCGTCGCGTTACGCGGTTTTTGCAGCCACTTCAGCCCGACCTTGCATGTGCTGGGTGGGCGGGCCGGCGAGCTGTGCCTGCCGCAGGATGCCCAGCCCGAGCAACTTGATACCTTGTTGCAATTGGCCCGCGCCAGCTATGACTGGGTAGTGATCGATCTGCCGCGGCAAATCGACCACCTCACCGGCTCCGTGCTGGAACAGGTGGATCGGGTGTACGTGGTGGTGCAGCAGAGCGTCAGCCATTTGCGCGATGCCAGCTCTCTGGTGCGGATTCTTCGCGAAGACTTGGGTGTGCGTGGAGATCAGTTGCAGATAGTGGTCAACCGCTATGACAAGACGGCAGCGGTCAGCCTCAAGGATATCGGCGAGGCGCTGCGCAGCACGAACCTGTCGAAATTACCCAACGACTTCAACCTGGTCAGCCAGAGTCAGAACACTGGCGTGCCGTTGGAGCTGCATGCGCCGAAGGCGGCGATCACCGTTGCCCTGCGCAACGTGGCCGACGACTTGGTCGGCAACCAGATGGCTGGAAAAAAAGGTGTGTTCAAACGCGCCTTCAACCGTTTTTTCGGGGGGTGACCCATGATCAGCGACTTTCGTAACCGCTTGCGCAAACAGTCCGCTAAACCCGCCTCATCGCCGGCTAGCCAGCCGGGTGACGACCTGCCGGATCCGGCTGAGGAAATAATGGCGTGGGAGCGTGCAACGCCGGACGTTCTTTACGAAACCAGAAGTCAGGTCACCCCGGTGGAAGCCGAGTGGCGAGAAAAGATCTACCAGCAGTTGCTCAAGGTCATGGACCTGTCCTTGCTGGACACCCTTGAACAGGCTGAGGCCGCACGGCAGATTCGCGATATTTGCCAGCGCCTGCTCGATGAGCATTCGGCACCGGTGAGTACTTCCAGCCGCCAATTGATCATCAAGCAGATCACCGACGAGGTGCTCGGCCTTGGCCCTCTGGAACCCTTGCTGGCTGACCACAGCGTGTCCGACATTCTGGTCAACGGTCATGCCTCGGTCTATGTCGAGCGCTTCGGCAAACTGCAACGCACCGATGTACGCTTTCGCGATGATCAGCATTTACTGAACATCATCGACCGCATCGTCTCCAGCCTGGGCCGGCGTATCGATGAGTCGTCGCCCTTGGTGGACGCCCGGCTCAAGGACGGTTCGCGGGTCAACGCGATTATCCCGCCGCTGGCCATCGACGGTCCGAGCATATCGATCCGGCGCTTTGCGGTGGACCTGCTCAATACCGACAGCCTGATCCAGGTGGGGACGTTAACCCCGGCCATTGCCCTGCTGCTCAAGGCGATTGTCCGTGGGCGCTTGAACGTGCTGATTTCCGGTGGTACCGGCAGCGGCAAGACCACCATGCTCAATGTGCTGTCCAGTTTCATTCCGCACAACGAGCGCATCGTCACCATCGAAGACTCGGCCGAATTGCAACTGCAGCAGCCCCACGTGGTGCGCCTGGAAACCCGGCCTTCGAACATCGAGGGGCGTGGCGAGGTGAGTCAGCGGGAGTTGGTGCGCAACAGCCTGCGGATGCGTCCGGACCGTATTGTGATCGGCGAAGTGCGCGGCACCGAGGCGCTGGACATGCTGACAGCCATGAACACCGGCCACGATGGCTCGTTGACCACGATCCATGCCAACACCGCGCGCGATGCGTTGGGGCGGGTCGAGAATATGGTGTCGATGACCGGGGCGACCTTCCCGATCAAGGCCATGCGTCAGCAGATCGCTTCGGCCATCGATGTGGTGATCCAGCTGGAACGCCAGGAGGACGGCAAGCGCCGCCTGGTCAGCGTGCAGGAGATCAACGGCATGGAAGGGGAGATCATCACCATGACCGAAATTTTCTCCTTCGCGCGCCATGGCATGGGTGAAAATGGCGAAGTGCTGGGTGATTATCGGCCCAGCGGCATGATCCCCGCCTTTCGCGATGTGCTGGCCAAGCGCGGCATCGAGTTGCCGCTGACGATGTTCAGGCCTGAGTGGATGGAGGCTCGGCAGCCATGAACCAGATTCCCGGTGAATTCATTTTGATGTTCCTCGGCATGGTGTTTATCGCCGTCTTCCTCCTGTCCCAGGGGGTGGCGGTGCCGGTATTCGGCGAGGCCGGCAAGATGCGCAAGCGCATCCGCGGTCGCCTGCACGTACTGGAGAAAGCCAATAATTTGCCCAACATGCAAACGGTATTGAGGCAGAAGTACTTGACGCGTTTGTCGCCACTGGAGGCCATGCTTGAGCAGTTGCCTTTTATGGAAACACTGACGCAAATGATCGAGCAGTCCGGGCACGAGTACCGGGCCTATCGGGTATTGCTGCTCGGGCTGGTGCTGGGTGTCTGGGCGGGTATTTTGATCTGGATGGTCTCGTCAGTCTGGTGGATGGCGCTGGTGGTGGGGGTGGCGGTCTTCTGGTTACCCATACTGAAAATCTCTCGTGACCGTGGCAAGCGTTTCGCTGCGTTCGAGGAAGGCCTGCCGGACGCGCTGGATGCCATGTGCCGCGCCTTGCGCGCTGGGCACCCATTCAACGAAACCCTGCGTCTGGTGGGCGAGGAGCACAAGGGGCCGGTGGCTCATGAGTTTGGCCTGACTTTCTCCGATATCAACTATGGCAACGATGTACGCCGGGCCATGCTCGGCTTGCTGGAGAGGATGCCGAGCATGACGGTGATGATGCTGGTGACCTCGATCCTCATCCATCGCGAGACCGGCGGTAATCTGACAGAAGTGCTGGAACGTCTGAGTCGGCTGATCCGCGGGCGCTTCCGCTTTCAGCGCAAAGTCAAAACCCTGTCGGCGGAAGGGCGCATGTCGGCCTGGGTGCTGGTGGCGATTCCCTTCGTGCTGGCGATCGCGATCATACTCACCACCCCCAGTTACATGCCTGTGCTGATCAATGATCCCATGGGCCGCAAGCTGATCATCGGGGCGTTCTGCGCCATGTTGATCGGGATTTTCTGGATACGCAAAATCATCCGGATTCAGGTTTAAGCGCTATTCGCTACCGAGAGGTACAGTTCATGGACTTTTTACTCGGGTTGTTCAGTCGGGTCACGGCAAACGAGGAGATGGCGCGTCTGTTGTTCCTCGCCGTGATCGGTTTGAGTACGGTGCTTGCGGTTGTCGCCGTGATCTTGCTGATGATGGGGCTTCAGGATCCGGTGCAGCGTCGTCTGGCGCTGATCAAGCGTGGTCATTTAGGCAACACGACCGGACAGGACGCTCCAGGTAACCTGCAACTGTTGCTTGAGCGGGTCGGCCAGCGCTTTGCCTCAGCCGAATCGGCTCAGACGTCCGTCACCCAGACCCTGTTGATGCATGCGGGATACCGCTCCTCGTCGGCGGTGCAGATGTACTGGGCGGTACGCTTGATGTTGCCGCTGTTGTTGTTCGGTATTGCGTTGCTGCTGTTGCCGATGATTCCCAAGGTTTCCCTGGTCATGGGGCTACTGTTGGTGGTCTTGGTGACCGGTATCGGATGGCTGGTGCCAGCGCTGTATGTCGCCAAGCGCAAGCAGTTGCGACAAGGTCGGCTGCGTGCTGCGTTTCCGGATGCGCTGGATCTGATGGTGGTGTGCGTGGAGTCAGGCCTGGCCCTGCCCACGACGATCGAACGGGTGGCTGAGGAGATGTCGGTCAGTCAGGTCGAACTGGCTGAAGAACTGGCCCTGGTCAATGCGCAAATCCGTGCGGGCATTTCCAGTACCGAGGCGCTCAAGCAACTGGCCTTACGCACTGGCCTGGATGACGTGCAAGGGTTGGTCAGTCTGTTGGCACAAAGTATCCGCTTCGGTACCAGCGTGGCCGACACCTTGCGCATCTATGCTGATGAGTTTCGCGACCGGCGTACGCAGGCCGCCGAAGAGATGGGGGCGAAAATCGGTACCAAGCTGGTATTTCCGCTGATTTTCTGTCTATGGCCGAGCTTCTTTCTGGTCGCTATCGGCCCCGCCATGATCGGAGTACTCAAAGCATTCGGGTGAGGTAAAACGGCCGGAGCCTGTCGAGCGCGATGGCCTTGTCACCCAAGCCTGATCTGAACTTGATCTACACATCTCCCGCAGGCTGCGATCTTTTGATTTTTCTGGCAGGCAATTCGTTGCCTGGGCCTTTAATTCAGAAGATCGCAGCCTGCGGCAGCTTCGGGAGTAATTTGATAAGGATTGGATAATGTGTAGATACCACTGCTTTCCTGCACACGACATCAAGCCCGGCTTTGCAGCCAGGCTACTCTGGACGACACCAGAGGCTGATCACCCATCGATAGGCCTCAGTTGCCGATGGTCATTTGTCCCGCTGAATCCTGGTCATAAAATTCCGGAATCGGGTAGTTGAAGCTATTGAGCCAGCGCTGCATGGCCAGGTCACGTTCGGTAGCCGAAGCGGTTTGCAGGTGAGGGGAGGCAACCACACCGCGAATCTGCAGCTGCAACCACTGTTCGGTACCTTGTTGATACGGCGAAGAAGGGCCCGGCTCAATGGCCCAGGCAGTGGTTGACAGGCAAGCCGTGCACACGATCAACAGCCTTTTGGTATTCATCTCGACTCCTCGTACGTTCTACTTGTTCGCACTGGTAGAGGCATCGGCTACCTCAGTCTTGCGATTCCCATCGGTAGCCACCACTTTTTTGGCGGAGGTCTTGAGTTTTTCCGCGCGGGTTTGAGCCTCTACGACTTGCTTGGGGCTCAAGTCGGCGCGGGTCACGAGTTCGGCTGCCGCCTTCCAGTTATCCTGATAGATCAGCAACGTCACCATGTTGAGTGCCGCCAGTGTGTTTGCCTGCTTGAGCTCCATGGCTGTCATGAACTCAAAGCGTGCTTCGGGGATCCGTCGCTGATTGAGGTAGACGACCCCCAGGTCATTTCGCATTCTGTCGTCGGTGGGGGCCATCTTCACCGCACGCTCAAGGTGAGTGGCAGCGCTGGCGTTGTCATTCTTGGCTGCGGCCAACTGGCCCAGGCCATGTTCCCCTTCAGCCGCCAGACAGGTGCCGAGCAAGCCTTCGTACAACGGCTGCGCGTCGCCGCTACGCCCCATCAGGCGCAGTACCCGAGCCTTGCGCAGGCGAACCTGGACCAGGTTATCGGGCAATCCTTCCAGATTCGCCAGGCTGGCATACAAACGGCCTTCGTCGGCCATGTTGTCGGCCAGGTTCAGGGCCAGTTCTTGCTCCGAATCGGGCTTGGCACAGCTGGCCGGTCGCGAAGACAGACCATTGCTGGCACAACCTGCGAGCATTAATGTCGCCGCTATTGCAATGACTGCTTTCATCGAAGGTCCCCTGGCTGCAACACGTTGAACGCCTGGCCAATGGCAATAAGGCTGGCCCGGCAAGTGTTCAAAGTCACCGCTACGCGTGAGGGCGAGACAAGTCTGGTTCAGGCTCCGGTTCATTGCGAGAGCCCGCTGCGACTGTCGAAGTCGCCATTTTCCAGGAAAAACATGCGGTAGAAGTTCGGGTCGTAATTGCGTAGCTGTTCGCCAGGCAATGACGGTAGTTGTGCATTGGCAGCCAGTGGCTGGACCAGATGCGGGGTAACGATCATCAGCAGTTCGCGCTCTTCACGGTTGATGGTGTTGTCGCGGAAAAACGCGCCCAGAACCGGGATATCGCCCAGCCCCGGAAACTTGTTTACCTGGGAGTTGTTGCGGGAGCTGATCAGGCCGCTGATGACGAAGCTTTCGCCATCAGCCAGGGAGATGCTGGTATCGGTCCGGCGCACGTTCAGGGCCGGGACGACCGTACCGGCGATGCTCACGGCGTTGGTGAAATCCAGTTCACTGACTTCCGGCGCCACCTTCAGCGCGATACGGTTTTTCCCGACGATGGTCGGCGTCAGGGTCAGGCGGATACCGAATTCCTTGTACTCGATGGACACGTTATCGCTGCCTGAACTGGGCACCGGAATCGGTATTTCACCGCCGGCCAGGAAGCTCGCACTCTGCCCGCTGAGCGCTACCAGGCTTGGCCGCGCCAGGGTGTAGGCGAAGCCGCTGCCCTCCAGCGCATTGAGCGCCACCAGGGTACTGCCGGTAGCAAACGTGAGGTTGAAGTTGTCGTTGTTCACCGGTATTGACGGCGTGACAATGCCGCCGATGGTGGGCAAGGTTCTCGGCGAGCCGAACAGCCAGTTGCCACGGACGCCGAAAATCGAGGCGGAGGCTTCCTTGAGTTTGGTCCGGCTGACTTCAACGAAGCGGATATCGGTCTGCACCTGGCTCGGCAGCAACGGGTCGTCGGAGGGCACCGACGGCACACTGGTCAGCGCCGATGTGGCTCTACCCTTGACGAACACCATGCTTTGGCGTGGCGTTTTCGAACAGGCGGTCCAGACCATCAGGCTGGTGGTCCCCGGCGCAATGCCCGTGAGTATGAACGCGCTGCTGCCGCTGGGCTGCACGTCGGCAATTTTCGGGTCACCCACCGCCAGTTGCGTCACCGGAACGGGGCTGCGCAGTTCATTCTGCAGCCCCTGACCGACCTCGTACGTTGTCGGCCAATTGTCCAGTTGTGAACAATTGGCCGGCGCGGCCTGAGCCGCATCCACGCTGAGGCCCATCCAGAACAGGCCATGGATAATTCGCTTGAAAGCGGGCTCGGTACGAAAGCTCATTAAGGACATCCTCGCTGGATAGGCCATCTTCAGGCTGACTAAGTTGTCTCGGATCACTCACGGGGACCGGACTACCTCTCCCAATGCGCCAGACCACTTATCCACGGCCTTGGCGTTATTCCTTGCGTGCTACACATGAGCGGGCGCAATTCGCTGATCTGGCTGGATAGCGAGCGACCATTGCTGAAACGGTTTTCAGTGATCCGGTGACCTGGACTGCCTGTCGGAGCGATACTCGCGCCTATGGTTCGACCTGGTCCCCCCGGAAAGTCATCGGCAATGCAGGTACAGAGCCGGAAAACGCCTGCCAGGATCATGGTGAGGTAACTCCTTTTGCCAATCCGCTATCTGATCACTGAAGCTAACGTGAAAACTCGAGCCGTTATGACTTCTTGTAGTTTGAAGGTAGTTCAATCAAACCAAAGTGCCATGAGATAGAGAGAAAACTATTGGTGCAAAGGCTGGAGCTAGGCAGGCGGACGCTGCGGAAAAGGTCGCAGCACAGTGCGGTTGCCTGAAGTTGACGGGGTGCGCTGAAGGAAAAAAAAGGCCCGCATGCTCAAGCATGCGGGCCTTTGGCATCACTGATTGATAATCAGTGCTTGCTGTCCTGGTTCGACAGCGCCAGCAGCTGCTTTTCCTGGTTCCAATCGAAGGGCTCGTCGTTCTGTTCGGCTTCGAAGCGGCGCTCTTCCAGTGCCTGATACAGGTCGATTTCATCATCGGGCATGTAGTGCAGGCAGTCGCCGGCGAAATACCACAGCAGGTCGCGCGGGACCAGGTGAGCGATTTGCGGGTAGCGAGTGATGACCTGGCACAGGATGTCCTGGCCCAGGTACTGGCTTTCGATCGGGTCGACAGGCAGTAACGCAAGCAGTTCGTCGAAGCGCTCAAGGAACAAGGCATGACTTTCGTCGGGAACCTGCTCGGCCTCACCTACGGCGACCAGGATGCTGCGCAGGTGGTCGAGTAAAACGAGATGATCGGCAACGATGTTGGACACGAGATAAGTCCTCAAGAGCAAAACGGGCGCGGGAGTATAAAGCGCCCGCGCCCGTTTTTACATGTTTGAGGGGATCAGCGGACTTTTCCCTTGGCCAGTGCCAAGGCCTCTTGGTCAAAGTCATCGACATCGATCACCTTGCGCCGAGCCACTTCGGCTTCTCGCAGGGTTTGGGCCTCCACCGGCTGCAATACGCCAGCCTCGAGGGCGGCATCGATCACCGACTCGCCGGCCACCGGTTTGACCTGGCCACTTTTGAGTGCCATATGCAGTTTTTTCTGCAGCGGCTGTGCGGTGCTCAACAGATTGCAGGCGTGTTGCAGTGCACCGACCGGATCGTCGCTCGCTTGCGGGCGGTAGCACCCCAGGAGCACTTCTTCCAGTGCCGGGTCGCCCTTGGCGCGGCCGATCACCCCTGCGACTTCGGCGCCGAGTTTGTCCGATGGCCCTTTGTGCCGGCGCCCGAACGGGAACACGATCACTCGCAACACACAGCCCACGACTTTGTTCGGGAAGTTGCTCAGCAGTTCATCCATCGCCCGTTCCGCCTGGCCCAGGCTTTCTTCCATGGCCCAGGTCAGCAGTGGTGTCATGTACTGCGGTGAGTCAAGGTCGTTGTAGCGCTTGAGCGCGGCGGACGCCAGGTAAAGGTTGCTCAATACGTCGCCTAGCCGTGCGGACAGGCGTTCGCGGCGTTTCAGTGCGCCGCCCAGCAACATCATGCTCAGGTCGGCGAGCAGGGCGAAAGCAGCGGCCTGACGGTTGAGTGCGCGGAAATAACCCTGGCTGAGTTTGTCGCCCGGGGTGTGTTCCAGATGCCCGAAACCGAGATTGAGCACCAGCGTACTGGCGGCGTTGCCCACGGCAAAACCGATGTGCTTGAGCAGCAGGTCATCGAATTCTCTGAGCGCCTGATCCTTGTCTTCACGGCCGGCGAGGGCCATTTCCTTGAGCACGAACGGATGGCAGCGAATCGCGCCCTGGCCGAAGATCATCAGGTTGCGCGAGAGAATGTTCGCGCCTTCGACGGTGATGAAAATCGGCGCACCGTTCCATTTGCGGCCGAGGTAGTTGTTCGGCCCCATGATGATCGCCTTGCCGCCGTGCACATCCATGGCGTCGCTGATGCAGTCGCGGGCGCGTTCGGTCAGGTGGTACTTGAGAATTGCCGACAGCACCGACGGTTTCTCGCCCAGATCGACTGCATTGGCGGTCAGCATGCGGGCGGCGTCCATCATCCAGGCGTTGCCGCCAATGCGGGCCATGGCTTCCTGGATGCCTTCGAACGAGGCAATCGGCACATTGAACTGCTCGCGAACCTGAGCGTATTGGCCCGTTACCAGACTAGTGAACTTGGCCATGCCGGTGCCCACCGCCGGCAGGGAAATCGAACGCCCGACCGACAGGCAGTTCATCAGCATCATCCAGCCTTTGCCGAGCATCTCCTGGCCGCCGATGAGGAACTCCAGCGGGACGAACACGTCCTTGCCCGAGTTCGGGCCATTCATGAATGCCGCGCCCAACGGCAGATGCCGGCGGCCGATCTCGACACCGGCGATGTCGGTCGGAATCAGTGCCAGGCTGATGCCCAGGTCTTCCTTGTCACCCAGCAGATGATCCGGATCGTAGGCCTTGAAGGCCAGGCCGAGGAGGGTGGCCACCGGACCGAGGGTGATGTAGCGTTTTTCCCAGTTCAGGCGCAGGCCCAGGACTTCCTGGCCCTCCCATTCACCTTTGCAGATCACTCCAGAGTCCGGCATGCCGCCGGCGTCGGAGCCGGCCAGCGGACCGGTCAGGGCAAAACACGGGATGTCGTCGCCGCGCGCCAGGCGAGGCAGGTAATGATTGCGTTGTTCGTCGGTGCCGTAATGCAGCAACAGTTCGGCCGGGCCGAGGGAATTGGGGACCATCACGGTTGAGGCAAGGTCGCCGCTGTGGCTCGCCAGTTTCATCGCCACTTGCGAGTGGGCATAGGCGGAGAAGCCCTTGCCGCCAAACTCCTTGGGGATGATCAGGGCGAAAAAGCCGTTGTCCTTGATGAATGTCCAGGCTTGCGGCGGCAGGTCCATGGTTTGACCGAGCTGCCATTCACTGACCATGGCGCAGAGTGTTTCGGTCGGCCCGTCGATGAAGGCCTGTTCCTCTTCATTCAATTGCGCCTTGGGATAGGACAGCAGCTTGCTCCAGTCCGGACGGCCACTGAACAGTTCGCCGTCCCACCAGACCGTGCCAGCGTCGATGGCATCGCGTTCGGTTTGCGACATCGGCGGCAGGGTTTTCTGGAACCAGTTGAACATCGGCGCGCTGAACAGTTTGCGGCGCAGGTCGGGCAGCAGCAAAGGCGCGGCGACGGCGGCGATCAACACCCAGAAAACCAGCAGCAGCCAGCCCGGTGCGCGGCTGAAAGCGCCCATGGCCACAACATAGATGGCCACGATGACCAAGGCGGGCAGCGGGGCGATGCGGCGGTGGGCCAAATAAGCAATCCCGACCAGCAAAACCAGTATCCACAACAACAGCATATTCATTCCTCCGTGAAACCAGGGCGAACCAGCCCACAGAGCTTAGACGGCATCCGCGAAACAGGCTGGTTGGAGCGATGTGATTCGAATCGTGGGAAACCCCGGATGATTTTCGTGCGACAAATGGGCCGCACACGTGGGAAATACGTTCATTGAGCGAGCGGCAAAGCGGCCATGTTTGGCCGAAACGTCGTTATCTCTGTGCTGAAGCTCTCGCTAGACTCGGGGCTTCCCCAGGAGATTATTTTCATGCGCGAGTATCTGAGTCCCGGCCGCTTCATCGATAGTGACCATCCGTCCGTGGTGGAGTTCGCCGAAAAGCACCGTGGCGCCAGTCGCGATCCGCTGGAGCAGGCGATCAGTCTCTATTACGCCGTGCGCGAAGCGGTGCGCTACAACCCGTACACGTTCAGTCGCGACCCGCAGACCCTGCGCGGCAGTTATGCGCTGGCGGCCGGGGAGAGTTATTGCGTGCCCAAGGCCACGTTGCTGGCAGGTGCAGCGCGGCATTGCGGGATTCCCGCGCGGATCGGCCTGGCGGATGTGCGCAATCATTTGTCGACGCCACGGCTGCTCGAATTGCTCAAGAGCGACATGTTCGCCATGCACGGCTACACCGAGTTTTACTTGCAGGATCGCTGGGTCAAGGCAACACCCGCGTTCAACCGCAAACTCTGCGACCTGTTCAATGTGGCGCCGCTGGAATTCGACGGGATCAACGACAGCGTTTTTCATCCCTTCAACCGCGATGGCGCGAAGCTGATGGAGTACCTGGTCGATCACGGCCAGTTCGCCGACGTACCTGAAGCGTTCTTTTTCGAACACCTGGAAAAGTGCTATCCGCACCTGTTCGGTGAGCAACAGCAACCACTATTGGGCGACATGCAGAGCGATTTGAGTCGCGCCTGATCCGGCGTATGCTGCCTGCCCACTTACCGAAAAAGAGGCGGTCATGCTGAAGATCTGGGGTCGGAAAAACTCGTCGAATGTCAGAAAACCATTGTGGGCCGCCGAAGAACTGGGACTGGCCTACGAGGCGATCGA
The DNA here is from genome assembly GCF_019218985.1 of Pseudomonas sp. PDM30. NCBI lineage: Bacteria > Pseudomonadati > Pseudomonadota > Gammaproteobacteria > Pseudomonadales > Pseudomonadaceae > Pseudomonas > Pseudomonas sp. PDM30. The sequence continues at coordinate 583,504 of NZ_JAHUWM010000001.1, forward strand.
TGCCGGTGGCGCCTTTGGTGTCGTCGATACACCCGAATACCGCGCCATGAATCCCAATGGTCGCGTGCCTGTCATTGAAGACGACGGTTTTGTGTTGTGGGAGTCCAACGCCATCGTGCGTTACCTGATGGCCTTGCATGCCGACGGCACGGCCTGGTACCCGAATAGTCCCAAGGCCCGGGCCACTGCCGACAAGTGGATGGACTGGACCACCTCAAGCTTTGCCGGCCCGTTCCGTACCGTGTTCTGGGGTGTGCTGCGTACCCCGGCAGACCAGCAGGACTGGCCCGCCATCAAGGCGGCGATCAAGGAGTGCGACACGCTGCTGGCAATGGCCGATCAGGCGTTGGCGAACAAGCCCTACCTGTCCGGAGACGAGATCGGCATGGGCGATATTCCCCTGGGCAGTTTCATTTATGCCTGGTTCGAGATGCCGATCGAACGTGCGCCACAACCGCATCTGCAGGCCTGGTATGGCCGGTTGAAGCAGCGTCCGGCGTATCAAAAGGCGGTCATGACCGCGTTGACTTAATACTCACTATCGACACGCTTGACTGTACTTGTGTGGCGGCGACAAGCACCATTGTGCCACTCCGCTGCGGTTGTTTTGTTCGCCGCCGCCCATACTTATCCTTTTCTTCCCATCTTGGTGCGTAAATCAGATATGAGTTCCGCTCTGTCCATCCGGCAGCTAACCAAAACCTACGGCAACGGTTTCCAGGCCCTGAGTGGTATCGATCTGGATGTCGCCGAAGGTGACTTTTTCGCCTTGCTCGGCCCGAACGGCGCCGGCAAGTCCACGACCATCGGCATTCTCTCGACCCTGGTGAACAAGACCAGCGGCACGGTGAACATCTTCGGTCACGACCTGGACAGGAATCCTGCGCAGCTCAAGCGCTCCATCGGCGTGGTGCCTCAGGAATTCAACTTCAACCAGTTCGAAAAGACCTTCGACATCGTCGTGACCCAGGCCGGCTACTACGGCATCCCGGCGAAAATCGCCAAGGAACGCGCCGAACAGTACCTGACCCAGCTCGGTCTGTGGGACAAGAAGGACGTGCCATCGCGCTCGCTGTCCGGCGGTATGAAGCGTCGCCTGATGATCGCCCGCGCGCTGGTTCATGAACCGCGTCTGCTGATCCTCGACGAGCCGACCGCCGGGGTGGACATCGAGCTGCGTCGCTCGATGTGGAGCTTCCTCACCGAGCTGAACGAGAAAGGCATCACCATCATCCTCACGACCCACTATCTGGAAGAGGCTGAGCAGCTGTGCCGCAACATCGGCATCATCGACCACGGCACCATCGTCGAGAACACCAGCATGCGGCAGTTGCTCAGCCAGTTGCATGTAGAAACCTTCCTCTTGGACCTCAAGGGCGACCTGCCAGCTGCGCCGCAGTTGCTCGGCTATCCGTCCCGGCTGATCGACAGCCACACCCTGGAAGTCCAGGTGGAAAAGTCCATGGGCATCACCGCGCTGTTCACCCAGTTGGCGCAGCAGAACATCGAAGTGCTGAGCCTGCGTAACAAAACCAATCGCCTTGAGGAGTTGTTCGTGTCCCTGGTGGAGAAAAATCTGTCGAAGGTGGCGGTATGAGTTCCGAGCTGCGCCCCAACCTCGTTGCCCTCAACACCATCGTTTACCGTGAAGTCCGGCGTTTCACCCGGATCTGGCCCCAGACCCTGCTGCCGCCGGCCATCACCATGGTCCTGTACTTCGTGATCTTCGGTAATCTGATCGGTCGGCAGATCGGCGACATGGGTGGCTTCACTTACATGGAGTACATCGTGCCGGGGCTGATCATGATGTCGGTGATCACCAACTCCTACGGCAACGTGGTGTCGAGTTTCTTCGGCAGCAAGTTCCAGCGGTCCATTGAAGAATTGATGGTCTCGCCGTTGTCGCCGCACACCATTCTGATTGGCTATACCCTGGGCGGCGTGCTGCGTGGCCTGATGGTGGGGATCATCGTGACCCTGCTGTCGCTGTTCTTCACCCATTTGCAGGTGCATCACCTGGGCGTGACCATTCTGGTGGTGGTGCTGACCGCGACCATCTTCTCGTTGCTGGGCTTCATCAACGCCGTGTTTGCGCGCAACTTCGATGACATTTCGATCATCCCGACTTTCGTGCTGACGCCACTGACCTACCTGGGCGGGGTCTTCTACTCGATCACCTTGCTGCCACCGTTCTGGCAGACCGTGTCCTTGGCCAACCCGGTGCTGCACATGGTCAACGCGTTCCGCTACGGCATCCTTGGCGTATCGGATATCCGCATCAGCGTGGCCATCGCCTTCATGCTGGTTGCGACCGCGGTGCTGTATTTCGGTAGTGCAAGGTTGCTGGTCAGCGGGCGCGGGATGCGGACTTAAGGAATACCGCGTCGCCTGCATCGCGAGCAAGCTCGCTCCCACAGGGGATCTTGTTCGCCGCGTAGATTGAATGTGGGAGCGAGCCTGCTCGCGATGGCGTCAGCCCGGACAAAAAAAAAACGGCCTCCCAAGTGGAGGCCGTTTTGCATTCTCACATCCGGCTCTTCTTGCGCCGCTTCCACTGCCTGGCCACCCACCAGCGCCAATACATCATCACCAGGAAGTAGGCCAGTGCGCCGAGTACCAGCCCCGTTACCACTGAGCCCAACAGAAACGGTTGCCACAAGGTCGAGATTTCACCCGTAATCCATTCCCAGTTCAGTGAGTCCGGCAACTGCCGTGCGGGAACGTCCATCAGCCAGGCGCCGGTCTGGTACGTGCAGAAGAACACGGCGGGCATGGTGATCGGGTTGGTCAGCCAGACCAGGCTCACGGCAATCGGCATGTTGCCGCGCACGATGATGGCGAGGATTGCCGCCAGCAGCATCTGTAGCGGGATCGGCAGGAACGCGGCGAACAGCCCCACCGCCATGGCGCGGGCAACGGAGTGGCGGTTGAGGTGCCACAGGTTCGGGTCATGCAACAGCGTGCCGAGAAAGCGTAAGGACTTGTGTTCCCTGATGCTCATCGGGTCTGGCATGTAGCGTTTGAATAAGCGCCGGGGCATAAGGCTTCTCGGTCGGTCAGGGCGGCAAGTATGTCTGGATTCCATGAACTGCCTATTCAGATTTTGTGACAATTATTGACGGCGCCCATGCGACGAGCGGGCTAAGCCTTGAAGGGGACTTTCAAGGACGGGCTTATGCGCACAGGGATGATGGCGCTGGCGTTGGGTCTTTTGACCTTGCGTTTTTTACCGGCATTACCGCCGGTCTGGTTATGGCTGGCGATGCCGGTGGCGGGTTTGATGTTGCTGCCGTTCAGGACTTATCCGGTGGCGTTTTACTTGTTCGGCTTGAGTTGGGCCTGCGCGAATGCGCAATGGGCGCTGGATGACCGGTTACCGCCGGCGCTGGACGGAGAAACCCGTTGGGTCGAAGGGCGGGTCACTGGCTTGCCCCGGCATGACGACGGTGTCGTGCGTTTCGAGTTGACCGACATCCAGTCCCGACGTACCCGGCTGCCGCAGCAAATGCGTCTGGCCTGGTATGGCGGGCCGCCGGTGAACAGTGGCGAGCGCTGGCGCCTGGCAGTCAAGTTGAAGCGTCCGGTCGGGCTGCTCAATCCGCAGGCCTTCGACTACCAGGCCTGGTTGCTGGCACAACGCATCGGGGCGACCGGGACGATCAAGCAGGGCGAACGCCTTGCGCCAGCCCAGTGGGCCTGGCGCGATGCAATCCGTCAGCGTTTGCTGGCGGTGGATGCCCAAGGGCGAAACGGCGCGTTGACGGCGTTGGTGCTCGGGGACGGCGCCGGGTTGAGTCGCGAAGACTGGCAGGTATTGCAGGACACCGGCACGGTTCATCTGTTGGTGATTTCCGGGCAGCACATCGGATTGCTGGCGGGCGTCGTGTATCTGCTGATCGCCGGCCTGGCCCGCTTTGGGTTATGGCCGAACCGTCTGCCATGGCTGCCCTGGGCGTGTGGCCTGGCATTCGCCGCTGCGCTCGGTTACGGGATGCTGGCCGGTTTCGAGGTACCGGTGCGACGGGCCTGCTTGATGATTGGTCTGGTATTGTTGTGGCGTCTGCGGTTCCGTCATCTCGGTGCGTGGTGGCCACTGTTGTTGGCACTCAACGGCATTTTGCTGCTGGCGCCGCTGGCGAGTCTCCAGCCTGGTTTCTGGCTGTCTTTCGCGGCCGTGGCAGTCTTGATATTGACCTTCGGCGGACGTTTGGGGCCGTGGCGTTGGTGGCAGACCTGGACCCGTGCCCAGTGGCTGATTGCAATCGGGCTGTGCCCGTTGTTATTGGCACTGGGGTTGCCCATCAGTCTGAGCGGGCCGCTGGCCAATTTGTTTGCGGTGCCCTGGATCAGTCTGGTGGTATTGCCACCGGCGTTGCTCGGGACGCTGTTGCTGCCGGTGCCTTATGTGGGTGAGAAATTGCTGTGGCTGGCGGGCGGTCTGATCGACGGTTGGTTCAGCGGATTGGGGGTCGTCTCCGGTCAGGTTCCTGCGTGGGTGCCCGCGGCAGTCCCGCTATGGGCCTGGGCAATCGGTGCTATTGGCGCCTTTTTGCTCTTGCTGCCGCGAGGCTTGCCGATGCGCCCGTTAGGGTGGCCCATGCTGTTGATGCTGGTTTTTTCGCCCAGGCCGATGTTGCAGGAGGGCATGGCGGAAGTCTGGCAACTGGATGTCGGTCAAGGCCTGGCGATCCTGGTGCGCACCCGGCATCACACGTTGCTGTATGACGCCGGACCGCGTTTCGGAGAACTCGACCAGGGGGAACGGGTGGTGCTGCCGGCATTGCGCAAACTGGGGGTGAAGGGCATAGACCTGATGCTGATCAGCCACGCCCACGCCGATCATGCCGGCGGTGCCCCGGCGATTGCCAGGGGGTTGCCGGTGAAACAGGTGGTCAGTGGTGAACCGTCAGACTTGCCTGCGCAACTGCAGGCCGGGAGATGTGAGAGCGGTCGGCGATGGACCTGGGATGAAGTCGATTTCCAGCTTTGGCACTGGCCATTGGCCGGCGATAGCAACCAGAACTCTTGTGTCTTGCTGATCGAGGCCAATGGCGAACGGCTGCTGTTGAGTGGTGACATCGATGCCGCCGCCGAGAGAGCCCTGCTGGACAGTCCGTTGGCCCGGCCCACCGATTGGCTGCAGGCGCCACACCACGGCAGTCGCAGCTCGTCGTCCAATGCCCTCCTGGATGTCCTGCAACCCAAAGGTGCGCTGATCTCCCGCGGGCAGGGCAATTCGTTTGGCCATCCGCATCCCACGGTCATCGCGCGTTATCAAAAACGTGGAATGGCGATCTACGACAGCGTCGAACAGGGTGCCATTCGTCTGCAACTGGGACGCTTCGAGCCGCCGTGGTCATTGCGCCAGGAACGGCGTTTCTGGCGCGATCCGCCGCCCTTGAACCCATAACCGAGCGTTATCAAAGCCCGACCGGATGCGACATCACGGTCTTCGGTGCGTCCACCCCCTATGTTAGAGTGGCGCACTTTTTCGAGGGGGCTGTCACTGTGTGGGAATTGGTCAAATCCGGCGGCTGGATGATGCTGCCGATCATTTTGAGTTCCATCGCGGCCATGGCGATCGTTGCCGAGCGTCTGTGGACCCTGCGGGCCAGCCGCGTGACCCCGGAGCACTTGCTCGGGCAGGTATGGGTCTGGATCAAGGACAAACAGCTCAATAAGGAAAAGCTCAAGGAACTGCGCGCCAATTCGCCTTTGGGCGAGATCCTGGCGGCCGGCCTGGCCAACTCCAAGCATGGTCGCGAGATCATGAAGGAGTGCATCGAAGAGGCCGCTCAACGGGTCATCCATGAGCTCGAACGCTACGTCAACGCCCTGGGCACCATTGCTGCCATGGCCCCGTTGCTGGGCTTGCTCGGTACCGTGCTGGGCATGATCGATATTTTCAGCGCGTTCACAGGCTCAGGCATGACCACCAACGCCTCGGTACTGGCCGGTGGTATTTCCAAGGCCCTGATCACCACGGCTGCCGGTTTGATGGTTGGTATCCCGGCGGTATTCTTCCATCGATTCCTGCAACGCCGGATCGATGAACTGGTGGTAGGGATGGAGCAGGAAGCGATCAAACTGGTCGAGGTAGTGCAGGGCGACCGCGATGTGGACCTGGCCGGGAGCAAAGCGTGAAATTCCGCCGCAAACCACGGGAAACGGTGGACATCAACCTCGCGTCGCTGATCGACGTGGTGTTCATCCTGCTGCTGTTTTTTGTTGTGACCACCACCTTCACCCGTGAAACCCAGCTGCGCGTCGATCTGCCGGAAGCGGTCAGCGGCGCGCCGGCCGACGATCAGAACAAGCCTCTGGACATCGCCATCAGTGCCGACGGCGTGTTCTCGGTGAATAACCAGATCCTGCCGAAAAGCGACCTGGCTTCGCTGATGGACGCGCTGCAAAAGGAAGCCAATGGCGACACCAACCGGCCACTGTCGATCAGCGCTGATGGCAAGACACAGCATCAGTCCGTCATCACCGCCATGGATGCGGCCGGCAAGCTCGGTTTCAGCCATTTGCGCATGACCACTGTCGAAGCGGCGCCCCCCGCGTCCTGATGGCCATGTCCGATCGATTGCTCGCCGCGTGGTACGCAGGTCATCCGGCCCTGAAACTGTTGCAGCCGCTGGAATGGCTGTACCGGCGCGTGGTCATGAACAAGCGCAAGCGCTTTCTGGCCGGAGAGGGCGAGATCTATCAGCCACCGGTGCCGCTGATCGTGGTCGGCAACATCACCGTGGGTGGCACCGGCAAGACACCGCTGATTCTGTGGATGATCGAGCACTGCCAGCGCAGCGGCCTGCGGGTCGGCGTGGTCAGCCGCGGCTACGGCGCCAAACCGCCGCAACTGCCATGGCGAGTCGAGGCCGAGCAAAGCGCCGACGTCACCGGTGACGAGCCGTTGCTGATCGTCCAGCGCACGGGCGTCCCGCTGATGATCGACCCCAATCGCAGCAACGCCGTCAAAACCTTGTTGGCCAGTGAGCCGCTGGACCTGATCCTGTCCGACGACGGCATGCAGCACTACCGCATTGCCCGTGACCTGGAACTGGTGCTGATCGACGCTGCCCGTGGCCTGGGCAATCGCCGTTGCCTGCCTGCCGGGCCATTGCGTGAGCCGGTCGAGCGCCTGCAAAGCGTCGACGCGGTCCTCTACAACGGTGCCGTGGCCGACCGCGATGATGGATTTGCCTTCCAGTTGCAACCCACCGCGCTGGTCAACCTGCGCAGCGGCGAACGTCGTCCCCTCGACCACTTTGGCGCAGGCCAGGCCGTGCACGCGGTGGCCGGCATCGGCAATCCACAACGTTTCTTCAAGACCCTCGAAACGCTACACTGGCAGCCGGTTCCACATGCGTTTGCCGACCACGCCGAATACAGCGTGGAGGCGTTGAATTTCATGCCGTCATTGCCGTTGGTGATGACGGAAAAGGACGCGGTGAAATGCCGTGCCTTTGCCGCCGCCGACTGGTGGTATCTGGCGGTCGATGCTGTGCCGTCGCCGGCCTTCGTGGCCTGGTTCGACACGCAGTTGATGCGCCTGCTGCCGGCTCGTTTGTTGCCTTAACTCCGTTTTTTCCAGGGAATGCTCATGGACACCAAATTGCTCGATATCCTCGCTTGCCCGGTCTGCAAAGGCCCGCTCAAGCTCAGCGCCGACAAGACCGAGCTGATCAGCAAGGGCGCAGGCCTGGCCTACCCGATTCGCGACGGCATCCCGGTGATGCTCGAATCCGAAGCGCGCACCCTGACCACCGACGAGCGCCTGGATAAATGACCACAGCCTTTACCGTCGTCATTCCATCGCGTTACGCCTCCACACGCCTGCCCGGCAAACCGCTGCTGCTGATCGCCGGCAAGCCGATGATCCAGCACGTCTGGGAACAGGCGAGCAAAAGCAGCGCCGAGCGGGTGGTGGTGGCCACCGACGACGCGCGCATCGTCGAGGCCTGCAATGGCTTTGGCGCCGAAGTGGTGTTGACCCGTGAGGATCACAACTCCGGCACCGATCGCCTGGCCGAAGTCTCGATGAAGCTGGGCCTGGCGCCCGACGCTATCGTGGTCAACGTCCAGGGCGACGAGCCGCTGATCCCGCCGAACGTGATCGATCAGGTGGCCGCCAACCTGGCAGCCCATGCCGAAGCGCGCATGGCCACGCTCGCCGAGCCGATCGAAGACGTGGACACCCTGTTCAATCCCAATGTGGTCAAGGTCGTCAGCGACCTCAATGGCCTGGCGCTGACGTTCAGCCGTTCTACCTTGCCCTGGGCGCGGGATGCCTTCGCCGTGAACCGTGAGCAGTTGCCCGAAGGTGTGCCGTACCGCCGCCATATCGGCATTTATGCCTATCGCGCCGGATTCCTGCAGGATTTCGTCAACTGGGGTCCATGCTGGCTGGAAAACACTGAGTGTCTGGAACAGCTGCGTGCGCTGTGGCACGGCGTACGAATTCACGTCGCCGATGCACTGATCGCGCCGCCACCCGGTGTCGACACCGTTGAAGACCTTGAGCGCGTTCGTCGCCTGCTGGAGGCGTGATGCGGGTTCTGTTTGTCTGCCTGGGCAACATCTGTCGCTCGCCCACGGCCGAAGGCGTGCTGCGGCATAAGTTGCGTCAAGCGGGGCTGGCCGACCAGGTCGAAGTCGCTTCCGCCGGCACCGGTGACTGGCATGTCGGCAAGGTGCCGGACAAGCGCAGTCAGGCCGCGGCGAAGCTGCGCGGTTATGACTTGTCCGCCCAGCGCGCCCGGCAAGTCAGTCGTGCCGATTTCGCCACCTACGACCTGATCCTGGCGATGGACAACAGCAACCTGCGCAACCTCAAGGCCTTGCAGCCGGCCAAGGGCAAGGCCGAATTGGACCTGTTCCTGCGTCGCTACCAGTCGCCAGTCGATGAAGTGCCGGACCCGTACTACGACGGCGAACAAGGCTTCGAGCAGGTGCTGGACCTGATCGAGCACGCCAGTGATTTGCTGGTGATCGAATTGAAGGGACGGTTATGAGTTTGCAGGTTCAATCACAGGTTTCGCTCAAGCCGTTCAACAGCTTTGGCGTGGATGTCCAGGCCCGGCTGTTTGCCCAGGCCCATAGCGACGCCGATGTGCGCGAAGCTCTGGCCTACGGGCTGGAGCACAAGGTCCCGGTGCTGGTGATCGGCGGCGGCAGCAACCTGTTGCTGACGGCAGATATCGAATCACTGGTTCTGCGCATGGCCACGCGCGGGATTCGCGTGCTGAGCGATGAGGGCGGCAAAGTGGTGATCGAGGCCGAGGCAGGCGAGCCCTGGCATCCATTTGTGCAACACACACTGTCCCTGGGGCTGTCCGGCCTGGAAAATCTCAGCCTGATTCCCGGCACTGTCGGTGCGGCACCGATGCAGAACATCGGCGCTTATGGCGTCGAGATCAAGGACGTGTTCGCCGGCCTGACCGCCCTCGATCGCCAGACCGGCGAACTGCGCGACTTTACCCTGCAAGAGTGCAACTTCGCCTACCGCGACAGCCTGTTCAAGCAGGAGCCGGGGCGTTGGTTGATCCTGCGTGTGCGTTTCGCCCTCGACCGCGCCGCGCATCTGCACCTGGAGTACGGCCCGGTGCGCCAGCGCCTGACCGAACAAGGCATCGAGCATCCGACCGCCAGCGATGTCAGCCAGGCCATTTGCAGCATCCGCAACGAAAAACTCCCGGACCCGGCCGTACTCGGCAATGCCGGCAGCTTTTTCAAGAACCCTTTGGTGTCGTCGGCGCTGGCTGCACGGCTCAAGGGCGAATACCCGGACCTGGTGGCCTATGCGCAACCCGACGGGCAGATGAAACTGGCCGCCGGTTGGCTGATCGAGCGGGCAGGGTGGAAAGGCTTCCGTGAAGCTGATGCTGGCGTGCATAAATTGCAGGCGCTGGTGCTGGTCAACTATGGAGGCGCGACGGGCCTGCAACTGCTGAACCTGGCGCAGCGCATCCAGAAAGACATTTTCGAGCGTTTCCATGTCGATCTGGAAATGGAGCCGAACCGGTATTGAGCTAAGCTTTCAGGACGGATCAAAAAGCCCTGCACAATGTTTATTGTGCAGGGCTTTTTTGTTAATGCTCGGTTAACTTAGTCAGCTAACGATGCACACTCTTGCTCCACCAAAGGCCCGGTGCAGACCATTTGCGTCAGCATAAGAGAGCCCATTAGCCTGAGTCGATCTGCGTGCGACCCACCGAGATCCAGCGGCAGATTGCTCGACCCCATAACTCAAGACCTATGCGGGCGTGCCCATGATTACCCTGAAACTCAATGGTCAAGACCATCAACTCGACGTCACCGAGGACATGCCGCTGCTCTGGGCGATCCGCGACGTGGCCGGTTACAACGGCACCAAATTCGGCTGCGGCATGGGCCTGTGCGGCGCCTGTACCATTCATATCGAAGGGGCTCCGGCACGCAGTTGCATTACGCCCATCGGTTCAGTCGTCGGGCAGAATGTCAGCACCATCGACAACCTGCACGCCGATCCGATCGGCAAAGTCGTGCAGCAAGCCTGGCTCGACACGGCAGTGGCTCAATGCGGCTTCTGCCAGGGCGGGCAAATCATGTCGGCGACGGCACTGCTCAAGACCCATCCGAACCCGAGCGACGAGCAGATCGAAGAAGCCATGGTCGGCAACATCTGCCGCTGCGGCACCTATAACCGTATCAAGACCGCGATCCGTCAGGCTTCCACTCACCTGAAGGAGGCCAAGGCATGAGCCGGTTACCGAATGATTTCACCCTGAGCAACCTCAGTCGCCGTGGTTTTCTCAAGGGCGTGGGGGCGACCGGTGCGCTGGTGGTCGCCGCGAGTTGGGGCTGGCAAGACGCGTTTGCCGAAGAGAAAGAGAAGAAGTTCGGCGCCGACGGCATGCCCCACGGCTGGGTCGACGATCCGAAAGTCTATGTGAGCATCGCCGCCGATGGCACGGTGACCGTTATCTGCAACCGCTCGGAGATGGGCCAGGGCGTGCGCACCAGCTTGACCATGGTGGTGGCCGATGAACTGGAAGCCGACTGGGCGATGGTCAAGGTACAGCAGGCCCCCGGCGATGAAGCGCGCTTCGGCAACCAGGACACCGACGGCTCGCGCAGCATGCGTCACTGGTACGAGCCGATGCGTCGTTGCGGCGCCGCCGCACGGGCCATGCTGGAACAAGCCGCGGCTGACCAGTGGAAAGTGTCAGTCGGCGAGTGCCAGGCGCAACTTCATAAAGTCATTCATAAACCGTCGGGCCGCGAACTGGGCTATGGCGCGCTGGCCGCCGCCGCTGGCGCTTTGGCCGTGCCTGCGCGAGAAAGCCTGAGACTCAAGCAACCTTCGGAATTTCGATATATCGGTAAGGAAGGCACCAAGGCCATCGACGGTGAGGACATCGTCAATGGTCGTGCGGTGTACGGCGCCGACGTGCATTTCGACGGCATGCTGTACGCGACCATCGCGCGACCCACGGTGTATGGCGGCAAGGTCAAAAGCTTCGATGGCAGTGCGGCGATGAAAGTCCCAGGCGTGGTCAAAGTGGTACAGATCGAAAGCCGCCCGTTGCCTTCGGAGTTCCAACCCCTGGGCGGCATCGCCGTGGTGGCGAGCAATACCTGGGCGGCGATCAAGGGCCGCGAGGCACTGAAAATCGAATGGGACGACGGCCCCAACGCCAGCTACGACTCGATTGCCTATCGCAAGGAACTCGAAGCAGCCTCGCTCAAGCCCGGCAAGGTGGTGCGCAATACCGGCAACCTCGATGAGGCCATGGCCAGCGCCGATAGCACGCTGGAAGCCTCCTACTACTTGCCGCATTTGTCACAGTCGCCGATGGAACCGATGGTCGCCATTGCGCGGTTCAAGGACGGTGCGTGCCAAGCCTGGGGGCCAAGCCAGGCGCCGCAGGTCACCCGGGAACGGATCGGTGAGCGCCTGGGCCTGCCGTTCGACAAGGTCACGTTCAACGTGACCCTGCTCGGGGGCGGGTTCGGGCGCAAGTCCAAGCCTGACTTCATCATCGAGGCCGCCATCCTCGCCAAGGAATTCCCCGGTAAAGCGGTGCGGGTGCAATGGACCCGCGAAGACGACATCCACTGTTCCTATTTTCACACCGTGTCGGCCGAATACCTCAAGGCCAGCCTGAACAAGGATGGCCTGCCATCCGGCTGGTTGCACCGTACGGTGGCGCCGAGCATCACCGCGTTGTTTGCGTCAGGCATGAACCATGAGGCGGCGTTCGAACTGGGCATGGGGTTCACCAACATGGCGTATGCGATCCCCAACATTCGCCTGGAAAACCCCGAGGCAACGGTGCATACCCGGGTAGGTTGGTATCGCTCGGTGTCGAACATTCCCCATGGTTTCGCGATCCAGAGTTTTATCGATGAACTGGCGCACAAGGCCGGGCAGGATCCGCTGAAGTACCAGATCAGATTGCTCGGCCCGGACCGTCAGATCGATCCGCGTACCTTGAGTGAAGAGTGGAACTACGGCGAATCCCCCGAGCGTTATCCGATCGACACCGCGCGCCTGCGCACGGTACTGGAGACCGCCGCCAAAGCCGCCGGTTGGGGGCGTGAGTTGCCCAAGGGACGCGGCCTGGGCCTGGCAGTGCATTACAGCTTCGTGACCTATGTGGCGGCGGTGATCGAGGTGGAGGTCAAGGACGACGGTACGCTGGTGGTGCACAAGGCTGACATCGCCGTCGATTGCGGGCCGCAGATCAACCCCGAGCGGATTCGCGCGCAATTCGAAGGCGCCTGTGTCATGGGCCTGGGTAATGCGGTGCTGGGGGAAATCAGCTTCAAGGACGGCAAGGTCCAGCAGGATAACTTCCATATGTACGAAGTGGCGCGCATGTCCCTGGCGCCGAAAGAAGTGGCGGTGCATCTGGTGACGCCGCCGGGCAATGTTCCGTTGGGTGGTGTGGGTGAACCGGGCGTGCCACCGATTGCGCCGGCACTGTGCAACGCGATCTTCGCCGCCACCGGCAAACGCATCCGCAATCTGCCGGTTCGTTATCAGCTGTCGGGATGGCAGAAGGCTGGCGCCTGATGGACAGTGCCGATCTGAACGTCCTGCGCAGCGTGTTGCAATGGCATCGCGCCGGTCAGCGGGTGGTGTTGTACAGCGTGGTCGAAACCTGGGGCACTGCGCCCCGGGCACCCGGCGCCATGCTGGCTTTGCGCGAAGACGGCATGGTGATTGGTTCGGTCTCGGGCGGGTGTGTCGAAGATGACTTGATTGCCCGGCTGCACGACGGACGCCTCGCACTTGACGGGCCGCCGGTGCAATTGATCACCTACGGCGTGACCCGCGAGGAAGCCGCACGTTTCGGCTTGCCCTGCGGTGGCACCTTGCGCTTGACCGAGGAGCGTATCGACGATGGGGATTGGGTCGAGCAGTTGCTCGCCCGTTGCGAGGCCCATGAAATCGTTGCGCGTGAACTGAACCTGACCACCGGCGAAGTACTTTTGCAGCCGGCCAGTAAAGATGACGTGTTGACGTTCGACGGGCAGACCCTGCGGGTGATCCATGGCCCGCGCTGGCGCTTGCTGCTGATCGGCGCGGGGCAGCTGTCGCGCTATGTGGCGGAAATGGCCCGGCTGCTGGATTTCGAGGTGCTGATTTGCGACCCGCGTAGCGAGTTCGTCTACGGCTGGGAGCAGCAGCACGGACGATTCGTTTCGGGCATGCCGGATGAGGCGGTATTGAATATCCAGACCGATGAACGCACGGCTATCGTGGCCTTGACCCATGATCCGCGTCTGGATGACATGGCGCTGCTCACGGCCCTGGATTCCAGGGCTTTTTACGTCGGAGCGCTGGGGTCGCGGGTCAACAGCCAGAAGCGCCGGGAAAACCTGGCTCAACTGGGTTTGTCGCAATCGGCGATTGACCGCTTGCATGGTCCGATCGGTTTGCACATCGGCAGTCATAATCCAGCGGAAATTGCCTTGTCGCTCATGGCGGAAATCGTGGCGGTCAAAAACGGCATCGAACTGAAGCAGAAGAAAGTCCTGCGGGAGAGCGTATGAGCAAATCCATCGGCGTTATCGTGTTGGCAGCGGGGCAGGGCAGCCGGTTTCGTCAGGTGGCGGGTGCCGAAAAGGATAAATTGGTGGCCGATTGCATCGGGCGTGACGGCGTGGTGCGGTCCGTCATCGAGCACACATTGGTCAACCTGCCGGCGACGCTGGACAAGCGCGTACTGGTGACCACTGCTGACCGCCCGCAAGTGATTCGCATGGCTCAGGCCTATGGCTGCGAGATTGTGCTGATCGAATCGACGGGAATGGGCGACAGCATTGCCGCGGGAGTCGCTGCCTGCAAGCAACTCGATGGCTGGCTGATGGTGCTGGGGGATATGCCGTTCATCCTGCCATCGAGTATCGAGCAAGTGGTGGCGGGGATTGGCGATGACAGTATCAGCGTGCCCGTGCAGGACGGCGGGTACGGGCATCCGGTCGGTTTCGGACGGGACTTCGCGGCGGGGTTGATGGCGTTATCGGGTGATCGCGGCGCCAAGCCGCTGTTCGCCCAAGGCCGGGTGGTTGAAGTGAGCGTGGATGATCCTGGTGTGGTGTGGGATGTGGATGTGCCTGAAGCACTAACCTTCAGGCCAGCATAGATCCTTGTGGGAGCGAGCTTGCTCGCGATAGCGGTGGATCAGCTAGCACCAATGTTGAATGTCATTCCGCCATCGCGAGCAATCGAGCGTCGACCGGCTGCTCCCACAGGGGAATGGTGTGATTTCACAGATGTAAAAAAAGCCCCGCCTGGGATCACCAGGCGGGGCTTTTTAGTGGCCGATGGAATCAGACGAGAGGTTTAGGCTCGTGCTCTTTTTCCTGGGCCTGCTCGTGTTGCTCTACCGCTTCCTGAACGGAGCGCGGTGCTTCGTGGATCACCGACTCAACCGGCTCGGCAGCCACTTCGGCAGCCGGGGCAGGAGCTGCCTCAACCACTTCAGCAGCAACCGGTGCAGGCTCGGCGGCGACAACCGCTTCAGCTGGAGCCGCAGCGGCAGCCAGTTCAGCTTCCTTCTGCAGACGCTCGGCTTCACGCTTGCGACGACGCACTTCACGCGGGTCGTTAGGCGCACGGCCACTTGGCGTCAGGGCGCTGGCAGGAGCGGCTTCGACCACTGGTGCAGGTGCCTGGGCAACGACCGGTGCTTCAACGGCTGGCGCTTCAACCACCGGCGCCGGGGCCGGTTCTGCTGCGGCAACCACCGGCTCGGAAACCATGGCTTCTGCCACTTGGGTTTCAGCGGCTGGTGCAGCGGTTTCAGCGACGGCTGGCTCGGCAACCCAGTTGAATGCGGTTTGCTCTTCGCGAACTTCACGCACGGTGTCAGCCACGGTTTCAACAACAGCTTCCGCAGCCTGGGCAGGTGCTTCTACCACTGGCGCTGGCTCGGCAGCCGCTTCAACAGCAGGCTGAGCTTCTGGCGCTGGCGCCACTTCGATTTCCGGCGAGGCGGTGACTTCGACCGGTGTGGTTGCTTCAACGACTGGCGCTTCAACCGGAGCTGCTTCCAGGGCCGCGGCAGTGGCGCGTTCGGCTTGCACATTGGCTTCAGCTTCTGCTGGAGCGCTGATCACGCTGCTGGCAACAGCTGCGGTGACAGCCAGGCCGGCGGCCAGATCGGCAGTGCTTGGCGCTTCAGCGTTTTCGCCGGACTCGGACTCTTCCGAACCTTCGATCACGTTGCCGTTGGCGTCACGCTGACGCTCGCGACGGTTGCTGCGACGACGCTGACCACGGGAGCGGCGGCGTGGACGGTCGCCTTCGGCGCTTTCCTGACCGTCTTCCGACAGTTGCTCTTCGTTGGTGGTCAGTTCTTCTTCAGTTGCGGCTGCGGCAGCTTGTTCGGCACGTGGCTGACGTTCTTCACGCGGTGGACGTGGCGCGCGTTCTTCACGTGGCTGACGAGCTGGGCGTTCTTCAGCGGTAGCAGCCGTAGCGGTAGCAGCGGCGGTCGGAGCAGCCGGAGTGGCATCCAGAGGCTCGCGCAGTTCACGAACGCGTTCTTCACGCTCGCCACGTGGCTTGCGATCTTCACGCGGAGCGCGCGGTGCACGTTCTTCACGAGGCGCGCGTGGTGCGCGTTCTTCGCGGGCTACCGCTGGCGTTTCTTCGCGGGTTTCGCGAGGTTCACGCACTTCCCGTGGCTGACGCTCTTCACGCGGCTCACGTGGTGCGCGTTCTTCACGCGGTGCACGCTCTTCGCGAGGCTTGCGCTCTTCATCGCGGCGACCGTTACGGTTGCGGCTCTGCTGGCGACCGTTGCGACGCTCTTCGTTGCGGGCCGGACGCTCGGCGGCAGGTTTTTCAACCACAACCGGTGCGGCAGGCTCTTCCTTGGTGGCGAACAGGCTCACCAGCGACTTCACCAGGCCTTTGAACAGGCTTGGCTCCGGTACGGCGGCCGGGGCAGGGGCTGGAGCGGCCACCTCTGTTGGCACAGGAGCGTTGGCACGGGCTGGGGCCGTTTTGACCGCAGCTTCCTGGCGAACCAGGGTGCGGGTCGCAGCGGCTGGCTGGACTTCTTCGACTTCGGCAGCGGCAGCGGCGATTTCGTAGCTGGACTGGTTGGTCGCGGCTTCCGGGCTGTCGTCACGCAGGCGCTGTACTTCAAAGTGCGGCGTTTCGAGGTGATCGTTCGGCAGGATGACGATGCGGGCACGGGTGCGCAGTTCGATCTTGGTGATCGAGTTGCGTTTTTCGTTGAGCAGGAACGCCGCCACCGGGATCGGCACTTGTGCACGAACTTCGGCGGTACGGTCTTTCAGGGCTTCTTCTTCGATCAGGCGCAGGATCGCCAGGGACAGCGATTCAACGTCACGGATGATGCCGGTGCCGTTGCAACGCGGGCAGACGATGCCGCTGCTTTCACCCAGGGATGGACGCAGGCGCTGACGGGACATTTCCAGCAGGCCGAAGCGCGAAATGCGACCGACTTGCACGCGAGCGCGGTCGGCTTCCAGGCATTCGCGGACTTTTTCTTCCACTGCGCGCTGGTTCTTGGCAGGGGTCATGTCGATGAAGTCGATGACGATCAGGCCGCCGATGTCGCGCAGGCGCAACTGACGGGCGATTTCCTCGGCCGCTTCAAGGTTGGTTTGCAGCGCGGTTTCTTCGATGTCGCTGCCTTTGGTGGCGCGCGCCGAGTTGATGTCGATGGACACCAGGGCTTCGGTCGGATCGATCACGATGGAACCGCCGGAAGGCAGTTCGACAACGCGCTGGAAAGCGGTTTCGATCTGGCTTTCGATCTGGAAACGGTTGAACAGCGGAACGCTGTCTTCGTACAGCTTGATCTTGCTGGCGTACTGCGGCATTACCTGGCGGATGAAGGTCAGGGCTTCGTCCTGGGCTTCAACGCTGTCGATCAGCACTTCGCCGATGTCCTGGCGCAGGTAATCGCGGATCGCGCGGATGATCACGTTACTTTCCTGGTAGATCAGGAATGGCGCGGCGCGGTCCAGCGAAGCTTCCTTGATGGCGGTCCACAGTTGCAGCAGGTAGTCGAGGTCCCACTGCATTTCTTCGCTGCTGCGGCCAAGGCCTGCAGTGCGCACGATCAGGCCCATGTCGGCCGGGGCAACCAGACCGTTCAGGGCTTCACGCAGTTCGTTGCGCTCTTCGCCTTCGATGCGACGGGAGATACCGCCGGCACGCGGGTTGTTCGGCATCAGCACCAGGTAACGACCGGCCAGGCTGATGAAGGTGGTCAGGGCGGCGCCCTTGTTGCCACGTTCTTCTTTTTCGACCTGAACGATGACTTCCTGGCCTTCGCTCAGGACGTCCTTGATGTTGACGCGACCTTCCGGGGCTTTCTTGAAGTATTCGCGGGAGATTTCTTTGAGGGGCAGGAAGCCGTGGCGCTCAGAGCCGAAATCGACAAAGGCAGCCTCGAGGCTTGGTTCGATGCGAGTAATCCGGCCTTTATAGATGTTGGCCTTCTTCTGCTCGCGTGCACCGGATTCGATGTCCAGGTCGTAGAGGCGCTGGCCATCTACCAGTGCAACACGCAACTCTTCGGGTTGAGTTGCGTTAATCAGCATTCTTTTCATGTAGTACCGTCGGTTTCCGGGCTGCCGGAAACGGCGTTCGGCACACACGACTTCTCACGGTCGGTGTCAGGTGCGTCGGGAGTGGTTGGCCATTTCCCGTGTCCAGCGAAGTCCGGCCAATGTGGGCCTTCATCGCGACGTACGCGTCCTGCTTGCTGTGGCTACTTAAGCACTCAGTCAGGAGGAGGAATCAACCAGCGGCTGTGGACGAGATGAAGCGTCTTGAGAAAGCCTGTTGCTACACAGTCCGGCGGTTGTGCATCTCCACCCTACACGTATCCCTGATAATTCGGGTGCTGCCGCGCGCAGAATCCGCAGCGGGTTGGCATTTACCGTGAGCTCCGAAAGGGGAGGTCACGCATCATGGCTAATTTAGGCGTTGTTTCCGATGCCTTCGCTCGGGGTCATTCGCAGCTGACTGCACTTTGTGAACTGGCCGTGAATATGGCTCGCAAAACGAGTGGAAAACTCTGCTTTGTGGCGTGATTCAGGCCTCATGTCACCTGCGCTCGTTACACCTGCAAACTCCACCGTTACGTAGCGAAAGCCCCGTAGGACGGCCTCGCGTCCTGGTGAATTGCGTTGGTCAGGGCCGGTTTTTGACCGTTGGTCCGCTGTCCAGGCCGCTTTTGGCGGCGTTCGCGACTATAGCAGCAATGATTAAGTGCTTCAATTCCATAAAAAATTGTTATCATCCGCGCCATGACGACGACTACCCCCCCGACTCCAGGCGTACAACTGCTTGAGGTCTCGCCGGAATATGCCGGCCAACGCATTGATAATTTCCTTCTCGCCCGACTCAAAGGCGTGCCCAAGACCTTGATTTATCGCATTTTGCGCAAGGGCGAAGTGCGCGTGAACAAAGGTCGGATCAAGCCCGAGTACAAGCTGCAGGCGGGCGATATCGTGCGCGTGCCGCCGGTTCGCGTGCCTGAGCGCGACGAACCGGTGCCGCTGGCACAAGGCCTGTTGCAGCGGCTAGAGGCCTCGATTGTCTTCGAAGACAAGGCGCTGATCGTGATCAACAAGCCCGCGGGCATTGCTGTTCATGGTGGTAGCGGCCTGACTTTCGGGGTAATCGAAGCCTTTCGTCAGTTGCGCCCCGATTGCAAAGAGCTCGAACTGGTTCACCGTCTCGACCGTGATACGTCCGGCCTGTTGATGATCGCCAAGAAGCGCAGCATGTTGCGCCACTTGCACACCGCATTGCGCGGTGATGGCGTCGACAAGCGCTACATGGCGCTGGTCCGCGGTAACTGGGCGAGCTCGATCAAGCAAGTCCGTGCGTCGCTGGGCAAGAGCAATCTGCGCTCCGGCGAGCGCATGGTCGAGGTCGACGAGGAGGAGGGGAAGGAGTCCGTGACCGTGTTCAAGGTCCTGCGCCGCTTCGGCGACTTTGCCACCCTGATCGAAGCCAAGCCGATTACCGGCCGGACTCACCAGATCCGCGTCCATACCTTGCACGCCGGGCATTGCATCGCTGGCGACACCAAGTATGGCGACGAAGGTTTCAGCAAGGAAATCCGCGATCTGGGCGGCAAGCGCCTGTTCCTGCACGCCTACATGCTGACGGTGCCGCTCCCCGATGGTGGTGAGCTGAAGCTGCAAGCGCCGGTCGACGAGATGTGGGCCAAAACCGTGGAGCGATTGAGTGCGCCCATCTGACTACAAGCTGTTGATCTTTGATTGGGACGGCACTCTGGCCGATTCCATTGGTCGGATTGTCGAGGCGATGCACGTTGCCTCGCAGCGTTCCGGTTTTGAGCTGCGCGATGATCTGGCCGTCAAGGGCATCATCGGCCTGGGCTTGCCGGAAGCGATCCGCACCCTGTACCCCGAAATCGGCGACGCCGAGCTGATCGCGTTCCGCGAGCACTATGCTGAGCATTACATCGCGTCGGAGGCTGTGCCTTCGCCGCTGTTCGAGGGTGTGGTCGAGTCGCTCGAGGCATTTCGTGCCGAGGGCTATCATCTGGCTGTGGCGACCGGCAAGGCCCGTCGCGGGCTGGATCGGGTGTTGAAGTCCCATGGCTGGGAGAATTACTTCGATATCACTCGCGCCGCCGACGAAACCGCCAGCAAGCCCCACCCGCTGATGCTCGAACAGATTCTCGCCCATTGCGAGGTCCGCCCGGAACAGGCGTTGATGGTGGGTGATTCGTCCTTTGATTTGCAGATGGCGCGCAACGCCGGCATGGGTTCGGTGGCCGTCAGTTATGGCGCTCAATCGATCGATGCGTTGAGGTTGTATGAGCCGCGACTGGCCATCGACCGTTTTTCAGAATTGCATGCCTGGCTGAATCAGCGGGCTTAACCGGTTGTTTTTGGGGTGGATGGCATGACCGACGAATGGAAGGCGCCCGCCAAGGCAAGCGCAGAGAGCGGTGACGACAAAAGCTGGAAACTGCTGGAAAAGACCCTGCTGGCCGGCATACAGGAGCAGCGCCGGTCCCGTCGCTGGGGGATATTCTTCAAGTTTCTGATTTTTGTGTATCTGTTCGGCGCCATTGCCCTGTTTTCGCCTCTGATGGATATGGAAAAGGCCGGCACCCTTAGTGCCAATTACACGGCGTTGATCGATGTGAGAGGCATGATTGCCGACAAGGAGTCGGCCAGTGCAGACAATATCGTTGGCAGCTTGCGTGCTGCTTTCGAGGACAAGAAGGTCAAGGGCGTCATCCTGCGCATCAACAGCCCGGGCGGCAGTCCGGTGCAGTCGGGTTATGTCTATGACGAGATCAAGCGTCTGCGCGGTCTGCACCCGGACATCAAGCTCTATGCGGTCATTTCCGATCTGGGGGCTTCCGGCGCTTACTACATCGCCAGTGCGGCGGATCAGATCTACGCCGACAAGGCGAGCCTGGTCGGCTCCATCGGTGTGACGGCAGCCGGTTATGGCTTTGTTGGCACCATGGAGAAGCTGGGTGTCGAACGTCGTACCTACACGTCTGGCGAGCACAAGTCGTTCCTCGATCCGTTCCAGCCACAGAAGCCGGAAGAAACCGCCTTCTGGCAGGGCGTGCTCGATACGACCCACAAGCAGTTCATCAATAGCGTCAAGCAGGGTCGTGGCGACCGCTTGAAAGACAAGGAGCATCCGGAGTTGTTCTCTGGCCTGGTCTGGTCCGGCGAGCAGGCACTGCCATTGGGATTGATCGATGGGCTGGGTAATGCCAGTTCGGTTGCGCGGGATGTGATCGGTGAGAAAGAACTGGTGGACTTCACCGTTCAGGAATCGCCATTCGATCGCTTTTCGAAAAAGCTCGGCGCCAGCGTGGCTGAGCATTTGGCGATGTGGATGGGTTTTAACGGTCCGTCGCTGCGCTGATTCTGATGTGACATGAAAAACCGGCCTGCGTGGCCGGTTTTTTAGTATCGGGATTCAGGGAACCTGTACGCCTTCAGTCAGCAGCATGTCGATCAGGCGAATCAGCGGCAGGCCGATCAGGCTGGTGGCGTCAGGTCCCTCGGTGCTGCGAAACAGGCTGACCCCCAGGCCTTCGGCCTTGAAGCTGCCTGCGCAGTCGTAGGGTTGTTCGGCGCGCAGGTAGCGTTCGATGCGAGGTGCGTCGAGTGTGCGCATGTGTACGGTGAACGGCACGCAATCGACCTGGCAGTGCCCGGTCTGGCTGTTGAGCAGGGCCAGGCCGGTGAGGAACGTCACGCTGGCACCGCTGGCGGCCAGCAGTTGTTCCCGGGCTTTTTCGAATGTGTGGGGTTTGCCGATAATCCGCTCTCCCAGTACGGCGACCTGGTCGGAGCCGATTATCAGATGAGCGGTATGGCTGTCGGCCAGGGCGCGCGCTTTCTCTTCGGCGAGGCGCTTGACCAGCTCGATGGCGGACTCAGCCGGCCGATGGCTTTCGTCGATATCCGGCGAGCTGCAAGTGAAAGGCAGCTGCAGGCGGGTCAGCAATTCCCGGCGATAGGCCGAGCTGGAAGCGAGTATTAAAGGCAGCATGCACAACTCCATAAGGCGTGTGCGAATTCTAGCGAGGCTTCCAAGTGACGGACAGGGCTGAATTTCCTTTGACATGGGCGGGTGCATCCCTATAATGCTGCGCCTATGTTGAATGACCCGATTCCACCTCACGTTGACCCGCGCAAATTGGCTGATCGTGGCACCACCCTTCAAGGTGAAATGCTGCTGGCCGATTTGGAGAGACTCTGCGACCCGCTTTCCGACAATGTCGGTACGGTGCAGGCTAAATTCGTTTTTGAACGAGATGAACGTAAATCTGTGGTCATCCACAGCTTTATCGACACTGAAGTCAAAATGGTTTGCCAGCGTTGTCTTGAGCTGGTCACCCTGCCGATCCATAGCGAATGCAGTTACGCTGTGGTGAAGGAGGGTGCGAATACCCAGTCGTTGCCGAAAGGTTATGACGTGCTGGAACTGGGCGAAGATCCTTTGGATCTGCAGTCACTGATCGAGGAGGAGCTTCTGCTCGCCTTGCCCATTGTGCCTGCTCATCATCCGGAAGAATGCCAGCAGCCGGCGGGAGCAGATGAGCCCGAACCGAGCGAGGACGAGGTAACGCGGTCCAACCCGTTCAGTGTATTGGCGCAGTTAAAGCGTGACCCAAACGTTTAGGAGTTAATCAATTATGGCTGTTCAGCAGAACAAAAAATCCCGCTCTGCCCGTGACATGCGCCGTTCGCACGACGCTCTCGAGGCTAGCACCCTGTCTGTAGAAAAAACCACCGGTGAAGTTCACCTGCGTCACCACGTATCGCCAGAAGGCGTATACCGTGGCCGTAAAGTGATCGACAAGGGCGCTGACGAGTAATCACTTGTCCGCTCAAGTCATCGCGATTGACGCAATGGGCGGGGACTTCGGTCCCCGCAGCATTGTCCAGGCCAGCCTTGCTTGCCTGTCTGCCACACCCTCGCTGCACCTGACCCTCGTCGGTCAACCCTCCCTTCTTGAAGAACTGATCGCTGGCCATCCGGCTGTGGATCGCGCGCGCCTGTCGATAATGCCAGCGTCCGAAGTCATCACCATGGACGAAAAGCCTGCCCAGGCCTTGCGCGGCAAACCCGACTCGTCGATGCGCGTGGCGCTTGAGTTGTTGCGTGATGGCAAGGTCCAGGCTTGTGTCAGTGCCGGTAATACCGGTGCGCTGATGGCGTTGTCGCGGTTCGTGCTCAAGACCTTGCCCGGCATTGATCGTCCGGCCATGGTGGCGGCGATTCCGACACAAAAGGGCTATTGCCAGTTGCTCGACCTGGGCGCCAACGTCGACTGCAGTGCTGAGCATCTGTTGCAGTTTGCGGTCATGGGCTCGGTGGCGGCCGAGACCCTGGGCATAGCGCGTCCTCGGGTGGCGTTGCTGAACATCGGCACCGAAGACATCAAGGGCAATCAACAGGTCAAGCTGGCCGCGACTTTGTTGCAAGGCGCCCGTGGTATCAACTACATCGGCTTCATCGAAGGTGATGGCTTGTATCGCGGTGAGGCGGACGTGGTGGTCTGCGATGGCTTTGTCGGTAATATCCTGCTCAAGTCCAGCGAAGGTCTTGCGACCATGATTGCTGCGCGTATCGAAGCCTTGTTCAAGAAGAGTCTCGCTTCCCGCGCTGTCGGTGCCTTGGCGCTGCCTTTGATGAAACGCCTGCAGGCTGATCTGGCGCCGGCGCGACATAATGGCGCAAGCTTCCTCGGCTTGCAGGGCATCGTGGTGAAAAGCCACGGTTCTGCTGGTGTCCAGGGGTTTCAGAGTGCCATTCAGCGCGCCTTGATCGAGATTCAGGAGAATCTTCCCGAGCGCCTGCACGGTCGTCTGGAGGATTTGTTGCTTTAGGCGTTTTCGTCGGACAATGCTTAAATGTGACCGCTTGGTTCGATGGGCCATCCAACTGTCAGTTTCTTGCGTCCCCAAAGCGGGGCGCCAACTCTCCGACGACAAGATCATTAGGGGCTTGTTACATGTCTGCTTCCCTCGCATTCGTCTTTCCAGGACAGGGTTCGCAGTCCCTCGGCATGCTGGCCGAGCTGGGCGCGCAACATCCGGTTGTCCTTGAAACATTCAAAGAAGCTTCCGATGCACTGGGTTACGACCTGTGGGCACTGACCCAGCAAGGGCCGGAAGAGCAACTCAATCAAACCGATAAAACCCAGCCAGCCATTCTGACCGCCTCTATCGCCCTGTGGCGTTTGTGGCTGGCCGAAGGTGGTGCGCGCCCGGCTTACGTTGCCGGGCACAGCCTGGGTGAATACAGCGCGCTGGTCGCGGCAGGCAGTCTGAGCCTGGGCGATGCGGTGAAGCTCGTCGAGCGTCGTGGCCAGCTGATGCAGGAAGCCGTTCCGGCCGGGCAGGGCGGCATGGCCGCCATCCTGGGTCTGGACGATGCCGACGTACTGGCAGCCTGTGCCGAAGCGGCGCAAGGCGAAGTGGTCAGCGCGGTCAATTTCAACTCGCCGGGCCAGGTGGTCATCGCCGGTGCCAAGGCTGCCGTCGAGCGCGCCATCGAAGGCTGCAAGGCGCGTGGTGCCAAGCGCGCCATGCCGTTGCCGGTCAGCGTGCCGTCGCACTGCGAGCTGATGCGCCCGGCTGCCGAGCGTTTCGCCGAATCGATCGCGGCGATCGACTGGCAGGCACCGCAGATTCCCGTAGTGCAGAACGTCAGTGCCCAGGTGCCGGCCGATCTGGAAACCCTCAAGCGCGATCTGCTCGAGCAACTGTACAAGCCAGTACGCTGGGTTGAATCGGTCCAGGCACTGGCCGCCAAGGGCGCGACCAACCTGGTCGAGTGTGGCCCGGGTAAAGTACTGGCCGGTCTGAACAAGCGTTGCGCCGAAGGCGTGTCGACATCCAACCTCAATACCCCAGACGCTTTCGCTGCCGCCCGTGCAGCGTTGGCCTGAATCAGGAGAAGCTTGCATGAGTCTGCAAGGTAAAGTTGCACTGGTCACCGGTGCAAGCCGTGGCATCGGCCAGGCTATCGCCCTGGAACTGGGTCGTCAGGGCGCCATCGTTGTTGGTACCGCGACCTCCGCGTCGGGTGCTGAGCGCATTGCTGCGACCTTGAAGGAAAACGGTATTCAGGGCACTGGCCTGGAACTCAATGTCACCAGCGACGAGTCCGTGGCAAGTGTTCTGGCGAGCATTCAGGAGCAATTCGGTGCGCCGGCGATTCTGGTCAATAATGCCGGTATCACCCGCGATAACCTGATGATGCGCATGAAAGACGACGAGTGGCACGACGTTGTCGATACCAATCTGAACAGTCTGTTCCGCCTGTCCAAGGGCGTTTTGCGCGGCATGACCAAAGCTCGTTGGGGCCGAATTATCAGTATTGGCTCGGTTGTGGGTGCCATGGGCAACGCAGGCCAAGTAAACTACGCTGCCGCCAAGGCCGGTCTGGAAGGTTTCAGCCGTGCTCTGGCGCGCGAAGTCGGTTCGCGTTCGATTACGGTAAACTCGGTGGCTCCTGGGTTCATCGATACCGATATGACCCGTGAACTGCCCGAGGCACAGCGTGAAGCCTTGCAGTCGCAGATTCCGCTGGGTCGTCTGGGGCAGGCTCAAGAGATCGCGTCCGTGGTCGCTTTTCTTGCGTCGGACGGTGCGGCTTACGTTACCGGAGCTACAATCCCGGTGAACGGCGGGATGTACATGTAATTCAAATGTGACGGATTGCTTCAAAAAAATGTCATACGAGCTGTCTAAAATCCGTTATAAAGCTGCAATCTATTTATAGGCAGAGGGTCACCGGGTTCGAGGAGTGAAGCTTTCAGTTGAAAAGCTGAAAAGCCTTTCTATACACTTACCCACTGGCCAGCTGCCTGAATTTGTCCATTAGGAGTGAAAACAAGGTATGAGCACCATCGAAGAGCGCGTCAAGAAAATCGTTGCTGAGCAACTGGGCGTTAAAGAAGAAGAAGTGGTCAACACTGCTTCCTTCGTTGAAGACCTGGGTGCCGACTCCCTTGACACCGTTGAGCTGGTGATGGCTCTGGAAGAGGAATTCGAGACCGAAATCCCTGACGAAGAAGCCGAGAAGATCACTACTGTACAAGCTGCAATCGACTACGTTACTAGCCACCAGGCGTAATAGTTTGTAATCGTTGCTCGCTGTCATGGAAAAACCGCACTGCCATCATGGCGTGCGGTTTTTTCTTTAGGCCTGATGCAAAGTCGTCATTTGAAAAAAGGAGAGTGCTGTGTCGCGTAGACGCGTCGTAGTCACCGGTATGGGTATGTTGTCGCCACTGGGCACGGATGTGCCGAGCAGCTGGCAGGGCATTCTGGCTGGCCGCAGTGGCATTGGTCTGATCGAACACACCGACCTTTCTGCCTATTCCACCCGTTTTGGCGGCTCGGTAAAGGACTTCAATGTCGAGGAATACCTGTCGGTCAAGGAAGCCCGCAAGCTCGACCTGTTCATTCAATACGGTCTGGCCGCAGGTTTTCAGGCGGTACGCAATGCCGGTCTGGAAGTCACTGACGCCAACCGTGAGCGTATCGGCGTGGCCATGGGCTCGGGTATTGGCGGTCTGACCAATATCGAAGAAACCGCCCGCACGCTGCACGAGACCGGCCCACGACGGATCTCTCCGTTCTTCGTGCCAGGCTCGATCATCAATATGATTTCCGGTTTCCTGTCCATCCACCTCGGTGCACAGGGACCCAACTACGCCATCGCCACGGCCTGTACCACCGGTACACACTGCATTGGCATGGCGGCCCGTAACATCATGTACGACGAAGCTGACGTGATGATTGCCGGCGGCGCCGAGATGGCGGCCTGCGGTCTGGGCATGGGCGGCTTCGGTGCTTCCCGCGCGCTGTCGACCCGCAACGACGAGCCGACCCGCGCCAGCCGTCCATGGGACAAGGGCCGCGATGGCTTCGTATTGTCCAATGGTGCCGGTGCGCTGGTACTGGAAGAACTCGAGCACGCCAAGGCGCGTGGCGCGACCATCTACGCCGAGCTGATCGGCTTCGGCACCAGTGGCGATGCCTACCACATGACCTCGCCGCCAGCCGATGGTGCGGGTGCTGCGCGCTGCATCACCAATGCGCTGCGCGATGCCAAAATCAATGGCGATCAAGTGCAGTACATCAACGCCCACGGCACCTCGACTCCTGCAGGCGACCTGGCCGAAGTCAATGCGATCAAGTCGGTATTCGGCGAGCACGCCTACAAGCTGGCCGTCAGTTCCACCAAGTCCATGACCGGTCACCTGCTGGGTGCGGCGGGCGCGGTCGAGGCGATCTTCAGCGTGCTGGCAATCAACAGCCAGGTAGCGCCGCCGACCATCAACCTCGATGAGCCGGACGAAGGCTGCGATCTCGATTTTGTGCCGCACACGGCGCGCAACATGGATATCGATGTGGTCGTTTCCAACTCCTTCGGTTTTGGCGGCACCAACGGTTCGCTGGTGTTCCGTCGGTTCGCAGGCTGATGGACAGCTGGGTCGACGGTCAGCCGGCTGACGCTTTGTCGCTGAAGGATCGCGGCCTGGCTTATGGCGATGGTCTGTTCGAGACCATCGCCGTGCGCAGCGGTCAGCCCGTGTTGCTGGACCGGCATCTGTCGCGTCTGGCGGACGGCTGTTCGCGCCTGGCGATAACGGCCGAGCAGGAGCTGATCCGCAACGAACTGCTGGCCTACGCCGCGGCACTGGGTGACGGGGTGCTCAAGCTCATTCTCACCCGTGGCGACGGTCTGCGCGGTTATGCCCCCGATCCTTCGGCCCAGGCCCGACGCATTGTGCAAGGCAGTCCACCTGCGGCTTACCCTGCCGCGCATGGTGAACAGGGTGTTCGTTTGTTTCCTTGCGCCACGCGATTGTCCAGGCAGCCATTACTGGCCGGCCTCAAACACCTCAATCGTCTTGAACAAGTCCTCGCCCGTGCCGAATGGCAGGACACCGAGCATGCCGAAGGCTTGATGCTCGATCAGGCCGGGCGCGTAATTGAGGGTGTGTTCAGCAACTTGTTCCTGGTGCGTGATGGCGTGCTCATCACCGCTGACCTCAAGCGCTGCGGCGTGGCAGGCGTGATGCGCGCAGAAATATTGTTTCAGGCCAAGTCGCTGGGAATCCCCACGCAAATCACCGATATCCCCCTCGAACAGCTGCAATGGGCTGACGAAGTCTTTGTCTGCAACAGCGTGTATGGTGTCTGGCCGGTGCGCGCCTATGCTGCTCTTCACTGGCCGGTTGGGCCGCTCACCCGTAAACTCCAAACCATTGCCCGTGTGCTACTGGATGCTTGATACGTGAGACGTAAACTCTTGCTGCTGCTGGAAACCGGTGTGGTTCTGGCGGGGCTGCTGATGGGTGCTTCAGCCTGGAAGATTCATTCGGCGCTGGTACAGCCGCTGAACATTACCCAGGAACAATTGCTGGATGTGCCCAAGGGCACCACGCCGACCCGCACCCTCTACCGACTCGAAGCCAACGGCGTCATCAAGGACGCATTCTGGCTGCGGGTGTATTGGCGCTTCAACCTCGCCAGACAACCCCTGCACAGCGGTGAATACCGCATTCAGCCCGGCATGACCGTCGAAGGCCTGATCGACCTGTGGAAACGCGGGGAAATGGTTCAGTACAGCCTGACCCTGGTCGAAGGCTGGAGTTTCCGTCAGGTCCGCGCAGCGCTGGCCAGGGAAGAGAAGCTCGAACATAGCCTCGACGGTTTGAGCGATAGCCAGGTCATGGACAAGCTCGGCCACACCGGGATTTTTCCGGAAGGGCGCTTCTTCCCGGACACCTATCGCTACGTGCGGGGCATGTCCGATGTCGAGGTGCTGAAAACCGCTTACGACCGCCTCGATGAAGTGCTCGCCAAGGAGTGGGAAAAGCGCGCTGCAGATACACCGTACACCGAACCCTACCAGGCGCTGATCATGGCTTCGCTGGTGGAAAAGGAAACCGGCGTACCGCAGGAGCGCGGGCAGATTGCCGGCGTGTTTGTGCGGCGCATGGCGATGGGCATGCTGCTGCAGACCGACCCGACGGTGATCTACGGCCTCGGCGACCGCTACAGCGGCAAGCTGACCCGGGCTCACCTCAAGGAATCGACGCCGTATAACACTTACATGAATGCGGGATTGCCGCCGACGCCGATTTCGATGGTCGGTCGCGAAGCCATCCATGCGGCACTCAATCCGGTGGACGGCAACAGCCTTTACTTCGTGGCGCGTGGCGATGGCACCCATGTGTTCTCCGACGACCTGGATGCCCACAACAATGCCGTGAAGGAGTTCCAGATCAAGCGCCGCGCCGATTACCGCTCCAGCCCGGCTCCCGCTACTGCGCCCGAGATGCCGCCAATCCAGGCTGAGCAAAACGGTATGCAGGAGGCCAAGTCTCCGCAGGAGCAGGCGCCGATCCCGGCCGCTTCACCGAACACGGCTCCCGAGGCACTGCCGCAAGTGCCGGCGCAAGATCCTGCGCCAACCCCTGAAACGCCCGAACCCGATGCAAGCGCACCGAAAAGCCCGCAATGACTCTGATTAAGGACTGCCTGTGACTGGCTTGTTTATTACTCTGGAAGGCCCGGAAGGGGCCGGCAAGAGCACCAATCGCGAATACCTGGCCGAGCGCCTGCGCGCCGCCGGCATCGAGGTGGTGCTGACCCGCGAGCCGGGTGGCACGCCGTTGGCCGAGCGCATTCGTGAAGTGCTGCTGGCCCCGGTCGATGAAGTCATGAACCCGGATACCGAGTTGCTGTTGGTGTTCGCGGCGCGTGCCCAGCATCTGGCCGAGGTGATTCGCCCGGCGCTGGCCCGCGGTGCCGTGGTCTTGTGTGATCGTTTTACCGACTCGACATACGCCTATCAAGGCGGCGGTCGCGGCTTGTCGCTGGAGCGCATCGCGACCCTGGAAACCTTCGTCCAAGGCGATCTGCGCCCGGATCTCACGCTGATTTTCGATCTGCCTGTCGAGGTCGGCCTGGCCCGCGCCAGCGCTCGTGGTCGTCTGGATCGCTTCGAGCTCGAAGGCCGGACCTTTTTCGATGCCGTACGCAGTGCCTTCCTCAAGCGGGCCAAGGCGGATCCGGCGCGTTATGTGCTGGTCGATGCTGCCCAGCCGTTGGCACAGGTTCAGCAATCGCTGGATGCCTTGCTACCGCGCCTGCTGGAGTTGAGCCGTGGCTGAGGCCTATCCGTGGCAGGAAAACCTCTGGCAGCAACTGGCCGGTCGCACCCAGCATGCGCACGCCTACCTGCTGCATGGCCCTGCCGGAATCGGCAAGCGGGCACTGGCCGAGCGCTTGATGGCCAGCTTGCTGTGCCAGCGCCCGAACGCGCTGCAAGCCTGCGGCGAATGCAAATCCTGCCTGCTGCTCAAGGCTGGCAGCCATCCGGATAACTACATCCTGGAGCCGGAAGAAGCCGACAAGGCGATCAAGGTCGACCAGGTTCGCGATCTGGTCGGTTTCGTGGTGCAGACCGCACAGTTGGGCGGGCGCAAAGTGGTGCTGATCGAGCCGGCCGAGTCGATGAACATCAACGCCGCCAACGCCTTGCTCAAAAGCCTTGAAGAACCGTCCGGCGATACCGTTCTGTTGCTGGTCAGCCATCAGCCGAGCCGCTTGTTGCCAACCATCAAGAGTCGCTGCGTGCAGCAGGCCTGTCCGCTGCCGGGCGAGGCCATGAGCTTGAAGTGGTTGGCCCAGGCGTTGCCGGAATCCTCCGAAGATGAGCGCGTCGAACTGCTGACGCTGGCCGCCGGTTCGCCGCTGGCAGCGGTCAATCTCCAGGCCCAGGGCGTGCGTGAACAGCGCACGCAAGTGGTGGAAGGGGTGAAAAAACTCCTCAAGCAACAGCAGTCGCCGACGCAACTGGCCGAAGAATGGAAAAACATTCCTATGTTGCGCCTGTTCGATTGGTTCTGCGATTGGTCGAGCCTGATCCTGCGCTATCAATTGACTCAGGATGAAGCCGGCCTCGGCCTGACCGACATGCGCAAGGTCGTGCAATATCTGGCGCAGAAAAGCGCCCAAGGCAAAGTCCTCGATATTCAGGACTGGATCCTCGCCCAGCGGCAGAAAGTCCTGAGCAAGGCCAACCTCAACCCCGCCTTGTTGCTGGAAGCATTGCTGGTGCAATGGGCGTCGTTGCCTGCCCAACGATGACTGTCTGCGCCTAGACTCTGAGTATCAGAACATCCGACCGTCCCACCCATACAAGTTGCAGCCCTTTATGCTCGTAGATTCCCATTGTCACCTTGATCGCCTTGATCTGACCGCCCATGAGGGCTCCCTGGATGCTGCCCTGGAAGCTGCCCGGCAGCGTGGGGTCGGGCACTTTCTGTGTATCGGTGTCAGCGCGGACAACGCGGCCGACGTCAAGGCCCTGGCCGAACGTTATGACGATGTCGACTGCTCGGTAGGCGTGCACCCTCTGGATGTGCAGCCGGGGGCCGCGCCGGCGCTGGACTGGCTGTTGCAGGAGCTCAATCACCCGCGGGTGGTGGCGATTGGCGAAACCGGCCTCGATTACCACTACGAGCCGGAAGCGGCAGAGTTGCAGCAGGAATCGTTCCGCCTGCACCTGCAAGCGGCGCAGCAGACCGGCAAACCGGTAATCATCCATACCCGTGGCGCCCGCACCGATACCCTGGACTTGCTGCGGGACGCGGCGCTGCCCCAGGCAGGCGTGTTGCATTGCTTCACCGAAGACTGGGAGATGGCGAAGGCCGCGCTGGACATGGGCTATTACATTTCCCTGTCCGGGATTGTCACTTTTCGCAATGCCGACGCATTGCGTGATGTGGCCAGCAAGGTGCCGGCCGACCGATTGCTGGTGGAAACCGACTCGCCGTACCTGGCACCGATCCCCTATCGCGGCAAACCAAACCTGCCGCAGTACGTGCGTGAAGTTGCGGAATTTCTGTCAATGTTGCGCGGTGAGCCCTACGAGCGGTTTGCTGAGCAAACCACGGCGAATTTCAAGCGACTGTTCCCGCTGGCACACGTAAAAGGTTAAATCGCAGGCAAAAAAAACCCGGGTTCTGGGGGGTGAATCCGGGTTAAGACCATTAGGAGTAAAACAATGGCACGCGGTCCGTTGGTACCAATATCGGCGTGACACTTGGGGGAGATGCCCCGCCGACAGTTCAAGTATTGATCAGGATTGCGCCTCGTCCAGTTTACCGGTCCGGGTTTTTAAACAAATTTGGAATACGTGCGCTTCGGAAGAGTTCTCATCACCCTGTAAACGTACGCAGAATGACCAGAAAGCGCAGATATGGTCGGATGATCCGTGCATTTTTGCGTAAGTTAGGCATAATACGCGGCTTCGAATTTTGACCCCGACAGACCTTTTCTTATGCATAAAGAACCTCGTAAGGTCCGTGAATTCCGTCGCCGCGAGCAGGAAATTCTCGATACCGCGCTCAAGCTGTTCCTCGAACAAGGTGAAGACAGTGTCACCGTCGAGATGATTGCTGATGCCGTCGGTATCGGCAAAGGCACGATCTACAAGCACTTCAAATCCAAGGCGGAAATCTATCTGCGCCTGATGCTCGACTACGAGCGCGATTTGAACGCTCTGCTGCATTCGGCCGATGTCGACAAGGACAAGGAAGCCCTGTCCCGGGCCTACTTCGAATTCCGCATGCGCGATCCACAACGCTATCGCCTGTTCGACCGCCTCGAAGAGAAAGTGGTCAAGGGCAACCAGGTGCCGGAGATGATCGAGGAGCTGCACAAGATCCGTGCCTCGAACTTCGAACGCCTGACCTTGCTGATCAAGGGCCGGATCAGCGAAGGCAAGCTGGAAGACGTGCCACCTTACTTCCACTACTGCGCGTCCTGGGCGCTGGTGCACGGTGCCGTCGCGCTGTATCACTCGCCGTTCTGGAGCAATGTGCTGGAAGATCAGGAAGGTTTCTTCCAGTTCCTGATGGACATCGGCGTGCGCATGGGCAACAAGCGCAAGCGTGACACCGACACTTCCGGCAGCTGAGCCATTCAGTTGCCTTATTGCGCCATGATTTCGCTACATGGCGCAGTAGCGCAGGAATATACTCAGGTAGAGGACTTGCTAAAACTTGATTTCTGAGTCAAGTTTTAGCGGCCCGATATTCTTCCGCCGGAGTGACCATGATCGTTGATCGTCAAGGCAGGCGTTTTCGCAACTTGCGAATCAGTCTGACCTCTGCCTGCAATTACGCCTGTACCTACTGCGTGCCCAACGGCAAGCGGCTGGTGGCTGCGCAGGATGAATTGTCGGCCGAAGCCATGGCGCGCGGCGTGGCTTATCTGATTGAAGCGGCGGGCATCGAGCGTCTGCGCATTACCGGCGGCGAGCCGCTGGTCAGCCCGAAACTCGAGGCGTTCATGACGGCGGTCGGGCAGATGGGCCTGGAAGACATCAGCCTGACCACCAATGGCCAGTTGCTGGCGAAGAAACTGCCGCTGCTGGTGAACGCTGGTATCCGGCGCCTCAACGTCTCCCTCGATACTCTCGACGCCAGTGCGTTCCGCAGTATTGCCCGGGGCGGCGACCTGGCCACCGTGCTCGACGGCATGAGCGAGGCCAGTGCGGCCGGCATGAAGATCAAGGTCAACATGGTGCCGCTGCGCGGACAGAACCTCGATCAAGTGATGCCGCTGCTCGACTACTGCCTGGAGCGCGGTTATGAACTGCGCTTCATCGAACTGATGCGCATGGGCCACCTGGCCAACGATTCCAATGCCTTTCTGCAGCAGTTCGTCAGTCTCCAGCAATTGCTGAGTCTGATCGGCGAACGCTACGAATATCTGCAAGCCGATGCCCCGGTCGATGCGACGGCCGTTCGATATGAAATTCCCGGCCAGGGTTATTTCGGCGTGATCGCCAACGAGAGCGTGCCTTTCTGCCGTACCTGTTCGCGACTTCGTTTGTCTTCCACCGGGTGGCTGCATGGCTGCCTGTCGTCGAGCAATCGCCATTACATCGGTGACCTGCTGGACAAGCCACGCCATCAGGCCCTGCCGGCCTTGCAGCGGCTGCT
The DNA here is from genome assembly GCF_019218985.1 of Pseudomonas sp. PDM30. Taxonomy (NCBI): domain Bacteria; kingdom Pseudomonadati; phylum Pseudomonadota; class Gammaproteobacteria; order Pseudomonadales; family Pseudomonadaceae; genus Pseudomonas; species Pseudomonas sp. PDM30. Next base: position 617,550 of record NZ_JAHUWM010000001.1, read on the forward strand.
GGTGAAAGCCTTGGGTGACAAGCAGGAAGTGGCGTTCTCTGGCGGCGCGACTGTCATGAAGATTATCGGCGGTTGAACCTGCGCAATCGCGAGCAAGCTCGCTCGCGATTCGGTCTGTCAGATGCTGATGCTAATGAGCTGGCGCGGAAGCTGCATCCTACGGCCATTCGCCGGTTTTCCGACACCGGCCTCTGGAGGATAGGATGCGTAGCCTGGTTTTGCTGCTGGCCGTTTTGGCACTTGGTGGCTGCATGAACGTCAGCGATATGGCCGAAGGGACTCGTTACCATATGAGCGATGCGGGGCTGCTCGATCACAGTGACAGCCGTCGCGTAAACAACCTGCGTATTCAGCCGGACTCGTTCGTCTACATCGCCCAGGGCGCTTTCATGCCGCCGGGCAGCGCCGTTTATCCGCGGCCCAACGTGATTGCCGAAGTCGCGTTCAACGGCTTCGTCGAATATTTCCCGATGGTCCGCCGTGCCCGTACGCCGGAAGGCCTCGACCAGGCCATGGGCGAAGCCCGTGCCGCCGGTGCGCACTATCTGCTCTACACCCGGTTTGCCAGGTCTGACGACCGTATCGGCAACTCGGACGAGTGGCTGGACCAGGAAGCCCTGGATCGTCTCGGCATCGACAGCGGTATGATTCAGATCATGTTGATCGAGACCAGCACCCAATATTTGATTGATACTGCAACCATCAAGAGTCGTGGCGGTTTACTGACGTTCCACGATAAAAAACCCGAAGACCTGATGGGCCCGCCGCTGGAACAATACGCGCGCAGCCTGCTGGGGCTCAGCGACCAGTAATTTCAAGGAGAACGCCATGAGTGGCCCGCAAAAAGCCAACGACTTGCTGGGGCAAATCCCCAAGACCAAAGGCTTGCCGCCGGTGCACCTGTGGAATCCCGATTTCTGCGGCGACATCGACATGCGCATCGCCCGGGACGGCACCTGGTATTACCTGGGCACGCCGATCGGGCGCAAGCCGATGGTCAAACTGTTCTCCACCATCATTCGCCGCGACGGCGATGATTATTTCCTGATCACACCGGTGGAAAAGGTCGGGATCAAGGTCGACGATGCGCCGTTCGTGGCGATTGCGGTGGACGTGGAAGGCGAGGGCGAGGCGCAGGTGTTGCGCTTTACCACCAACGTCGATGAAACCACCGAGGCCGGCGCCGAGCACCTCCTGCGTGTGGTCATCGACCCGGTAACGCAGGAGCCTGCCCCTTACGTGCATGTGCGCAGCAATCTCGAAGCGTTGATCCATCGCAACGTGTTCTATCAATTGGTGGAGCTGGCGGTGAGTCGCGAGATCGACGGCCAGCGCTGGCTCGGTGTATGGAGTGGCGGCGAGTTCTTCCCCATCGGTCTCGAACCCTGACCCATAACCCTGTGGGAGCGAGCTTGCTCGCGATGAGGGCATAACATTCAACATCCATGTTGCCTGTTACTCCGTCATCGCGAGCAAGCTCGCTCCCACAGTGGTTTCTGCGAACACTCAAAAAATCAAATTGACATCCAATCATATGATGATTAGCGTGGGCCTCCATTGCGAACGGCATTGAGGTGTCCATGTCCAGCAGCTTTCATGCATCGACGGTTGACTGGCTGGGTTGCTGGCTCGCCACGGGGCAGGTCAAGCCAGGTGAGTCACTCAAGGTCGAAGCCGACCTCGGCGAACAACTCGGCGTGAGCCGCACGGTCATCCGTGAAGCCATCAAGACCCTGGTTGCCAAAGGCATGCTTGAGGTCGGGCCGAAAGTCGGCACGCGGGTATTGCCAGTGCGGCGCTGGAACCTCTTCGATCCACAAGTCGTTGGCTGGTTGTCGCGCAGCGGCTTACCGGAAAACTTCGTCGACGATCTGCTCGACCTGCGCCGCACCATCGAACCGATGGCCGTGCGCTGGGCCTGCGAGCGCGCAACCGGCGAACAGGTGAACGAGATCCTGTTGGCCTGCAACGCGCTGGAACGGGCGGTGGACAGCGGCATCGATTACAACCGCGCCGATCAGTTCTTCCACGAGTGCATCCTCGCCGCCAGCCACAATCAATTCATTGAACAAATGGTTCCCGCCCTCGGCGCGTTGCTGGCGGTGGCCTTTGAAGTGTCCGCCGCCGACCCGGATGAACTGCGTCGCACCCTGCCGATTCACCGGGACCTGGCCGAGGCTATCGCGGCCCGGGATACCGCCCGGGGTGTCTGGGCCTGTATGACCCTGATCGATAACGCGGACCTTGCTATCAAGCGTTACTACCCGCAAGTCATGGCCGATAAAAAAGCCAGCTGACAGCTCGAACCACTGTAGGAGCGAGCTTGCTCGCGATGGTGTATCAGCTACCGCCAGGTCGACTGGCACACCTTCGCGAGCAAGCTGGCTCCTACACAATAAAAACAAGAACAACGCAGGAGGTTTCATGGCGTGGACTGCGGTGACCGAGCATCGGGCACAACTGGGTGAAGGCCCGTTCTGGGATGCGCCCACCCAAGCCCTGTACTGGGTGGATATCGCCGGTAAGCAGGCGTTGCGGTTGATCGGCGCCAACGTGCAGATCTGGCAGATGCCGGAGCACGTGTCGGCGTTCATTCCCTGCGAAAGCGGCGATGCCCTGGTGGCATTGAGCAGCGGCGTGTATCGGCTCGATCTCGATTCACCGGGCCTGGCGCCGCGCCTGACACTGTTTTGCGTTGCGGATCCGCAACCGGGCAACCGCCCCAATGAAGCCCGTTGCGACGCCCAGGGCCGGCTCTGGCTCGGCACCATGCAAAACAACATCGGCGCAAACGGCGAAGACCTGCCCATCGTCCACCGTTCCGGTGGACTGTTCCGCATCGATCGCGCCGGGCGGGTTGCGCCGTTGCTGCGCAATCTGGGCATTCCCAACACGCTGCTGTGGAGCGATGACGCCACCAGCGTGTATTTCGGCGACAGCCTCGACGGCACCTTGTATCGACATTTCATCCGTACCGACGGAGCCCTCGATGCGCCACAGGTCTGGTTTGGTCCGCACGGGCGTGGCGTCCCGGACGGTTCAGCGATGGATGCCGAAGGTTTTATCTGGAATGCCCGTTGGGACGGCAAGTGCCTGCTCAGGTTGAGCCTGGACGGCAAAGTCGATCGGATCATTGAACTGCCGGTCAGTCGTCCCACCAGTTGCGTGTTCGGCGGTTCAGACCTCAAAACCCTGTACATCACCAGCGCGGCCAGTCCGCTGGGCCATCCGTTGGATGGGGCTGTGTTGTCGATCGCAGTGGATGTGGCTGGAAAACATTGCACGCGCTTTGCTGGATAAATCCCGGAATATGGGATGTAAATATATATATTGAGATTTGTCGCAGGCCGGGTTTATAGTCGGCCTCACCAGTTACATGCACTCACACTTAAAAAAACAAAACAGGTGAAGTGATGCAGCGAAGTTCCCCCGTGCTCCCTTGCGGAGCCTGTGCCTCAGAACGTTTCCAGGCTGAAACGTTTTCGCACTCACCTGTTTCCTACCCAGCGCCTTTTGACCGGACATCGACAGATGCCCGGTTTTCGTCGTGTTTTCGAACAGGAGTCTTGATTCATGGCTGAACCACTGTCATTGCCACCGGTGCCCGAACCGCCCAAGGGCGAACGCCTGAAAAACAAGGTCGTCTTGCTGACCGGTGCCGCCCAGGGTATTGGCGAAGCGATTGTGGCGACCTTCGCGTCCCAGCAGGCCAGGCTGATCATCAGCGACATTCAGGGCGAGAAAGTCGAGAAGGTCGCGGCGCATTGGCGAGACCAGGGCGCCGATGTGGTGGCGATCAAGGCCGACGTGTCGCGTCAGCAGGACCTGCACGCCATGGCCCGGCTGGCGATCGACCTGCACGGCCGGATCGATGTGCTGGTCAACTGCGCCGGGGTCAACGTATTCCGCGATCCGCTGGAAATGACCGAGGAAGACTGGCGTCGCTGCTTTGCCATCGACCTCGATGGTGCCTGGTACGGTTGCAAGGCAGTGCTGCCGCAGATGATCGAGCAGGGCGTCGGCAGCATCATCAATATCGCGTCCACCCATTCCACCCACATCATTCCTGGCTGCTTCCCGTACCCGGTGGCCAAGCATGGCCTGCTCGGTCTGACCCGCGCGCTGGGCATCGAATATGCGCCCAAGGGTGTGCGCGTCAACGCGATTGCGCCGGGCTACATCGAAACCCAGTTGAACATCGATTACTGGAACGGTTTTGCCGACCCCCACGCCGAACGCCAGCGCGCGTTTGACCTGCACCCGCCGCGCCGCATCGGGCAGCCGATCGAAGTGGCAATGACCGCCGTGTTCCTGGCCAGTGATGAAGCGCCGTTCATCAATGCCTCGTGCATCACCATCGATGGTGGTCGCTCGGTGATGTACCACGACTGAGTGATCGGGCTTTCCGGCGCCTTGCTTCGCCTGAAATCCAATCATCATACGATATGACTATTGGCAGTATGTTTTTACCGCCCGTTGGTTAACAAAGAACGCTTTCAACGAGTGCTCAAGAAAAATAACAAGGAGTCAGCTTATGAATCGTCGTCATGCTATCCGTTCCCTGTGCTGTGCCGCGTTGGCGGTCTCGGCGTTCAGCCTGAGCAACACGCTGCTGGCAGTCGAGGAAGTGAAGATCGGTTTCCTGGTCAAGCAGGCCGAAGAACCCTGGTTCCAGACCGAGTGGGCCTTTGCCGAAAAGGCCGCGAAAGAGAAAGGCTTCACCCTGATCAAGATCGCTGTGCCCGACGGTGAGAAAACCCTTTCTGCCATCGACAGCCTCGCGGCCAATGGCGCCAAGGGGTTCGTGATCTGCCCGCCGGACGTGTCCCTTGGCCCGGCGATCATGGCCAAGGCCAAACTCAACGGGTTGAAAGTGATCGCCGTCGATGACCGTTTCGTCGATGCCAGCGGCAAGTTCATGGAAGACGTGCCGTACCTCGGCATGGCCGCTTTCGAAGTCGGCCAGAAACAAGGTAATGCCATGGCGACCGAAGCGAAGAAACGCGGCTGGGACTGGAAAGACACCTATGCGGTGATCAACACCTACAACGAGCTCGACACCGGCAAGAAGCGCACCGACGGTTCGGTGAAAGCGCTGCAGGATGCCGGCATGCCGAAAGACCACATCCTGTTCGCGGCCCTCAAGACCCTCGACGTGCCGGGCAGCATGGACGCTACCAATTCGGCCCTGGTGAAACTGCCGGGGGCGGCGAAAAACCTGATCATCGGCGGCATGAACGACAACACCGTGCTCGGCGGGGTGCGCGCCACCGAGAGCGCCGGTTTCGCCGCAGCCAACGTGATCGGCATCGGCATCAACGGTACCGACGCCATCGGCGAGCTGAAGAAACCCGACAGCGGCTTCTACGGCTCGATGCTGCCGAGCCCGCACATCGAGGGCTACAACACCGCCAGCATGATGTACGAGTGGGTCACCACCGGCAAAGAACCGGCGAAGTACACCGCCATGGATGACGTGACGCTGATCACCCGCGACAACTTCAAGCAGGAACTGGAAAAGATCGGCCTGTGGAACTGACGGCCGTTTGACTTCAGCGGCGGCCTCGGCGGCGGGGTCGCCTGATCGGTGTGAAGAGGTGGTTATGCACGCGCAAACAATCCAACACGAACACAGCCTTACCGGCAGCTTGCGCTTCAACGGGATCGGCAAGACCTTTCCCGGGGTGAAGGCGCTGGACAACATCAGCTTCGTCGCCCATCCGGGACAGGTTCACGCCTTGATGGGCGAGAACGGTGCCGGCAAGTCGACACTGCTGAAAATTCTCGGCGGGGCCTACACGCCTTGCAGCGGTGCCTTGCAGATCGGCGAGCGGACGATGGACTTCAAGTCCACCGCCGACAGCATCGGCAGTGGCGTCGCGGTGATCCACCAGGAGTTGCATCTGGTGCCGGAAATGACCGTGGCCGAGAACCTGTTTCTCGGGCATCTGCCAGCCAGTTTCGGCCTGATCAATCGCAGCACCCTGCGCCAGCAGGCACTGGCCTGCCTCAAAGGCCTGGCCGATGAAATCGACCCGCAGGAGAAAGTCGGGCGCCTGTCCCTCGGCCAGCGGCAACTGGTGGAAATCGCCAAGGCTTTGTCTCGTGGCGCCCACGTGATTGCCTTCGACGAACCCACCAGCAGCCTTTCGGCAAGGGAGATCGACCGCTTGATGGCGATCATCGGCCGGCTGCGGGACGAAGGCAAAGTGGTGCTCTATGTCTCCCATCGCATGGAAGAGGTGTTTCGCATCTGCAACGCGGTGACGGTGTTCAAGGATGGGCGCTACGTGCGCACGTTCGATGACATGAGCCAACTGACCCACGATCAACTGGTCACCTGCATGGTCGGGCGCGACATCCAGGACATCTACGATTACCGCCCGCGCCAGCGCGGCGCGGTGGCACTCAAGGTCGACGGACTGCTCGGGCCGGGGTTGCGCGAGCCAGTGAGTTTCGAGGTGCACAAAGGCGAAATCCTCGGGCTGTTCGGGCTGGTCGGTGCCGGTCGCACCGAGCTGTTGCGCCTGCTCAGTGGTCTGGCGCGCCACAGCGCCGGACAGCTGAAACTTCGAGGCCATGAACTGAAGCTGCGTTCACCCCGGGACGCGATTGCCGCCGGGATCCTGTTGTGCCCCGAAGACCGCAAGAAGGAAGGCATCCTGCCGCTGGCCAGCGTCGCCGAGAACATCAACATCAGTGCGCGCGGCGCCCACTCCACCTTCGGTTGCCTGTTGCGTGGCCTGTGGGAGAAGGACAACGCCGAGCAGCAGATCAAGGCGTTGAAAGTGAAGACGCCCAACGCGACGCAGAAAATCATGTACCTGTCCGGTGGCAATCAGCAGAAGGCCATTCTCGGTCGCTGGCTGTCGATGCCGATGAAAGTGCTGCTGCTCGACGAACCCACACGCGGCATCGACATCGGTGCCAAGGCCGAGATCTACCAGATCATCCATAACCTGGCAGCCGAGGGGATCGCGGTGATTGTGGTGTCCAGCGACTTGATGGAAGTCATGGGCATTTCCGACCGCATCCTGGTGCTGTGCGAAGGCGCCCTGCATGGCGAGCTGAGCCGCGAACAGGCCAACGAATCCAACCTGCTGCAACTGGCTTTGCCGCGCCAACGCGCCGACGGCGTGGCGAACTGAGAGGTGACTATGATGACAACCCAAAACAACACCCTGCCGACCACGCGCAAACCGCTGGACTTGCGGCGCTTCCTTGATGACTGGGTGATGCTGCTGGCGGCGGTCGGCATCTTTGTCGCCTGCACCTTGCTGATCGACAACTTCCTTTCACCGCTGAACATGCGTGGCCTGGGCCTGGCGATTTCCACCACCGGCATTGCTGCCTGCACCATGTTGTATTGCCTGGCGTCCGGGCATTTCGACTTGTCGGTGGGCTCGGTGATTGCCTGTGCCGGGGTGGTCGCGGCGGTGGTGATGCGCGACACCGACAGCGTGTTTCTCGGTGTCTGTGCGGCGTTGGTGATGGGCCTGATCGTCGGGTTGATCAACGGGATAGTGATCGCCAAGTTGCGGGTCAATGCGCTGATCACCACGCTGGCGACCATGCAGATCGTGCGCGGCCTGGCCTACATCTTCGCCAACGGCAAAGCGGTGGGGGTGTCCCAGGAGTCGTTCTTTGTGTTCGGTAACGGCCAGATGTTTGGCGTGCCGGTACCGATCCTGATCACCATCGTCTGCTTCCTGTTCTTCGGCTGGCTGCTGAACTACACCACCTACGGGCGCAACACCATGGCCATCGGCGGCAACCAGGAAGCGGCACTGCTGGCCGGTGTGAATGTCGACCGGACCAAGATCATCATCTTCGCCGTGCACGGTGTGATCGGCGCGTTGGCCGGGGTGATCCTGGCCTCGCGCATGACCTCCGGCCAGCCGATGATCGGCCAGGGTTTCGAGCTGACGGTGATCTCGGCCTGCGTGCTGGGCGGGGTGTCGTTGAGTGGCGGGATCGGCATGATCCGGCACGTGATCGCCGGGGTGTTGATTCTGGCGATCATCGAAAATGCGATGAACCTGAAGAACATCGATACGTTTTATCAGTATGTGATCCGGGGTTCGATTTTGCTTCTGGCCGTCGTGATTGACCGCCTGAAACAGCGCTGATACCCCATTACACCTGTGTGCGAGCTTGCTCGCGATGACGGACTGGCTTCATTACTGGCTCAAATGGCTTTCCTCGTCCTCGGTGGTGCTTGAACCGAGGCCACCACTGCCGGGTGTTTTTTTGTCCGGCAGGTTCGTCCCGCCCTGACGTCCCGCATCGTTGCCTTGAATCCGCGGGTCGGTGCCGGTGGCGGGCGGCAGGTTTTGGTCGATCGTCGTGCCATCGGTGTTCATGCCGGGGGCACTCTGGATGGCGGGAGCCCTGGGTTTTTCCACCGGATTGGTCGGGCCGGTGCTCGAGCCGATGGTTCCGGCGAAGGAGGCGGCGGATAAAAGGGCAGTGAAAACGAGGGCGGTCAACCTGGACAGGGTCATGGTGGTGTCTCCAGCGAGTAGAGTCCTTACCTGATTAGTCCGCCCTCGATCCGGATGGGTGCATTGTCAGCGACGAACGGCTCAGGCCTCCTCCAGTGCCCTCACCGCGGTGGCTCTACGCCAGATCAAGCGGCCCACGGTGATCAGCCAGTTGAGCGAGGCAACCGCCAACACCGTGAGCAACAGCGTGGGCATGCCTTGCTCGACGATGATTTTCCCTGCCAGCAATGGAAGTCCGAACACGCCGATGAAGTACGACAGGCTGAACAGCAGCAAGGATTGTGCGGTGGTGCCGTTCGGCGCTTCATTGGCGGCCAGGCCGTTGATCACCGAGTAGGTCAGGCCGTAACCGATCCCGAGCATCACCGCCGCGAGCACGTAGCTGACGCTGCTGTCGACGACAACACCGAACATCACGATCGATGCCAGCATCAGCCCCGAAAGCAGGCACGATGCACGCAATGGATCGCGCTTGACCACGAAACCGGCAACCAGCATGCGGCCGCTGATCGCCGCACTCATGAAGCCGAGGAAGAACAGCGAATAGTCGAGCGAGCGCGCTGCGGCATAACTGGTTTGAAAGCTCGACAGACCACCGAACACGCAGCCGCCGAGACCAACCATGATGATCGGGAAAACGGCCCTGGACGACAGCACCTGACCCGCTGCACGCCAGGAAATTCGCGACACGCTGCCAGATTGCGCGGGCGCCGGCTTCAGTTGTCGAGCCAGGCGCCAGAACAGCAATACGCCGATCAGGCTGGCCAGCGCCGCCAGGTAAAACGCCGCGGTCACCGGATAACCGAGCGCACTTGCCGCGCGGCCGAGCAACGGGCCGCTGCCGATCCCGGTCATCATGCTGCCGGACAACAGGGCGAAGTATCTGGCGCGCTGCGCGGGTGTCACCAGGCTTGCCACGATGATCGGCCCCAGGGTGTAGAACACGCCCCAGCCCAAGCCCAGCAGCAGGCCGAAAAACAACAACAGGTGACCGAAGCCCGGGGTCAGGGCGAAGCCCAGGCTGGCGGCTACCAGCAATACACCGAACAGCGCCACCGAGCGGGCGGCACCGAGCAAGTCGGACAAATGACCGGAAACAATTACCGCTGCAAAGGTGCTGAGCATTGCCGCCGAAATCACACTTCCAGCGTCGTGTTCGTTACCGCCGCGAGAACCAATCAGCAACGACAGCAGAAACGTCGAGCCGTAGGACAATGACAACAGGTAACTGGCAAGACAAAAAAGGCCGAACAGCTTGTTTGAAACTGGGGGTGTTGCGGTGGGCATGACGCGGTTCCTTGACCGGATAAATGAGCAGCGCGTCTATCTAACCACGCAGACCCCGAATATTAGGTCCGAGGTTATCGATTCCAGGGTTAGTGCCGGCCGGAGTAAACCCCCTTTGTAGGAGCGAGCTTGCTCGCGATGACGCCGAGAACACCACATGTATCCAGAAAGCACGCGTTATCGTTAACGACCATCACGAGCGAGCTCGCTCCTACAGGTGTTGGGACAGTTCCCTCGCCACAAATACCGCGCCGACTTAGTATGGCGTTTTCCACTTTTGACAAGGCACGTCCATGACGATCGAAATCCGCCCGGCGACCCCCAGTGACGCACCGCAAATCCTCGCGTTCATCACTGAACTGGCCGACTACGAACGTGCCCGCCATGAAGTCATCGCCAGCGTTGCCGATATCGAGCGCAGTCTGTTCAGCGAAGGCGCCACAGCCCATGGCCTGATCTGCCTGCGCGAGGGTGCACCCATCGGTTTCGCGGTGTTCTTCTTCAGCTATTCCACCTGGCTTGGCAGCAACTGCCTGTACCTCGAAGACCTCTACATCACCCCGGAGCAACGCGGCGGTGGCGCGGGCAAGACTCTGTTGCGGCATCTGGCGAAAATCGCCTGCGCCAACGACTGCGGCCGTTTCGAGTGGAGCGTGCTGGAATGGAATACGCCGGCCATCGATTTCTACAAATCCCTGGGCGCGCAGCCGCAGGAGGAGTGGGTGCGCTATCGGATGGATGGGGCGGTGTTGCGGGATTTTGCAGCGGGTAACTGATCGCTTCTAAAAGATCGCAGCCTTCGGGCTGCGATTTTTTTGTCTTGTCTCATAATATGGGATTGATATTTATATATTGAGATTTGTCCCTTCGCAGGTTTATAGTCCCGCTCACTCACTGCCAAAAACCAAAACAGGTGAAGCGATGCAGGCGCAATTGATCGCGCTCGACTGGGGGACAACCTCATTACGTGCTTACAAACTGGCCGAAGGCGGGCAAGTGCTCGAACAGCGTTCGCTGTCGTCGGGGATCATGCAGCTGCCGAAAGCGCCGCGAATCATTGGCGGCCGGGAATGCGCCGATGGTTTCGAACTGGCCTTCGATGAGGCTTGTGGCGACTGGCTCGACGCCCAGCCGGATTTACCGGTGATTGCCTGCGGCATGGTCGGCAGCGCCCAGGGTTGGAGTGAAGCGGCCTACCGCGACACGCCGGCGAACGTCGCCACGCTCGGTACTTCCTTGCAAACCGTGCGCAGCCGGCGCGGCGTCGATGTGCACATCGTGCCCGGCGTCATCGAGCGTTCGCCTTTGCCGAACGTGATGCGCGGCGAAGAAACCCAGGTACTCGGCGTGCTGCAAAACCTGACGAGCGAGGCGGGCGCTGATCTGCTGATCGGCCTGCCGGGCAGCCATTCGAAATGGGTGGAAGTGGCCGACGGCTGCATCGTGCACTTCGACACTTTCATGACCGGCGAAGTCTTCGCAGTGCTCAGTCAACACAGCATTCTCGGACGCACCCAACAATGTGGCGCGTCTTTCGATGGCGATGCGTTTGATCGCGGCGTGAAGGTCGCGTTGTCGGCGCACGGTGAAATCGGCCTGCTGTCGACGATGTTCAGCGCCCGCAGTCTCGGGCTGACCGGCGAGTTGAGCGCAATCGCCCAGGCGGACTATCTGTCCGGCCTGCTGATCGGTCACGAGTTGACGGCCTTGGCCAATGTCCAGCGGCGCCGACGCAACAGTGTGCATCTGCCTTCGATCATCCTCATCGGCAACACCCAACTCTGTGCCCGCTACAGCCGTGCGCTCGACGCCTGCGGTTTTGCCCGGGTGACTCTGGCCGATCAGGCCACCGAACGCGGGTTGTGGCAACTGGCGCTGGCTGCCGGCCTGATCACGTGCACCGCATCCCGTTAAACCTGACTGGAGTCCTGACATGCTCAAACAAGCCCTGGCGCAAAACGGCCTGATCGCGATCCTGCGTGGCCTGCGCCCGCAGGAAGCGGCGGCCATCGGCGAAGTCCTGTACGCCGCCGGATTTCGCGTCATCGAAGTGCCGCTCAATTCCCCTGAACCGTACGAAAGTATTCGCATCCTGCGCAGTACCTTGCCCGCCGATTGCCTGATCGGTGCCGGTACGGTGTTGACGCCGGAGCAGGTCGAGCAAGTGAAAGCCGCGGGCGGCCAGGTGATCGTCATGCCCCATAGCGATCCGAAGGTCTTGCGCGCGGCGAAAGCGGCAGGGTTGTACCTGTCGCCGGGTGTCGCCACGCCGACCGAAGCCTTCACGGCACTGGCTGAAGGCGCGGATGTGCTGAAGCTGTTTCCGGCCGAGCAGATGGGGCCGGCAGTCGTTAAAGCCTGGCTCGCCGTATTGCCTGCCGGAACCCTTCTGGCGCCGGTCGGCGGGATCACGCCGGACAACATGCAGTCGTTCATCGACGCCGGCGTCAAAGGTTTCGGCCTCGGTTCCGGCCTGTTCAAACCGGGCATGACGCCTACGCAAGTGTCGGCCAATGCCGAGGCCTACGTCGCTGCCTGGAAAGCCCTTCGCTGAGACTTCATTGAGCGCCGAGCGCGCTGCATCTAATAAGAGAGCCAAAAGATGAAAATCACCAAACTGACCACCTTCATCGTTCCGCCGCGCTGGTGCTTCCTCAAGGTCGAAACCGACGAGGGCGTCACCGGTTGGGGTGAGCCCGTGGTCGAAGGTCGCGCCCACACCGTTGCCGCTGCCGTTGAAGAATTGTCCGACTACCTGATCGGTAAAGACCCGCGCAACATCGAAGACATCTGGACCGTGCTCTATCGCGGCGGCTTCTACCGTGGCGGCGCGATCCACATGAGCGCTCTGGCCGGTATCGATCAGGCCTTGTGGGACATCAAGGGCAAGGCGCTGGGCGTGTCGGTCAGCGATCTGCTGGGTGGCCAGGTGCGGGACAAGATTCGTGTGTACTCGTGGATCGGCGGTGACCGTCCAGCGGACACCGCGCGTGCGGCGAAAGAAGCGGTCGAGCGTGGTTTTACCGCGGTGAAAATGAACGGCACCGAAGAGCTGCAATTCCTCGATACCTTCGACAAGGTCGACCAGGCCCTGGCCAACGTCGCTGCCGTGCGCGATGCCGTCGGCCCGAACGTCGGCATAGGCGTGGACTTCCATGGCCGGGTGCACAAGCCCATGGCCAAGGTGCTGATGAAGGAGCTTGATCCGTACAAGCTGATGTTCATCGAAGAGCCGGTGCTGAGCGAAAACTACGAAGCGCTCAAAGAGTTGGCGCCGCTGACCAGTACGCCGATTGCCCTGGGCGAACGGCTGTTCTCGCGCTGGGACTTCAAGCGCGTGCTCAGCGAAGGTTATGTCGACATCATCCAGCCGGATGCCTCCCACGCCGGTGGCATCACCGAGACCCGCAAGATCGCCAACATGGCCGAAGCCTACGACGTGGCGCTGGCGCTGCATTGCCCGTTGGGCCCGATTGCCCTGGCGGCGTGCCTGCAACTGGACGCGGCTTGCTACAACGCGTTCATCCAGGAACAGAGCCTGGGCATCCATTACAACGAGAGCAACGACCTGCTCGACTACGTCAAAGACCCAAGGGTGTTCGACTACGACAAAGGCTTTGTGAAGATCCCGAACGGCCCGGGCCTGGGCATCGAGATCAACGAGGAATACGTGATCGAACGCGCCGCCATCGGTCACCGCTGGCGCAACCCGATCTGGCGCCATGCCGATGGCAGTTTTGCCGAGTGGTGATCACTCCCTGATCCACCACCTATCCCCTGTAGGAGCGAGCTTGCTCGCGATGGTGTGTCATTCAGCCTGATGTCGACTGACACACCATCGCGAGCAGGCTCGCTCCTGCAAGGGGTCTGCGCGAACTTTCAAATCGACCTCAATAACCATAAGAAGAGGCACCCCCCCATGCAACCGCAAACCCTCACCGGGCAGGCGTCGTTGGTGACGCCCAGCCGCAAGCGTTTTTTCATCATGGTGCTGTTGTTCATCACTGTAGTGATCAACTACCTGGACCGCAGCAACCTGTCCATCGCTGCCCCGGCATTGACCAGTGACCTGGGCATCGACCCGATCCACGTCGGCCTGATCTTCTCCGCGTTCGGCTGGACCTACGCGGCCATGCAAATCCCCGGCGGCTGGCTGGTGGATCGCGTGCCACCGCGCATCCTTTACAGTGTTGCCTTGCTGCTGTGGTCGGTGGCCACGGTGATGCTCGGCTTCGCCGGCAGCTTCATCGCGCTGTTCGTGTTGCGCATGGCAGTCGGCGCCCTGGAAGCGCCGGCGTACCCGATCAACAGCCGTGTGGTCACCACCTGGTTCCCCGAGCGCGAGCGTGCCACGGCCATCGGTTTCTATACCTCCGGGCAATTCGTCGGTCTGGCCTTCCTGACGCCGGTGCTGGCCTGGCTGCAGCACGAATTCGGCTGGCACATGGTGTTCGTCACCACCGGCGCGGTGGGCATTGTGTGGGCGGTGATCTGGTACGCGGTGTATCGCGAGCCACGGGATTTCAAAGGTGCCAATGACGCGGAAATCGATTTGATCCGCGAGGGCGGCGGGCTGGTGGATATCCAGGCCGAACAGGCCAGGGTCAAAGCCAAATTCAGCTGGACCGACTTGGGGATTGTCCTGACCAAGCGCAAGCTCTGGGGCATTTACCTCGGGCAGTTCTGCCTCAACTCGACACTGTGGTTCTTCCTCACCTGGTTCCCGACCTACCTGGTGAAGTATCGCGGCATGGACTTCATCAAGTCCGGCCTGTTGGCATCGCTGCCGTTTCTCGCCGCGTTTATCGGTGTGCTGTGTTCCGGTTTCTTCTCGGACTTTTTGATCCGTCGCGGTTACACGGTAGGTTTCGCCCGCAAGTTGCCGATCATCAGCGGCCTGCTGATTTCCACCTCGATCATCGGCGCCAACTTTGTCGAGTCGACGCCGTTGGTGATTGCCTTCCTCGCGCTGGCATTCTTCGGCAATGGCCTGGCTTCGATTACCTGGTCGCTGGTATCGACCTTGGCTCCGGCGCGTTTGCTCGGGCTGACCGGCGGTGTGTTCAACTTCATCGGCAACCTGTCGGCGATTGCCACGCCTATCGTGATCGGCTTCCTCGCGACGGGTGATTCTTTTGCCCCGGCGATCACCTACATCTCGGTGCTGGCACTGATTGGCGCACTGTCCTACATCTTGCTGGTAGGCAAGGTCGAGCGTATCAAGTTGTAGTCGTGGCACGCGGGCGACCATAATGCCGCCCGTTCACTCGCTCAACGGTAAAGGCTGGATATGCAGGAAGACGCCCCAAAAATCGCCAAGGACGCCGCGCCGACCGGCACCCAGACCCTGCTTCGCGGGTTGGGTGTGGTCCAGGCCGTGGCCAGCGGCGCCCGCGATCTCAAGGAAATCGCCCGGCTGATCGGCACCACGCGCAGCACCACCCATCGCCTGGCCAGTTGCCTGGTGGACGAGCGTTATCTGCGGGTGGTGCCGCAAGTCGGTTATTTGCTGGGGCCGAAACTGATCGAACTGGGCTTTCAGGCCCGTGAAGAGCTGCCGTTGGTGAACCTGGCCGGGCCTTATCTGGATGAGTTGTCGGCGTTGACCGGCGACACCGTGCACCTGGGCATTCGCGAAGGCGACGAGGTTTTGTACCTGCTGAAGAATCCGGGGCGCAATGGCCCGGAAATGCGTTCGCGGGTCGGCCATCGCATGCCGTTGGCGCGCACCGGGATTGGCAAGGCGTTGATGCTCGATGATTCGCCGCAGGATTGGCAGCGGCTGTACGACATCAGCCTGCCAGCGGGTGGGAAAAGTCAGTTCTGGCCGCAGCATCCCCAGCAGTCTTGGGAACAGCTTGAGCAGCGCATGACCGAGTACGTGGCCGGCGGCTACGCGTTCGACCTCGAAGACAACGAACCGTCGATCCGCTGCGTGGCGGCGCCGATTCGTGATGCGAGCAAGCGCATTGTGGCGGCGATCAGCATTGCCAGCACCGTACCCTACATGCCGCTGGAAAAAATGGCCGAGCTGATTCCCCTGATCAAAGGGGTCACGGCCCGGCTGTCGGCGGAGCTTGGCTTGAAGGTTTAGATTTTCAAGGTCGCCATGTCGATGACGAAGCGGTACTTCACGTCACCGGCGATCATGCGGGCGTAAGCCTCGTTGATCTGGCGGATGTCGAGCATCTCGATGTCGCAGGTGATGTTGTGCTCGGCGCAGAAATCCAGCACTTCCTGGGTTTCTGCGATGCCGCCGATCAGCGAGCCGGCGAGCACGCGACGCCCCAACACCAGTTTGGCGGCATGTACCGGTGGCTCCACCGGTTCGATCAACCCCACCAGGATATGTACGCCGTCGAATCGCAGCGTATCGAGGTAAGGGTTGAGGTCGTGCTGCACCGGAATGGTGTCGAGCAGGAAATCGAAGTGCCCGGCCGCAGCCTGCATCTGGGCATCATCGGTGGACACGATCACATGGTCCGCGCCCTGACGACGAGCCTCTTCGGCCTTGCTCGCCGAACGGGTGAACAAGGTCACCTCGGCGCCCATGGCCTTGGCGAACTTGATGCCCATGTGGCCCAGGCCGCCCATGCCGAGAATCCCGACCTTGTCACCGGCCTTCACGCCGTAGTGCTTGAGCGGTGAGTAGGTGGTGATGCCGGCGCACAGGATCGGCGCGGCGCTGGCCAGGGGCAGTTTTTCCGGGATACGCACCACAAAGTGCTCGCTGACCACGATGCTGTCGGAGTAGCCGCCCATGGTGTTGCTGCCATCCACGCGGTCCGGGGTGGCGTAGGTCATGGTCGGACCTTCGAGGCAGTATTGCTCGAGGTTGGCCTGGCAGGCTTCGCAGCTGCGGCACGAGTCGACCATGCAGCCGACACCGACCAGATCGCCGACTTTATGCTGGGTGACACTCGCACCCACGGCGGTCACCTTGCCTACGATTTCGTGGCCAGGCATCAGCGGGTAAACGGCAATGCCCCACTCGTTGCGGGCCTGATGGATGTCGGAATGGCACACGCCGCAGTAGAGAATCTCGATGGCAACGTCGTCAGGCCTTGGGCTGCGACGTTCGAATTTCACGGGGGCGAGGGGAGTGGTGGCTGACTGGGCGGCGTATCCGATGGCGGTGTACATGGTGAACCTCGCAAAAGCGCTGACGGGTGAAGTGGCGCATTCTGGGCGTCGTCCCCTGTACCGGCCATGGCGATTCCTCCGGGTGTCATGCCTATTCCTCCGGCATCCGCCTCTGTTCGAAGCCATTGGCAATCAGACCTGCGATGATGCTTTCGTCCCTTGTTCCGTGACCTTTTTTGTGAAGAGCCCCGATGTTGTTGACCCGTTACCTTGATGCCAATGCCACTCTGGTTTCGCTGATCGAGCCGCTGTCCACTCGCGACGGTTTCGTCCCGACTGCGTTGCCGGGCGTACAGGTTCTGCGGGCCAGTTGCGACGTGGCCCGTGGGCCGCAGATCTATGAGCCGAGCCTGGTGATCATCGCCCAGGGCAGCAAACTGGCGTACCTGGGGCCGCGCACCCTGGAATATGGTGCTGGGCATTACCTGATTCAGGCGCTGCCGGTGCCGTTCGAGTGTGAAACCTTTGCCGCGCCCAGCGGGCCGATGCTGGGTGTTTCCGTCGCGATCGACCGGGTGATGCTGGGCGAGTTGGTGTTGGCGATGGGCCTGGCGCCGGGGCGGCATATTCCGGCGCAAACACCGGAGTCCATGACCTCGGCAGTGCTCGATGACGCCATGCGCGGTTGTGTCGAGCGGCTGCTGCGTTGCCTGCACGATCCGCTGGAATGCCAGATCATGGGGCAAGCGCGTTTGCGTGAGTTGCTGTTCGTCGCCTTGCGCGGTCCGCAAGCCGATGTATTGCGGGCACTGGTTGAGCAGCAGGGGCAGTTCGCCCGGATCGCGGCATCCCTCAGTCATCTGCATGCGCATTACACCGAACCGTTGAATGTCGAGACCCTGGCCAGTTGCGCCAACATGAGTGCGTCGACCTTTCACGAGCATTTCAAGCGCAGCACCTTGTTGTCACCGGTGCAGTACCTGAAGCGATTGCGTCTGCTGCGGGCGCAGCAGTTGTTGGTGGGGGAGGGGCTGGGTGTGGCGCAGGTGGCGCATCGGGTGGGGTATCAGAGCACGTCGCAGTTCAGTCGTGAGTACAAGCGGTACTTCGAGCGTAATCCCGGGGATGAACGCGCTGCCTGAGTTGGTAATAGATCCCCTGTGGGGGCGGTGTTATGTCCTGAATCGCACGCAACAAAAAGGCCCCCGTTTCGGGAGCCTTGATGTTCAGCGGTTCGGCTTACATGTTCGGGTAAGTCGGGCCGCCGGCACCTTCCGGCGCCACCCAGGTGATGTTCTGAGCAGGATCCTTGATGTCGCAGGTCTTGCAGTGAACGCAGTTCTGGGCGTTGATCTGGAAGCGCTTCTCGCCGTCTTCCTTGGTGATCACTTCATACACGCCGGCCGGGCAGTAACGCTGTGCCGGCTCATCGTACAGCGGCAGGTTCTTGCTGATCGGGATGCTCGCGTCGGCCAGCTTCAGGTGGCACGGCTGTTCTTCTTCGTGGTTGGTACCGGAGATGAATACCGAGCTCAATTTGTCGAAGCTGAGCTTGCCGTCCGGTTTCGGGTAGTCGATCTTCTTGCAGTCGGCCGCGAGCTTGAGGCAAGCGTAATCCGGCTTGGTGTCGTGCAGGGTGAACGGCAGTTTGCCGCCGAAGATGTTCTGGTCGAGCCAGTTGAAACCGCCGCCGACGATGGCGCCGAACTTGTGGATCGCCGGGCCGAAGTTGCGGCTGGCGAACAGTTCTTCGTAGAGCCAGCTCTTCTTGAACGCATCTACATAAGTGGTCAGCTCTTCGGTGCCGTCCTTCTCGGCGAACAGCGCCTCGGCCACGGATTCAGCGGCGAGCATGCCGGACTTCATCGCAGTGTGGCTGCCTTTGATCTTGGCAAAGTTCAGGGTGCCGAGGTCGCAACCGATCAGCGCGCCGCCCTTGAACACCATTTTCGGCAGCGAGTTCAGGCCGCCCTTGCAGATGGCACGTGCGCCGTAGCTGATGCGCTTGCCGCCTTCCAGGTACTGAGCAAGCACCGGGTGATGCTTGAGACGCTGGAACTCGTCGAACGGCGACAGGTAGGTGTTGCTGTAGGACAGGTCGACGATCAGGCCAACCACGACCTGGTTGTTTTCCAGGTGATAGAGGAACGAGCCACCGGTGTTCTCGGTGCCCATGATGTCCATCGGCCAACCGGCGGTGTGCACTACCAGGCCTGGCTGATGCTTGGCCGGGTCGACTTCCCAGATTTCCTTCAGGCCGATGCCGTAGTGCTGGGCATCAGCGTCAGTGTCCAGGTTGAAGCGCTTGATCAGTTGCTTGCCGATGTGACCACGGCAACCTTCGGCGAACAGCGTGTACTTGCCACGCAGTTCCATGCCCGGGGTATACAGGCCTTCCTTCGGGTTGCCTTCGCGGTCAACGCCCAGGTCGCCGGTGATGATCCCGCGAACCACGCCGTTTTCGTCGATCAGCGCTTCCTGAGCGGCGAAGCCAGGGTAGATTTCCACGCCCAGGTTCTCGGCCTGCTGGGCCAGCCAGCGGCACAGGTTGCCCAGGGAGATGATGTAGTTGCCTTCGTTGTGCATGGTCTTGGGCACAAAGAAGTCTGGAATTTTCTGCGCGCTTTCAGCGTTCTTGAGCACGAAGATGTCGTCGCGGGTGACGGGCGTGTTCAGCGGCGCGCCGAGTTCTTTCCAGTTCGGGAACAGTTCGTTCAGGGCCCGTGGTTCGAACACGGCGCCGGACAGAATGTGAGCACCGACTTCGGAGCCTTTTTCGACCACGCAGACGCTGATTTCCTTACCGGCTTCGGCGGCCTTCTGCTTCAAGCGGCAGGCGGCGGAAAGACCAGCGGGGCCGGCACCGACGATGACCACGTCGAATTCCATGTATTCGCGTTCCACAGGTTATCTCCTACTCAAGGCTCAACAGTTTTTTTTCTAATTTGGAAGTCGGGTGTCGCATCCATGAATTCCGGCGCAACGCCGGAAGAGGACAATCGATTGACCACCTTTCTCTTTTGGTGGCGCATTATATCTACACCACTCTCAGCGTCCAATACAAACGTTTGTTTGAATTGGCTCAAAGCCAGAGAAATCAAAGTCACGCGCCTTATGAACGGCCATTTTGGCGTATTGACCGGAATAGGCGTTCCGGTCAATATACGGGCGGTTTTGCGCTCGCCGTAGGCTGGCTGTTGGTTTCAAGAGCACCTCTAAAGACAGGGCGATGGCAGTAGAGAGTGATGCGCTGCGCGGGTTTGATGTGCAGTTTACACGCCGCGATGTTGAATGACTCGTCAGTCACCACTGACCAATGGTCATCCAGATCATGAGCGATGGTCACTTGACAGCATTGCCGGCGTTTTTGGAGGTGCCCTTGCGCCCGATGAGCATCAACCGCCAGGTTCGCCTAGGCGACTTTCTTTTCACCGGAGAGTAACGAGGAATCCATGAAGGTTCTTGTAGCTGTCAAACGCGTTGTGGATTACAACGTCAAGGTTCGCGTCAAGGCGGACAATTCCGGCGTCGATCTTGCCAACGTCAAGATGTCGATGAACCCGTTCTGCGAAATCGCCGTGGAAGAAGCCGTACGCCTGAAAGAGAAGGGTGTTGCGACTGAAATCGTCGTCGTCTCCGTAGGCCCGTCCACCGCTCAAGAGCAACTGCGCACCGCGCTGGCTCTGGGTGCCGACCGCGCCATCCTCGTCGAGTCCGCCGAAGACCTGACTTCCCTGGCTGTTGCCAAACTGTTGAAAGCTGTTGTCGACAAGGAACAGCCTCAGCTGGTGATCCTTGGCAAACAGGCCATCGACAGCGACAACAACCAGACCGGCCAGATGCTCGCTGCATTGAGCGGCTACGGTCAGGGCACGTTCGCTTCGAAAGTCGAAATCAGCGGCGACAGCGTAGCTGTGACCCGTGAAATCGACGGCGGCGCGCAGACGGTTTCCCTGAAACTGCCGGCGATCGTCACCACCGACCTGCGTTTGAACGAGCCGCGCTATGCGTCTCTGCCAAACATCATGAAAGCCAAGAAGAAGCCTCTCGAAGTGCTGACTCCGGATGCTTTGGGCGTTTCCACCGCCTCCACCAACAAGACTTTGAAAGTCGAAGCGCCGGCTGCACGCAGCGCGGGTATCAAAGTCAAGTCGGTGGCTGAACTGGTCGAGAAACTGAAAAACGAAGCGAAGGTAATCTAAATGACTATCTTGGTTATTGCTGAACACGACAACAATGTGCTGGCCCCGGCCACGCTGAACACCGTTGCTGCTGCCGCCAAAATCGGTGGCGACATCCACGTTCTGGTTGCAGGGCAGGGCGCTGGCGCCGTGGCTGAAGCCGCTGCGAAAATCGCTGGCGTGGCTAAAGTGCTGGTGGCCGACAACGCCGCCTACGCGCACCAGCTGCCGGAAAACGTTGCTCCTCTGGTTGCAGAGTTGGGCAAGGGCTACAGCCACATCCTGGCTGCCGCCACTTCCAACGGCAAAAACATCCTGCCGCGCGTTGCCGCTGCACTGGACGTTGACCAGATCTCCGAGATCATCTCGGTAGAAAGCGCC
Source organism: Pseudomonas sp. PDM30 (assembly GCF_019218985.1). NCBI lineage: Bacteria > Pseudomonadati > Pseudomonadota > Gammaproteobacteria > Pseudomonadales > Pseudomonadaceae > Pseudomonas > Pseudomonas sp. PDM30. The sequence continues at coordinate 638,986 of NZ_JAHUWM010000001.1, forward strand.
GACACCTTCAAGCGTCCGATCTACGCCGGTAACGCCATCGCTACCGTTCAGTCGAACGCTGCGGTCAAGGTGATCACCGTGCGTGCCACCGGTTTCGACCCGGTTGCAGCTGAAGGTGGCTCCGCTGCCGTTGAAGCTGTTGGCGCTGCCCACGATGCTGGCATCTCCAGCTTCGTTGGCGAAGAACTGGCCAAGTCCGATCGTCCGGAACTGACCGCTGCCAAGATCGTCGTTTCCGGCGGTCGCGGCATGCAGAACGGCGACAACTTCAAACACCTGTACGCCCTGGCCGACAAGCTGGGCGCTGCCGTCGGTGCATCGCGCGCCGCGGTCGACGCAGGTTTTGTTCCGAACGACATGCAGGTCGGTCAGACCGGCAAGATCGTTGCTCCACAGCTGTACATCGCCGTCGGTATCTCCGGCGCGATCCAGCACCTGGCCGGCATGAAAGACTCCAAAGTGATCGTTGCGATCAACAAGGACGAAGAAGCGCCGATCTTCCAGGTGGCCGATTACGGCCTGGTGGCGGACCTGTTCGAAGCCATCCCTGAGTTGGAGAAGCTGGTCTAATCCGGCTGCTTCACTTATAAAGAGCCCGGCCTTTTGGTCGGGCTTTTTTTGCTCTTCATTCTGTAGGAGCGAGCTTGCTCGCGATGGACGTTAACGATGACGCGTCGATCCTGGATAAACGCGGTGTCTTTGAATCCATCGCGAGCAAGCTCGCTCCTACAGGGGGGCATCACCGAGTTTGAGTGGAGTGTGTCGCCATGGATCTGCGCCTTGTCTGGAGCTTGCTGGGATTGACGCTATTGCCGACGCTGTCTGTCGCCGCAGGTAAATGCGAGCGGCTGGTGGTCACCGGCAGCCCGGATGCACCGCCGTACCTGTGGCAAGACCCGCACAATCCCAAATACCTGATCGGTGCCAGCGCCGATTTGCTGCAGCAAGTGGCGGGGGAGTTGGGGCTCAAGGTCGAACTGCTTTATGCCGGCAAACGCGCCCAGGCCCTGGACGAAGTGCGCAGCGGGCGCATGGACATGCTGGCGGACGCGACGTTGACCGTCAGCGAGCTGGAGACCCTGGACTACATCCATCCAGCCTTGCTGGAAAACGACTATCTGGTCTGGACTCGCAAGGACTCGACACTGGTCTACAACGAAGCACAGGACCTGCACGGCCATCCCGGTGCCGTGTCGGAAAAGGCCCGAATGACCCCGCAATTCAGCACCTTTGCCGGACAGCAACTGACCCTCACGCGCACGTCCAACCTGACCCAGGCCTTTCAGAAACTGCTGTTGGGCGAGGTCGAGTTTGTACTGGCAGGGCGCTACTCGGGCATGGCGACCGCACAGACACTGGGCATGGCCGCTGACCTGGTCGCGCGCTCGCAACCGGTCGACAAACCTGGCCTGTACCTGGCGATTTCCCATGACTCGGCGTGCAACGATCCGTGGTTGCGCGGACAGTTGGCCAAAAAGATGACAGAATTGCCCGCGTCCGGACTGACGGAGGCCGTGCTGATGCGCAATATCGAGCGATGGAAAGCACAACGCTCACAACCGCAGCCAAGCCCCCCGCAACAACCCGTCAGTACCCCAAAACAGTAAGGATTTTCAGTGAGTATTCGACCTCTTTTCGCTGCCGTGGCCTTTGCCGCCCTGGCGGGTTGTGCAACCGATCCTGCGCCGAATGAACAGATTCGCCTGACCGAACAGGCACTCGAACAGGCCAAGGCCGTAGGCGCCACCGCCGACGATGTGCCGGAAATGAAACTGGCCGAAGACAAGTTCAACCGCGCCAAGGGCAACATGACCGATCAATCCTTCAAAAACGCACGCATGCGGGCCGAACAGGCCGAACTCGATGCGCGCCTGGCTGAAGCCAAGGTGTTGACGGCCAAGAGCGAGGAACAGTTGAACGTGCTCAACACCCGCATCGCCCGCCTGCGCAAGCAACTGGGAGATGCCCAATGAGCCTCAAGAGCAAAGCCCTCGGCGGTTTGATCCTGGCAGGCTGCGCGAGCCTCTTTGGCTGCGCCAGCCAGCACAGCGAGTCCGCGTTGCAGCAGGCCAGTGCCGACTTTCAGAAGGTCAAGGAAGACTCCAATGTGCTGCGAATCGCCCCCAAGGACGTGATTCGCGCCGGTGAGTCCCTGGCCCGTGCCGATCGCCTGTCCAGCTATTGGGGCAGCGGTTCGGACGTGGTGCATTACGCCTACCTGAGCCAGCGCTACAGCGCCATTGCCCGGGAGCACACCAATCAGGTGCTCAACGAAGAGCAAGCGGCAAAACTCGAACTGGAGCGGCAGCGTCTGCAACTGGCATTACGTGAGTCCAAACTGTTCAGCGTGCAGCAGCAAGGCAAATGGCTCGAGGAGCAGATCCTGGCATTGACGACCAGCCAGACCGACCGCGGTCTGGTGATGACCTTGGGCGACATGCTGTTCGACACCGGCGAAGCGGAATTGAAACCGTCGGCCAACCGTGTGGTGTTGAAGATCGTGCAGTTCCTGCAACTCAACCCCAAGCGAGTGGTGCGGATCGAAGGTTATACGGACAGTACCGGGGGCAAGCAGGAAAACCTCAAGCTGTCCCGCGACCGCGCGCAATCGGTGGCTGACGTGCTGATGGACCTGGGTATCGACGACAAGCGCATCCAGGTCGAGGGTTATGGCGACGAGTATCCGGTGGACGCGAACGCGTCGGAACGGGGCCGGGCGCAGAATCGTCGGGTGGAAATTGTGTTTTCCGACGAAAAGGGCCAGCTCGGCGCTGCCCGCTAAGGGTTGCGTCGCTGGAAAGCCCGGCCTGCCAAGCAGTGCCGGGTTTTTTTATGCCTGCCGATTACCGCACAAAACAGTACAGATTTTGCTGACACTGCACTGTACGGTCGACTATTGTGGCAACTGTCCCCGTACACTTCTAAACTGTTCCGGTATTGTTTCACACAAGAATAAAATGCCCGTGAAATCGAGTGCTGCGTCATGACCAATCTTTTGCTCTATCAACGTATTGCTCAACAACTGGCCGAAGACATCCGCCGTGGGGTCTATCAGCCGGGGGAGCGCGTGCCTTCGGTGCGCAAGATGAGCTCGCAGCTCAATGTCAGCCATGCGACGGTGTTGCAGGCGTATGCCAATCTCGAGGATCAGGGGCTGATCCGCGCCCGGCCGCAGTCGGGTTACTACGTGCACCAGACGCCGGCACTCACCGCGCCGACGCCGGACATCGCCCGGGTCGAGCGCCCCGGGCTGGTCACCCGCAGCAGCATCATTCAGCAAGTCCTGGTCGAGTCCCGTCGTGAAGGTGTCTTCCCGCTGGGCGCTGCGGTGCCGAGTGTCGACTATTTACCGGTGCGGGCACTGCATCAGCAATTGGCCAAAGTCACCCGTTTCCATAGCCCGCGGGCCTTCAGCTACATGTTCAGCCCTGGTTTCGAGCCGTTGCGCCGACAGGTGGCGATCCGCATGCGCGATGCCGGCGTGGTGGTCGATCCGTCGGAGGTGGTGATCACCCACGGTTGCGTCGATGCGCTGCAGATGTCCTTGCGTGTGCTGACCCGTCCGGGCGATCTGATCGCGGCCGAGTCGCCGACCTATTACGGGTTGCTGCAACTGGCCGACCTGTTGGGTCTCAAGGTCATCGAGATCCCCAGTGATCCAGCCACGGGCATGAGCCTGGAAGCCCTGCAACTGGCGGCCAACCAATGGTCGATCAAGGCGTTGGTTCTGACCACCCGCCTGAGCAATCCGTTGGGCGGCACCATGCCGGAGGACCGGCAGAAACAATTGCTGCGCCTGGCGTCGGACTTCGATATCCAGATTGTCGAAGACGATATCTACGGTGAGCTGATGTTCGAGCAGGGGCGCACCAAGTCTCTCAAGGCCTATGATCGGCTGGATCGGGTGATCTATTGCTCGAGTTTCTCCAAGACCCTGTCGCCTGGCGTGCGGATCGGCTGGATGATCGCCGGCAAGTATCAGCAGGAAATCCAGCGCTTGCAGACCTTCAGTACGCATTCCGCGTGCAGCGTGACCCAGATGGGCATTGCCGCGTACCTGGAAAATGGCGGGTACGACCGGCATTTGCGCTTCATCCGTCAGGAGTACCGGAAAAACCTCAGCGCCTTCCAATTGGCCGTGCAACAGTATTTCCCTGAAGGCACGCAGATGACCCGACCTACCGGCGGCTTCATTCTGTGGGTCAGTCTGCCGGGGCGGGTCAACACGCAAGAGTTGCACGTGCGGGCATTGCAGCAGGGCATCAGTATCGCGCCGGGACTGATCTTCAGTAATACCGAGCAATTCAATCACTGCATCCGGCTCAATTGCGGCACCCCGTGGAACCGCGAGGCCGAGCGTGCATTGATGACCCTGGGCATGCTGGCCACCCAACTCTGCCAGGAGATGGCTGGCGGTTTGTAACAGGCTGCGACTGCGCTTGTCTTGTGGGCTGCAACAGGCGAGCATATGCATCTCTGCCGTTTGCACCCACCGTTGGATACATGAAACCGACTTTTCCTGCCGCCTGGCTTTGGCTCTGCCTGATTGCGAGTATTCAGCCGGCATCCGTCGTGGCTGCCACCGAGCAGGATCAGACTACCGGCAGTTTCCACGTCGCATCGAAAGAAGCCGCACCTGCGAAAAAAGCCTCGGCGGCCAGTAAGCAGGCTGCGCCCGTGAAAAAGCGTCCGCCCATTGCCTCCAAATCGAAACCGGCCAGCGAGGTGGCAAAGACTGAGCTTCCATCTACCAAACTGGATCTGAGCTTGCCCAAAGAAATGGTTCAAGAGCTCAAGCCGGTCGGAACGGTGCCGTTGGTCAGGCGCGAGCCGTTGTTACCCCAGATGTTCGGTGACAAAAGCGGCAACAGCGAGTTCCAGCTCAACGGCCGCCTGCTCAGCAACGAAATGCAGCTGCAACTGCGAAATGAAGAACGCCACGAGGTCGAAGGCGCGGCACTGGATTTCGAGTTCAAGCAGTAACCCCGTCAGGATCCGCGAGCCGCAGGCCAGACGCTTTGTCGGAGACTGGCCGGTCATGCTCGTTTGCGTTGAAAAACCCGCCCGCAGGTAATTTAAAACAACTGTTTTAACGGGTACTCTGTGCCCCGTCCATTAACACATTGCTCGTCGCGAGGAGCTTGTCGTCATGAAATGCCGTGAGGGCTGTGGCGCTTGTTGCATTGCCCCTTCCATCAGTTCACCGATTCCCGGTATGCCCAATGGCAAGGCCGCGGGGCAGCGTTGCCTGCAACTTTCCTCCGATAACCTGTGCAGTATTTTCGGCCAGCCGGAACGGCCGGCGGTGTGTTCTGCCTTCGAGGCCGACCCCGAGGTGTGCGGAAACAGCAGCGAAGAAGCCATCCGGTTGATCGGCTGGTGGGAGCAAATGACGGCGGCGTGATGTGTTCTACGAACGGAACTTCAACAATAAGGAATAAGACTATGGGTTCGCTGCATCGTATGGCTGTGCTGTGTGGTTTGACGGTTGTGCTGGCTACCTCGACGGCCCAGGCCGAAGACTGGAAGGTCAAGAAAGACGAAGACGGCATCAAGATCTCCCTGAGTGAAGTGGCCGGCTCCGACTACAAGGCCTACCAGGGCGTCACGCTGATGAAGACCACCATGGCCAAGCTGCGTGCGTTGCAGGACGACGTGTCCGGAGCCTGCGCCTGGATTCACGAATGCAAAACCCAGAAGCTGCTCAAGCACGAAGGTGAGCAGAGCTGGACCTACACTCAGTTCAACACCCCGTGGCCGGTTACTCCCCGTGATTCGGTGTTGCACATCACCACCATCGAAGGGGCCGATGGCAGCCTGACCCGCAAGCTCGAAGGCGTGCCGAAATACATTCCTGAAGAAAAAGGCTTCGTCCGGGTCACCAAGGTCGACGGTTTCTGGAAGTTCGTACCCAAGGGCGACCAGATCGAAGTGACCTATCAGGTGCACACCGAGCCGGGCGGCAGCGTGCCGTCGATGGTGGCCAACAAGTTCGTGGTGGATGCCCCGTTCAATACCTTGAAAGCCCTCAAGGAACGCGCCGAGAAGTAATTGTGTCACTCTTTTGAGGTGACTTCGTGACGCCCCGACTCGATCGGGGCGTTTGCTTTTTTGAACGCTGCTCAGGTTTTAATTTGTTACCGGATATGCGTTGCACGAAATTTTCACCCACTCTCCAAGACAATTCGCCGGCTCTCCCGTAACGCGCAGCGTATGGCTGAATGCAGGATGAAAGACTCGGGATGAGGGTAGTTATCAATGGCAATGCTGCCGTTGATCGTGCAACATTTGCGCACCGCGCAAACCCCCAGGCCTGGTACGGGCCGAAAAGAGGGCAAGGCGCAGCTGTATTTTTGAAACTTCAACTTCCAATGGGTCCTAAAACGACATGGCAATCCCGGACGCCCTGAGTCAGCAGCGAGCTTCTAGTCGCCTGCTGCAACCGACCGTCAAATCGCATCTGGCCTACACGCTGTTGTGTGCCCTGGTCATGATGGTCATGTTCAGTCTGCTGCGCGTCGCGCTGCTGGCTTACAACAGCTCGATGATCCTCGACACACCGGCTTCGACCTTCCTCGAGGCATTCGCCAACGGTCTGCGTTTCGACCTGCGCCTGGTGGTCTATCTCAGTATTCCGTTGCTGCTGGCCTTGTTCAGCGCCCGGGCCATGGCGGCACGCGGGCTGTTCCGACTCTGGCTGACAGTGGTCTCCAGCATCGCGCTGTTCCTGGGCCTGATGGAGATGGACTTCTATCGTGAATTCCACCAGCGCCTCAACGGCCTGGTCTTCCAGTACGTCAAGGAAGACCCGAAAACCGTGGCCAGCATGCTCTGGTATGGTTTTCCGGTGGTCCGCTATCTGCTGGCGTGGGCTCTGGGTACCGTGATCCTGAGCATGGCATTCAAGGGCGCCGACCGTGCGACCCGCCCTCGTGGCCCGTTCAGTGGCGGCAGCATCGGCACACGCAAGGTCGCGCCGTGGTATGCACGCATTGGCGTGTTCGTGGTTTGCCTGCTGATCTGCGTCGTCGCGGCCCGTGGCACCTTGCGCCAAGGCCCGCCGATGCGCTGGGGTGATGTCTACACCACAGATTCCAACTTCGCCAACCAGTTGGGTCTCAACGGTACGCTTTCTCTGGTCGCCGCCGCCAAGAGCCGGATGTCCGAGGATCGCGACAATATCTGGAAAGCCACGCTGCCACAGCCACAAGCCCAGCAAGTGGTGCGTGACATGCTGGTGATGGCGGATGACAAACTGGTGGATGGCGAGACCGCGGCGGTACGTCGCGATTACACCCCGCCAGCCGACAAGACCTTGCCGATCAAGAACGTCGTCGTGATCCTGATGGAAAGCATGGCCGGTCACTCGGTGGGTGCGCTGGGTGGGCCAGGCAACATCACGCCGTACCTCGACAAACTGTCGAAGGAAGGCTTGCTGTTCGACCGCTTCTTCTCCAACGGTACCCATACCCACCAGGGCATGTTCGCCACCATGGCCTGTTTCCCGAACTTGCCGGGCTTCGAATACCTGATGCAGACCCCGGAAGGCAGCCACAAGCTGTCCGGTCTGCCGCAGTTGCTCAGCGCCCGTGACTTCGACGACGTGTATGTCTACAACGGCGATTTCGCCTGGGACAACCAGTCGGGTTTCTTCAGCAACCAAGGCATGACCAACTTCATCGGCCGTAACGATTTCGTGAATCCGGTGTTCTCTGATCCGACCTGGGGCGTGTCCGACCAGGACATGTTCGACCGTGGCCTGGTCGAGCTCAAGGCGCGGGAAAACGGCAAGCCGTTCTATGCCTTGCTGCAAACCCTGTCCAACCACACGCCTTACGCCTTGCCGACGCCATTGCCGGTCGAGCGCGTGACCGATCGTGGCAACCTGAACGAACACCTGACCGCCATGCGTTACTCGGACTGGGCACTGGGCCAGTTCTTTGAAAAGGCCCGCAAGGAGCCGTACTTCAAGGAAACCCTGTTTGTCGTCGTCGGTGACCACGGTTTTGGTAACGAACGGCAGATCACCGAAATGGACCTGGGCCGCTTCAACGTGCCGATGCTGATGATCGCGCCGGGCATCCAGGAAAAGTTCGGCCAGCGTGACCACACCGTGGGCACTCAGATCGACATCGTGCCGACCATCATGGGCCGCATCGGTGGCGAAGTACGTCATCAGTGCTGGGGACGCGACCTGCTCAACCTGCCGGAAGGCGACGCCGGTATTGGTGTGATCAAGCCGTCGGGCAGTGAGCAGACCACGGCGGTCCTCACCGCGGACCAGATTCTGGTCCTGCCGAAGGACAAGGACATGGCGCCGAAGTTGTATCAGTATGAATTGGGTGCCAACCCTCGCGCCGAAGTCATTGCTGATGCGCCGCGTACCGCCGAGTTGAAACTCAAGCTCGAAGCGTTCCTGCAAACAGCGACCAAGAGTCTGCTGGACAACACCGCCGGTGTTGTTGATGGCAAGCCGGACTAAGTTGTGACGCAAAAAAAGAGGCCCTTCAAGGGCCTCTTTTTTTTGCCTGGCGGATACTTATATTCGGCCAAGCAAGAGCAGGATCAACAGCACCACCAATACGACGCCGATGATACCGGACGGGCCGTAACCCCAACTTCTGGAGTGCGGGAAGACCGGTAAACCACCGATCAGTAACAGGATCAGAATGATGATCAGTATTGTGCCCATGTCTATTTCCTTGTCGAAAATGCAGTGGATTGACCATGCCAATCTAGGTCAGCGGGAATGAAGTAAATTCGAGCTGCTTAAAAATTCGGACTATTGCGCTTGCAGGAAAATTCCAAGTTTTTTTGAAGTATTTCGCACGGGTTCTTATTTTTTGTAGTTGCCTTGATTGCGTCAGACGCTCCCGCAGTTTGCTCGGGCCATTCAGCAATCTGATGGAGCGTGGGTCGGGCAATTTCCTTCGCTACACTCGGTGCATCTTCCAAGAACAACAAGGCTGTCTGCTATGCAAAATCGCATGATGATCACTGGTGCAGGCTCTGGCCTGGGTCGCGAAATCGCGCTGCGCTGGGCGCGTGAAGGCTGGCAACTGGCTTTGTCGGACGTCAGCGAGCCCGGCTTGCAGGAAACCCTCAAGCTGGTCCGCGAAGCGGGCGGCGACGGTTTCATCCAGCGCTGCGACGTACGCGATTACAGCCAGTTGACAGCGTTCGCCCAGGCCTGCGAGGTCAAACTCGGCGGCATCGATGTCATCGTCAATAACGCGGGTGTAGCGTCTGGCGGGTTCTTCAGTGAGTTGTCCCTGGAGGACTGGGACTGGCAGATCGCGATCAACCTGATGGGCGTGGTCAAGGGCTGCAAGGCTTTCCTGCCACTGCTGGAAAAAAGCAAAGGCAAGATCATTAACATCGCGTCCATGGCCGCGCTGATGCAAGGCCCGGCGATGAGCAACTACAACGTGGCCAAGGCGGGCGTGGTGGCATTGTCCGAAAGCCTGCTGATCGAACTGGCGCATCAGGAAGTCGGCGTGCATGTGGTGTGTCCGTCGTTCTTCCAGACCAACCTGCTGGACTCCTTCCGTGGTCCGACCCCGGCCATGAAAGCCCAGGTCGGCAAGTTGCTGGAAAGCTCGCCCATCAGCGCCGCCGACATCGCCGACTACATCTATCAGCAGGTCGCCGCCGGCGAGTTCATGATTCTGCCCCACGAACAGGGCCGCATGGCCTGGGCGATCAAGCAGAAGAACCCGCAATTGCTCTACAACGAAATGACCGCCATGGCCGACAAAATGCGCGCCAAGGCCAGGCAATCCGCAAGCTGATCTTGCCCGCAGGCAACGCTGTGGTTAGGGTGGCCGCCATCGGCCATCCTCGCGAGACGCTTGCATGCTTAATTACCTGTGGTTTTTCGTCGCCGCGCTGTTCGAAATTGCCGGTTGCTTTGCTTTCTGGATGTGGCTGCGCCAGGGGAAAAGCATGTGGTGGGTGGTGCCGGCGCTCCTGAGCCTGACCCTGTTCGCCCTGCTGCTGACCCGGATCGAAGCCACCTACGCCGGCCGCGCCTACGCCGCTTACGGCGGCATCTACATCATTGCCTCAATCGGCTGGCTGGCCGTGGTCGAGCGGATTCGTCCGCTGGGTTCGGACTGGCTCGGCGTGGCGCTGTGTGTGATCGGCGCGAGCATCATTCTGTTCGGGCCGCGATTCTCCGCGTCCTGACAGATCGGTCCTACAATCAACCGGTCTGTCAGACCTTTCCGTAAGTGGTGTGCGTCAAGGGCTGTCAGTCCGGTCTGGTTTGCTGTCGGAGCATTGTAGGCGTACCGCGGGCCGGGCATCTTCAAGGGCCAGAAACCCCTGAAGGACACTCCTCATGCTCGTACTCACTCGCGTTGTGGGCGAAACCATTTCCATCGGTGAAAACATTTCCGTGCGCGTTCTCGCGATCAACGGAAGCAACATCCGCTTTGGCGTTGAAGCGCCTCAGGACGTCAATGTGCACCGCTGTGAAATCTACGAACGCATCCAGAACAAACTGGCGAAAACCAAGGGACGCTGAAGACCTCAGTCAAACAGGTGCTTGGGCACATCGTGCTTGAGCATCAGTTGGCACTGCTCGCTTTCCGGGTCGAAGACAATCAGTGCCTGACCCTTGGTCAAGGCCTGGCGCACGCGCAGTACGCGGGTTTCCAGGGGAGTGTCGTCACCATTGTCCGTGCCGTCGCGGGTCACGAAATCCTCGATCAGGCGGGTGAGGGTGTCGACTTGAAGTTGGTCGTGGGGGATCAGCATAGGCACCTCGGTTGGATCAATGGCGCGATGCTACGGCGATTGGCCGAGGACAGCCAGCCCGGGATTTTGTGTTGTCTGACAGATTGCCTTCGCGAGCAAGCCCGCTCCCACATTCGACCGCATTTTCCTGGAGTAACCCGGTCAACTGTGGGAGCGGGCTTGCTCGCGAAGGCGTCAGATCAGACACCGAATATCTCAGTGACTCAACTCAGTTCTCCGACCGCTGCCCCACCAGGCTGTCCACCGACGGCACCCGTGTATCGCTTTCCATCTGTGTGTCATGTTCAAGCTGATGGCTGAAGCGGTCCAGTGAGCCTTTGGCCGGTTGCGCATCGCTGGCAAACACGGGCGGGCTGAGGATATATGCACCGAGCAGGCGGCTCAGGGCGGCGAGGCTGTCGATGTGGGTGCGCTCGTAACCGTGGGTGGCATCGCAGCCGAAGGCGAGCAGGGCGGTGCGAATGTCGTGGCCGGCGGTCACCGCTGAATGGGCGTCGCTGAAGTAGTAGCGGAACAGGTCCCGGCGTGCCGGCAAGTCGTTGTCGCTGGCCAGGCGCAGGAGGTGGCGCGACAGGTGATAGTCATACGGCCCGCCGGAATCCTGCATCGCGATGCTCACTGCATGCTCGCTGGAATGTTGGCCAGGGGCGACCGGTGCGATGTCGATGCCGACGAACTCACTGACGTCCCAGGGCAGCGCCGCCGCCGCGCCGCTGCCGGTTTCTTCGGTGATGGTGAACAGCGGATGGCAGTCGATCATCAGCTCTTCACCACTGTCGACAATGGCCTTGAGCGCCGCCAGCAGTGCGGCCACCCCGGCCTTGTCGTCGAGGTGACGGGCGCTGATGTGGCCGCTTTCGGTGAACTCCGGCAGCGGGTCGAAGGCGACGAAATCGCCGACGCTGATGCCCAGCGACTCGCAGTCGGCACGGGTGGCGCAGTAGGCGTCCAGACGCAATTCGATGTGATCCCAACTGATCGGCATCTCATCCACGGCGGTATTGAATGCGTGCCCGGAAGCCATCAGCGGCAAGACGCTGCCGCGGATCACGCCATTGTCGGTAAACAGGCTGACCCGGCTGCCCTCGGCAAAGCGGCTGGACCAGCAGCCGACGGGCGCGAGGGTCAGGCGGCCGTTGTCCTTTACTGCACGCACCGCCGCGCCGATGGTGTCCAGATGGGCGGAAACGGCGCGGTCGGGGCTGTTCTTCTTGCCCTTGAGCGTGGCGCGGATGGTGCCGCGACGGGTCAGCTCGAAGGGAATGCCCAGTTCTTCAAGACGTTCGGCGACGTAGCGCACGATGGTGTCGGTGAACCCGGTGGGGCTGGGAATGGCGAGCATTTCCAGCAGCACTTTTTGCAAATAGCCGAGGTCCGGTTCGGGGATTTTGCTGGTCATGGAAACTCCTGATGAGTTGAGCGCATCGATGGTTTCGATGAGGGATTTGTTTTGCCTGTCAGGCCGCCATCGCGAGCAAGCTCGCTCCCACAGGGAAATGCGATCACAGGTGGGAGCGAGCTTGCTCGCGATGGCATCAGCCCAGCCAACACATGGCTAAGAGACCACCGGCTGACTGTACGGAAACAACAGATCCACAAACCGCTCCGCCGTCGGCTGCGGTTCGTGGTTGGCCAGCCCGGCCCGTTCGTTGGCTTCGATAAACACATAGTCCGGCTGGTCAGCGGCGCACACCATCAAGTCGAGGCCGACCATGGGAATGTCCAGCGCCCGAGCCGCGCGGACGGCGGCGTCCACCAGCGTCGGGTGCAGGATCGCCGTGACATCCTCAAGCACGCCGCCGGTATGAAGATTCGCCGTGCGCCGTACGAACAGGTGCTCACCGGCCGGCAGAATGCTGTTGTAGTCGTATCCGGCGGCACGCAAGGTGCGCAGGGTTTCCTGGTCCTGCGGGATCTTGCTTTCGCCGCCCGTGGCCGCCTGTCGCCGTCGGCTCTGGGCTTCGATCAATGCACCGATGGAGTGTTGGCCGTCGCCGACCACTTCGGCTGGCCGGCGAATGGCGGCGGCGACCACTTCAAAACCGATCACCACAATGCGCAGGTCCAGGCCTTCGTGGAAACTTTCCAGCAGCACGCGGCTGTCGAAGTGGCGAGCGGCTTCTATGGCTTGTTGCACTTCCTCTATGGTGCGCAAATCCACCGCCACCCCTTGGCCCTGTTCACCATCCAGTGGCTTGACCACCACGCGCTGGTGTTCATCGAGGAAGGCCAGATTGTCATCGGCGTTACCCGCCAGTTGCTGCGCTGGCAGATTCAACCCTGCTGCCTTTAGCACTTTGTGGGTCAGGCTTTTGTCCTGGCACAGGGTCATGCTGACGGCGCTGGTCAGGTCGCTCAGGGATTCACGGCAGCGTACCCGGCGCCCGCCATGGCTGAGGGTGAACATCCCGGCGTCGGCGTCATCGACGTGCACATCGATGCCACGACGGTGTGCTTCTTCGACAATGATCCGCGCGTAGGGGTTGAACGCGGCTTCCGGGCCGGGCCCGAGAAACAGTGGCTGATTGATGCCGTTCTTGCGCTTGATGGCGAAGGTCGTCAGGTTGCGAAACCCGAGCTTGGCGTAAAGGTTTTTCGCCTGGCGGTTGTCGTGCAGCACCGACAGGTCGAGGCAGGCGAGCCCGCGACTCATGAAGTGTTCGATCAAATGCCGCACCAACACTTCACCGACACCCGGCCGCGCACAATGCGGGTCGACCGCCAGGCACCACAGGCTGCTGCCGTTTTCCGGGTCGTTGAAGGCCTTGTGGTGGTTGAGGCCCATGACGCTGCCGATGACCGCGCCGCTGTCCTCGTCTTCGGCCAGCCAGTACACCGGGCCGCCCAGATGGCGCGGCGTCAGCAGGGTGGCATCGATCGGCAACATGCCGCGGGCCTGATACAGCTGATTGATCGCCTGCCAGTCGGCATCGCTTTGCGCGCGTCGAATGCGGAAACCGCGAAACACCCGGGTCGCCTGACGGTAGTCGCTGAACCACAGACGCAAGGTATCGGACGGGTCGAGGAACAGCTGCGTCGGCTCCAGCCCCAGCACTTGCTGGGGCGCGGCGACGTATAGGGCAATGTCCCGCTCGCCGGGCTGCTCGTTGAGCAACTCCCCGGCCAGGCTCGCGGCATCGGCAAAGGTGTGGCCGATCAGCAAGCGCCCCCAGCCGCAATGCACGGCAATCGGCGCCCCGCCGAGTTCACTGCCATCCTCGGCCAGACGTGCTTGCAAGCGTTCGTAGGAGGGCGACTGGCCGCGCAACAGGCGTTGGCTGAAAGCCGTGGCGTGAGGTTTCATCGGTCAGATTCCTTGTTCGCTGAGCCACAGGTTGAGGGCCGCCAGTTGCCACAGCTTCGAGCCGCGCAACGGTGTCAATTGCCCCTGTGGATCAGACAGCAGACGGTCGAGCATCGCGGGGTTGAACAGGCCGCGATCCTGGCTGGGATCGAGCAGCAGCTCGCGCACCCATTCCAGCGTATCGCCCTGCAAATGCTTGAGGCCCGGCACCGGGAAGTAACCTTTCTTGCGGTCGATCACTTCACTGGGAATCACTTGTCGCGCGGCTTCTTTCAAGACTTGCTTGCCGCCGTCCGGCAGTTTGAAACGTCCCGGAATCCGTGCCGACAGCTCCACCAGGCGGTAATCGAGAAACGGCGTGCGCGCTTCCAGGCCCCAGGCCATGGTCATGTTGTCGACCCGTTTGACCGGGTCGTCCACCAGCATCACCGTGCTGTCCAGACGCAAGGCCTTGTCCACCGCTGCATCGGCACCGGGCTGGGCGAAATGCGCTTTGACGAAGTCACCGGCAGCGTCATTCGCGGTCAGCCATTTCGGTTGCACGGTGGCGGCGTAGTCGTCGTAACTGCGGTCGAAAAACGCTTCGCGGTACGCGGCATACGGATCACTCGCGCCGTCCACTTGCGGATACCAGTGGTAACCGGCGAACAGTTCATCGGCGCCCTGGCCGCTCTGGACGACCTTGCAGTGTTTGGCCACCTCCCGTGACAACAGGTAGAAGGCGATGCAGTCATGGCTGACCATCGGTTCGCTCATGGCACGGAACGCGGCGGGCAGTTGTTCGATGATTTCCTTTTCGTCGATGCGCAGTTGATGGTGCTGCGTGCCGTAGTGTCGGGCGATCAGGTCCGAATACTGGAACTCGTCTCCACGTTCGCCGCCGGCATCCTGGAAGCCGATGGAGAAGGTCGACAGATTGTCCACGCCGACTTCCCGCAACAGACCCACCAGCAGGCTTGAATCGACACCGCCGGACAGCAGCACGCCGACGTCCACCGCCGCACGCTGACGAATCGCTACCGCTTCGCGGGTGCTGTCGAGCACACGGTCGCGCCAGTCATCGAGGGTCAGATTCGTCTCATCGGCGTGAGGGCCGTAGGGTAGGGTCCACCAGGTTTTCTGCTCGGTGCGACCATCGGCTTCGATGCGCATCCAGGTGGCCGGCGGCAGTTTTTCAATGCCCGCCAGCAAAGTGCGCGGTGCCGGGACCACGGAGTGGAAATTCAGATAGTGATTGAGCGCCACGGGATCGAGGATCGGGTTGATGTCGCCGCCCTTGAGCAATGCCGGCAGCGCCGAGGCGAAGCGCAAGCGCTGGTCGGTGCGCGACAGGTACAGCGGTTTCACGCCGAGACGGTCGCGGGCGATGAACAGGCGTTGGGCATCGCGCTCCCAAACGGCAAAGGCAAACATGCCGTTGAGTTTTGGCAGCAAGGCTTCGCCCCAGGCGTGATAACCCTTGAGCAACACTTCGGTGTCGCCACCGGAATAGAAGGCGTAACCCAGGCTTTCAAGTTCCGCGCGCAGTTCCGGAAAGTTGTAGATCGCCCCGTTGAAGGCCATGGACAGGCCCAGTTGCGGGTCGATCATCGGCTGCGCCGAACCGTCCGACAGGTCCATGATCTTCAGGCGCCGATGGCCCAGGGCAACCGGCCCCTGGCTATGAAAACCCCAGGCGTCGGGGCCGCGGGGGGCCAGGTGATGGGTGATTCGTTCAATGGCTGCAAGGTCTGCAGGTTGATGATCAAAACGTAACTCGCCAGCTAATCCGCACATAAATTCCTTACCGGTTTTTCCGTTGGGGAGGGTCGATCGATACCGCGCCGAAACGGCGGGTACTCAGAAAGTGACCCTCCTCGGTAAGGGGAGTTTTAGATCGATGAGTTATATGCGGGCCAGACCACGGCCGAATCGCCCCGTGAGGGCGACTTCGGCTGCTGTATCGACTACTTGCCCCGGATCAGGCGTCGCAGGGCAAATCGGTTGGGGTGACAGGCTTCGGCCACGCTTCTGGGCAACGGCAGGGGTTCGTTGTCCAGCCAGGCTGCCAGCAGTTCTGCGGACAGCGGCGCGGTGATCAGGCCGCGCGAGCCGTGACCGCTGTTGACGTACAAACCGTCAAGCCATGGGCATTCGACGTCCGGCACCTGCCGGGCATCCTTGCCCAGCGCCGCATACGCCTGAGTGAACGCCTGGGTGTCGGCCAAGGGGCCGACGATTGGCAAGTAATCGGGGCTGGTGCAGCGAAAAGCAGCGCGACCCTGGAGACTTTCAGGCGCAAGTTTATCGGCCTGTAAACGCTCGACCAGATCGTGGGAAATCTCTTCGAGCATGGCCAGGTTGCCCAAGTGTTCTGCCGTGGTCGGTGTCAGGTCATCGCTCTTGAAATCGAAACTGGCCCCCAGGGTGTGTTCGCCCAAACGGGCGGGGGCGACATAGCCTTCGGCACACACCACGGTGCTCAGGGCCTGGCTTTGCGGAGTTTGCGCCAAGCGGGTGATTTGCCCGCGAATGCGCTTGAGCGGCAGCTCGGCGCTCTCGGGGAAACGCTGGATTTCAGCGGCCCCGGCGAGCACCACCGCGGGGGCGCTGGCAAGCAATCGCTCGCCGTCCCAGGCTTGCCAACGGCCTTCAACCTTGCGCAGTTCCAGCGCATCGTGATGGGTGAGCAATTGAATCTGTGGATGCGCAGCCTGCCACTGGCACAGCGCCGGTGGGTGGACCCAGCCGCCTTCGGGATAGAACAGGCCGCCGTGTGCCAGTCCGATACCGGCCACGGCCTGTGCTTCGGGTTGATCCAGCAGGTGCAGCAAGTCCGCTGGAAACGCCGCGGCCAATTGCGCCTGGCGTTCGGCTTCCTTGGCGTTGAAGGCCAGTTGCAGCACGCCACAATCGTCCCAGTCGCGGCCCCGTTGCAAGTGTTCGAGCAGACGTCGGGTGTAGCCGAATCCACTGACGATCATTTGCGACAGCGCCGTGCCATGGGCGGATAACTTCAGGTAGAGCACACCCTGCGGGTTGCCCGAGGCTTCCCGGGCGATGGCGTCGTGGCGCTCCAGCAATGTCACTTGCCAGCCCCGCGCGGCGAGGCTGGCGGCGCTGGCACAACCGGCCAGGCCGGCACCGATCACCAGTGCCTGGCGCTCGCTGGTCAGCGGGGCCGGGCGGGCGAACCAGGGTTTATCCAGGGCCGGGGCCGGCGTTTCCAGGGGCCAGCCGAGGAACTCACCGCGCAGGATCTCCCATTTGTGGCCGATGCCGGGGGTGCGTTTCATCTTGAAGCCGGCGGCGTTGAGCAGGCGCCGCACCCAGCCGGTGCTGGTGAAGGTGCTGATGGATGCACCGGGAGCGGCCAGGCGAGCCAGCTCGGCAAACAGTTCGGCGGTCCACATGTCGGGGTTTTTCGCCGGGGCGAAACCGTCGAGGAACCAGGCGTCGATTCGGGCATCGAGTTGCGGCAGTTGCTCCAGTGCATCGCCGATCAGCAGCGTCAGGGTGACGCGGCCGTGGTCCAGCGTCAGGCGCTGAAAACCCTGATGGATGGCCACGTATTGCTCAAGCAGTTGATCGGCAAATACCTTGAGTTCCGGCCACAGTGCCAGGGCACGTTGCAAGTCGGCCGGGCTCAACGGGTATTTCTCTACGCTGACAAAATGCAGCCGCGCTCCGGCCGCTGCGTGTTGCTCGAACACCTGCCAGGCGCACAAAAAATTCAGCCCGGTGCCGAACCCCGTCTCACCGATGACCAGCCGCCCACCCTCGGGCAAGGCGGCAAAGCGTTCGGCCAGTCGATTCTGCTCGATGAATACATAGCGGGTTTCATCCAGCCCTGACTTGTCGGAGAAGTACACATCGTCGAACACTCGCGAATACGGGCGACCTTGGTCGTCCCAGTCGAGCTGGGCGTGGGGCAATACAGGTTTCATGGCAGGCTCTGCAGCGGCAAGGCGGCCATTCTAGCCGATTGAAGGTGTGGTGCTTGATCCGTGGCAAGGTATGAACGGGCTGAAACCGGGAAAATCATCAACCTGCACAAAGCCCTGTGGCGAGGGGGCTTGCCCCCGTTCGGCTGCGAAGCAGTCGTAAAATCAGCCAACCGGATTTACCTGACAGGCCCGGTTGGTTGATTCAGGGCTGCTTCGCAACCCAACGGGGGCAAGCCCCCTCGCCACAGGAATCCGCAACCATCCGGAAAATCTCCACTGACCTTCAGGTCCATCCGCTAGTCTTGCTCACATCTGGAAGGGAGCCGCCCATGTTTGAATCCGCCGAAATCGATCACGCCATCGACAAAGAAACCTACGACGCCGAAATCCCGGCCCTGCGCGAAGCGTTGCTCGAAGCGCAATTCGAATTGCAGCAGCAACGCCGCTTCCCGGTGATCATTTTGATCAATGGCATCGAAGGTGCCGGCAAGGGTGAGACGATCAAGGTGCTCAACGAGTGGATGGACCCGCGCCTGATCGAGGTCCGCACGTTCGATCAGCAAACCGACGAAGAACTGGCGCGGCCACCGGCCTGGCGGTACTGGCGGATGCTCCCGGCCAAGGGGCGCATGGGGATTTTCTTCGGCAACTGGTACAGCCAGATGCTGCAGGGGCGGGTCCATGGCGAGTTCAAGGATCCGCGCCTGGATCAGGCGATCAATGCCGCCGAGCGCCTGGAAAAGATGCTCTGCGATGAAGGTGCGCTGATCTTCAAGTTCTGGTTTCACCTTTCAAAGAAGCAAATGAAGGCACGCCTCAAGGCACTGGCCGACGACCCGCTGCACAGCTGGCGCATCAGCCCGCTGGACTGGCAGCAGTCGCAAACCTACGACAGGTTCGTGAAGTATGGTGAACGGGCGTTGCGCCGCACCAGCCGCGTTTATGCACCCTGGCATGTGATCGCCGGGGCGGATGCCCATTATCGCAGCCTGGCCGTGGGGCGGATTCTGCTGGCGGGCCTGCAGGGCGCATTGAAGCGACCGAAGATCCATCCGGAAAAGGTCAGCGCCGCGCCAGTGTTCCCCAGTGTCGATCAAGTGAACCTGATCGACAGCCTGGACCTGACCCTGCAGTTGGACAAAGAAGATTACGAAGAACAACTGATCACCGAGCAGGCGCGGTTTTCCGGGTTGATGCGTGACAAACGCATGCGCCGCCACGCGCTGGTGGCGGTGTTCGAAGGCAACGACGCGGCCGGCAAGGGCGGGGCGATCCGCCGGGTAGCGGCAGCGCTTGATCCGCGCCAGTACAGCATCGTGCCGATTGCCGCGCCCACCGAGGAAGAACGGGCGCAACCGTATCTGTGGCGCTTCTGGCGGCACCTGCCGGCCCGGGGCAAGTTCACCGTGTTCGACCGCTCCTGGTATGGCCGGGTGTTGGTGGAGCGCATCGAAGGTTTTTGCAGCCCGGCAGACTGGCTGCGTGCCTACGGTGAAATCAACGATTTCGAAGAACAGCTCACCGACGCCGGTGTGATCGTGGTCAAGTTCTGGCTGTCCATCGACAAACAGACGCAACTGGAGCGCTTCGAAGAGCGCGAAAAGATCCCCTTCAAACGCTTCAAGATCACTGAGGACGACTGGCGCAACCGTGATAAATGGGACGACTATCGCACGGCGGTCGGCGACATGGTCGACCGTACCAGCACCGAGATTGCGCCATGGACCCTGGTGGAAGCCAACGACAAACGCTGGGCGCGGATCAAAGTCTTGCGCACCATCAACCGGGCACTGGAGGAGGCTTTCGAAAAAACTGCCCGGCATGAACGCAAGCGTAAGGACAAGGATTGAGGCCATGGTTACGCATACGCGGGGTGAATGATCGTCGCGGTCGGTGAAGAGCTGGACTTATGCTCGGTCCACTCTCAACCGATAACAACAATGAGGTATGTCATGCGTGAAGTGGTGATCGTCGACAGCGTGCGGACCGGCCTGGCCAAATCCTTTCGCGGTAAATTCAACATGACCCGCCCGGACGACATGGCGGCACACTGTGTCGATGCACTGTTGGCGCGCACCGGTATCGATCCGGCGAGCGTCGAGGACTGCATCGTTGGCGCCGGCTCCAACGAAGGCGCCCAGGGTTTCAATATCGGTCGCAATGTCGCGGTGCTCTCGCGCCTGGGCATCGGCACGGCCGGCATGACCCTCAACCGGTTCTGTTCCTCGGGCCTGCAGGCGATCGCCATTGCCGCCAACCAGATCGCTTCGGGTTGCAGCGACATCATCGTCGCCGGCGGCGTCGAGTCCATCAGCCTGACCATGAAGAGCGTCAACACCGACAACCTGATCAACCCGCTGCTCAAGGAACAGGTGCCGGGCATCTACTTCCCGATGGGCCAGACTGCTGAAATCGTCGCGCGTCGGTACAACGTCAGCCGCCAAGAGCAGGACCTGTATGCGTTGCAAAGCCAGCAGCGCACCGCAGAGGCTCAGGCCGCCGGGCTGTTCACTGATGAAATCGTGCCGATGTCGGTGAAGTATCGCGTTGAAGACAAGGCCACAGGTCAGGCACAGATCCTCGACGGCATTGTCGACAGCGATGACTGCAACCGCCCGGACACCACCCTGGAAAGTCTGACCGGGTTGAAGCCGGTGTTCGCCGAAGATGGCTCGGTCACGGCGGGCAACTCTTCGCAGCTGTCTGACGGCGCGTCCATGACCCTGGTGATGAGCCTGGAGAAAGCGCTGGAACTGGGGCTCAAGCCGAAAGCGTTCTTCCGCGGCTTTACCGTGGCCGGTTGCGCGCCGGACGAGATGGGCATCGGCCCGGTGTTTTCGGTACCGAAACTGCTCAAGGCCAAAGGCTTGCGGATTGACGACATCGACCTGTGGGAACTCAACGAAGCGTTCGCCTCGCAGTGCCTGTACAGCCGCAATCGCCTGGAAATCGACAACGCCCGGTACAACGTCAACGGCGGCTCGATTTCCATCGGTCACCCGTTCGGCATGACCGGCTCGCGCCAGGTCGGGCATCTGGTTCGTGAATTGCAGCGACGCAATCTGAGGTACGGCATCGTCACCATGTGCGTGGGTGGCGGGATGGGGGCAACCGGGCTGTTTGAAGCGGTGCGGTAAGCCTCGATATTTCTCGTTGTCAGTTCGATAGTCATCGCGAGCAAGCTCGCTCCCACAGTGTTCAGCGGCGATCACAAATGTTGTGTACGTCGCAAAACCTGTGGGAGCGAGCTTGCTCGCGATGGGTGCGCCACGGTCAAAAAAATCACCTGAAGATTACGACCCGCACAGTTTCATTCGCGGCCAGACCGAAACTGTGCCTGTGTACGCCACCGCAGCGGGCCTAGAATGTCGACTCCTGTCAGTTGGCGTTGGGGTTCACATGCACATTTCATCGGGTCGCTGGGGTTACGGTCTGTTCCTGGCCTTGTTGACCGCGTTGTTGTGGGGAATCCTGCCGATCAAGCTCAAACAAGTGTTGCTGGTAATGGACCCGGTGACGGTGACCTGGTTTCGCCTGATGGTATCCGGCGGCTGCCTGTTCATTTACCTGGCGGCCACCAGGCGTCTGCCCAGCCGCAAGGTGCTCGGTCCTCGTGGTGGCTGGTTGGTGCTGATGGCGGTGCTCGGCCTGGTCGGTAACTATGTGTTGTATCTGATGGGCCTGAACCTGCTCAGCCCCGGTACGGCGCAACTGGTAGTGCAGATGGGACCGATCATGCTGCTGATCGCCAGTCTGTTTGTGTTCAAGGAGCGTTTCAGCCTGGGGCAGGGGATTGGCCTGCTGGTACTGCTGATCGGCTTTGCGCTGTTTTTCAACCAGCGCTTGAGTGAGTTGCTCACGTCTCTGACCGACTACACCGCCGGTGTGCTGCTTGTGTTGCTGGCGTCCACGGTCTGGACCTTCTATGCCCTGGGGCAGAAGCAATTGCTGACGGTGTGGAATTCGCTGCAGGTGATGATGGTGATCTACCTGTTCTGCGCGGCGCTGTTGACGCCGTGGGTGCATCCGCTCGAAGCGTTGCAATTAAGCCCCTTGCAGGGTTGGTTGCTGCTGGCGTGCTGCCTCAACACGCTGATTGCCTATGGCGCGTTTGCCGAGGCCCTGGCCCATTGGGAAGCCTCCCGGGTCAGCGCGACGCTGGCCATCACGCCGTTGGTGACCTTTGCCGCGGTTGCCATGGCTGCGTGGCTGTGGCCCGACTATGTGCATGCCGAGACGATCAATGGCCTGGGATATGGCGGTGCGGTGCTGGTGGTGCTGGGGTCGGCGCTGGTGGCGTTGGGGCCCTCGTTGATTGCCGGGCTGAAGGCGCGGAAGGTGCGGATGGCAGCCAGTTAGACCGCGTTATCGTTCATCGCGGGCAAGCCACGCTCCCACAGGGTTTGCGTCGTCCACAGTATCAATGAACGACGCAAAACCTGTGGGAGCGCGGCTTGCCCGCGATGACGGACGATCAGGCGCTGCCGATTCAGCCCTTGGCCCCAGCCTCCAGCATGTTCTCCGGCCTCACCCACGCATCGAACTCTTCGTCTGTCAGATACCCGAGCTGCAACGCCGCCTCGCGCAAGGTCAGGCCTTCGCTATAGGCTTTCTTGGCGATCTCCGCCGATTTGTCATAGCCGATGTGCGGGTTGAGTGCCGTCACCAGCATCAAGCCACGCTCCAGGTGCTCAGCCATTTTTTCCGCATCCGGCTCCAGACCGGCCACGCAGTGCTGCTGGAAGTTGCTGCAGCCATCCGCCAGTAAACGGATCGATTGCAGCAGGTTGTGGATGATCACCGGTTTGAACACGTTGAGCTGCAAGTGGCCCTGACTGGCGGCAAAGCCGATGGCGACATCGTTGCCCAATACCTGGCAGGCCAGCATCGACAGCGCTTCGCATTGGGTCGGGTTGACCTTGCCCGGCATGATCGAACTGCCCGGTTCATTGGCCGGCAGCCTGACTTCGGCGAAGCCGGCGCGCGGGCCGGAACCCAGCAGGCGCAGATCGTTGGCGATTTTCATCAGCGTCACGGCGAGGGTTTTCAGCGCGCCGGACAGCGTGGTCAGCGGCTCATGACCGGCCAGCGCGGCAAACTTGTTCGGCGCGGTGATAAACGGCAAACCGGAGAGGGCGGCCAATTCTGCGGCGATGGCCTCACCGAAGCCGTGGGGTGAATTGAGCCCGGTGCCGACGGCCGTTCCACCCTGGGCCAGTTCGCAGACCGAGGGCAGTGCGCTGCGGATCGCCCGCTCGGCGTAATCGAGTTGCGCGATGAAGGCTGAGATCTCCTGGCCGAAGCTGATGGGTGTCGCATCCATCATGTGGGTGCGGCCGGTCTTGACCAGTTTCATGTGGCGTGCGGCCAGTTCGGCCAGCCCGCCAGACAGTTCGCTGATCGCCGGCAGCAAGTGCTGTTGCACCGCCTGGACAGCCGCGATATGCATGGCGGTGGGGAAGCAGTCGTTGGAGCTCTGGGAGCGATTGACGTGATCGTTGGGGTGCACCGGGGACTTGCCGCCACGGGGGTTGCCGGCCAGCTCGTTGGCGCGACCGGCGATCACTTCATTGACGTTCATGTTGCTCTGGGTACCGCTGCCGGTTTGCCAGACCACCAGCGGAAACTGGTCGTCGTGGTCGCCGGCGAGCACCTCGTCGGCCGCCTGCTCGATCAGGCGGGCGATATCGGCGGGCACGTCGCCATTGCGATCATTGACCCGTGCCGCGGCTTTCTTGATCAGCGCCAGGGCATGCAACACGGCCAGCGGCATGCGTTCGTTGCCGATGGCGAAGTTGATCAGCGAGCGTTGCGTCTGAGCGCCCCAATAGGCTTCATCCGGGACTTCAACCTGGCCGAGGCTGTCGGTTTCGATACGGCTCATCTTGCTCACTCCTGTAGGTCCGATTGCGCAGTTTAGGCCGTGATCGACGGCCGTGGTTCCATCAGTCTGAATTTGACCATTCAACCCCTCTAAATCAGGTGCGACAAGGCTTGGGGTTGAGCGACACACTTTTTTAGGCGCAGAATGGACGCCCTTGGGGTCTTACCTCGCCAGCTAGAAAAGGAAACTCGATGACTCGTCTTCGTGCCATCTGTACCGCCGTTGCTTTGGTCTGCGCCAGCGGCCAGGTTCTTGCCGACACCGCCAGCCATAACGCCAGTGCCGAGGCTTTCCTGACCATGGCGCACGCTGACAAACTGGGCACCCCGGTGTACATGCAAGTACAGCAGATGTTTGCCCAGCGTTTCGAACAGACCAAAGCCCCTGAGTCGAAAAAGGCTGTGCTGGAAACCTACCAGGCCAAGGCCAACGCCGCTCTGGACCAGGCCATTGGCTGGAACAAGCTGAAACCGGACATGGTCAAGCTCTACACCACCAACTTCACCGAATCCGAGCTCAAGGACCTGGTTGCGTTCTACCAGTCGCCACTGGGCAAGAAAGTCCTGGAAAAAATGCCTCAGCTGACCCAGCAGTCGGCCCAGATGACCCAGGCCAAGCTGGAAAGCGCAGTGCCGGTGGTCAACAAGCTGCTGGCTGACATGACCGCCGAGCTGACGCCGAAAGACGCAGCCGCCCCAGCCAAGAAAAAGCCTTAAGCGGAGTTCGGTATGACCATGCAACAACGCATCGAATCGACGCTGGCCCTGCTTCAGCCCGAGCATCTGCAAGTGCTGGATGAAAGCCACATGCACAGCCGTGGGCTGCAAACCCATTTCAAGGCTGTGGTGGTCAGTACGCAGTTCGAAGGCCTGAACCGGGTCAAGCGCCACCAGAAGGTCTACGGCACGCTCGGCGAGCTGATGGGAGAGTTCCATGCGTTGGCGCTGCATACCTACACGCCAGAAGAATGGGCACAGATTGACGCAGCTCCGGCCTCGCCGACCTGTGCCGGCGGCAGCAAGCACTAAACTCCGGTTTTTTGTTAGAATGCCCAACGCGCCGCTAACCCGGCGCGTTTTTTTTCGCATCCGGTTCACCCCTTACGAGGGTAGCCACCTGGAGATTTACCCATGACACAACAGATTGTCGTGGCGGCACTGTATAAGTTCGTCACCCTGGAAGATTACGTCGCCCTGCGCGAGCCCCTGCTGCAAGCGATGGTCGACAACGGCATCAAAGGCACGCTGCTGATTGCCGAAGAAGGCATCAACGGCACCGTGTCCGGCAGCCGCGAAGGCATCGACGGGCTGATGGCCTGGCTCAAGAACGACCCGCGCATGGACGACATCGACCACAAAGAGTCGTACTGCGACGAGCAGCCGTTCTACCGCACCAAGGTCAAACTCAAGAAAGAAATCGTCACCCTCGGCGTGGAAGGCGTGGACCCGAACAAAAAGGTCGGCACCTACGTCGATCCACAGGACTGGAACGCGCTGATCAGCGACCCGGAAGTGTTGTTGATCGACACCCGTAACGACTACGAAGTCTCGATCGGTACCTTCGAAGGCGCCATCGACCCGAAAACCACCAGTTTTCGCGAATTTCCCGATTACATCAAAGCCAACTTCGACCCGGCCGTGCACAAGAAGGTCGCGATGTTCTGCACTGGCGGCATCCGCTGCGAGAAGGCCTCGAGCTACATGCTCAGCGAGGGCTACGGTGAGGTCTTTCACCTCAAGGGTGGCATCCTGAAGTACCTCGAGGAGGTGCCGCAGGAAGAAACCAAGTGGCAGGGCGATTGCTTCGTGTTCGACAACCGCGTGACCGTTCGTCACGACCTGAGCGAGGGCGACTACGATCAATGTCATGCCTGCCGCACGCCTGTGAGTGTGGAAGACCGCGCGTCCGAGCATTACGTGGCCGGCATCAGTTGCCCGCATTGCTGGGATAAGCTGAGCGAGAAGACCCGTCGCAGTGCGATCGACCGGCAGAAGCAGATCGAACTGGCCAAGGCTCGTAACCAGCCTCACCCGATCGGCTTCAACTACAAGCAAGCATCTTCCGAGGCCTGAACCATGTCTGCGCGCCTGCTCTATGTGATGGACCCGATGTGTTCCTGGTGCTGGGGGTTTGCCCCCGTGGCCAAGTCACTGGTCGAGCAGGCGCAAGCCGCGGGTGTGGATGTGCACTTGATCGTGGGTGGTTTGCGCACCGGTAGCGGTGCGGCGCTGGAGCCGACCACCCGACGCTACATTCTTGAGCACTGGCAGGCGGTCACCGAGGCCACCGGCCAGCCCTTCAAGTTTGAGGGCGCGTTACCCGATGGCTTTGTCTACGACACCGAGCCTGCCTGCCGGGCACTGGTGACGGCGCGCGGACTGGCGCCGGATTGTGCCTGGAAGCTGCTCGGGCTGATTCAGCATGCGTTTTATGTCGAAGGTCGGGACGTCACCCGCGCCAGCGTGCTGGTGGAACTGGCCGAGCAGGCCGGCGTGCCGCGCATCGAGTTCGCCGCCGCTTTCGACCGTGCCGACATGCACACTGCGACTGAAGCCGATTTCACCTGGGTCCAGGACCTGGGCATTGCCGGTTTCCCCACCCTGCTGGCCGAGCGTAACGGCCAACTGGCGTTGTTGACCAATGGCTATCAGCCGTTGAGCGAGTTGTCCCCGCTGCTCGGCCGCTGGCTGGAGCGTGCTGCCTGTGCATGACCTGCCTGATGATGTCGCACCCGCTAAATGTGTCGACCGTCTGAGCTGGGCGGAAATCCGCCGCCTGGCCCTGCATCACAAGAAATCCCTGTGGATCGCCAACGGCGTAGCCGTGCTGGCGACCTTGTGCAGCGTGCCGATTCCCTTGCTCCTGCCGTTGCTGGTGGACGAGGTGTTGCTGGGGCATGGTGATGCCGCGCTGAAGATCATGAACCACGTGCTGCCCGAAGGCTGGCAGAAGGCCGCTGGCTACATCGGCCTGATGCTGGTGGTGACCTTGACCCTGCGTTGCACGGCTCTGCTGTTCAACGTGGTGCAGGCGAAATTGTTCGCCGGGTTGGCCAAGGACATCGTCTACCGCATTCGCATACGCCTGATCGAGCGTCTCAAGGGTATCTCCCTGGGCGAATACGAAAGCCTGGGCAGCGGAACGGTGACTACGCACCTGGTCACCGACCTGGACACGCTGGACAAATTCGTCGGCGAAACCCTCAGCCGTTTCCTCGTGGCCATGCTGACCCTGGTCGGCACGGCGGGCATTCTGATGTGGATGCACTGGCAGCTGGCTTTGCTGATTCTGCTGTTCAACCCGCTGGTGATCTATGCCACGGTGCAGTTGGGCAAGCGGGTCAAACATCTGAAGAAACTCGAGAACGACAGCACTTCACGCTTTACCCAGGCGCTGACCGAAACGCTGGATGCCATCCAGGAAGTTCGCGCCGGCAACCGCCAGGGGTTTTTCCTCGGTCGCTTGGGCCAGCGCGCCCGGGACGTGCGTGACTATGCGGTGAATTCGCAATGGAAAACCGATGCATCGAACCGGGCCAGCGGTTTGCTGTTCCAGTTCGGTATCGATATTTTCCGGGCCGCGGCGATGCTCACCGTGCTGTTTTCCGACCTTTCAATCGGCCAGATGCTCGCGGTGTTCAGCTACCTGTGGTTCATGATCGGCCCGGTTGAACAGTTGCTGAACCTGCAATATGCCTACTACGCTGCCGGCGGTGCGCTGTCGCGGATCAACGAGTTGCTGTCCCGAGCCGATGAGCCCCAATACCCGGGCGGCATCGACCCTTTCGTCGGTCGCGAGACGGTCGGGCTGGAAGTACAAGGGTTGAGCTTCGGTTACGGTGATGAACTGGTCCTGAACCAGATGAACCTGTCCATCGCCCCTGGCGAAAAGGTCGCGATCGTCGGCGCCAGTGGTGGCGGCAAGAGCACGCTGGTGCAACTGCTGCTGGGCCTGTACACGCCGTTGGCCGGAACCATTCGCTTCGGCGGTTCGACCCAGCAGGAGATCGGCCTGGAAACCGTGCGGGAAAATGTTGCCGTGGTCCTGCAACATCCGGCGCTGTTCAACGATACCATCCGGGCCAACCTGACCATGGGCCGCGAGCGCAGTGACGAGGCCTGCTGGCAGGCGCTGGAAATCGCCCAATTGCACGGTACGGTCCGGGATTTGCCCAAGGGCCTGGACAGCATCGTCGGGCGCTCCGGGGTGCGGTTGTCCGGCGGGCAACGTCAACGCCTGGCCATCGCCCGGATGGTACTGGCCGAGCCCAAGGTGGTGATCCTCGACGAAGCCACCTCTGCGCTGGATGCCGCCACCGAATACAACCTGCACCAGGCCTTGGCGCGGTTTCTGAGCAACCGCACCACGTTGATCATTGCCCACCGCCTTTCGGCGGTAAAACAGGCCGACCGTGTGCTGGTGTTCGACGGCGGGCAAATTGCCGAGGATGGCGATCATCAGCAACTGATTGCCGACGGTGGCCTGTACGCCAAGCTGTATGGGCATTTGCAGCGGTTGTAGTGAAATGATATCAAGGTTGCAGGGCGCCACTTCAATACTATAAAAAACATCATCGCGGCCGAATTCAGTGGCTGCGATATTCCCTCCGGGCATAGCTTGTCGCTTGCCGGGATCGGAATCGCAACCTAGTCTAGCTATAGCGATTTCGTCCGGAAGACGAGCAAGCGGTGCTAATGCAAGGGACCTCATGAATCAAACGCGGACTCTCGGAACGCCACGGCTGTTGGGCATCGTCTGGCCATTTATCGCCGTTGTAGTGTTTCAAGCCTTGTTGGGCGGCGTTAGCCTTTACGTACTGTCGGCGGTTCGCGGCTATGTTGCTGGGGAAAGCCTCTGGTCCAAGGGCCAGAAGGACGCAATCTATTACCTCAACCTCTATGCCGACAGCGGCGACGAAGCGATTTTTCGTAAATACCAGCACGCCATTTCCGTGCCTCAGGGCGGGCATGAGTTGCGCGTGGCGCTGGATCATCAACCGCCGAATATAGAGGCGGCACGTGTGGCGATTCTCAAGGGTGGCAACCACCCGGAAGACGTTTCCAGCCTGATCTGGCTGTACCTCAACTTTCGTCACTTCAGTTATCTCGAAAAAGCCATCAACCTTTGGACCGTGGGGGATGCCTATCTGGTCCAGCTCGATGACGTTGCGCGGGACATGCATCAGCACATCACTGCCGGCCCGGCCTCCGGCGCGGACGTACAGCGCTGGAAGGAGCAGATTTTCGCCATCAACGACGGTGTGACGCCGGCGGCAAAGGCGTTCAGCGATGCCTTGGGTGAAGGTTCGCGGGTCATTCTTCGTTTGCTGCTGCTGACTAACCTCGCCACTGCTCTTGGATTGATTGCGCTGGCGCTGATGCGCACCCATAAACTGCTCAAGCAGCGCCATGCGTTCGCCGATGCGCTGCAACTGGAAAAAGAACGGGCGCAGATCACCCTGCAATCAATTGGTGATGGGGTGATCACCACGGATGTTTCCGGTGCAATCGCCTACATGAATCCGGCGGCCGAGGCGATGACCCACTGGAAGGCCGAGCAGGCGACGGGATTGCCGCTGGCGGCGCTGTTCAACCTGTTGGACGAAAATGCCCAGACCGATGGTTTCACCCTGATCGAGCATATTCTGAGCGGCCAGCTCAGTGGCGGCAGTGAACACTCCAAGTTGATTCAACGCCTGGACGGCAGCACGGTGTCGGTCACGCTGGTGGGCGCGCCCATCCGCAATGCCGGAAAAGTCAGCGGGACGGTGCTGGTGCTGCATGACATGACCCAGGAGCGGCAGTACATCGCCAATCTGTCGTGGCAGGCGACCCACGATGCCTTGACCGGCCTTGCCAACCGTCGCGAGTTCGAATATCGCCTGGAACAGGCGCTGCACAACCTGACCCGCCATTCGGGTCGCCATGCCCTGATGTTCCTCGATCTGGACCAGTTCAAGCTGGTCAACGACACCTGCGGCCACGCGGCGGGGGACGAACTGCTGCGGCACATCTGCGCGCTGTTGCAATCGGGGCTGCGCGAAGGCGACACCCTGGCGCGCCTTGGCGGCGACGAGTTCGGCATCCTGCTGGAAAACTGCGCACCGGAAGCGGCGGAGAAAATTGCCGAAAGCCTGCGCCAGACGGTGCAGAATCTGCATTTTGTCTGGAAAGGCCGGCCTTTCGTGACCACTGTCAGTATCGGGCTGGTCCATGTCGCGCAGAACCCGACGACGCTCGAAGCCTCGCTGCGTGCTGCCGACATGGCGTGCTACATGGCCAAGGAAAAGGGTCGGAACCGGGTCCAGGTCTATCATCCGGATGACTCGGAATTGTCCCTGCGCTTCGGCGAGATGGCCTGGGTGCAGCGTTTGCACATGGCGCTGGAGGAAGACCGCTTCTGCCTGTACGCCCAGGAAATTGCCCCCTTGGGTCATGTCGATCAGGACGGCGGGCACATTGAAATCCTGCTGCGATTACATGATGAAGCCGGGCGGATGATCTTGCCCGACAGCTTCATTCCGGCAGCTGAACGCTATGGCCTGATGAGCTCGCTTGATCGTTGGGTGGTGCAGAACGTGTTCAAGATCATCGCCCAATGCCGGGCCGAGCAAGGCCACGGACCGCTGGCCATGTGTGCGATCAATCTGTCAGGCACGACGATTGGGGATGAGGCGTTTCTGGACTTCTTGCGCGAACAGTTTGTGACGTATTCGATTCCGCCTGAAATGATTTGTTTTGAAATTACTGAAACCAGTGCCATTTCAAATCTTGGCAGCGCCATTCGATTCATTAATGAACTCAAAGGCTTAGGCTGCCATTTTTCGCTGGATGACTTTTGCGCCGGAATGTCCTCATTCGCGTACCTGAAACATTTGCCTGTAGACTTCCTGAAGATCGACGGGAGTTTCGTAAAGGATATGCTGGACGACCCGATTAACCGCGCCATGGTCGAAGTGATCAATCACATTGGCCATGTGATGGGTAAGCGCACGATTGCCGAGTTTGTCGAAACGCCCCAGATCGAGCAGGCATTGCTGGAGATCGGGGTGGATTACGCTCAAGGGTATGTGATTGAACGCCCGCAGTTGTTTACCAGTGATAGTCTGTTAAGTCGTCCCGCCAGGCCGCAACCGCTGTTGTTCAAGGCGCCTGGCACGTTCCGTTGAGACTCCTGCCGGTCTTACAATCACAATCAAAAGGAGCTCGACAGTGATCGATACATTCAACCGAACCGGACCGCTCATGGAAGCTGCAAGTTACCCTGCCTGGGCCCAGCGCCTGATCCAGGATTGCAGCGAGAGCAAGCGCCGGGTTGTCGAACACGAACTGTACCAACGCATGCGAGACAACAAACTCAGTGCGAAGACCATGCGCCAGTACCTGATCGGTGGCTGGCCGGTGGTCGAACAGTTCGCGTTGTATATGGCACAAAACCTGACCAAGACCCGCTTTGCCCGTCATCCCGGCGAAGACATGGCCCGTCGCTGGCTGATGCGTAACATCCGCGTCGAACTGAACCACGCCGATTACTGGGTGAACTGGAGTCGCGCGCACGGTGTCAGCCTGGAAGAGCTGCAGGCTCAGCAGGTTCCCCCCGAGCTTCACGCCCTGAGCCATTGGTGCTGGCACACCAGTTCAGCCGACTCGCTGATCGTTGCGATTGCCGCCACCAACTACGCCATCGAAGGAGCGACCGGGGAATGGTCGGCGGTAGTGTGTTCCAACGGTATCTACGCCGCCTCGTTCCCCGAGGAAGATCGTAAGCGGGCGATGAAGTGGCTGAAGATGCATGCCCAGTACGACGATGCCCATCCATGGGAAGCCCTTGAGATCATCTGCACATTGGCGGGCACCAACCCCGGCAAATCCCTGCAGGTGGAGTTGCGTCAGGCCGTTTGCAAGAGCTACGACTATATGTACCTGTTTCTCGAACGTTGCATGCAAATGGAGCACGCAGAGTGGGTACCGGTCGTGCGTGAGCGGATGGCATTGGCCGAAGGCTGATTCAATCGCTGCTTGAAAAACAACTGTGGGAGCGAGCCTGTTCGCGAATACGGACTG
Source organism: Pseudomonas sp. PDM30 (assembly GCF_019218985.1). Taxonomy (NCBI): domain Bacteria; kingdom Pseudomonadati; phylum Pseudomonadota; class Gammaproteobacteria; order Pseudomonadales; family Pseudomonadaceae; genus Pseudomonas; species Pseudomonas sp. PDM30. The sequence continues at coordinate 670,924 of NZ_JAHUWM010000001.1, forward strand.
TCAGTCAACATCATCGTTGAAAGTCAGATCCCATTCGCGAGCAAGCCCGCTCCCACTTTGGTTTGTGTCGTGGCTGAAAAATCAGCCCGCCATCTCCAGCCGGTTACGACCTTCGCGCTTGGCTACATACAACGCGCTGTCTGCCCGTCGCAACAGACTTTCGGCAGACTCGCCGGGCAACAGGGTCGAACAGCCGAGGCTGACCGTCAGCAGGATCCTGTGACCATCGGCCAGGTACTCTTCAGACTGGGCTGCAAACCGCAGCCGCTCACCGACCATGGCCGCGGCCTCGCGACAGGTATTCGACAGCAGGATCAGGAACTCCTCGCCGCCATAGCGGAACACCATGTCCACGTTGCGCAGCTGGTTTTTGATCGTGGCGGCGACCGCCTTGAGCACGTCATCACCTGTGCTGTGGCCATGGGTATCATTGACTAGCTTGAAATGATCGATGTCCAGCATCAGTACTGACAACGGTTGCAGATGGCGCCGGGACAGTTCGATTTCCCTTTGCAGCGTCTGGTCCATGGCGATGCGGTTACCGGCACCCGTCAGCGGGTCGCGCAGTGCGCTTTGGGTGGCGGTACGGTACAGCAGCGCATTGCGCATCGGGAAAAGCAGTGCGGCTAGCAGTGATTCGAGATTGCCCTGATCCTGTTCGCTGAAACGCTGATTGCGACGGAAGATCAGCTCACCCAGGTGTTCGCCTTCGTGGCTGAGGCTGTAACTGATGGAGTGGTGGCCGCGTTGGCCGAACTCCAGGCGCAGGTCACTGCTCTTGTGCTGGTAGCACAAGGCGTCCAACGGTACCAACCGCTGAATCTCGCGATAGAACGTCCCAAGAATGCGTTGCGGCTCCAGACTGGTTTGCAACTGCAGGCTCAGTTGCTGGCGCAATTGCGCAAGACTGACAGGTCTTTCCAGGAGAGGCGGCTGCTGACCAAAGCCCAGGCGCTGCAATTTGGCGCTATCGAAGTCAATTGCGTTGGTCTGGGAAGGTGGTTTCATAAGGCATGCGCCCCTAAGCAGTAAGGCTGTCTTACAAGCAGGGTGAGAGCGGCTTAGGGCTGCGCGTCGTACTGGTCCGTCAGTCCCGTAGGACATTTCGTACAAGTTTAATCCGCTTTGTAGAAGATGAGTAATCTCTGCGCTCAAGCTTCACCCCCGTCTGCTTTCACTTTACGTGTCTGAGCAAACTTAGAGCGAAAGTCGTGCCATTCGGTTCATCCGAATGAAAACTCTATTAAATCAATGGGTTGTTGGTTGTCTGCTGCCTGTGTAGCGCGGCGTGTGACGTTTGTTTGACAGGTGCCTGGCTCGAACCCGAGAGCCTTCAAGTGCCGCGACAGGAAGCTGGCGCGGCACTAAAAAGCGACGTACGGTCGTTACTGGGCGTTGAACGCCTGGCCATTGATACCGGTGCTGTCCGGGCCCATCAGGTAAAGGTAGACCGGCATGATCTCCTCGGGCGTCGGGTTGTTCAGTGGGTTTTCACCCGGGTAAGCCTGGGCGCGCATGCTGGTGCGGGTGGCGCCCGGGTTGATGCTGTTGGAGCGCACCGGGGCCACGGTATCGACTTCGTCAGCCAGGGTTTGCATCAAGCCTTCAGTGGCGAATTTGGAGACGCCGTAAGCGCCCCAATACGCACGCCCCTTGCGGCCGACGCTGCTGGAAGTGAACACCACCGAGGCATCCTGCGACAACTTGAGCAGCGGCAGCAGGGTGCTGGTGAGCATGAACATGGCATTGACGTTGACTTGCATGACCCGCATGAAGTTTTCGCCGGAAAGCTGCTCGATCGGCGTGCGCGGGCCGATGATCGAGGCATTGTGCAGGAGACCGTCGAGATGCCCGAATTCGCTTTCGATCATCGCTGCCAGCTCATCGTATTGATGGGGCAGGGCGGTTTCGAGGTTGAAGGGGATGACTGCCGGTTGTGGATGGCCGGCGGCTTCGATTTCGTCGTAGACCTGGGTCAGGTTGGCTTCGGTCTTGCCCAACAGCAGCACGGTTGCGCCGTGTGCCGCGTAGGTTTTTGCCGCTGCGGCACCGATACCGCGTCCTGCGCCGGTGACCAGAATGACCCGATCCTTGAGCAGTTCGGGGCGGGCGGAATAATCAAACATAAAAAACCTCTACGAAAATTCTTCAGGTCAAGCGCTATCCCTGTAGGAGCGAGCTTGCTCCGGGCGGCGTTCCGACGATGGGCGTAAACGATGACGCGACAAGTCTGGCACCCCGTGGCGCTCTCAGGTTCTTCGCGAGCAAGCTCGCTCCTACAGAGGTCAACGACAGTCTCAGCAGCTACAGAGGGCGCTATCCAAAACCTTGCGCAGCTCCAACGGATGATCGACCACCACGTCCGCTCCCCAGTGTCGCGGGTTGTCATCCGGGTGGATGTAGCCGAAGGTCACCGCAGCAGTCTTGGTGCCGGCATCACGGCCGGACTCGATGTCGCGCAGGTCATCGCCAACGAACAGCACGCTGGCCGGGTCCAGGTCGAGCATCCTGCAGGCGAGGATCAGCGGCTCGGGATCCGGTTTGCTGTTTTTCACATGATCCGGGCAGATCAGCAGCGCCGAACGCTCGGCCAGTCCCAGCTGTTGCATGATCGGCTCGGCGAAGCGCAGCGGCTTGTTGGTGACCACGCCCCAGATCAGGTTGGCCTTCTCGATGTCCGCCAGCAGTTCGCCCATGCCGTCGAACAGCTTGCTATGGACGGCACAACCGACGAGGTAGCGCTCCAGGAACTCCAGGCGCAACTCCTCGAATCCCGGCGATTCCGGGTCCATGGAGAAGGTCACTGCGACCATCGCCTTGGCGCCGCCGGAAATCTCGTCGCGAATGTGTTTGTCGTTCATCGGTGGCAAGCCACGGTCGGCACGCATCGCCTGGCAGATCGCAATGAAGTCCGGCGCGGTGTCGAGCAGGGTGCCGTCCATGTCGAAAAGAACTGCTCTGATTGGCATCGGCTTATTCCTCGCGCAGGGTCTGGATCATGTAGTTGACGTCCACGTCGGAGGCCAGTTTGTAGTGCTTGGTCAGCGGGTTGTAGGTCAGGCCGATGATGTCCTTGACGGACAGGCCGGCCATGCGGCTCCAGGCGCCAAGTTCGGAAGGGCGAATGAATTTCTTGAAATCGTGGGTGCCGCGCGGCAGCAACTTCATGATGTATTCGGCGCCGACGATGGCGAACAGGTACGCCTTCGGATTGCGGTTGATGGTCGAGAAGAACACCTGGCCGCCGGGCTTGACCATGCGGAAGCAGGCACGGATGACCGACGACGGGTCTGGCACGTGCTCAAGCATTTCCAGGCAGGTGACCACGTCGAACTGCTCGGGCATTTCCTCGGCCAGGGCTTCGGCGGTGATCTGCCGGTATTCGACGCTCACGCCCGACTCCAGCTGATGAAGCTGGGCAACCGCCAACGGCGCTTCGCCCATGTCGATACCCATCACGGTCGCGCCGCGCTGAGCCATGGCCTCGCTGAGGATGCCGCCGCCGCAACCGACGTCGAGGACCTTCTTGCCGGCCAGGTGGACGCGTTCATCAATCCAGTTGACCCGCAGCGGGTTGATGTCGTGCAGCGGTTTGAATTCGCTTTCGCGGTCCCACCAGCGATGGGCCAGGGCCTCGAATTTGGCGATTTCGGCGTAGTCGACGTTGCTCATGGTTTAAGTCCTCTAAAACTTGAAAAATCCTGTTGCCCCGGATTGTGCTCCAGGGTGCTTACGATTCGGTGCGGCCACTGATGCGCCGGCCCCAGGCCTTCGCGACAGTACTTAGCTGTTGTTCATCCAGGCGTGTCAGGCGACGGTCGTCGAGCAACTGCTTGCCGGCAACCCAAAGGTGTTTCACGCAGTCCCGGCCGGTGGCGTATATAAGCTGCGAAACCGGGTCGTAGACCGGCTGCTGGGCCAGCCCGGAGAGATCGAAAGCCACCATGTCCGCGGCCTTGCCGATTTCCAGCGAGCCGACTTCGGCCTCGATACCCAGTGCCCGGGCACCGTTGAGGGTGGCCATGCGCAAGGCTCGATGGGCATCCAGCGCGGTGGCCGAGCCGGCGACAGCCTTGGCCAGCAGGGCCGCGGTGCGGGTTTCGCCGAGCAGGTCCAGGTCGTTGTTGCTGGCCGCGCCATCGGTGCCGACCGCGACATTGACCCCGGCCTGCCACAAGCGCTCTACCGGGCAGAACCCGCTGGCCAGCTTCAGGTTCGATTCCGGGCAATGAATCACATTGCTGTTGCTTTCTACCAGCAGCGTCATGTCTTCTTCGCTGATCTGGGTCATGTGAACCGCCTGGAAGCGTGGCCCCAGCAAGCCCAGGCGCGCCAGTCGGGCCAGCGGTCGTTCGCCGCGCTGCTCGACCGATTGCTGCACTTCAAACGCCGTTTCATGCACGTGCATGTGGATCGAGGCATCCAGTTCTTCGGCGATCACCCGGATTTTTTCCAGGTTTTCGTCGCCCACGGTGTAGGGTGCATGGGGGCCAAAGGTGATTTTGATGCGCTCGTGGTGCTTGAGATCGCCAAACAACTCGACGCCCTGACGAATGGCTTCGTCCGCTGTAGCGGCGCCCGGAATGGGGAAGTCGAGGATCGGAATCGCGATCTGCGCGCGAATGCCGCTGTTGTGCACGCGCTCGCTGGCAACCTTCGGGAAGAAGTACATGTCAGAGAAACAGGTGATGCCACCTTTGATTTGCTCGGCGATGGCCAGATCCGTGCCGTCGCGCACGAAGTCCTCGTCGACCCACTTGGCTTCGGCGGGCCAGATGTGGTTTTCCAGCCAGGTCATCAATGGCAGGTCATCGGCGAGGCCGCGGAACAGTGTCATCGCCGCGTGCCCGTGGGCATTGATCAGGCCGGGGCTGAGCAACATGTCGGGCAACTCGCGGGTTTCGGTTGCGTTAAGCTTCAGTGCGGCGGAACGTGGGCCGATAAACACGATGCGTCCATCACGGATGCCCACGCCATGTTCCTTGAGGACAACACCAGCAGGTTCGACGGGTACCAGCCAGGTCGGCAGCAATAACAGGTCGAGCGCAGCGGCAGTGTTCGGCATCGAGGGTCGGTTCCAGTGCTTTTGTAAAGGATGGCGAAGTATACCCGAGCGTCTTCGCGGGGGGATCGCTATAATCGGCGGCTTTTGTTCATGAGTGCGGGGTGAGGGATGCGCGATCGACTGTTGGCTGCGGAAAAGGTAAAGGCCATCGATTGGCGTGATGGCGCTCTCCATCTGCTGGATCAGCGCATTTTGCCGTTCGAGGAAACCTGGATCGCCTACACCAGTGCGGCCGGTGTGGCCGAGGCCATTCGCTCGATGGTGGTGCGCGGTGCGCCGGCGATTGGTATCAGTGCCGCTTATGGCATCGTGCTCGCGGCCCGTGCCCGGATTGCCGAAGGTGGCGACTGGTACGCGGCGCTGGAAGAGGATTTCGCGCTGCTGGCCGATTCCCGTCCCACTGCGGTCAACCTGTTCTGGGCGCTGGGACGCATGCACGACCGGCTTGATCGCCTGAAAGACAATGCCGATCCGCTGGAGGTGCTGGAAGCAGAGGCCATCGCCATTCACGAAAGTGATCGCGAAGCCAACCTGACCATGGCGCAACTGGGTGTGGACCTGATCCGCAAGCATCAGGGCAACGCCCAGGCGATCCTGACCCACTGCAACACCGGCGCACTGGCCACGGGCGGCTTTGGCACGGCGCTGGGGGTGATTCGTGGGGCTTTCATCGAGGGCATGGTCGAGCGGGTGTATGTCGACGAAACCCGCCCATGGCTGCAGGGCTCGCGGCTGACCGCGTGGGAACTGGCCAATGAAGGCATTCCCGTGACCCTCAATGTCGATTCCGCCGCCGCGCATATCATGAAGACCAAAGGCCCTACCTGGGTCATCGTCGGTGCTGACCGGATCACCGCCAATGGCGACGTGGCCAACAAGATCGGCACCTATCAACTGGCCGTCAACGCCATGCACCACGGCGTGCGCTTCATGGTGGTGGCGCCGAGTTCGACCATCGACATGCACCTGGCCAGCGGCGATGACATTCCGATTGAGGAGCGTGATGGCCGCGAGTTGCTGGAGGTCGGTGGCAAGCGGGTGGGTGCGGATGTCGAAGCGTTCAATCCGGTGTTCGATGTGACTCCGGCGGACCTGATCGATGCGATCGTCACCGAAAAAGGCATCGTCGAGCGCCCGGATACGGCGAAGATGGCGCAGTTGATGTGCCGTAAGCGCCTGCATTAATAGCTTCTGGCGTCTGAAAGATAGCCATCGCGAGCAAGCTCGCTCCCACAGTGTTTTCGGTGTACACAAAACCTGTGGGAGCGAGCTTGCTCGCGATGGGGTCGTCAAACCCAATGAGCCAACCCGAATCAGCCACAAATTCTCCATTCAACACGGCTCTAAGCCCCTCTCGTCCCCTTCAAGCCTGTCACCGGTCAACTAACTACTCTCCATGCGCATCTGGGGGATAGGTGCGTGGCGGCTCTTGTGATAACATCCGGCGGTTTCCAGGGTTGCCCGAAGTGGCGACCCGTACTGCGCAGATCCATGGCATAACTCGTTGATTTGTCGTAAGTCGGTGCATGGCACTCAGCCTGTATCGGCGAGCTTCGTTGGTCCCATATGGATGTGACGAAGTTTCACCAGAAAAAGGAATCAGGCTTCTCATGGGCGAACTGGCCAAAGAAATCCTCCCGGTCAATATCGAAGACGAGCTGAAGCAGTCCTACCTCGACTACGCGATGAGCGTAATTGTCGGGCGGGCACTGCCGGATGCGCGCGATGGCTTGAAGCCCGTGCACCGGCGCGTGCTGTTCGCGATGAGCGAGCTGGGCAACGACTTCAACAAGCCGTACAAGAAATCTGCCCGTGTTGTCGGTGACGTGATCGGTAAGTATCACCCGCACGGTGATACCGCGGTGTACGACACCATCGTTCGGATGGCGCAGCCATTCTCCCTGCGCTACCTGCTGGTAGACGGCCAGGGCAACTTCGGCTCGGTGGACGGCGACAACGCCGCGGCCATGCGATACACCGAAGTGCGCATGACCAAGCTGGCGCACGAGCTGCTGGCTGACCTGCATAAAGAAACCGTGGACTGGGTGCCGAACTACGACGGCACCGAAATGATCCCGGCGGTCATGCCGACCCGTATTCCCAACCTGCTGGTCAACGGCTCCAGCGGTATCGCCGTGGGCATGGCGACCAACATTCCGCCGCACAACCTCGGTGAAGTCATCGACGGTTGCCTGGCGCTCATCGACAATCCAGAGCTGACTGTCGACGAGCTGATGCAATACATCCCCGGTCCGGACTTCCCGACCGCCGCGATCATCAACGGTCGTGCCGGCATCATCGAAGCCTACCGCACCGGTCGCGGGCGCATTTACATGCGCGCCCGCTCGATGATCGAAGACATCGACAAGGTCGGTGGTCGCCAGCAGATCGTCATCACCGAACTGCCTTACCAGCTGAACAAGGCCCGCCTGATCGAGAAGATCGCCGAGCTGGTAAAAGAGAAGAAGCTCGAAGGCATCACCGAGCTGCGCGACGAGTCCGACAAGGACGGTATGCGCGTCGTGATCGAGTTGCGTCGCGGCGAAGTACCTGAGGTCATCCTCAACAACCTCTACGCCCAGACCCAACTGCAAGCGGTGTTCGGTATCAACATCGTCGCGCTGATCGACGGCCGTCCGCGGATCCTGAACCTCAAGGATCTGCTGGAAGCCTTCGTCCGCCACCGTCGCGAAGTGGTGACCCGTCGTACCGTGTTCGAACTGCGCAAGGCGCGCGAGCGTGGTCACATCCTTGAAGGTCAAGCGGTTGCCCTGTCGAACATCGACCCGGTCATCGCCCTGATCAAGGCATCGCCAACGCCGTCGGAAGCCAAGGAAGCGCTGGTCAGCACCCCTTGGGAATCCTCTGCTGTGGTGGCAATGGTTGAACGTGCCGGCGCTGATTCGTGCCGTCCGGAAAACCTCGATCCGCAATACGGTCTGCGCGACGGCAAGTACTTCCTGTCGCCAGAGCAGGCGCAAGCCATTCTGGAACTGCGTCTGCACCGCCTGACCGGCCTGGAACACGAAAAGCTGCTGGCCGAGTATCAAGAGATCCTCAACCAGATCGGCGAGCTGATCCGCATCCTCAACAGCGCCACGCGCCTGATGGAAGTGATTCGCGAAGAGCTGGAAGTGATTCGCGCCGAGTACGGCGACGTGCGTCGTACCGAAATCCTCGATGCCCGTCTCGACCTGACCCTGGGTGACATGATCCCGGAAGAAGAGCGCGTCGTGACCATTTCCCACGGTGGCTACGCCAAGACCCAGCCGCTGGCTGCGTACCAGGCCCAGCGTCGTGGCGGTAAAGGCAAGTCGGCGACCGGCGTCAAGGATGAGGACTACATCGCTCACCTGCTGGTTGCCAACAGCCACACCACGCTGCTGCTGTTCTCCAGCAAGGGCAAGGTGTACTGGCTGAAAACCTACGAAATCCCTGAAGCGTCCCGCGCTGCCCGTGGTCGTCCGCTGGTCAACCTGCTGCCGCTGGACGACGGTGAGTACATCACCACCATGCTGCCGGTCGAGGAATACACCGAAGGTCACTACATCTTCATGGCCACCGCCAACGGCACCGTGAAGAAGACCCCGCTGGAATCCTTCAGCCGTCAACGTAGCGTCGGCCTGATCGCACTGGAACTGGACGAAGGCGACGTGCTGATTTCTGCTGCCATCACCGATGGCGAGCGTGAAGTCATGCTGTTCTCCGACGGCGGCAAAGTGACGCGCTTCAAGGAATCCGACGTTCGCGCCATGGGTCGTACCGCCCGCGGTGTGCGCGGCATGCGTCTACCGGAAGGTCAGAAGCTGATTTCCATGCTGATTCCGGAAGAAGGCAGCCAGATCCTCACCGCTTCGGCGCGTGGCTACGGCAAGCGCACGGCGATCACCGAGTTCCCTGAATACAAGCGTGGCGGTCAGGGCGTTATCGCCATGGTCAGCAACGAACGTAACGGCCGTCTGGTCGGTGCGGTCCAGGTACTCGACGGCGAGGAAATCATGCTGATTTCCGACCAGGGCACCCTGGTGCGTACCCGTGTCGACGAAGTGTCCAGCCTGGGTCGTAACACCCAGGGCGTGACCCTGATCAAGCTGGCCAACGACGAAACACTGGTCGGGCTGGAGCGGGTTCAAGAGCCGTCGGAAGTCGAGGGTGAAGAGCTGGAAGGTGAAGAGGGTGAAGGGTTTGTCGGTGAAGTCGTGATCGACGACGTTGCCGAAGACCAGCAACTCGACGCCGCCGCTGACGAAGAACCACAGGAATAAGTGGGCAAGCAGGGGGCGGATGAAAATTCGCCCCCTTGTTGTTTGTCCCTTTTGAAATAATGAAATCCCCTGTAGGAGCGAGCTTGCTCGCGATGGTCGTCAACGATAACGCAGGGCGTCTGGTGCACCCTTGCGCTCTCAGGTTTTTCGCGAGCAAGCTCGCTCCTACAGTGATACCACCAAATCAGAGCGAGATTGGATGTGAGCAAGAGAGCCTATAACTTCTGTGCCGGTCCTGCGGCGCTTCCCGAAGCTGTCCTGCAGCGCGCCCAGGGTGAACTCCTCGACTGGCACGGCAAGGGTCTGTCGGTCATGGAAATGAGCCATCGCAGTGATGAGTTTGTGTCCATCGCCACCAAGGCCGAGCAGGATCTGCGTGATCTGCTGAATATCCCCTCGAACTATAAAGTGCTGTTTCTGCAAGGCGGCGCCAGCCAGCAATTTGCTCAGATTCCTCTGAACCTGTTGCCGGAAAACGGCTCGGCCGACTATATCGACACCGGTATCTGGTCGCAGAAGGCCATCGAAGAAGCTTCGCGCTTCGGCCACGTCAACGTTGCCGCCACCGCCAAGCCTTACGATTATTTCGCCATTCCCGGCCAGAACGAGTGGAAGCTGTCGAAAGACGCGGCCTACGTTCACTACGCGCCGAACGAAACCATCGGCGGCCTGGAGTTTCAGTGGATCCCGGAAACCGGCGATGTTCCGCTGGTGGCCGACATGTCCTCGGACATCCTGTCGCGCCCGGTGGATGTGTCGCGTTTCGGCATGATCTACGCCGGTGCCCAGAAAAACATTGGCCCGAGCGGTATCGTCGTCAACATCGTACGCGAAGACCTGCTGGGCAAGGCCCGTTCCCTGTGCCCGACCATGCTCGACTACAAGGTCGCGGCCGATAACGGTTCGATGTACAACACCCCGCCGACGCTGGCCTGGTACCTGTCCGGCCTGGTGTTCGAGTGGCTCAAGGAGCAGGGGGGCGTCGAGGCCATCGGCAAGCTCAACGAAGTCAAGCAGCGCACGCTGTACAGCTTCATCGATGCCAGCGGCCTGTATAGCAACCCGATCAACAAGTCGGACCGCTCGTGGATGAACGTGCCGTTCCGTCTGGCTGATGATCGCCTGGACAAGCCGTTCCTGGCCGGTGCCGACGAGCGTGGCCTGTTGAACCTCAAGGGCCACCGTTCCGTGGGTGGCATGCGCGCCTCCATCTATAACGCCGTCGACATCAACGCCGTCAATGCGCTGATTTCGTACATGGCAGAGTTCGAGAAGGAACACGGCTAATGTCTGAGCAAGAACTCAAGGCACTGCGCCTGCGCATTGATGCCCTGGACGAAAAGGTCCTGGAGCTGATCAGTGAGCGTGCGCGCTGCGCCCAGGAAGTCGCGCGAGTAAAGATGGCCTCGCTGGCCGAAGGCGAAGTGCCGGTGTTCTATCGTCCCGAGCGCGAAGCTCAGGTGCTCAAGCGTGTCATGGAGCGCAACCAGGGGCCGCTGGGCAACGAAGAGATGGCGCGGTTGTTCCGTGAAATCATGTCTTCGTGCCTGGCGCTCGAACAGCCGCTGAAAGTGGCTTATCTCGGCCCTGAAGGCACCTTCACTCAGGCGGCGGCCATGAAGCACTTCGGCCACGCCGTGATCAGCAAGCCGATGGCGGCGATCGACGAAGTGTTCCGTGAAGTGGCGGCGGGGGCGGTGAATTTTGGTGTGGTGCCGGTGGAGAACTCCACCGAAGGCGCGGTCAACCACACCCTCGACAGCTTCCTCGAACATGACATGGTGATCTGCGGTGAAGTCGAGCTGCGTATCCACCATCACCTGTTGGTCGGTGAAAACACCAAGACCGACAGCATCAGCCGCATCTACTCCCACGCCCAGTCACTGGCCCAGTGCCGCAAGTGGCTGGACGCCCATTACCCGAATGTCGAGCGCGTGGCGGTGTCCAGCAACGCCGAAGCGGCCAAGCGGGTCAAGGGTGAGTGGAACTCGGCGGCGATTGCCGGCGATATGGCGGCCGGCCTGTACGGCTTGACCCGACTGGCCGAAAAAATCGAGGACCGTCCGGATAACTCCACGCGCTTCCTCATGATCGGCAACCAGGAAGTGCCACCGACCGGCGACGACAAGACATCGATCATCGTTTCGATGAGCAACAAGCCGGGTGCGCTTCACGAGTTGCTGGTGCCGTTCCACGACAATGGCATCGACCTGACGCGAATCGAGACTCGTCCGTCGCGCAGCGGTAAATGGACCTATGTGTTCTTCATCGACTTCGTCGGCCACCACCGCGACCCCTTGGTCAAAGGTGTGCTGGAAAAGATCAGTCAGGAAGCAGTGGCACTCAAGGTGCTGGGTTCCTACCCGAAAGCAGTTCTCTAAGGGGCGGTAGCAAATGAGTGGCAATTTCCTCGCTCTGGCACAGCCGGGCGTGCAACAACTTTCGCCTTACGTTCCGGGCAAGCCCGTGGACGAACTGGCGCGTGAGCTGGACCTCGATCCAGCCAGTATCGTCAAGCTGGCGAGCAACGAAAACCCGCTGGGCGCTGGCCCCAAGGCGCTGGCGGCGATCCGCGATGCGCTGGCCGAGCTGACCCGTTATCCGGACGGCAACGGTTTTGCCCTCAAGAGTCTGCTGGCCGAGCAGTGCCGCGTCGAACTCGATCAGGTCACGTTGGGCAACGGTTCCAACGACATCCTGGAACTGGTTGCGCGTGCTTATCTGGCACCGGGCCTGAACGCCGTGTTCAGCGAGCATGCGTTCGCTGTCTACCCGATTGCCACCCAGGCGGTCGGCGCACAGGCCAAAGTGGTTCCGGCCAAGGATTGGGGGCATGACCTGCCTGCCATGCTGGCGGCGATCGATGCCAACACCCGCGTGGTGTTCATCGCCAACCCGAACAACCCGACCGGGACCTGGTTCGACGCCGAGGCGCTCGACGAATTCCTGCAGGATGTGCCGGATCATGTGCTGGTCGTACTGGACGAGGCTTACATCGAATACGCCGAAGGCAGCGATCTGCCGGATGGCCTGGACTTCCTGGCGGCTTATCCGAACCTGCTGGTTTCCCGCACCTTCTCCAAGGCCTATGGCCTGGCGGCGCTGCGCGTGGGTTATGGCTTGTCCACGGCGGTGGTCGCAGACGTGCTGAACCGTGTACGCCAGCCGTTCAACGTCAACAGCCTGGCCCTGGCCGCGGCCTGTGCGGCGTTGAAGGACGAAGAGTATCTGGCGCAAAGCCGTCAGTTGAACGAGTCCGGCATGCAGCAGCTGGAGACCGGTTTCCGTGAGCTGGGGCTGAGCTGGATACCATCCAAAGGCAATTTCATTTGCGTCGATCTCGGTCAGGTTGCGGCCCCGGTGTTCCAGGGCTTGCTTCGTGAAGGCGTGATCGTGCGTCCGGTGGCCAACTACGGCATGCCAAACCACCTGCGCATCACCATTGGCCTGCCGGCAGAGAACAGCCGCTTCCTTGAGGCGCTGACCAAGGTTCTGGCTCGTGGTTGATGTCACTGCGCTGCAATCTGCTGAACCTATGATCGGTCGCCTGGTGGTGGTCGGTCTCGGGTTGATCGGCGGTTCGTTTGCCAAGGGCTTGCGTGAAAGCGGTCTGTGCCGCGAAGTGGTCGGAGTCGATCTCGATCCGCAATCGCGCAAGCTCGCGGTCGAGTTGGGTGTGGTGGATCGCTGCGAGGAAGACCTGGGTGTTGCTTGTCAGGGCGCCGACGTCATCCAGCTGGCGGTGCCGATCCTGGCCATGGAGAAAGTGCTTGCGCGTCTGGCGGGCATGGATCTGGGGCAGGCGATCCTGACCGATGTCGGCAGTGCCAAGGGCAATGTGGTGCGCGCGGCCACCGAAGCATTTGGCAAGATGCCGTCATGCTTTGTGCCGGGGCACCCGATTGCCGGTTCAGAGCAGAGTGGGGTGGAAGCCTCCAACGCTGAACTGTTCCGTCGCCACAAGGTGATCCTGACGCCGCTGGAGCAAACCGATCCGGCAGCCCTGGCGGTAGTCGACCGTTTGTGGCGCGAGTTGGGCGCCGATGTCGAGCACATGCAGGTCGAGCGTCACGACGAAGTACTGGCCGCGACCAGCCATCTGCCGCACTTGTTGGCGTTCGGCCTGGTCGATTCGTTGGCCAAGCGCAATGAAAATCTTGAGATCTTCCGTTACGCTGCGGGCGGTTTCCGCGATTTCACAAGAATCGCCGGAAGCGACCCGGTCATGTGGCACGACATCTTCCTCGCCAACCGCGAAGCTGTCCTGCGCACACTCGATACATTTCGCAGCGATCTCGACGCCTTGCGCGACGCGGTCGATGCAGGGGATGGGCACCAATTGTTGGGCGTTTTCACTCGCGCCCGGGTTGCCCGCGAGCATTTCAGTAAAATCCTGGCCCGCAGGGCCTATGTGGACGCTATGAATTCCAACGATCTGATTTTCCTGGCTCAACCTGGTGGCCGCCTGTCCGGTCGGATTCGCGTACCGGGTGACAAATCGATTTCCCACCGTTCGATCATGCTTGGCTCCCTGGCCGAAGGCGTCACCGAAGTCGAAGGTTTCCTCGAGGGCGAAGATGCCCTGGCGACCTTGCAGGCGTTCCGTGACATGGGCGTGGTCATCGAAGGTCCGCACCACGGTCGCGTGACCATTCACGGCGTTGGCCTGCATGGCCTGAAGCCGGCACCGGGCCCGATCTATCTGGGCAACTCCGGTACTTCGATGCGTCTGCTGTCCGGCCTGTTGGCCGCGCAGAACTTCGACAGCACCCTGACCGGCGACGCTTCGCTGTCCAAGCGCCCGATGAATCGTGTGGCCAATCCGCTGCGTGAAATGGGCGCGGTGATCGAAACCGCCGCCGAAGGTCGTCCACCGATGACCATTCGTGGTGGCAACAAGCTCAAGGGCCTGACCTATACCATGCCGATGGCCAGTGCCCAGGTTAAGTCCTGCCTGCTGCTGGCCGGTCTGTATGCCGAAGGCAAGACCACGGTGACCGAGCCTGCTCCGACCCGCGACCATACCGAGCGCATGCTGCGTGGCTTCGGCTACCCGGTAACGGTCAACGGTGCGACCGCATCGGTCGAGTCCGGCAGCAAACTGACCGCGACCCACATCGAAGTCCCGGGTGACATTTCGTCCTCGGCGTTCTTCCTCGTGGCGGCATCGATCGCCGAGGGTTCCGAGCTGGTGCTTGAACACGTCGGCATCAACCCGACCCGTACCGGCGTGATCGACATCCTGCGCCTGATGGGCGCCGACATCACCCTGGAAAACCAGCGTGAAGTGGGTGGCGAGCCGGTGGCGGACTTGCGCGTACGTGCAGCTAAACTCAAAGGTATCGAGATTCCCGAGGCGCTGGTTCCGCTGGCGATCGACGAGTTCCCGGTGCTGTTCGTCGCCGCCGCCTGTGCCGAAGGGCGCACAGTGTTGCGTGGCGCCGAAGAGCTGCGGGTCAAGGAGTCGGATCGCATCCAGGTCATGGCGGATGGTTTGCTGGCGCTGGGCGTCAAGTGCGAACCAACCCCGGATGGCATCATCATCGACGGCGGCCAGATCGGCGGCGGTGAAGTGCACGGTCATGGTGATCACCGTATTGCCATGGCGTTCAGCGTTGCTTCGCTGCGCGCCAGTGCGCCAATCCGCATTCATGATTGCGCCAACGTCGCGACGTCGTTCCCGAATTTCCTGGCGCTGTGCGCACAGGTCGGTATTCGCGTGGCGCAAGAGGCACAGTCGTGAACAACATTGCACCGGTCATCACCATCGATGGGCCAAGCGGTTCGGGCAAGGGTACGGTAGCCGGGATTCTGGCCAAGCGCCTGGGCTGGAACCTGCTGGATTCCGGTGCGTTGTACCGATTGCTGGCCTTCGCCGCGCATAACCATGGTGTCGACCTGACCAATGAAGAGCTGCTGAAGAAACTCGCCGCTCATCTGGATGTGCAGTTCATCGCGGCGACGGACGGTCAGTTGCAACGCATCATTCTGGAAGGTGATGAAGTCAGCGATGTCATTCGCACCGAAAGCGTCGGTTCCGGTGCTTCCCAGGTAGCTGCGTTGCCGGCTGTGCGCGAGGCGCTGCTGCAGCGCCAGCGGGCTTTTCAGGAAGCGCCGGGCCTTGTGGCGGATGGTCGCGACATGGGCACAGTGGTTTTTCCGGACGCACCGCTGAAAATTTTTCTGACCGCCAGCGCCGAGGAACGGGCGCGCCGTCGATATTTGCAGTTGAAGGGCAAGGTCGAGGGTGTTAGTCTGTCGAGTCTGCTAGATGAGATACGTGCGCGCGATGAGCGTGACACCCAGCGAGCGGTAGCCCCGCTTAAACCGGCGGCTGACGCCATACAGCTGGATTCTACGGAATTATCCATCGACCAGGTGCTGGAACGCATCATGAGCGAGATCGCCATTCGCGATATCGCCGGGTGACCAAGAGGGCCGCAGGGGACCAGTCATAGTCCTGCGGTGGCTTCTTTTAAATGAAACTAACCCACACCGTCTGGGGTGTGGAGATGGGCGTATTCTTCGCCCTCATCAACAGGAATTAAAATGAGCGAAAGCTTTGCGGAACTCTTTGAAGAAAGCCTAAAAACCCTGAACCTTCAGGCAGGCTCCATCATCACCGGTGTTATCGTTGATATCGATTACCAAGCTCGCTGGGTAACCGTTCACGCTGGCCTGAAGTCTGAAGCACTCATCCCGCTTGAGCAGTTCTACAACGACGCTGGCGAACTGAACATCAACGTCGGTGACGAAGTTCACGTTGCTCTGGACTCGGTTGAAGACGGCTTTGGTGAAACCAAGCTGTCCCGTGAAAAAGCCAAGCGCGCTGAATGCTGGATTGTTCTGGAAGCAGCCTTCGCAGCCGAAGAAGTGGTCAAGGGCGTTATCAACGGTAAGGTTAAAGGCGGCTTCACTGTCGACGTTAACGGCATCCGTGCGTTCCTGCCAGGTTCTCTGGTTGACGTCCGTCCAGTGCGCGACACCACGCACCTGGAAGGCAAAGAGCTGGAATTCAAGGTCATCAAGCTGGACCAGAAGCGCAACAACGTTGTCGTTTCCCGTCGCAGCGTCCTGGAAGCCGAGAACTCCGCCGAGCGCGAAGCTCTGCTGGAATCCCTGCAGGAAGGCCAACAAGTCAAAGGTATCGTCAAGAACCTCACCGATTACGGCGCATTCGTCGATCTGGGTGGCGTCGATGGCCTGCTGCACATTACCGACATGGCTTGGAAGCGTATCAAGCATCCTTCCGAAATCGTCAACGTTGGCGACGAGATCGATGTCAAGGTTCTGAAATACGATCGCGAGCGCAATCGTGTTTCCCTGGGCCTGAAGCAGCTGGGCGAAGATCCATGGGTTGCTATCAAAGCCCGTTACCCAGAAAGCACTCGCGTTACCGCGCGTGTAACCAACCTGACCGACTACGGCTGCTTCGCTGAGCTGGAAGAAGGCGTTGAAGGTCTGGTACACGTTTCCGAAATGGACTGGACCAACAAGAACATCCACCCTTCGAAAGTCGTACAAGTCGGCGACGAAGTGGAAGTCATGGTTCTGGACATCGACGAAGAGCGTCGTCGTATCTCCCTGGGCATCAAGCAGTGCAAATCTAACCCATGGGAAGATTTCTCTGGCCAGTTCAACAAGGGCGATAAAATCTCCGGCACCATCAAGTCGATCACCGATTTCGGTATCTTCATTGGTCTGGACGGCGGCATCGACGGTCTGGTTCACCTGTCCGACATCTCCTGGAACGAAGTGGGCGAAGAAGCCGTTCGCCGCTTCAAGAAGGGCGACGAGCTGGACACCGTTATCCTGTCGGTTGACCCAGAGCGCGAGCGCATCTCCCTGGGTATCAAGCAACTGGAAAGCGATCCGTTCTCCGAGTACGTTCAAGAGAACGACAAAGGCGCCATCGTTAAAGGCATCGTGAAGGAAGTTGACGCTAAAGGCGCCATCATCACTCTGGCCGACGATATCGAAGCGACTCTGAAAGCCTCCGAAATCAGCCGTGACCGCGTTGAAGACGCGCGCAACGTTCTGAAAGAAGGCGAAGAAGTAGAAGCCAAGATCATCAGCGTTGACCGCAAGAGCCGTGTAATTCAGCTCTCGATCAAGTCGAAAGACGTTGAAGACGAGAAAGAAGCAATCCAGAGCCTGCGCGACAAGCCAGTAGCTACTGATGCTCCTGTGGCCACCACTCTGGGTGACCTGCTGCGTGCACAAATGGAAAAACAGAACTAAGTTCTGACTTTCTGTAAAAAAAGGGCGACTTCGGTCGCCCTTTTTTGTGCCTGGCGTTTGGTGAGTTAGGTGCGGATGCAGTTGCTTGGGTCGTGAACCAAAAACGCCGAAAGAGGGTCTGAATGTTTAGTCGGATCAATCGCTTATTTGCAGCTAGTCTTTAGCCTGAGGCTAATGATCGCCCGATAGGCTTTCTGGCAAAAGGACGTGAATGAACAAGCTCATTGTCGCAGTAGCCGCGCTGGCATTGGCGGGTTGTACCACTAACGCCAAAACTCACGTAGTGCGTGGGGTTAGCGGTATTGATGTCGATTGCTCGGGGCTCGGTTCGAAATGGGAGAAGTGTTACAAGCGTGCGGCCAGGGAATGCAAGGGGATGGGCTACCAGGTTGTGACAAGGTCTGATGATCTCAAGGAAGAGGAGGAGGAAGGGGGGCTTTTTGGGTTCAACCCGGCAGGTTTTCTGACGCGCACTATGCTGGTGATTTGCCGATGACAGGGTGATCGCCCAGAGTCTTCCCGTTCCGGGAATCAAGCATTTTGGGGGCCTGGGATGGATGGCAAAACTCAGGCTGTTCAAAATCGTGCTGGCATGCTAAAACCTTTGAAGCGCTGATCTAGCTGCTTGAAAAAGAAGGGAAAAATATGACGAAGTCGGAGTTGATCGAACGAATTGTCACCCATCAAGGGCTGCTCTCATCCAAGGATGTGGAGCTGGCCATCAAGACCATGCTTGAGCAAATGTCCCAATGTCTGGCTACCGGGGATCGTATCGAGATCCGGGGGTTTGGCAGCTTCTCTCTGCACTACCGCGCTCCACGGGTAGGGCGCAATCCGAAAACCGGCCAGTCTGTCAGTCTCGATGGCAAGTTCGTTCCGCATTTCAAACCAGGTAAAGAGTTACGTGATCGTGTAAACGAAGATGAGGAGGAATTAGGTGACGATGAGTTGGCGAGATAAGAGTCGCATCAAGCGATTCATGATTACCGGGCTTGTCTTATTAACATCAGTTGTATGCCTGCTCTTCGTGCTGGAAAACCAGCAGCTTGTCGTCGTTTCCTTTCTCGGTTTTTCTTCGCCTCAGCTACAGATCTCGATGTTCGGAGTTGCTTCGTTCCTGATGGGGATGATCTTTGGTGGGGGGGTTGTGGTAGTTCATTTCCTTGGGGTTAGGAGGCGCGGGCGATAGGCTGGTATTGATTTGTTTGATGTTTTTTTTGCGCTCGTCCGAGTATGTAATACAGTGTATTGCGAGAGTAGATAAGGGGGGAGTTTCCCCTTTGTTTGCTTGGTTTGCGTTGATGGTTCTCAAGTGGTTTAGTCTGTGCAATTAAAGTGACCGCTTAAGTAAAAAAAGGCTAACAAAATATGCGTGTCGATTCAAAAAAAGATAGTGATTTAGAATATTTTGAGTTTCAGAATTTTGTTCGTGCGATTTTTCGGCAAAAACTTGTTGTCATCGTTTTTACTTTATTAGGTGCTGCTCTCGCGGCGAGCTATGCTTTCCTTGTTGCTCCCGTTTATGAGGCGAAGGCTTTTGTGATACCGCCGTCTCAGAATGATATATCCAACTTTAATTATGGTCGGATGAAAGAGTCAGAGTTGGTTCCTTACACTGTTAAGGATGTCTATGAAATCTACACACGATATTTGCAAGCGGAGTCGCTCCGTCTAGATTTTTTTAGCAAGACTTATTTGCCGAGTTTGTCTTCGGATGAGCGGAAAAAGTCCAGGGATGTCCTGTACTCGACGTTCTCTCGTGTGTTGCGTGTGGTTCCGCCACTTAGGGAGACCTCTGACAGGTATTCGGTTGTCGTGCAGGCTACCGATCCCCAGAAGGCCAAAGAGTGGGTTGCTGCATATGTTGCTCAGGCGGGTGAGTTGGCCAAAAGCGAAATGATCAAGAACGTTTCAATTGAGTCTGAGGTTCGGGCTCGTAATCTGGAGCAGCAGATAAGTTCCGCCAGGGAAAAAAGCAGCAAGGCCAAAGAAGATTCGATCGCTAGGTTGAGTGAGGCGCTGAGGATCGCCGAGTCAATCGGTCTGGAGAAGCCGCCTTCGATCACGGTGAGTCAATCGGTTATTGCGGGTGGGGAGGCAGGGCAGCTTACGTACATGCGTGGCTCGAAAGCACTAAAAGCGGAAATTGAAAGTTTACAGGCTCGCAAGTCCGATGACCCCTTTACGGAGCATTTGCGTGATCTTCAGGATCAATACTATTTCTTTAAGGGGTTGAAAACAGATCCAGTGTCGGTTTCTGTTTATCGGCAAGATGGGGCAGTGGAGTTGCCAGACAATCCAGTGAAACCTAACAAGACGCTGGTCCTTATATTGGGTGTTGTTGCAGGTTTGATCGCCGGCGTTGCTTTCGTATTGCTTCGTGGGTTCTTTGCAGTAAAACCGGAATAGCTGTATTTCAATTCTTTGACTGCTGTGCATAAGTGGTACATCGCCCAAGGAGGGGCGGTTCTACCTTTGGGTTAAACGTGAGTTGTCTGTCCGGTTGGTCAGGACCTCCTTTTTGTCGGATTTTGCACGTTTTTTCTGATGCGGGGTTGAGTATATGCCCGGCATCGTGATAAGCAGGTCGCGCTCGAAAATTGGCTGTTGCGTTGCGACGGCTTGCCTTGCAGCGGTGGTTCTCAAAGCATGCACAAGCGGAAGGGGGAACGTCCGGGTTCCTCCTTGGCTTTCTGAAAATTGTTATGGCTCCGTTAGGCGCTTTCGGTATAATTTCTGACTTAGGCAGCCGTGATTTTTGTTTCTAAGGCGCAAGGTTTGGCGCGCTTTTTTACGATCGACTTAATAATGATGAATGGCAAGGGAAAACAATGCTTAAACTCGAAGATGTAAAGTTGGCCATAGTGGGTCTCGGTTATGTGGGCTTGCCGCTGGCGGTTGAGTTTGGCAAAAAAATGCAAGTGGTCGGATTTGATATCAGCCAGCGTCGAATCGAAGCGCTAAAGGCCGGTCATGACGCTACTCTTGAAGTGTCCGATTGTGAATTACGCTCCGCATCGGGTTTAAGTTTTAGCTCTGTGCTGGAAGAATTGTCTGCGTGCAATATATTTATTGTTACCGTTCCAACCCCGATTGATGAGCATAAGAGGCCGGATCTGACTCCTTTGATTAAGGCAAGTGAGTCGATTGGTCGTGTTTTGAAAAAGGGCGATATCGTTATTTACGAGTCAACGGTCTATCCTGGTGCTACTGAGGAAGATTGTGTTCCAGTGCTGGAGAAAGTATCCGGGCTTAAGTTCAATGTTGATTTTTATGCAGGTTATAGCCCAGAGCGGATCAATCCTGGTGATAAAGAGCATCGTGTTACTACCATTAAAAAAGTAACCGCCGGTTCCACTCCAGAGGTTGCTGATCTGGTCGATGCTTTGTATAACACAATCATTATCGCCGGAACTCATAAAGCCAAGAGCATCAAGGTTGCCGAAGCGGCAAAGGTTATTGAGAACACGCAGCGCGACTTGAACATTGCCCTGATCAATGAGTTGGCACTTATTTTTAATAAGATGGGTATCGATACTCAGGCGGTTCTGGAAGCAGCGGGGACGAAGTGGAACTTCTTGCCATTCCGCCCAGGACTGGTGGGTGGTCACTGCATCGGTGTAGATCCCTATTACCTGACTCACAAAGCACAGTCCATTGGTTATCATCCCGAGATCATTTTAGCGGGTCGTCGTTTGAATGACAGCATGGGAGCCTATGTAGTCTCTCAACTTGTCAAGGCGATGCTGAAACGTAAAATTCATGTTGACGGTGCTCGCGTCCTGATCATGGGGCTGACGTTCAAAGAAAACTGCCCGGATCTGCGTAACACTAAAATCATCGATATTGTGAATGAACTCGCTGAGTTCAATATTGTTGTTGATGTTTATGACCCGTGGGTTGATGCGGCGGAAGCAATGCACGAGTATTCAATCACTCCTATCGGCCAGCCACAGGTTAATTCTTACGACGGTATCATTCTGGCTGTCGCACATAATGAATTCTCTGCGATGGGGGCTGAGCAGATTCGGAGCCTGGGTAAGGCAGAGCACGTTCTCTATGACCTTAAGTACCTGCTGGATGCCTCTCAATCAGATCTGCGTCTCTGAATCTCAGGGTCAGTAATGACCCTGATTCGTTACCGCCGGAAAAAACCAAGTCGAGAACTACATGATCCGTTTCGAAGAAGTTAAAGCTGAAATTCAACAATCCCCAAAGGTTTGGCTGGTGACGGGGGTGGCCGGATTTATTGGCTCCAATTTATTGGAGACATTGCTGCAATTAGATCAGCGGGTTGTAGGTCTCGATAACTTTGCAACAGGGCACCAGCGTAATCTCGATGAAGTGCAATCGGTAGTGAGTCCTGAGCAATGGGCGCGGTTCGCACTGGTAAAAGGTGATATCAGAAACATTGACGATTGCAGAAGTGCGATGATCTTTCCAGCGGCCACTGATATTCCAGTGGACTTCGTTTTGCATCAGGCTGCATTAGGCTCTGTTCCTCGCTCCATCAATGACCCTATTACAACGAACAGCACCAATATCGACGGTTTTTTGAACATGTTGGTTGCGGCGAAGGATGCGAAAGTAAAAAGTTTTACTTATGCCGCGTCCAGTTCTACCTATGGGGACCATCCCGGGCTGCCTAAGGTTGAAGGTGTGATTGGTAAGCCGCTTTCCCCTTATGCGGTCACGAAATATGTAAACGAATTGTATGCTGAGGTTTTTTCCAGTACATACGGTTTCAATACCATTGGGCTTCGCTATTTTAACGTCTTTGGCAAGCGTCAGGATCCAAATGGCGCTTATGCTGCCGTGATTCCTAAGTGGACAGCGGCCATGATCAATAACGAAGAAGTTTTCGTGAATGGTGATGGTGAAACCAGTCGGGACTTTTGTTTTGTAGAAAACGCAGTCCAGGCCAATATACTGGCTGCCTGTGCCAGCCCGGAAGCCAAGAATAACGTTTACAACGTCGCCGTCGGTGACAGGACAACATTGAATCAGGTTTTTGCCTGTATCAAGGATGCTTTGGCTCGCGTTGATGTCACGTCTACCTCGGATATGGTCTATCGGGATTTTCGTGCGGGCGACGTAAGGCACTCTCAGGCAAATATTGATAAGGCAAAGAATCTGTTGGGCTACAAGCCGCTTTTCAATGTTGGTGAAGGTATGTTGAAAGCTGCAGATTGGTATGTCTCGTTCTTTGCAAGAAGTTAAAATCAGTGATTAAAGAGATCTGCGCAATCACTGTTCTTGCAAACAAACTTTGTATGTTTGTTTTGTTGTTTAGTTTGGCGCGAATTTTAGGCGTTGAGCTGTACGGCGTATTCTCTTACCACTATGCGATCGTAACAGGCATCGCGACGGTGGTAGGAGAGTGCTTGAGTGTGGCGTTGAGCCGCTACGCGGTCTTTAATACCGAAAAAGTAAATTACAGGACTTCCTTGGGGCTCATGTCATGGGGTGGCATCGTTGTAGGTGCTCTCTGTGTCATCGTGTTTTTGGTTTTTCCGGCGCCTGCTTCCTCGTACGAAATGAATCCTGGTTACTTGCTGATCGGAGCATTCTTTCTAGGTTTCGCTTGTGTTTGCAATTTGACTATAACCGGTCTTATGTTCTCCCTTAATACTTCAGGGAAATGGGCTGCTGCACTGGCGGTTCATGGTCTGCTTGGATTACTGCTGGTAGTTTCCATTGCGAAGGTTGGAGGAGAAATAGAGGGTGTCATTCTAACCCTCGCAATTTGTACGCTAATCGCTCCCGCATTTGGCTTTTTTACCATACGGAAAAATAAGTTCAGTCATGAGCAGCGGAAGGGACGAGAGACTTCCTCTTTTCGACAAATGATGGCATTGCTTTCACTTTCAGGGGCTCCGACCGTCGCCGGTAGTATGCTTCTCGGGGCTCCTGTCCATATTGTTTGCCTGATGATATTTGCCAACTCAAGCTTGAATGTGTCTGAGGTTGGCTACTTTAATCTGTTTTTTCTATTTTATATTTTGGTGACTGTGCTGCCAAGCTCGCTTACATCCTATGCCATTGTAAAACTGGCAGGGCGCGGGAATAGTGCCAGCAAATTGTACTTGATGCTCGGGTTGTCAATTTCAGTTTGTTTACCTCTGTTTTTGGTTTTGACACAGAGTTATTGGTTATGTTTGCTCGGTAGTAGCTTTTGCAGCAAAAATGATCTTCTGACTTACGCAGTGTTGGCGGGTGGTATAGGGCTTACGACTACAATCGTTACTCAAATATTGCATAGCAAAAATATGACCAGGGTTGTTTTTCTTGGTAGTTGCTTTTATGCGTTTGTTTATCTGTCGTTAACGGTAGTCGCAGGTTTCAAAGGTGATATGTTGGCAGTCGATCTTTTCAGGTCCTTTGTGTTGGCGCTAGCAACTCAACTTACTGTACTGGCGGTCCTGGGTGGCCGTAAGTTGGTGCTATGATAAGCATTTTGGGTGTGAGTTGTGTTTGTACAGCGCCCATGGCTGAAAGTGATGTTGGGGCCAGTATTGAGTCTGGTTTACGGTTCAGTTGCTTTGTTTTTGTTGGTCAGGGTTAATGGTTATATTATTGGTTTCGACGTGCTTGCTTATTTTGCTCACGCAATGCGTTCTGTGTCTGATATCCAAAAAATACCTGGTTGCGTTGTATGCCGTTTGTTATTCGGTGCCTTTCCTTGGTCTTGTGAGTTGTCTGTGGGGTAACACCGTTACGCTTTGGCCAATTGGGGACTATGATTTTTATCTGGATGATTTGTTGGTATTCCGACTTTCGCTCGTCTGGTTCCTTGGTGTCGCTGGCGGACTCATTGCCTATCTACTGTCATTTTTGGTGCCGCCCAGAAGTTTGCACTCGCACCGAGAAACTTTTTTTTCCCCGCTGGACTTCAAATTAGCCGGCGGGATTTTCCTTGCGCTGTCCGCCTTTTTCATTAGCTTCAGGCTTGTAAAGCCGGACGCGATGCTTGAAATGTTCGCGGGTGTCGAGTCAGTGGTGGTTTTTTCCATCATTGCGATCGTTGCTTTGGCATTGTCCTACCCATCCAGATTGATGTTTATGGTGTCTGTCACCCTGGTGATCTCTTATTGTGTTGCCAACGCTATGACAGGGGATCGGGACTTTGTTGTACTGGTTGTTGCTGCCATTCTTGGGTTGATGTTTCGCTATAATCAATTTATCAAGTTTAAAGCTCTGTTGTTTGTTGCTGCGTTCATGGTCCTTCTGCTCGTCAGTGGTGTTGTTGTTTCAATGGGCCGAATGGACGTGGACTTAACGGCGGACAACATTACGCAGTATTTTTTGTTTAACTCCTGGAATGCGATAATTTTACCGCTTGTTCAGCAGTTAACCAATTTCTGGGATGGGGAGCACCTACGCTACGGTCAGACCTATCTCGACATGTTTCTTTCGCTGGCACCATCGCCTTTCTATTCAGCTTTCGGCATGGAAAAGCCCATTGTGGTGGATAATCCGGCCCTCTGGTATTACATTACCGGGCTCGGTGGAATTCACGTTGCTGGTGTGGCTTTTGAGAATTTCGGATTGTTTGGTGTTTTCATGAATGGATTCATCAGTGTCTGTTTCTTGCGGTTGATCGACTCGAGCTGCCGCGAGGATGATTTTTTGCGAATTTTCTTATATATGCTTTGTGCCGCAACGGTTATGCACTGGGTTTGGTATGGCGAAATATACTTGCTGAACTCATTGGTTTTTTATGTGATGGCATTAGGATTATTCCTCACTATGAAGCTCGTTCGGGTTTTGAAGTGAGCTTAAATACTTTTACTGGATTGAGAGAATAGGTATGTGCGGAATTGCGGGAGTTGTCGGGTGGAAGTTGAATCAGCAAAACGCCGTTGCCGTTGGCAAAATGGTGGATGCGCTGATGCATCGCGGTCCCGACGATGGAGCAGTTTGGTCAGATGCCGATAGTGGGGTCTCGCTGGGACACCGACGGCTTTCGATCCTGGAGTTGTCGGTACATGGAAGCCAGCCGATGATTTCCGATGACGAACGCTTTGTTATTGTTTTTAATGGTGAAATATATAACTTCAATGAGCTGCGCGAAAAGCTGATTGAGTCAGGTTTGGCACGTGTTTGGCGTGGGCACTCTGATACAGAAGTGTTGTTGGCCGCAATCGGCGCGTGGGGGGTACAGAAAACCCTTGAAAACCTGGTAGGCATGTTTGCCTTTGCTGTCTGGGATAAAGTTTCCAAAACGATGACCCTGGCGCGAGACAGAATGGGGGAGAAACCACTCTATTACGGTATTGTGGGCGACCGTTTTGTCTTCTCCTCTGAATTGAAGGCAATCAAGGCGGCATTTGGCAGTGATTTGAGAATTGATCGTCATGCACTGGCGAAGTTTGTAAGGTATGGCTATGTTCCGGCTCCGGAATCTATCTACGAAGGCATAAAAAAGTTGCAGCCAGCGCATTATTTTAGTGTTGGTTCGTTTTCCAGTGCGCCAGAGCCCGTTTCCTACTGGACGCTACCGGCGGCTGGCGAATTAAGAGACGAACTGTCGCAGGCCAGCGATAAGGAAGTTGTAGACGTTGTCGGTGAAAGATTGTCTGCTGCTGTAAAGTCGCAGATGATCGCCGATGTTCCACTTGGGGCTTTTTTGTCGGGCGGCGTCGATTCAAGCTTGATAGTTTCGTTGATGCAGTCGCAAAGCTCTACCAGCATCAACACTTACACGATCGGCTTTAACGAACCTGAATTTGATGAGGCTCCTTACGCTAAAGCTATTGCTAAGCACTTGGGGACTAACCACACCGAATTTTATCTGGGCGCTGACGATGCTGTTTCTATAATTCCGCACTTACCGGAAATATACGACGAGCCTTTTGCTGACTCCTCTCAAATCCCGACAATCCTGGTCTCCAGGATGACAAAGCAGCATGTATCCGTAGCCTTGTCCGGTGACGGTGGAGATGAGCTTTTTGCCGGATATCCTCGCTATCAGATTACCGCGGGACTATGGGCGCGCATAGAAAAGCTGCCGCTGCCTGCACGCCAGATCATGGCCTATTCACTTCGCTCGCTTTCGTCCAAAGGTTGGGACAACGTCTGTTCGATTTTGCCTGGCAGCCTTCGAGCCAAGGTTAATGGTCGGCGTATCTACAGAATGTCCGAGTTGTTGGGCTCTGAAAATCTGGCGCAGATGTATACCGGATTGATGTCTCAGTGGCAGTCGACCGACAATGTGGTCCTGGGTATCGATGCTCAACATCAAGGCGTTGCTTCCTGGGAGTCGGCAGTTGATTACGTCGAGGAAATGCGTCGCTGGGACGTCTCTCAGTATTTGCCTGATGATTTGCTGGTTAAAGTGGACCGCGGCGCGATGAGCGCAAGCCTGGAAACCCGCGCTCCATTGCTTGATCATCGAGTTGCAGAACTCGCGTTTTCCCTTTCGTCAGACCAACTGATAAAAAATGGCGTGGGAAAATGGCCGCTTCGCGAGCTTCTTAAGCGATACGTACCGACTTCATTCTTCGATAGGCCTAAGGCGGGCTTCTCTATTCCACTGGCGCAATGGTTGCGTGGGCCGCTGAAAGAATGGGCGGAGGAGTTGTTAACGGAGGAGCGACTGAAGAGAGAGGGCTACTTCGATTGTCAGAAAATTCGCTCGGCATGGCTCCAGCATCAGAATGGAACATACGATCGGAGTCTTCATTTGTGGAATATTCTAATGTTCCAATCCTGGCTCGATAAAAATAACCACTAATTTAGATTGGGCAAAAGGTTTTCCATGAAGATAGTTTTCAATGCGCTCTCTGCCCGTCTTGGTGGTGGTCAGACATATCTGATTAATCTTTTTCAGTTCGTACCTGACAATGCGGATCTTGAAATTCTGGTTTTCGCTCCGGCGTCACTCAAGCTGCCGGATCACCCGAGGATCAGGCGGGTCGAACCAGCCTGGCCCACTGAAAATCCGATTGTGAGAGCAGTATGGGAGCGGTGGGTGTTGCCCGGTATTTTGAAGGCCGAGAAGGCTGACGTCCTGTTTTGTCCCGGTGGCGTAGTGGGCACCTCTGCACCTGCAGGTTGCAAAGTTGCGACGATGTTTCGGAACATGATTCCATTTGACTTGCGAGTACGCAAAAGCATTCCGCTCGGGTTGCAGCGTCTGAGAAACTGGTTACTGAATCGTATTATGCTCAAGAGCATGCGCGATGCTGATTTGACGATATTTATTTCCAATTACGCACGTAGTGTCATTGAATCACTAACCAAGATTAAGAATGCTGTTACGATTCCTCACGGAATTGGCTCTGTATTTCGGACTCACGGTGATGCTGTCGTTCCTCGGCCGGAGTTTTTGCCCGCGGGTGAATATGTTTTATACGTGTCGAGATTTGATGTATACAAACATCATTATGAAGTGGTCAGTGCTTATGCAAATTTGCCAACTGAACTTCGTGAGAAATTCCCCCTGGTTCTTGTCGGCGAAGTAAACCTGCCGGAAGCCGAGCGGGTAAAGTCTCTGATTGCAACGCTAGGCCTCGAAGCGCAAGTGCTGTTGCTGGGGGCTATTCCCTATCAGAGTCTTCCTCCTCTTTATCATCACGCTTATCTGAATCTCTTTGCTTCATCGTGCGAGAACTGCCCTAATATTCTGCTCGAAGCGCTTGCTTCTGGCCGGCCGATGATATGCTCGAACGTAATGCCGATGCCGGAATTCGGAGCAGATGCAGCTCTGTATTTTTCTCCGTTTGACCCAAAAGATATAGGCCGCGTTCTGTCCGAGGCCTTAACGAGTCCGGATCTTTTGAAGAAACTGTCCGTTGCGGCCGTGACGCAGAGCGATAAGTTTGACTGGGAAAATACCTCAAGAAAAACATGGTCAGAGTTGTTGGCGCTGGCCGTGTGCCCGAAAAAAGGTGTTTGATAAATGAAGGTTCTTGTGGTGTCGCAATATTTTTGGCCAGAGTCTTTTATCGTCAATGATTTGGTCAAAACTTTATCTGCTCAAGGCCACGTCGTAAAAGTCCTTACCGGAAAGCCCAACTACCCGGATGGCGTCGTCTTTAGCGGCTATAGTGCTTCCGGGGCCCAGGAAGAAAAATTCGAGTCCTCGGTCAGTGTTTTTCGTGCACCTCTTAGACCTCGTGGTACTTCGGGTGCAAAAAACCTCGTATTGAACTATTTGTCATTCATCCTGAATGGCTTGAAGTACTACCCGCGTGCAGTGAAAGGGGAGGCTTATGATGCGATTTTTGTATTTGCGCCATCTCCGATTACATCGGTAATCCCGGCGATTTACTTGAAGTGGAAACTCAAGAGTCATCTGGTCGTATGGGTTCAGGATCTCTGGCCGGAGAGCTTGAGTGCGACCGGGTTCATCAAGAACAAAGCAATATTGCGCGTTGTGGGCTGGCTGGTGAAAGGTATTTACGCCTTCGTCGATACGCTTCTTGTTCAGTCGAGGGCATTTCGAGAGCCGGTCGCCCGTTACGCCAATCCTGGCAAGGTCGTGTATTACCCAAACTCGTATCAGGATGTACCTGCGAGTGTCGAAGAGACCCGGATTCCCGCACCCTTGCTCGCGGAGCTCGACAACCATTTCTGTCTGGTTTTTGCCGGAAACCTGGGGACCGCGCAGTCGGTCGAAACCCTCGTTGAGGTAGCTGACAAACTTCGCCATTTGTCGGAACTCAGGATTGTATTGGTCGGCAGTGGCAGTATGTCGAACTGGATCGAAACCCAGAAGAAATCCCGAGGTCTGGACAACCTTGTTCTCGCCGGACGCTTTTCGGCCACTGAAATGCCACATTTTTTCAGTCGCGCCGAGGGATTATTGGTGACGTTGAAGCAGGATGAGGCGTTCTCCTATACCATCCCTAGTAAAGTTCAGGCTTACCTGGCTGCGGGGAGGCCGATTATCGCCGCGCTGGACGGGGAGGGCGCGCGCGTCATTCAAGAGGCGGGAGCCGGTCTGACCACTGCAGCGCAAGACGCCGAAGGTATGGCCAACTGCATTGAGCAACTTTTTCGCATGACTTCGGATGAGCGGGAATCGTTGGGGCAGGCAGGTCGGGCTTACTACCTCGAGCATTTCGAAATGGAGCGGCAAAGTCAGCGTCTGGTCGAAATCCTCAGTAGCAGGATCAATGAATTAAAAGGTAGCTCAAAATGAAAGTTCTCGTGTTAGGGGTCACCGGAATGCTGGGTAGCACAGTGTTCAGGCAATTCCATGGAAACCCGCACTACGAGGTGTGGGGCACTTTGCGCAATCCGGGTGGCGCAAGATACTTTTCTGAGGACATGCACAGTTCGTTGATCAGCAATGTCGACGTGCTTGACCAGGACTCGCTGGTTTCGGTGCTGGCACGGGTCAAGCCGGATGTCGTCATCAACTGCGTCGGGCTCATCAAACAATTGGCCGATGCCAAAGATCCGCTTTCCGCACTCCCTATCAATGCCATGTTGCCCCATCGTATTGCCAAGTTGTGCGCGTTGTCCGGTTCTCGCCTGATTCATATCAGCACCGATTGCGTATTTTCCGGCCGTAAAGGCATGTACGCCGAGGAGGATATCTCCGATGCAGAGGATCTCTACGGTAAGTCCAAGTACATCGGTGAGCTTCACACGGACCTGAATGCCGTCACCCTGCGGACCTCGATCATTGGTCACGAACTGGGGAGCCAGTATTCACTGGTGGACTGGTTCCTGTCCCAGAGCGGGCCGGTCAAGGGTTATGAGAAGGCCATTTTCTCGGGACTTCCTACCGTAGAGCTCGCGCGTGTCATTCGCGACTACGTGATCCCGAATCCGCAACTCCATGGCCTTTATCATGTGTCGGTGGCGCCGATCGACAAGCTGTCGCTTCTTAAACTGGTAGCTGAAGTTTATGAAAAGCAAATCGATATCGTCGCCGATAGTCAAGTTTCTATAGATCGTTCACTGGACTCCTCGAAGTTCCAGGCTGCGACCGGTTACGTTCCACCTTCATGGTTGGAATTGGTTAAATCGATGCGCGCGTTGCGTTGATCATTAAATTCAATCAGGTTTGGGAAGATCGTTATGTTCGATAATAAAGTTTTGATGATCACGGGCGGTACGGGCTCGTTTGGCCATACGGTGTTGAAGCGTTTTCTGGATACCGACGTAAAAGAGATTCGCGTATTCAGCCGTGACGAGAAAAAGCAGGAAGATATGCGCATTGCTTTGTCGAATGACAAAGTGAAGTTCTACATCGGTGACGTTCGTGATCGCGATAGCCTTGATCAGGCTATGGTGGGGGTGGATTACATTTTCCACGCCGCCGCCCTGAAGCAGGTGCCTTCCTGCGAGTTCTACCCGATGGAAGCCGTGCGTACCAACGTCATGGGTACCGAAAACGTTCTGAATGCGGCCATCGCTTCGGGTGTGCAGCGCGTTGTTGTGCTCAGCACCGACAAGGCTGTTTATCCGATCAATGCGATGGGTATTTCCAAGGCCATGGCTGAAAAGCTGATGGTTGCCAAATCGCGGATGATTCCGGCGACAGGTCCGGTGATCTGCGCAACCCGCTACGGTAACGTCATGGCATCCCGTGGTTCGGTGATCCCGTTGTTCATCAATCAACTGCAGAGCGGTGAGCCGCTGACCGTCACCGACCCGAACATGACACGCTTCCTGATGTCGCTCGAGGATTCTGTTGACCTGGTTCTGCACGCGTTCGAACACGCCGAGCAAGGCGATATTTTCGTCCAGAAAGCACCTGCCTCGACAGTGGCGGACCTGGCGCAAGCGCTCAAGGAGCTGTTCGCTCGTGACAATGCCGTCAAGGTCATCGGTACCCGCCACGGTGAAAAACTTTACGAGTCGCTGATCTCCCGTGAAGAAATGGCCAAGGCCGAAGACATGGGGCGCTACTACCGTATTCCTTCGGACAATCGCGACCTTAACTACAAGAAGTTTTTTGTTGAGGGCGAACAGGAGATTTCCGATCTCGACGACTACACCTCCCACAACACCGAGCGTCTTGATGTAGAAGGCGTGAAGAAAGTTCTGTTGAATCTGGAATACATTCAGGAGCAACTTAATGCTTAAGGTCATGACGCTGGTTGGTACGCGACCAGAACTTATCAAGATGAGCCGCGTTATTGCCGAGCTTGATAAGCAGGTTAATCATGTACTGGTTCACTCGGGTCAAAACTACGACTTCGAATTGAATCAGGTTTTTTTCGATGACCTTGAAATTCGCAAGCCTGATTACTTCCTGGGTGCTGCAGGCGATACCGCAGCCAAGACCATCGCCGAAGTGATTTCCAAGGCGGATGAAGTATTTGAGGCCGAAAAGCCTGATGCGCTTCTGCTCTACGGCGATACCAATACCTGTCTGGCCGTCATCGCCGCCAAGCGCCGCAAGATTCCGGTGTTCCACATGGAAGCCGGCAACCGCTGCTTTGATCAGCGCGTGCCTGAAGAACTCAATCGCAAGGTGCTCGATCACCTGAGCGATATCAACATGGTCCTGACCGAGCATGCCCGGCGCTACCTGATTGCTGAAGGGATTCGTCCTGAAACCATCATCAAGACCGGGTCGCACATGGAGGAGGTGCTCGACTATTACATGCCGAAAATCCTCACCTCCGACGTGCTCGCACGAGAAGGCCTGGAGCAGGACAAGTTCTTCATCATCAGCGCTCACCGTGAAGAAAACGTCGATACGCCGGACAACCTTCGTGATCTGCTCAAAACGCTGCGAGCCCTGGCCGACAAGTACCAGTATCCAATTATCGTTTCCACGCATCCTCGTACCCGCAAGCGCCTGGAAGCGATCGGTGAATCGCTGGACCACCCACTGATTCGCTTCTCGAAGCCATTCGGTCTGCTCGACTACATCAAGTTGCAGATGTCGGCGTTCTGCGTGCTGTCCGACAGTGGAACCATCACTGAGGAAGCCTCTCTTCTGAATTTGCCTGCCATTACTATTCGTAATGCGCACGAGCGCCCAGAAGGGATGGACGAAGGCACTCTCATCATGAGTGGCCTGAAAGTGGAGGGCGTTCTGGATGCCGTACGTGTTGTAACCAGCCAGCATGATCGTACCCAGCGCGTTATCCCGGTCGTGAGGGATTACCAGGCAGGTCCTGTGTCGAAGCAGGTAGTTCGGGTCGTATTGAGTTACACCGACTACATCAATCGTACTGTCTGGTCGAAATCCTGAGCGCCGTCGAGGTTTGAAAAATGCGTGTTTTATTGACAGGTGCAACGGGCTTCGTTGGTCGTGCGGTATTGGGCCGCTTGGCGGCCTCTGACGATCTGGAGCCAGTGGCAGCCATTCGTGGGCACGCCTTGCCTGACTGTCCTTCGCGCGTTACTACCGTCCGAACTGCCGGGCTTAGTGCTGATACCGACTGGTCGCAGGCGCTGGATCATGTAGAGGTTGTCATTCATGGCGCGGCTCGCGTTCACGTCATGAATGACACCGAATCCGATCCGCTGGAGGCGTTTCGCAAGGTGAATGTCGAAGGCACGCTTAGCCTCGCACGGCAAGCAGCCGCGTTGGGTGTTCGTCGCTTTGTGTTCATCAGTTCGATCAAGGTCAATGGCGAAGGTACGCCGATCAATCAGCCGTACTTCGCTGATGCGACCCCCGCGCCTGGCGATCCGTATGGCATTTCGAAAATGGAGGCCGAGCAGGGGCTGCGCGAGATTGCGACCGCCAGCGGGATGGAAGTGGTGATCATCCGTCCGGTGCTCGTTTACGGTCCGGGTGTGAGAGCCAACTTTCTGAACATGATGCGTTGGCTGGACAAGGGCATTCCCTTGCCATTCGGGGCTATCCATAATCGGCGCAGCCTGGTCGCGCTCGAAAACCTTTCTGATTTGATCGTCACCTGCATCCGTCATCCGGCTGCCGCCAATCAGACCTTCCTCGTCAGTGATGGGGAGGATTTGTCCACGACACAATTGTTGACGCGGATGGCGCAGGCGTTGGGTAAACCTGCACGCTTGCTGCCTGTGCCAAGCGTGTTGCTTGAGCGCGGTGCACAGCTACTGGGCAAGCAGGCTTTGTCCCAACGACTGTGCGGCTCGTTGCAGGTCGATATAAGCAAAACTCGGGAATTGCTGGGCTGGACTCCTCCGGTCAGCGTCGATGAGGCGCTTGTGTCGGCTGCCAACTACTACAAGGAAAGGCAGCGCTAAGCTGGCTTATGACAGTGCCGGTTCAATTGCAGAATTGATTTTGGCTGTTTCAGGAAGTTGACCTTTGAACACAATATGGCTGTTGGCGTTGGTGGTGGGTGTTTCATTCTTGGGCACAGGTGCATTGCGCAAATACGCATTGGCACGCAGCTTGATAGATATTCCTAATGCGCGTAGTTCACATTCGGTTCCGACCCCTCGGGGTGGTGGTGTGGCTATTGTCGTGAGCTTTCTGATTGCGTTGCCTGTCCTGGCCTGGACAGATGCCGTGGCCTGGCCGATGGCGCTGGCTCTGCTGGGGGCAGGCGGCTGGATCGCAATCGTTGGTTTTCTGGATGACCATGGGCATATTGCCGCGCGTTGGCGCCTGCTTGCGCATTTCGGTGGTGCCATCTGGGCATTGTTCTGGATTGGGGGGATGGCGCCGATCAATCTGTTCGGCCATGAGTTCAGTCTCGGCTGGTTCGGTTATGTCATCGCAGCGTTCTATCTGGTCTGGATGCTCAATCTTTACAACTTCATGGATGGTATTGATGGTCTGGCCAGCGTCGAGGCGATTTGCGCCTGTGTCGGTGCTTGCCTGGTTTACTGGATCGCGGGCCACAGCAGCCTCGCCATTGCTCCGCTTGTACTGGCGATGGCCGTCTTGGGTTTCCTTGTCTGGAATTTTCCGCCGGCGAAAATCTTCATGGGCGATGCCGGCAGTGGTTTTCTGGGCATCATATTGGCGGTGATGTCGCTCTATGCGGCATGGACGAACCCACTGTTCCTCTGGGCCTGGCTCATTTTGTTGGGCGTCTTTATCGTTGATGCCACCTTTACCCTCATTCGTCGGCTGTTGCGCGGGGACAAGGTTTATGAGGCCCATCGCAGCCATGGATACCAGTATGCTTCACGAAAATATGGCAGTCATCGGGCGGTTACGCTGGCAATCGCTGCGATCAATTTGTTGTGGTTAGTACCAGTGGCTATATTGGTCGTCATGCAGTATCTCGATGGCATGGCGGGATTGGTCTTGGCCTACGCGCCTCTGGTGTTGCTGGCTTTCAAGTTTCACGCAGGCGAGTTGGAAATCGCTGGCAAGGTGTGATGGACGCATTGGTTTTTGAGTATTGCTTTATCGGCACGTGAGTTACCGAAAGCTGTAGTTGCTGTATCAATGCTAGGAGCTTCGAGAGGTGTTTAGAGGGGTTATGGATAAGATTCGGGCAAGGTTGTTAAGTCTGCCAAGACGACATAAGCGTATTCTGCAGGTTCTGACCGATATTTCGTTGGTCTGGTGTGCCCTGTGGATGGCGTTTGTCGTGCGCCTTGGGGTGGATGAGTTAGTCAACCCGTTCACTCAGCACGTCTGGCTTTTTGTCAGTGCACCTGTCATTGCCATTCCTCTTTTCGTCCGCTTTGGCATGTACCGTGCCGTCATGCGTTACTTTGGAAATGACGCGCTCATTGCCATTATCAAGGCAGTGACACTATCGTCCTTGATACTTGGCGTTGTGGTGTACTGGTACAGCAATCATCAAAACGTCGTTCCTCGTTCGATCATTTTCAACTATTGGTGGTTGAGCCTGATCATGATCGGCGGACTGCGCCTGGCCATGCGTCAGTATTTCATGGGCGACTGGTTCAGTGCAGCTCAGCACGTCCCGTTCACCAGCCGGGATGACGGACTGCCGAAAGTGGCCATCTACGGCGCGGGGGCGGCGGGTAATCAACTCGTTACTGCATTGCGGATGGGGCGCGTCATGCGGCCTGTTGCTTTTATCGATGACGATAGCGGAATCGCCGACAGGGTGATCTCCGGGTTACAGGTGTACGCGCCCAAGCACATCCAACAGATGATCGACAACACTGGCGCTCAGGAAATTCTCCTCGCCATTCCTTCGTCCAACCGTGGACGCCGTCGCGAGATTCTCGGGTTTCTCGAAGGCTTTCCGTTACACGTTCGCAGCGTCCCGGGTTTCATGGACCTGGCCAGCGGCCGGGTCAAGGTCGATGATATCCAGGAAGTAGACATTGCAGACCTGCTTGGGCGTGACGCCGTCCCGGCCCAGGCTGATTTGCTCGAGCATTGCATCACAGGGCAGTCCGTGTTGGTCACGGGCGCCGGGGGCTCCATTGGCTCCGAGCTTTGCCGGCAAATTCTGACGCTGCGCCCGACAACGCTTCTACTGTTCGAACACAGTGAGTTCAATCTTTATTCCATCTTGTCCGAACTGGAGCAGCGGATCGCTCGAGAGTCGCTGTCCATCCGTCTTTTGCCGATACTCGGGTCGGTTCGTAACCCGGACAAGTTATTGGATGTCATGAAAACCTGGCGAGTAGACACGGTGTATCACGCCGCGGCCTACAAGCATGTCCCCATGGTCGAACACAACATTGCCGAAGGCGTGCTCAATAATGTGATAGGCACCCTCAATACGGCCCAGGCCGCGCTCCAGGCAGGGGTGGCCAACTTTGTCCTGATTTCCACCGACAAGGCCGTGCGACCAACCAATGTCATGGGTAGCACCAAGCGCCTTGCCGAGTTGACGTTGCAAGCGCTGAGCCGTGAGTTGGCCCCGGTGTTGTTCGGTGATACGAGCAATGTTTCCCGTGTGAACAAAACGCGCTTCACGATGGTACGGTTTGGTAACGTCCTGGGATCATCGGGTTCGGTCATTCCGTTGTTTCACAAACAGATCAAGTCGGGCGGTCCGCTGACGGTCACGCATCCGAAGATCACTCGATACTTCATGACCATCCCTGAAGCGGCACAGTTGGTGATCCAGGCAGGCTCCATGGGACAGGGCGGTGATGTCTTTGTCCTGGACATGGGCGAGCCGGTGAGGATCGTCGAACTGGCCGAGAAGATGATCCATTTGTCCGGCCTGAGCGTACGCTCGGAAAAAAACCTGCATGGCGACATCGCTATCGAGTTCACCGGGCTGCGTCCGGGCGAGAAGCTTTATGAAGAGCTGCTGATTGGTGACAACGTGGCGGCCACACAGCACCCGATGATCATGACGGCCAACGAGGATCACCTGTCCTGGGATTTGCTCAAGGGCAAGTTGAGCGAGTTGCTGGCTGCGGTGGACCAGGACGACTATACGCGCGTCCGCCAGCTGTTGCGTGACACTGTCAGCGGCTACACCCCGGATGGTGAGATCGTTGACTGGATCTACCAGCAGCGCCGCCTGGAACCCTGATTGTTTCATATCCGGTAACGTACACATTTTTGACAGTTCAATAGCATCGCCTAAGTTTGGAGAGCGGCTTCGGAAAAGCCGCTTTCTCAATCGATGGCATGGAGCTTCTCTAATGCGTACAAGCAGTTTCTACTCTCTGGTTTTCGCCCTGCTCGCCAGCGCCTCTCTTACGGCAATCGCCGCACCTGCCAAGGCACCTGAGGTGACGAATGCGCCTCTGGCGCAGGATGTGGTCGCCAAGGCACAATCCGGCAAAGTCGATCTCAATAGTGCTGATGCACCTACACTGCAACGTGAGCTGGCTGGGGTGGGCGAGGCCAAAGCGAAAGCGATTGTTGCTTATCGTGAAAGTAATGGTGCGTTTGCGTCAGTTGACGAATTGCTGGAGGTGAAGGGTATCGGCAAGGCGATTCTGGACAAAAACCGCGACAGGATCGAAGTGAACTGAGGTGTGATTCAACGACAAAGGCCGATCATTGATCGGCCTTTTTCTTTAGCGAAACTAATGCCCGATGGGCTGATCACCCGAACTCAGGCAAACAACATGTCGGTATTGCTCAGCAAGGTCGTCTGGCCAAGTAGCGTGATATTGCCACCGTGAGCGCCATCGCCGGCGGTGTCGAAAGTCACAACCAGCCCGTTGTCTTGCAGCGTTTGCGTCACAGCCTTGGTAGAAGCCGTCCAGCCGTAGATATACAGGGTGTCTTCACCTTGTTTGAAGTCCTGGATGGTGTCTGAGCCCGATCCTGCGTTGAACACGAAAACGTCTCGCCCATTTCCGCCAGTCAACAGGTCGTTGCCGGTGCCTCCGACGATGAAGTCGCTGCCGTTTCCTCCAGCCAACACATCGTTGCCATCCTGACCGTACAGCGAGCAGTTTGCATCCGAGTGAGACTGGATGATGTCATTGCCGCTGTTTAATCCACTGGTACTGCCAGCCAGTTCTGCGCCAAGCGTACCGGTGTAGAGGATTTTGTCTGCCGCATTGCCACCGTAGATTTTTTCGGCGTACCCGGAGCCAGGGTTGCCAGCGACGGTGGTGGTATTGAAGTCTTTGAGTGGGGCGGCGTTGAAAACAAATGTAGCGTCTTTGGCGGTGAGCAGTGTCGTACGGCCTTCGAGCAACATTCCGCCATCAAAACGCGAGTCGCCATCTGTGTCATAGCGAAGATAGACGCCGTCCGCGGTCACTTTCTGGTCAACCCTGAAGTTGAACTCTTTTTCCGAAATTTGCGTACGACCTGAACCGCCGGTACCGCTAACGCCGAGGAAAACCAGTTGGTCGGCACCTACGCCGAAACTGTCGATGGTGTCGTTGAAGCCGTCGCCCTTCGAAAACGCGTACTGGTCTGCACCGTAACCGCCAGACATGTAGTCATCACCAGTGCCGCCGACCAGAAGATCTGCCAATTGCCCGCCAATCAGGACGTCATTGCCCTCATTACCGTAAAGTTGGCCGCCGGAAAAACGTAGCGCGAGTGTGTCATCGCCCGCTCCACCGATGAGCGTGGCGAACACCGGGCTGAGTGAGCTGCCATCATATGAAATGAAGTCAGCGCTCGAAGTGCCAGTGATCGTGGCTCTCCCGTTGTTGGTGACGGCGTTGCTATCGGTAAAATGGGTGGAGGTCAGCTTGTTGACACCGCTGTCTACCGTATAGTCAAAAACTCCGCTCAGAGAATTGGCAATGCTGGCCAGTAAGGTATCGCTCAGGCTGTCATTACTGGTATAGAGTTTATGCTCCGTAGTAATAATTTGCGCTGCATAGAGATTAGCCAGGCGCAAGGCTTCTGCGCCTGTCTCTGACCATCCGGATTCAGTTGCATTATTAGGGATGAAATATTCAACGTCGTCTGCGTTCATCATGTCTTTGACACCAACACGCTCGCCCGTTCGAACGTCGGTGTAATAGACGTTATAGTCCGCGTCCTGAATTTCCCATTTGTCGGTAGTTGTATTAAAAATTTCAAGGTACGTATGTCCCTGAAAGAATCCCTGGGAGTCTGAATACGTCCAAATGGTGCGTTTTTGCAGGCCTAGCTCCGCGCAGAGGCCGCTGAATACGTTAACCATATTGCCGCACAGAAGTTCTGCGCGTTCGGCAGTCGGGTCGCCTGTGACGGTCTTGTAAATTTGCTCGGCGGTATAGAAAGGGTCATTGCCGTGGGCAGCCCACCAGGCTCCATCCGAGTGAGTTGTATTGGTGGCCAATAATTCGCGGGCGACGTCTTGCAGCAACGCACCGGTTGCAGCCGCTTCTTCCCGGACGATATCGGCGATTAAAGAAAAATAATTGATCAAAAGTGACTCCATATTGATTGGGTGGCCGCTCCCGATACCCGAATCGTTCTGCAAACGGCGTTGCTGGCCAAAGTTTCACATATGTTACAGTTCTTTGGGCGGTATGTTAAAGAACCATTATCAGCCATAGCGTAATTATAAGTCTTCAGAGAGTAAGGGCGAGCGCTGCTCGTCGATTGCATTGCACTGCCGGAATACTGCCGATTTCATTCTGCAGGTGTTGCTCAGGTGGTACACTCGCGCGCCCCGCAATCCCCGATCAACACACCAGGTTGTCAGTTCCGAGATGATACGCAGTACACCCGAAAACAGCCTGCAAGTAGCCCTGAGGGCCTGCAGGAGCAGCTTCATATCGGTGGGTTTTTTCAGTCTGTTCATCAATGCACTGATGTTGGTCCCGACCTTCTACATGCTTCAGGTCTACGGGCGGGTCGTCACGGGCGGCAGCCTGACGACGCTGGCCATGTTGACCATTATTCTGACCTTCCTGCTCGTGACGATGGGCCTGCTGGAGTGGGTACGCTCGCGGATCATGGTTCGTGTCAGCACCAGGCTCGACGTGCTGCTTGGCCGTGATGTCTACAGGGCCAGTTTCAAACGGGCCTTG
Source organism: Pseudomonas sp. PDM30 (assembly GCF_019218985.1). Taxonomy (NCBI): domain Bacteria; kingdom Pseudomonadati; phylum Pseudomonadota; class Gammaproteobacteria; order Pseudomonadales; family Pseudomonadaceae; genus Pseudomonas; species Pseudomonas sp. PDM30. Next base: position 710,740 of record NZ_JAHUWM010000001.1, read on the forward strand.
GACAGCGGTGGCATGGATGCGTCGGCCCAGTCGCTCAGCGACCTGACCGGGCTGCGCCAGTTCATGTCAGGGAACGGTCTGTTCGCGTTTTTTGATGCTCCGTGGTTGCCGATTTATGTCGCAGTGCTTTTCCTGTTTCACCCCTGGTATGGCTGGACGGCAATCGGTTGTGCGGTGGTTTTGCTGGCGCTGGCCAGTATCAATGAGCAATCCACGGGCAAAGTTCTGGCGGAGGCCAACAAGCAGAGCATTGGTGCAACACTGCACACCACCAAGAACTTGCGCAACGCCGAAGTGATCGAGTCCATGGGCATGCTTGACTCCCTCATGTCACGCTGGAGTCTGCGTCAAAAGAACGTGCTGTTGTTGCAGTCCCGAGCCAGCGATCGCAGCGGGATCATCACATCGATATCAAAAACTTTCCGTTTGCTCGTTCAATCACTGATTCTTGGCCTTGGCGCTTATCTGGCGGTAAGCCATGAGATCAGCCCCGGGCTGGTGATCGCAGGTTCCGTGCTGTTGGGGCGAGCGCTGGCGCCGCTGGACTTGATGATCGGCAGTTGGAAAGGATTCATTGCTGCCCGCTCACAATACGCACGTCTGAACAGCGTTCTCGACCAGCAAAGTGCCGAGCCGGAGCGGATGCAATTGCCCGCTCCAATCGGACATGTGACGGTAGAGAACCTCACGCTGGGGGCTCCGGGATCAAGGACCCCGATCATCAAAGGCATCGGTTTCAACGCGCCGGCAGGCGCCATGATCGGTGTTGTCGGACCAAGCGCCTCGGGCAAGTCGACGCTTGGCAAAGCCTTGATGGGCGTGTGGAAACCACAGCTTGGGGTCGTTCGTCTGGATGCCGCCGATATTGCCAATTGGGACAGAAGCCAATTGGGGCCGCACCTCGGGTATTTGCCGCAAGACATTGAATTGTTCGAAGGCACTATCAGCGACAACATAGCGCGATTTGGTGTCGTTGATCCGGATAAAGTGGTGCTGGCGGCCAGGACCGCCAGTGTCCACGAAATGATTCTGATGCTGCCCAATGGCTACGATACGGTCATTGGCGAAGGGGGCATCAATCTGTCGGGTGGGCAACGTCAGCGTATCGGGCTGGCCCGGGCACTCTATGGCAGCCCGCGGCTTATCGTTCTGGATGAGCCGAATGCTCACCTGGACGAGATCGGTGAACGTGCGCTGGCGTTGGCGCTGCAACAGTTGAAACTCACGGGGGCGACGGTCTTCGTCATCGCCCACCGGACCTCGATCCTGGCCCAGCTCGACCGCTTGCTGGTGATGAACGCCGGCACCATCAGCCTGTATGGCCCGCGGGATCAGGTCCTCGCGCAACTCAATGCGCCTCAATTGGCCGCCCAGCAAAAGCCGGCTGCCCGGGCCGGCACAGACGTCGCGTCGACCGACGTTTGACAGGAAACTCTCGATGAACCGTACACTCGCTACTCCTGCCGATACTTTCGCAGATCTGCCCACGTCCGACATATCTATACGCCGAACAGGATTTTTCATTGTACTGGTGACGTTCGGCCTGTTCGGCGGGTGGGCGACGTTTGCCCCACTCGACGGTGCGGCCTACGCGCCGGGCGTCGTTACCGTGCAAACGTATCGCAAGACGGTGCAGCATCTGGAGGGCGGCATCGTCAAGGACCTGCTTGCCCATGACGGCGATGTCGTAAAGAAGGGCGACCCGATCATCGTGCTCGATGACGCTCAACTGCGCTCCGAATACGAGATGACCCGTAGCCAGTTGATCGCTGCCAGGACGGCGGAGGCGCGCTTGCTCGCCGAGCGGGATAACCTTCCGACAATTGCCTTCCCGAGCGATATCAATTCCGACAGTCAGCGCAGTGATGAGGCGCGCTTCGGCGAGACTCAGGTGTTCAACGCGCGGCGTAGCTCGAGACTTGGGCAAATCTCGGTCCTGCAAGAGCGTATTGGTCAGTTGAATCAGCAAATCAAGGGAACCGACACCATGATCGGTACCAAGACCAGCTTGCAGGAATCCTACAGCGGCGAAATTGCCGAGTTGAAAGAGTTGCTGGCCCAGGGTTTTGTCGACAAACAGCGGATGCTGGAACAGGCGCGCAAGCTGGACTTGCTCAAGTCTGAAGTGGCGGATCACCGCTCGACAAACATCAAGACCAGGTTGCAGATCAACGAAACCCAGTTGCAGATCCTGCAGATCGACAAGGACTTCAACGCCGACGTTACCAAGCAGTTGGCAGAGACCCAGACCAAGGCCTACGACCTGCAGGAAAAAGCCTCGGCGCTGGAAGATCGCCTGAGCAGGGTGATTATTCGCGCTCCGGAAGACGGGATGGTGATTGGCATGACGGTTCACACCATCGGTGGCGTTGTGCGACCCGCAACGCCCTTGCTGGATATCGTTCCATCCGTTTCCGACCTGGTGGTCGAGGCGCAGGTCTCGCCCAATGACATCGACCGAATCGCTATCGGCAAGTTGGCGGACATTCGCTTCAGCGCCTTTAACACGGCCACGACACCTGTCATCGAAGGTCGAGTGACGAGTGTATCCGGCGATCGTTTGATCAACGAGAAAACCAGTGCACCGTACTACCTGGCGCGGATCAGTGTGACGGGGGAGGGCGCGCGAAAGCTGGGAGATCGCAAGCTGTTGGCGGGTATGCCGGCAGACGTATTGATCAACACCGGAGAGCGCACCATGCTGCAATACTTGATGCAGCCGGCACGTGACGTTATCGCCCAGTCAATGATCGAGGAGTGATCGTGCGTCTGTTTCCCTGCCTGGTTTTGGGTTCGATGGCATTGCCTGTCCATGCTGCTGAAGCGCCCACCGCCCGACCCTCTATCACTACGCCGCAAACAGCTTCGGTCAGTAAACAGAGCTACTCGGTCGACTTGATGCAGTTGTACCGCGAGTCGCGCCTGGAGGACCCTCGGGTGATCTCCTCTTACTCGAAGGCTCAATCCGGGGTCGAGCAGCAAAACCAGGCGTTTGGCAGTCTGTTGCCCTCGGTGACGGCCAACGCGGGTTTCAACCGGATCAAACAGTCCAACCTTCAAATCGACGAGGCCTACGACAGTCGCAATTATTCGGTGGGGTTGACCCAGCCGTTGTATAACAAGGCTGCCTGGGAAAACTACCAGCGCTATAAAAGCCTGGCCAAGCAGGCTGACTCCGAATCAAAAGAGGCTCAGGCCGAGGCCACGGTGGATCTTGCGCAGCGATATTTCGCTGCGCTGGCTGCCGATGATGAACTTGAATTGGTGCGGGCCGAACGCAGGGCTACCCAGAAGAACCTCGACCGGGTCAGTGCGCTTTACAGCAAGCAATTGGCGATGGTTACCGATTTGCTGGATCTCCAGGCCCGAGTCGATTCGCTGGCTGCCCAGGAAGTCGAAGCGCGTAACCAGTCCAGCCTGAGCCGTGTTGCGTTGTCGGAAATTATCGGACGACCGGTCAAAGAGAAGCTGAGTCGTGTGCGTAATGACGTCGAATTGAAGGTGTCCGCCGAAAGCCTGGAGAGTTGGGTCAATTTGGCGATCGCCGACAACCCGGCGATCAAGGCCAGTGAAAATGCACAGGAAGCAGCAGAGGCTGCCCTGCGCGAAGGTAAGGGCGGGCACTATCCCACGGTCAATCTGAACCTGAGTGCGCAGCAGAGCAACGAAGGCTACAACAATTCGTTGGCGCCACAGACCGACAGCTATGTCGCGGGTGTGGGAGTACAGATACCGATCTATAGCGGTGGCACGACGTCCGCGCGGGTAAGGCAGCTGTATCAGGATCAGCTCACCGCAGAACAGCAATTGATAGCGACGCGTCGGCAAGTGGTCAAGGAAACGACAAACGCGTATTTGACTGCAGACTCAAGCGTGGAAAAGATCCACGCCAGCCGCAATGCATTGGCCTCGGCCGAGCAATCGCGCATTGCGGCTGAAAAAGCATTTACCTATGGCGTGGTTAATGCCGTGGATGTCTTGACCGCTGTGCAGAACGAATTCAAAGCACGTCGCGATCTGCTCAAGACTCAATACGACTTTATAACCAACCTTTTTATCCTGAATCGCTGGGCCGGAAAGTTGTCGGAAGAAAGTGTCGAAAACGTCAATCTCTGGTTGAGTGGAAATGATCAAGCGATCACTTCACCAGAGACGCTGCGGGAGTAAGTTGTCGTCCGTCAAGCGCTCTTTGCGTAGCGGGACTGACAAGCTGTATTGTCAAAAAAGCGCTGTTGGTATTTTTGGGGGGATACAGGATGGTACTAAAGCCATTGGTCAAGTCGAGCTGCGCTTGAAGAGCAAGCGCAGCCCTCGACAATTAACGACGTGATGAATGCAGAGACAGTACGGCGCGACGAATGATGGCGACACCCAGGCCGAGCATGAATCCAAAGATCAGGCCAAATCCAACGATCAGGGCTTTCTTCGGTTTTATAGGTGCTTGAGGTTCCGTCGCATCTTTATCAACATTGACCAGTTTTAACTGATCGAAATTTACATTCAGTTGCTTCAGGTGAGTCAACTCACCGCTGATGTCCGCGAAGTCCTTGAGAAACAGTTCAGGATGATTCCGCTCCTTGAGAAGTGCTGCTTCGCGGTTGGTGGTCAGCAGGCTGAGCTCTTTTTGAATCTCATCAATACGCGGCTCGGTGAAGTCATCGGAATGACGAGCTACCAAGGTGGCACGCTCTGCTTCCAGTGCCGCCTGTCCCAGGAAATACAAGGGTATTTTCTGGTTGTTGACTTCCGTGCGGATCATGTTGCCCTGATGTGCTTGCTCTCCATCTCCCAGCGCCGAAGGTGTGGTGGGTTTTACAATTCCGAGTTTCTTGGCGATGACGATGGCTTCATCAAGTTCTTTGATGCGGTTTTGTCTGCGGCTTTGCAGTTGTTGACGCAGTGCTTTGAGTTCGTCTTGAAGTACTTGCTTTTTTAGCTGATCTTTTTCCAGCAAGTGAGCAATTTTGGAGTCTTTCTCTGCCTCATAAGCGGACTTTTTTGACTCCAGCTTCTTTTCAGCCTGGTCGATGCGGTTGGCAATCAATATTTTTAAGTTTAAAGCAACTTTTTCCTTTTCGCCTTTGACAACGAAGTCGGTAAAGTCTCTCAAGATGCCTACGCCATCTACACCCTGAGGATATCTGAGGCTAAGGCCAACGGCTTCGGAAAGGCTGGAGCTCTTTTTAGGGTCAATTTTCTCAAGCGAAAATGCTCTTTCGTTGAACGTCTCAAATGCGCTCTCAATGGATTGCCCAGGTGCCTGCAATGGCGCAAGGTACTGCGGATTGGCCTGGAAGAACTTCAGGCGGACATCATAAGACTGCATTGATGAGCCGATGATATTCAGTGCGTCTTTTGGCAAGAGCTTGTAAAGCCCGGACTCATTCAACTCATCCAGGTCTGCCAGAGGGACAGGCCGGACAGTGGTTTCAACTTCATATTCCGGAGTTGCCAACAGGGCATAAGCAATAGCGGCGGTAACAGTTAGTGCAGTAAACAATAAAATAATTGCTCTTTGATCCCAAAGGCTACCGATAAGCTCCTTTACTTCAACGACTTCCTGTCGGGGGGTATCAATAGTGTTTACTGGAATGTTCATTACGCGCTCTAAAAAATTGGACAGACTCTCCAAACTATGTCTGGAAATTGCCGTCATCTAGGTTAGAAAACTTTACATTTTGTTAAATTTTTTGGATTTTCCAGCATTTGTTAACAAACAGCAAGGGCGGGGAACTGTCACGGATGCGAGCGCAGTCGCGGCTCAGACATCGCCTTGAAGGCCCTATCGTCAGGCCCCCGTCTCTCTGTGACCGTTGAAAGCGCTTTGTTGATTCGCCCCACCGTTTATCGGTCGGCTCGCAATACCGTTCGCTCCATCCCACAGGCTCGTCGCGGTTTCATGTTCATTCTGGGGCTACTCTCCATTCTGGCCTGGGTTACTGACGAGAACCTTCCGTTACTCGGCTAATTAAAAATTACGGGTATCATATTTTAATAGGATTATGGTTATAATAAAATCCGCTTGCGCCGAAGTGCTTTCGCGTCAGGCGTCCTTCAGCATTCTCCAGGAGCACCGTCATGAATTCAGTTCAGTCCCAAGGCACGGCCCTCGTCACCGGCGCTTCTTCAGGTATCGGGGCGGTTTACGCTGAGCGGTTGGCAGCCCGTGGTTTTGATTTGTTGCTGGTGGCTCGCGACGAGCCGCGGCTGGAGGCGGCAGCGAGTAAGCTACGCTCCGAGCATGGGATCAAGGTCGAAGTGTTGAAGGCGGATCTCACCCAGAAGGAAGAGGTGCTGCAACTCGAACAGCGGTTACGCAGCGATTCGAGTATCAGCCTGTTGCTCAATAACGCCGGCGTGGCGGCGGACGGGCTGTTGGCCAATGCCGATACCAATCAACTGGAGCGAATGATTCAGTTGAATATCACCGCTGTCACGCGATTGGCCTCGGCAGCTGCGGCCAGCTTTACCAAGGCCGGGCGCGGCACAATCATCAATATCGCATCGGTGGTGGCTTTATTTCCCGCACGTTTCAACGCGACGTACAGCGCCAGCAAAGCCTATGTATTGAGCTTGACTCAATCGATGAGCGCCGAACTGGATGGCACTGGGGTGCAGGTTCAGGCGGTGCTGCCCGGTGTGACACGAACCGAGATCTGGGAGCGCTCCGGTATCGATGCTTCACAAATTCCAGCGGAAATGGTGATGGAGGCGGGTGAGATGGTCGATGCCGCATTGTCGGGCCTGGATCAGGGTGAATTGATCACCATTCCTTCGTTGCCCGATGCGGCGGATTGGGATGCGTTCGTGGCGGCGCGTCATGTCATGGCGCCTAACCTTTCCAGAAGCAGGGCCGCTGCCCGTTATCGGTAAGCGCCATCAATCGGCTTGAGGTGTATTTGGTATGAGTGATCGTCGAGTAGTTGTAACGGGCATGGGCCTGGTGTCACCGCTGGGGAGCGGTGTCGAAGCGGTCTGGGCGCGGCTGTTGGCCGGGCGTTCCGGGCTGCGCAATTTACCGCAAGAGGTGGTTGCCGATCTGCCGGCCAAGGTTGGCGGTGCAGTGCCTGCTCTGGCTGACGATCCGGAGGCGGGGTTCGATCCGGATCGGGCAACCTCACCCAAGGAGCAAAAGAAGATGGACCGCTTCATCCTGTTCGCCATGGAAGCGGCGCGTCAGGCACTGGAGCAAGCCGGCTGGCAAGCGCTGGATGCCAATGCCCAGGAGCGCACGGCCACCATCATCGGTTCAGGTGTAGGTGGTTTCGGCGCGATTGCCGAGGCGGTTCGCACCACCGATAGCCGTGGTCCGAGACGTTTGTCTCCATTCACTATCCCTTCATTTCTGGTCAACCTCGCGGCAGGTCATGTGTCGATCCAGCATGGTTTCAAGGGGCCATTAGGCGCGCCGGTCACGGCATGCGCCGCCGGGGTTCAGGCGATTGGTGACGCGGCGCGGCTGATCCGTACGGGGGAGGCGGATATCGCGGTGTGCGGCGGTGCGGAAGCGGCGATCGATCGGGTCAGCCTTGCCGGGTTTGCGGCTGCTCGCGCCTTGTCCAGCGCTTACAACGAAACGCCTGAGCGCGCTTCGCGACCGTTCGACAGTGGTCGAGATGGATTTGTCATGGGAGAAGGGGCCGGGCTGCTGGTCATCGAGTCTCTGGACCATGCACTGGCCCGGGGCGCGCACCCGCTGGCGGAGCTGGTCGGCTACGGCACCAGCGCCGATGCCTTTCACCTGACCGCCGGCCCCGAGGACGGCAGCGGTGCGCGGCGAGCGATGTCGTTGGCGTTGGCACAAGCAGGTGTTTCACCGGCTCAGGTTCAGCATCTGAATGCGCATGCAACCTCGACTCCGGTGGGGGATCTGGGAGAGCTGGCGGCGATCAAGGCATTGTTCGGCGCGCAAAACGGCATCGCCGTGACATCGACCAAGTCGGCGACCGGGCATTTGCTCGGTGCAGCGGGTGGACTCGAAGCGATCTTTACGCTGCTGGCGATCCGCGACCAGATCGTGCCGGCGACCCTCAACTTCGAAAACCCGGACCCTGCCGCTGAAGGCGTGGACATCGTTCATGGCAATGCTCGGCCGATGGCCATCGAATACGCATTGTCCAACGGCTTCGGATTTGGCGGGGTCAATGCCAGTGTGCTGTTCAAGCGTTGGCAGGGTTAATCCTGCGAGTGTTTGAGGTGTTCGCGTGCGACGTCGAGAATCCGTTGGGCAAATTCGGCGTCGGCAACGCTACGCGATAACAGCAAGGCGCCGACCAGCGTAGACATGATCACAATGCTGCGCTCGGCGCTCCGCTCTCCGTCAAGGGTGTGCTGGATCTGATCGAGTCGCGCCTGGAGCACGACATCGCTGGTTGGACTCGGTTGACCACGCAGTCCCAGTTCCGAAGAAATGGTCAACAGCGGGCAGCCTTCCTGAGGTGAGGTTTGATGCCATTCGGACAGATAAGCGTCGATGAAGGATTCGAGTGGATGCTCCTCGGCGAAGATTTGCGCGCACAACTCGTCGACTTGTGCGCCAGCCTCTTGCAAGGCTTTCTCTACCAGTTCGTCTTTGGACTTGAAGTGCGAGTAAAAGCCACCGTGGGTCAAGCCCAGTGCTTTCATCAGGGGTTGCAGCCCGGTCGCGCCGATACCATCGCGTCGAAATCGCGCTGAAGCTTCTTTGATTATGCGTTGGTGGGTCTGGGCTTTATGGTCCTGCGAGTAACGCATCTGATATCTCCGCATCAATGCGGACATATTAACCAATGAAAATTGCATGGTGACTGTACTTCTACTTCTAAAAAACATGCAGATGCTTCGATATGGGTCAAAAGCGGCATGATTTCAGGTGCTTTCACGCAAAAACAAACCCCGCCGTTTCAGGCGGGGTCTTCAGTCAGCGGTCCTGCGCTTCCTTGGCGTCCATTTCCGCATTGCGTTCGGCGACGCGCTTACGTTGCTCTTCGGTCAGTTCGACCTTGTTGGCGGTGTCGCGCAGCAGCATCAGACCACCAACGATCGAGCCGATGGCAACGACCAGAATCAACCAGGCATACCAGGGCATAGGACTCTCCTTGAAAGCAGGCGGGTTGGCGAGGGTTCGCCAACCGATCGTGCATACCACTTTGAGTGATGGGGTTTTGTCGCAGTTCCATCGCTATTACCCCCATTCTATGCCTGTTGTTCAAGGTTCACTCGAACGCTTTCAATGTCCGGTCAACATCGCATCCGCCGGTGCGTCGGCGCGCAATTGCGCGGTGAGCATGAAGTACAGGAAACCGGCCACCATGAAGCCCAGGAAGATCAGGCCGATCAACGTGTTGAACCAGGCCATCGCCACCAGGCACACCACCGCCAGCATCAGTGCAATGAACGGCACCAGCGGGTAGCACGGGGCGCGGAAGGTGCGCTCCAGGTTCGGCTCGGTTTTACGCAGTTTGAACAGGCTGAGCATGCTCATGATGTACATCACGATGGCGCCGAACACGGCCATGGTGATCATCGCGGCGGTCAGTGTCATGCCGCCGAGGTTGATCAGGCCGTCGCTGTAGATGGCTGCAATGCCGATCACACCGCCGGCGATGATTGCCCGGTGCGGGGTTTGAAAACGCGACAATCTGGCCAGGGACGCCGGCAGGTAACCGGCCCGGGCGAGGGCGAAGAACTGCCGCGAGTAGCCGAGGATGATCCCGTGGAAACTCGCCACCAGGCCGAACAGGCCGATCCACACCAGCATATGCAACCAGCCCGAGCTTTCGCCGACCACGGTTTTCATTGCCTGCGGCAGCGGGTCGTTGATGTTCGACAGGGTGCGCCAGTCACCGACACCACCGGCGAAGAACATCACACCCATCGCCAGCAGCACAAGGGTCAGAATACCGCTGATGTAAGCCTTGGGAATCGTGCGTTTCGGGTCCTTGGCTTCTTCGGCGGCCATGGCTGCGCCTTCGATGGCGAGGAAGAACCAGATGGCAAAGGGGATGGCCGCGAACATCCCGGCAATCGCTGGGGCGCCGAATACGTCGGAGCCGGCCCAGCCATTGAGCGCGAAGTTGCTGAAGCTGAATGCCGGGGCGACCACGCCCATGAACACCAGCAATTCAGCGACCGCCAACACGCAGACCACCAGTTCGAAGGTCGCCGCCAGTTTCACGCCCAGGATGTTGAGGCCCATGAATACGAGGTAGGCACCGACTGCCGCGTGTTTCGGGTCCAGGGCAGGAAACTGGACATTGAGGTAGGCGCCGATGGCCAGGGCAATCGCCGGTGGGGCGAAGACGAATTCGATCAGTGTCGCCAGTCCGGCGATCAAGCCGCCTTTCTCGCCAAAGGCGCGACGACTGTAGGCAAAGGGACCGCCAGCGTGAGGAATGGCGGTGGTCAGTTCGGTGAAGCTGAAAATGAAGCAGGTGTACATGGTGGCGACCATGAACGAAGTCACCAGAAAGCCCAAGGTTCCGGCCACGCCCCAGCCATAGCTCCAGCCGAAATACTCTCCGGAAATCACCAGCCCGACCGCAATGCCCCACAGGTGCAAGGTGCCCAGCGTGGGTTTGAGTTGTGTGTTCATGGGTTTGCTCCCTGAGTGGTTTGGAAAGCTCAGGGGAGGCCAGTGCAGTGGGCGTGCCATTTCGCGATTGCACGTCGTAATGGGCTGAAAGCTGTCGTATCGGGGATGTTCGCCACTGGATGCGCGAATATTGTGCGTCAGTCAGGGGCGCGCCGGTTTCAAATGCGGCTTTCGCGAGCAAGCCCGCATACCCGCTCCCCACACCGCTGCAACGCGCAGGCTTGGTGTTTCAATGCCGGTGCGGGCAGCGGTTGATATTCAGGCTTGCAGATTGAGGCACTCGCGCAACGCCGTTTGCCAGTCTGGTTGACTGACACCCCAGTCGCGTTGCAAGCGACTGCAATCCAGGCGCGAGTTGAGCGGCCGGGCTGCGGGTGTCGGGTAGTCGCTGGACGGGATCGGTAACAGGTCGGCGCAGGGCTTGCCCTGTTGTCGCAGCGCTTCACCGATCGCCTGGGCGAAGCCGAACCAGGAGGTCTCACCTTGAGCGCTCAGGTGATAAGTACCCCAGTTGGTAACCTGACTCGTCTGCCAGCGTTCAATCAGGGCAAGGGTGCTATTTGCGATTGTACCGGCCCATGTAGGTGCGCCGATTTGATCGGCGACTACACGTAACTCAGGTTTCTCTTGCAGCAGACGTTGCATCGTCAGCAGAAAGTTGCGGCCATGAGTCGAGTAGACCCAGCTGGTACGCAGAATCAGATGTTTACCTTGCACGTCCCTGATGGCCTGTTCACCGGCCAGCTTGCTCTTGCCGTACACCCCGAGCGGATTGGGCGTGTCGTCCTCGTTGTAAGGTCCGGCTTTCATCCCGTCGAATACATAGTCCGTGGAGTAATGTATCAACGGGATGTCGAGAGCCAGCGCTTCTTCGGCAAGGATGCCGGGAGCTACGGCGTTAATGGCAAAGGCTGATTGCGGTTCACTTTCTGCCAGATCAACCGCTGTATGGGCCGCCGCGTTGATGATCAGATCGGGTCGAATGTTTTGCACTTGATGGCGAATCTGATCGGGCTGCGCGAGATCGAGCTGATCGCGACCCAATACGACCAGTTCACCGACAGCCCCCAGCCGCTGTTGCAATTCATGTGAAACCTGACCGTGTCGGCCATTGATGAGTATTTTCACGGGAACAGTCCAGTCTCGTTACCGGGCGAATCGGGCTCGCACAGGTTCATTGCTCTTCCCCTGCCAGCTTGGCCAGGTACTGGCCATACCCGGTTTTGCCAAAGTACCGGGCGCGTTCCATCAACTGTTCGCGGTTGATCCAGGCGTTTTCATAGGCGATCTCTTCGAGACAGGCGACTTTGAGACCCTGGCGATGTTCGATGGTCTGCACGTACTGAGAGGCTTCGAGCAAGCTATCGTGGGTGCCGGTGTCGAGCCAGGCGAATCCTCGACCAAAACGCTCGACCTGAAGATCGCCACGTTGCAGATAGGCATTGTTGACGTCTGTGATTTCCAGCTCGCCGCGTGGCGAAGGTTTCACCGCCTTGGCGATCTCGATCACATCGTTGTCGTAGAAGTACAGGCCGGTAACGGCATAACTGGATTTCGGCGCTTTCGGTTTTTCTTCGATCGAAAGGGCACGGCCATCGCTGTCGAAATCAATCACGCCGAAGCGCTCGGGGTCCTTGACCCAGTAGCCGAATACGGTGGCGCCGGAGGTGCGTTTTGCCGCGTTCTGCAATTGTTCGCCAAAGTGCTGACCATGGAAGATGTTGTCGCCCAGGATCAGGCACACAGGGTCATCGCCAATGAACTCTTCGCCAATCAGAAAGGCCTGCGCCAGACCGTCCGGTGATGGCTGCTCGGCAAAGCTGAAATTCACCCCGAACTGGCTGCCGTCACCCAGCAGATTGCGATATTGGGGCAGATCCTGCGGGGTGGAGATCAGCAGAATATCCTTGATGCCGGCCAGCATCAGCACCGAAATCGGATAGTAGATCATTGGCTTGTCGTAGACCGGCAACAGCTGTTTCGACACTCCAAGCGTAATCGGGTGCAGGCGCGTGCCCGAGCCACCCGCCAAAACGATGCCTTTCATCATGCGAGCAGCTCCTTGGGATTGATGGCGCCAAGGCGTTCGCCCTGATAGCTGCCGTCTTGAACGCGGCGGCACCATTCCAGATTGTCCAGGTACCATTGAACGGTTTTGCGCAGGCCGGTTTCGAAGGTCTCTTCGGGCACCCAGCCCAGTTCGCGTTCAATCTTGCTGGCGTCGATTGCGTAACGCAGGTCATGACCAGGGCGATCCTGGACGAACGTGATGAGGTCGGCGTAATGCGCAACGCCCTCGGGCTTGTGCGGTGCCAATTCTTCGAGCAGGGCGCAGATGCCACGCACCACGTCGATGTTCTTTTGTTCGTTATGCCCGCCGATGTTGTAAGTCTCGCCGACGGTGCCGGTGGTCACCACTTTGAGCAGCGCACGGGCGTGATCCTCGACGAACAGCCAGTCGCGCACTTGCAGGCCATTGCCATACACCGGCAGCGGCTTGCCGGCCAACGCATTGAGGATGACCAGCGGAATCAGTTTCTCGGGGAAGTGGAACGGCCCGTAATTGTTCGAGCAATTGGTCAGCAGCACCGGCAAGCCATAGGTCCGCTGCCAGGCGCGGACCAGGTGGTCGGACGCTGCCTTGCTGGCGGAGTAGGGCGAGCTCGGCGCGTAGGGCGTCGTTTCCGTGAACAGATCATCGACACCGTGCAGGTCGCCGTAAACCTCGTCAGTGGAAATGTGATGAAAGCGGAAGGCGCTTTTCTCAGGTTCCGGGAGGGCTTGCCAATAGGCTCGGGCGGCTTCTAGCAGGCTGTAGGTGCCGACAATGTTGGTCTGGATGAATTCCGATGGCCCGTCGATGGAACGATCGACGTGGGACTCCGCTGCCAGGTGCATGATCGCGTGAGGCTGAAAGCGCGCCAGCACTGCACTGACGGTCGCCTGATCGACAATATCGGCCTGAACGAACTCGTAGCGAGTGTCGTTGGCAATGCTGGTCAGCGACTCGAGATTGCCGGCATACGTCAGTTTGTCCAGGTTGAGCACTTCATGCTCAGTGTGTTGAATCAGCTCGCGGACAAGGGCCGAGCCTATGAAACCGGCTCCGCCGGTAATTAGGATACGCACGTTGGGCCAGCCTTTTTCAGTAATGCGAATAGAGGTAGCTTGCAGGCGCAAGCGGGGAGGTGCAAGAGATCCTGACCCCAATCGGTTGCGTCGCGTCATTTGGGCCGGATTATCCATGACTTGCAACCAGCACTCACTACTCTCGCGCACAATTTAACGCTCTACGTACGACACTCCCGGTTTTTTCCGTACTCGAACGCCTTCCCGCACCCTGTAACCCCCGCGTAAACCCACTCTTTACGCTTTCTTTATGCCCTGCGGGCACCCTCGATCTCGTTCCTTTACAGCCTCCTTTCCGACAATGACTCCACACGCGGCAATACGCCGTAACACGGAGAACTTCCATGAGCGTTCTGGACGGGGTGTCGCTGCTGCTGGCAGTGGGGCTGTTCATTTATCTGTTTGTTGCGCTGCTGCGCGCGGACCGGAACTAGGAGCGGCTATGCACAGTTATGACTATTGGCTGATCCTCGGTTTTTTTGCCCTGGTTTTGGTCCCGGCGCCGTTTCTCGGGCGCTTCTACTACAAGGTGATGGAAGGGCAGCGCACCTGGCTGACGCCGATTCTCGGTCCGGTCGAACGTGGTTGTTATCGTCTGGCCGGCGTCGATCCGCAAGCCGAACAGAGCTGGCAGAAATACGCCCTGGCCTTGATTGCCTTCAACCTCGCGGGTTTCCTGCTGCTGTTCACGATCCTGTTGTTCCAGGACCACCTGCCGCTCAACCCGCAGAACCTGCCGGGTCAGGAGTGGACGCTGGCGTTCAACACCGCCGTCAGCTTCATGACCAACACCAACTGGCAGGCCTACAGCGGCGAAGCGTCCCTGAGCTACTTGAGCCAGATGGCTGGCCTCACCGTGCAGAACTTCGTCAGCGCCGCCACCGGTCTGGCGGTACTGGTCGCGCTGTGTCGCGGCATCGGCCGCAAATCCACCCGGACTCTGGGCAACTTCTGGGTCGACATGACCCGCGCCACCCTCTACGGCTTGCTGCCGCTGTGCCTGCTGCTGGCGCTGTACCTGGTCTGGCAGGGCGTGCCGCAAACTTTCGCACAGTACGTGAATGCAGTGACTATGCAGGGTGTTGACCAAGTGATTCCGCTGGGACCGGCTGCCAGTCAGATTGCCATCAAGCAATTGGGCACCAACGGTGGTGGCTTCTTCGGCGTGAACTCGGCGCATCCGTTCGAGAACCCGACGGCGTGGAGCAACCTGTTCGAAGTGGCCTCGATCATCCTGATCCCGGTGGCACTGGTGTTCACCTTCGGTCACTACGTAAAGGACCTGCGTCAGAGTCGCGCGATCATCGCCTGCATGCTGGCGCTGTTCCTGATCGGCGGCGCGACCTCGCTGTGGGCTGAATACCAACCTAACCCTGCCTTGAACAACGTCGCTGTCGAGCAGACCGCGCCGCTGGAAGGCAAGGAAGCGCGTTTCGGCACCACCGCCACCGTGCTCTGGTCGGTGACCACCACGTCCGCGTCGAACGGTTCGGTAAACGGCATGCACGACAGCCTCAACCCACTGAGCGGCATGGTGGCCCTGGTCAACATGATGGTCGGCGAAGTGATCTTCGGCGGCGTTGGCGCCGGGCTCTACGGCATGTTGCTCAACGTGCTGATCGCGGTGTTCCTCGCCGGCCTGATGATCGGTCGTACTCCGGAATACCTCGGCAAGAAACTGCAAGCCAGGGAAGTGCAATTGCTGGTGGTGACCCTGATGGTCATGCCGATTGGCGTACTGGTGCTCGGCGCGATCGCCGCCAGCCTGCCAGGCCCGGTGGCTGCGGTGAGCAACCCTGGGCCTCACGGATTCAGTCAGCTGCTCTACGCCTACACCTCGGCCAGTGCCAACAACGGTTCCGCTTTCGCTGGCTTCGGCGCCAACACCCCCTTCCACAACCTGATGCTGGGCCTGGGCATGTTGATCGGTCGCTTCGGTTACATCCTCCCGGTCCTGGCCCTGGCCGGCAGCCTGGCGCTGAAGAAAACCGCCCCGATCGGGCAGAACAGCTTCCCGACCCACGGCCCGCTGTTCGTGACCCTGCTGACCGTGACCATTTTGCTGGTGGGTGGATTGACCTTCCTGCCGACTTTGGCACTGGGTCCAATCGCTGAACATCTGGGTATGGCTGCTTTTGGGTTAAAGAGCTAAGGAGCTGATGATGAATATGCCCGTAACCAAAACCGTCGCCGCCAAGGCGCCGGAGCAACCGAAAACCGCGATCTCGGCCCTATGGCGCCCGGCGCTGCTGCAAGCTTTCGTCAAACTCGACCCACGGCAGTTGCAGCGTGCGCCGGTGATGTTGGTGGTCGAACTGACGGCGATCCTGACCACCGTGCTGTGCTTCATTCCCGACACCGCAGTGCCGACTTTCGTCGCCGCGCAAATCGCTGTGTGGCTGTGGTTCACCGTCCTGTTCGCCAACTTCGCCGAGGCCCTGGCCGAAGGTCGCGGCAAGGCCCGCGCCGACAGCCTCAAGGCCGGCAGTGAAGGCTTGAGCGCCCGGCGCAAAACCGGCAACGGCAGCTTTCAGGTGGTGCCCGCCGCCAACCTGCGCAAAGGAGATGTGGTGCGCGTCGAAGCGGGGGAGATGATCCCCGGTGACGGCGAGGTGATCGAAGGCATCGCGGCGGTCAACGAAGCGGCGATTACCGGTGAATCGGCCCCCGTGATTCGCGAGTCCGGTGGCGACCGTTCGGCCGTCACCGGCAACACGCGGCTGGTGTCCGACTGGCTGCTGGTGAAGATTACCGCCAACCCCGGTGAGTCGACCCTGGACCGCATGATCGCCCTGGTCGAAGGCGCCAAGCGCCAGAAAACCCCGAACGAAGTGGCGCTCGATATTCTGCTGATCGGCCTGACCCTGATCTTCCTGCTGGTTGTGGTGACCCTGCAACCGTTCGCCCACTTCGCCAACGGCAGCCTGCCGCTGGTGTTCCTGGTGGCGCTGTTGGTCACGTTGATTCCGACCACCATCGGCGGCTTGCTGTCGGCCATCGGTATCGCCGGTATGGATCGCCTTGTGCGCCTGAACGTGATCGCCAAGTCCGGTCGTGCGGTGGAAGCGGCGGGGGACGTGCACGTCCTGCTGCTGGACAAGACCGGCACCATCACCTTCGGTAACCGTCGTTGCTCGGCGGTGTAT
Organism: Pseudomonas sp. PDM30; assembly: GCF_019218985.1. Taxonomy (NCBI): domain Bacteria; kingdom Pseudomonadati; phylum Pseudomonadota; class Gammaproteobacteria; order Pseudomonadales; family Pseudomonadaceae; genus Pseudomonas; species Pseudomonas sp. PDM30. The sequence goes on from NZ_JAHUWM010000001.1 coordinate 727,588, forward strand.
GCCGCGCCTGGCGTGACAGCCGGGGAGTTGGCCGAAGGCGCGTTGCTGGCCTCGCTGGCCGACGACACTGCGGAAGGCAAGTCGATCGTCGAGTACCTGCGCGGCCCCCATCCGCAACCGGAACCGTCCGCTGAGGTGCTGACAGCCGTGCCATTCAGTGCCGAAACCCGCTTGTCCGGTGTCGACTATCAGGGGCGCGTGTACCGCAAGGGCGCGGTGGATTCGTTGCTGGCGTTCGTTGGTCTCAAGCGTGCTGACCTGGCACCGGCCCTGTCCCGTGAAATCGACAAGATCGCCCAAAGCGGCGGCACCCCGTTGCTGGTGTGTGCCGACGGCAAGTTGCTCGGGGCGATCCACCTCAAGGACGTGGTCAAGCCCGGTATCCGCGAGCGTTTCGCCGAGTTGCGCAAACTGGGGATCCGCACCGTCATGGTCACCGGCGACAACCCGTTGACCGCCGCTGCCATCGCCGCTGAGGCAGGTGTGGACGATGTGTTGGCCGAAGCCACGCCGGAGAAAAAACTGGCGCGCATTCGTCACGAGCAAAACGACGGTCGTCTGGTCGCCATGTGCGGCGACGGCGCCAACGACGCTCCGGCCCTGGCCCAGGCGGACGTCGGCATGGCGATGAACGACGGCACGCAGGCGGCCCGTGAAGCGGCCAACATGGTCGACCTCGACAGCGACCCGACCAAGCTGCTGGACGTGGTGCAGATCGGCAAGGAGTTGCTGGTCACCCGCGGTGCGCTGACGACGTTTTCCATTGCCAACGACGTGGCCAAGTATTTCGCAATCCTGCCGGCGCTGTTCGCCGCGATCTACCCGCAACTGGGCGTGCTCAACGTGATGCACCTGAGCAGCCCGCAGAGCGCGATTCTCTCGGCGATCGTGTTTAACGCCCTGATCATTGTGGTGCTGATTCCGCTGGCGCTGCGCGGTGTGCGGGTTCACGCGGCGAGTGCGGCAGCGTTGTTGCGGCGCAATCTGTTGATCTACGGCCTGGGCGGGATTCTGGTGCCGTTCGTGGGGATCAAGGCGATCGACATGCTGTTGACGGCGTTGCATCTGGTTTGACTGAACACGCCCCCTGTAGGAGCGAGCTCGCTCGCGATGGTGGTTAACGATAACGCGCCCTTTCTGACAAAGCGCGGCGCCTTCAGATCCATCGCGAGCAAGCTCGCTCCTACAGGTTTTTCCTGTGAATTCGAGGATTTTCAAATGTCCACATTGATACGCCCGGCCCTGAGCCTGCTGGTCCTGATGACGCTGATCACCGGCGTCGCTTATCCACTGGTGGTCACCGGCGTGGCCCAGGTCGTGTTCCCGGATCAGGCCAACGGCAGCCTGGTGCGGGATGCCGAGGGCAAGGTCCGCGGGTCCTCTCTGATCGCTCAGGATTTCGTTGGCGACGCCTGGTTCCACCCGCGTCCTTCGGCCGGTGCCTTTGCCACCGTGTCGAGCAGTGCCAGCAACCTGTCGCCGAGCAACCCGGCGCTGGCGATGCGGGTGATCGACGATGCCAGCAAACTGCTGGTGCCAGGCCAGGGACCGGTGCCATTGGCGCTGGTCACTACGTCCGGCAGCGGTCTCGATCCGCACTTGCCACCGGCGGCGATTGCCTATCAACTGGCGCGTGTCGCGACGGCGCGCAATCTGCCGGTAGCGACCCTGCAACAACTGCTGGACGCCCACATCGAGCAGCCATTGGTAGGCCCGCCGGTGGTGAATGTGCTTGAGTTGAATCGGGCGCTGGAAAAACTGTAAATCAGCGGCGCTGCCAATCGCGGGCAAGCCCGCTCTCACATTGGAGTGCGTACACCTGTGGGAGCGGGCTTGCTCGCGAAGACTGCAGAACAGTCACTACATCAATCCAGGTAAAAAGAGACCCCAAGCATGAGCAACTCCGGCCGCGCCGACGCGCTGTTAGCAGACCTGCCCCGCGATGGCCGTGGCCGGCTCAAAGTGTTTCTCGGTGCCGCGCCGGGTGTCGGCAAGACCTACGCCATGCTGCAAGCGGCCCACACCCAGTTGCGCCAAGGGGTGAAAGTCATTGCCGGCGTCGTCGAAACCCACGGCCGGGCCGAAACCGAAGCACTGCTCGGCGGCTTGTCGCAGCAGCCGTTGGTACGCTCCGAGTACCGTGGCGTGTTGCTCGAAGAAATGGACCTTGACGGTCTGCTCCTCGCCAAACCCAAGCTGGTGCTGGTCGACGAACTGGCGCACACCAACGCACCCGGCAGTCGTCACGAAAAACGCTGGCAGGACATTCAGGAACTGCTCGCCGCCGGCATCGATGTGTACACCACGGTCAACGTCCAGCATCTGGAAAGCCTCAACGATCAGGTGCGTGGCATCACCGGCGTGCAGGTCCGCGAAACCCTGCCGGACTGGGTATTGCAGGAAGCTTATGAACTGCTGCTGATCGACTTGCCACCACGGGAGCTGCTCGAGCGATTGCGCGATGGCAAGGTCTATGTGCCGGAGCAGGCGCGGGCGGCCATCGATGCGTTCTTTTCCCAGACCAACCTGACGGCCCTGCGCGAACTGGCGATGCAGACCGCGGCGGCTCAAGTCGATAACGATCTGGCCCAGGGGTATCGTCAGTTGGGGCAAGCGGCGCCGGCCGTGCGCGGGCGTTTGCTGGTAGGGGTCGACGGCGATGCCCAGGCCGAGCGCCTGGTGCGTCATGCCAGTCGCGTGGCCCAGCGGCGGCACTTGCCCTGGAGCCTGGTGCACGTGGACAACGGCAGCGTGCGTGACGAGCAGTCCCGCCTGCGCCTGCAAAGCGCCCAGCAACTGGCCGAGCGCCTGGGCGGCGAAGTGGTGTTGCTGCGTGCCGGTGAGGTGGCGAAAACCCTGATCCAGCATGCCGCCGAACGCCGTGCCAGCCTGGTGCTGGTGGGTCAGTCCCGGCCGCGTTTGCGCCGACGTCTGTTCGGTGGCGGGCTGGCGGCGCGTCTGCTGCGTAATGCGCGCGGGCTGGAAATCAACGTTCTCGACAGCGATCACCAACCGCATCAACCCCATCGGCGGTCGATGCATTCACTGGTCTGGTTCGACTACGCATTGGCCGTGGTGGCGACGATTCTGGCCAGCGCTCTGGCCTGGGCCGTGGCGAGCGTACTGCCACTGCCGAACATTTCCCTGGTGTTCCTTGCGGCGGTATTGCTGGTGGCGGTGCGCAGCAGTCTCGGGCCGGCGCTGGCCTGTGCGGCGCTGTCGTTCCTGACCTATGACTTCCTGTTCATTCCGCCGAATTTCTCTTTCAGCATCCAGCGGGAAGAAGACGTGCTGACCTTACTGTTTTTCCTGCTGATGGCGGCCCTCACCGGCAACCTCGCGGCGCGCCAGCGCAGGCAATTGCAGGCACTGCGCGATACCCAGGAAGAGACCACCGAACTGCTCGACCTGTCACGCAAACTGACCGCCGCCACCGACCGCCAGGCTGTGGTCAGCGCGGCTGCCCAGCACCTCAACGGTTGGAGCGACGTGCAACTGTGCCTGCTCAATCGCGACGGGCAAAACGGCTGGAAAGTCGAAACCGGTGGCCCGCTGGAGTTCACCGAGGCTGAGCGCGCCGCCGCCGATTGGGCCTGGCAGCACGATCAACCCGCGGGTGCGGGCACCGGCACCTTGCCGTTCGGCCGCTGGTGGTGGTGGCCGTTATCGGTGGAAGACGGCCCGCTGGCGTTGCTTGGCGTGTGCGCCAGGGAAGGCCAGGCCCTGAGCGGCCAACGCCGACGCTTGTTGACCGCGCTGACCCAACCGCTAGCCCAGGCGCTGGCCCGGGCGCAACTGGCCGATGATCTGGAAGCGGCGCGGCTGCACGGCGAAACCGAGCAACTGCGCAGCGCCTTGCTGGCTTCGGTGTCCCACGATTTACGCACACCGTTGACATCCATGCGCGGCAGTATCGATAGCCTGCTGGCCCTGGGTGAAGCGATCCCGCTGGAGGATCGACGTGAACTGCTCGAAGGCACCCGTGATGAAGCCGAGCGCCTGGACCGCTACATTCAAAATCTGCTCGACATGACCCGGCTCGGCCACGGTGCCCTGAAGCTGGCGCGGGACTGGGTATCGCCGGCAGACATCGTCGGCAGTGCGCTCAACCGTCTGCGGACAGTCCTTGCGCCGTTGCAGGTCAGCACCGACGTGCCGGCGGAGTTACCGTTGCTGTTCGTGCATGCCGCACTGATCGAACAGGCACTGATCAACGTGATGGAAAACGCCGCGCGGTTTTCGCCACCCCACGGGCGTTTGCAATTGTGCGCAGGGGCTGATGACAGTGAGCTGTTTTTCTCGGTCAGCGACGAGGGCCCGGGGATTCCGGAGGAGGATCGGGCGAAGATTTTCGACATGTTCTATACCGCGGCGCGGGGTGATCGCGGCGGGCAGGGTACGGGGCTGGGGCTGGCAATTTGTCAGGGCATGGTCGGTGCCCATGGCGGGCGTATCAGCGTCGCCGACGGCATCGAGGGGCGCGGCACCTGCATCACGTTGCACCTGCCGCTACAGGCTCAGCCGGGATACGAAAGTGAAGCCTGATCGCGCTTGCGCTACTCTCTTGCCACTTCTTTGTATTGATGTGAATTCATGAGCCAGACCGCGACCATTTTGGTCATTGACGACGAACCGCAGATCCGCAAATTCCTGCGCATCAGCCTCGCTTCCCAGGGCTACAAAGTGCTGGAGGCGGGCACCGGAAGTGAAGGATTGGCGCAAGCTGCGTTGAACAAACCGGACTTGCTGGTACTCGATCTCGGCTTGCCGGACATGGACGGCCAACAGGTATTGCGCGATTTTCGCGAATGGTCGACGGTGCCGGTACTGGTGCTCTCCGTGCGCGCCGGTGAAGGGCAGAAAGTCGAGGCCCTGGATGGCGGCGCCAATGACTATGTGACCAAGCCATTCGGCATTCAGGAGTTCCTGGCGCGGATCCGTGCGTTATTGCGCCAGGCGCCCGCAGGCGAGGTGCAACAAGCGGAGCTGAACTTCGGTCCGTTGACGGTCGACCTGGCGTATCGCCGGGTGCTGCTCGACGATGTCGAAGTCGCACTGACTCGCAAGGAGTACGCCGTGCTGGCGCAACTGGCGCGGCATCCCGGGCGGGTGATCACCCAGCAGCAATTGCTCAAGGACATCTGGGGGCCGACTCACACCGAAGACACTCACTACCTGCGCATCGTGGTCGGGCATTTGCGCCAGAAACTGGCGGATGACCCGACCCGACCACGGTTCATCGTGACCGAGGCTGGGGTTGGGTATCGGTTGTTGAGTGAAGGCAGCCTTTAGATCTTCGTTGCTTGATCTGACGTCATCGCGAGCAAGCTCGCTCCCACATGGGATCCTGGTCAGACACACATTTTGTGAACACCAAAGATTCACTGTGGGAGCGAGCTTGCTCGCGATGAGACCCTTGCATTCAATCGAGAGTTTTCAGACGTTCAGTTCTGCTCATTCTCATACCGGTCCAGCGTATCCCGCGCAATCTCCCTTCCCAGCGCGATCAACTCCGGCGCCTTGTAGAACTCGAAAAACCGACACACGCGCTTGGGCACGTTGATCAGGATGTCCGGCGGATACCCGGCAATCTTGTACTGCGCCAGTGACGTCTGCATCACCTCGAAACTCTGGTTGATCAAATCCAGCAAGGACGCCGGCCCGACGTTGTCGATGATGAACGAACCGGTGGCGGAGCGGGGGGCGCCACTGGTTTCCGGAGCGGCCGCGGGTTGCTGCGCCTGGGGCTCGGCGGATTCGATCCACGGGTTGAGCTCCGCACCTTCGGCCTTCAAGGCTTCCTGTTCCAGAATCAACAATTGCTCGGCTTGTTTGCGCCGGAACGGCAACTTCGAGCCGACGGAGTTGATCAGGCTGTCGAAGCGGGTCTTGAAGGCGGCGGGACGCTGGATGACCGGCAATTGATAGTGGCGCTGGTTGGTGGCGTTGAGGTTGACCGCGATGATCAAATCGCAATGGCTCGACACCACCGGCACGATCGGCAGCGGGTTGAGAATGCCGCCGTCCACCAGCATGCGGTTGCCTTGCATCACCGGGGTAAATAGGCTGGGAATCGCTGCCGAGGCGCGCATGGCCTGATGCAGGCAACCTTCCTGGAACCAGATCTCCTGCTGGTTGGTCAGGTCGGTGGCAACCGCGGTGTAGGGGATACGCAAATCTTCGATGTTGATCTCGCCGACGATCTTGCGGATCTGTCCGAAGACTTTCTCGCCACGGATCGCCCCCAGACGAAAACTGACGTCCACCAGACGCAACACGTCGAGATAATCCAGGCTCTCGATCCAGTCACGGTAGTCATTGAGTTTGCCGGCGGCGTAGATCCCTCCCACCACCGCGCCCATGGAGCATCCGGCGATACAGGCAATGTCATAGCCGCGCCGTTCGATCTCTTCAATGACCCCGATATGTGCATAACCCCGGGCTCCACCCGAGCCCAATACCAGTGCGACACGCTTTTTCATGGATCGCCCTCGTTTGAATGATTCAACAATGCACCCATCGAGGGCCATGCTTCAATCGCCATGGTCGTTCGAGGGGACAAGAGCGTCGTATTTTCGACACTCCATGGCGGCACATGGTTATTCTTGTCGGCGCTATAGTTGCACGGCGACCAACGGCACTTTTCAGGTGCCACAACGTCTTACCTGCATGACTGTTGACCTATTTTTGAGGAGTGAGTGATGAAAGCCTGGATCTGCGTGCCATTGATTGCCCTGGCGCTGGCCGGTTGTGCCGGCAAAACCGCTTATCGCGACAGCTGCGGTAGTAACCTGGATGCGGCATGGCATGAACTGGACCTGGCCAAAGCCGAAGGTTTCGCCGGGACCGTCAGCTACTCCAAGGCCCTGTCGCTGTTGACCGCGGCCAAGACCCAGCAGCAATTCGAGGGATTCGAAGGCTGCACCAAAAAAGCCGAGAAGGCTCGTTTCTATATTCGTGAATCGCGCGCAGGGCGTTAAAAGCAAAAAGCGGTGACAAGCTCTAAACTGCAAGAGCCTTCGAGCTTGCAGTCTGGAGCTTGCAGTCTGGAGCTTGCAGCCTGGAGCTTGCAACCTGGCGCTGTTTACGGAGTAAACCCCCATGATCGATCGGTTGGTGGCTCAGGTTCTGGGCCTGGAAGTTCGTCTGCTGGCCTGTCAGGCCCGCTTGAAAGAGCGTACAGACCCTGAAGCGTTACATGATCTGCGTACAACCATGCGACGGTTACGCAGTCTGTTGCGACCCTTGCGCGGGTTGCCCGGCGTCGAACAACTGGAAGCGGCGGCCTCCCGGGTGGGCGATCTGACCACACCATTGCGTGATCGCGAAGTGCTGGCGGCGTACCTGCTCCAGCACCATCAACCCCAAGCCGCACAGTGGCGCATGGCGCAAATGGCCGAGGCTTACCCGGCCGTGGCGACCAGTCCCGAACTCGCGCAAATGCTGATCGTCCTCGATGCGTTTCCGCGTTTTCTGCGTGCCGCCCAGCGCCAGGGATTGCTCAAGGGCCTGCGCAAGCGCATCGAAAAACGCCTGGGCAAGCAATGGAAAAAACTCGACGAGGCACTGCACGATCCGACCCACGACCGTCATCGGCTGCGCCTGCTGATCAAGCGCGTGCGCTATGGCATCGACGCTTACCCCGAACTGGACCGTTTGCCGAAAGCGGCCATGCCCCGGCTGAAATCGGCCCAGGGTGCGCTGGGCGACTGGCACGATTGCGTGCAATGGCTGGCGATGGCTGAACGGGAAGCGGATTTGCAACCCTGTGTTGCCGTATGGGAAGCCACGATGGCCGAGGCCGAAACCCGAGCGGACCGCGTTCTGGAAAAATTCAGCAAGGCCTGTTTCAAATCCTGAGACCACTCGAGATCCTTTGTGGGAGCGAGCTTGCTCGCGATGAGGTCGTGACATTCAACATTGATGTTGGCTGTCCGGGCGCTATCGCGAGCAGGCTCGCTCCTGCAGGTTATATGTCCGGCACGAGCCTTGTGCGACTTATCTGTCAGTCAATTTGGCCGGAATAGGCGATGTATCAACGTCGCCAGATGGTTAAGATCCCTTCATCTTTTTCCATTCCCAGAGGTTTTCATGCGTTTTTCCGAACTGCTCAACGCTGTCCGCAGCCAGCCGATGGAGCTGTCTATCCCGGCATCCTGGGCCCAGGGGCGAGCCAGTTTCGGTGGCCTGGTGGCCGCTTTGCAGTACGAAGCCATGCGCGCCCGGGTTCCGGCGGATCGGCCGGTGCGTTCGTTGGCAATCACCTTTGTTGGCCCGGTTGAGCCCGAGGTGCCGGTCAGTTTTGACGTCGAGGTGTTGCGCGAAGGCAAGGCCGTCAGCCAAGTGCTGGGCCGGGTGATGCAGAAGGGCCAGGTGGTGACGTTGATCCAGGGCAGCTTCGGCGCCTCGCGACCTTCGGAAGTGGCGGTGGCCGCTGAACCGGCACCTGAAATGAAGCACTGGGACGAATGCCAGGAATTGCCTTTCGTCGAAGGCGTCATCCCGGAGTTCATGCGGCATCTGGCGATGCGCTGGAGTGTCGGCGGGCTGCCGTTCAGCGGTAGCACATCCCGGCAAATGGGTGGCTGGGTACGTTTGCGCGGCGACGTAAAGGAAGAGGCTATCGGCGAGGCGCATATCCTGGCGCTGGTGGACGCCTGGCCGCCGGCCCTGATGCCGTTTTTGAAGAAGCCGGCGATGGGCAGCACGCTGACCTGGACCATCGAATTCGTGCAGCCGCTGCTGGAACTGAACACCCTGGACTGGTGCAAATACCTCGTCGAAACCGAATACGCCGCCGACGGCTACGGGCATGCCGCCGCAAAAATGTGGAGCGCGGATGGTCGGTTGATCGCCATGAGCCGGCAGACCGTGACTGTGTTCGCCTGATCAGTGTCGGCGGTGGCGCTCACGCCAGGCGCGCCACCAGCCGCCGCTGAGGAAGAACCGTGGAAACGTCAGGAACTGCTCGACCAACAGGCGTGATACCGCATCCTTAGGGTTCGGAGGCTTGGGTCTCCAGGTTGTGGCCGTGGCGTTGCAAGGCCAGCGCCGCAATCACACCGATTACGCCGATGGCGATATTTGCCAGGCTCAGGCTGAACACCCCGGTCACAATCAGCAGAAATGCCACGATGAACAGCGGCACCGCGATCAGGTGCAGCACCAGATTGGTCGGGTGCTGATGATTGTTCGGGTAGGCTCGCCATTGCCAGGCGGGTAGGTTGGGGTGACGTTTGCCCATGATGCCGATCCTCGATCCATGTTGAACACATGTGATTAAGAATAGGCCCGGTCTATGCTGGCGGCGAATCAAGGCTGGCTATTGGCTTGATAGGTGCCATGACTGGAATAGATGGTGCCAGTTCTGAAGCCTTCGCGAGCAATCCCGTTCCTACATTTTGACCGTATTCCAATGAAAGAACGCGGTCACCTGTGGGAGCGGGCTTGCCCGCGAAGAGGCTCTCAAAGTTTCAGTTGACCTATCGCCTTGCTCAACTCACCGGCCAACGCCGCCAGCTCATTGCTGGTGGTCGCCGACGTCACCGTCTGCTGCACCGTGTTCTCGGTCACGTCACGGATGCTCACCACCGCCCGGTTCATCTCCTCCGCCACCTGGCTCTGCTGCTCGGCCGCCACCGCGATCTGCGTGTTGCTTTCACGCATCTGCGCCACCGCTCCGGTGATCTCGGCCAATGCCGCGCCGGCCTCTTGCGCCTGTTGTACGCAGTCGTCGGCCTTGAACGAGCTCTCTTGCATGAAATCCACGGCGTCCCGTGTGCCGGCCTGCAACGCCGAGACCATGAGGGTGATCTCATCCGTGGAGGCCTGCACGCGTTTGGCGAGGTTGCGTACTTCATCGGCGACTACCGCGAAACCGCGACCCATTTCGCCGGCCCGGGCCGCTTCGATGGCGGCGTTGAGCGCCAACAGGTTGGTCTGCTCGGCGATGCTGTGAATCACTTTGACCACGCCGTTGATTTTCTGGCTGTCCTCGGCCAGGCGTTGAATCATCTCGGCAGTCTGCTGGACGCCGGTGGACAGTCCGGCAATCGACCGCTGCACCCGTGTCACAACCGCCTGCCCGCTGCCGGCCAGGGTATCGGCCGATTGCGAAAGGTCACGGGTGGCACCCGCGTGTTGAGCGATGTGATAGACCGTGGCGGTCATTTCATTGATCGCTGTGGCGGCCTGATCGGTTTCGCTTTGCTGGCCCAGCATGCCGTGGCGCACTTCATTCATGCTGGCCGCCAGCCGTGCGGCGCCGACGTCCAGTTGCCGGGCGGTGCTGGCGACGGTGTTGACCACCCGTTGATAACCGGCCTGCATGGCGTTGAAGGCGTTGGCCATTTGCCCGACTTCGTCGCGGCAAGCCAATGGCACGCGGGCCGACAGGTCGCCGGTTTTCTCCACGTGCAACATGACGTCTTTCAAGGTGTTGAGCTGGCTGAGCAGGAAGCGGATCAATAACTGCGATGCACCGAGCATTGCCAGCATCAGGATGAACACCGCCGACGCGTAGTTGGCGAAGCGCTCGCTGAACACCTGGCTCAGGCTTGGCCCGTGGGCAATCACGGCGACCTGCTGGCCGTCGGCACGGGTAAACACTTCGGCACCCATCAGCGGATTGTCGCCGAACAGCGGCATCACGTTGATTTCGACCCAGCCGTTTGCATCGACGAGTTCGAGCATGGGCTGTCCATTCAGCGACGGTGTCTGTCCGCGATCGAACGTCAGAAGGTTGTCGGCCTTGGGCAGAGGCTGCCCGACAGGCCAGTCGACCAGCAATCGCGCTTGTACCTGAGTCGCGGCTTGGGACGCATCAACGCGGGCTTGTTGTTCGAGGCGTACGGCATACAGCACCAACAGCAGCGTGGTGACGAAGGCGACAGCGTTGACCGCCCAGAATTTGTATTTCAGCGAGATATTGCTAAGCCAGGCACCCATGGAGGTCTTCTCTGATAGCGGAAACAGTTTTGGCAAGGTGCCAGCATTGTGCCGCTACTCAGAAATTCGAACCTTGATACACGTCAATGTGGGAGCGGGCTTGCTCGCGAAAGCAGGGTATCAGTCGACATCAATGGTGTTTGATAGTCCCCCTTCGCGAGCAAGCCCGCTCCCACAAGGGGCAGTGTTTACAAGGCGATGGTGGGCAGCCGATAAAACGCCCGCGCGCACGCGGTGGTATGCGCTGCCAGATCCTCCTGGCTTTCCCCGCGATGCAGTGCCACTTCGCGCAGCACTTCGGTCAGGTACGCCGGCTCGTTTCGCCCGTTTTTCGGCTTGGGGCGCAGGCTGCGCGGCAGCAGATACGGTGCATCGCTTTCGAGCATCAGGCGTCCGCGCTTGATCTCCTTGACCAGTGGGTGCAAATGCGTGCCCCGGCGCTCGTCACAGATCCAGCCGGTAATGCCGATGTGCAAGTCCAGGTCGAGATAGCTGAACAGTGCCTTCTGCTCTCCAGTGAAGCAGTGCACTACGGCGGCCGGCAGTCGGTCGCGGAAGTCGCGCAGGATTTCCAGCAGGCGCTGGCTGGCGTCGCGTTCGTGCAGAAAAACCGGCAGCTGCAATTCGACGGCCATGGCCAGGTGTTCTTCGAGGACCTTCTCCTGTTGCGGGCGCGGCGAGAAATCACGGTTGAAATCCAGCCCGCATTCGCCCACGGCCACCACATTCGGCTCCAGGAGCAAGCTGCGCAAACGTCGGGCGCTGTCGGCGTTCCAGTCGCTGGCGCAGTGAGGGTGAATACCGGCGGTGGCGAACAGTCGCTGGGCGCTTTCGTCCAGTTGCTGGCACAGCTCAAGGGCCTGTTCACTGCCCTCGACACTGGTGCCGGTCAGCACCAGTTGGCACACGCCAGCCGCGTAGGCGCGGTCAAGTACGGCCTGGTGTTTGTCGGCAAAACTGGCGTTGGTCAGGTTGACGCCGATATCGATGAGTTGCATGGTGCTACCTCGGCCCAAAGGCCGGAAAGCATATCAGAGCCGTGGATTTATAAGAAAAACCAAGAACTACAACGGGTTAACGCTGTCTCTTGAGCCGCGGACCAGACCTGGTTGGTAGTTTTGCCATCATTGTGCCAGTCTTTCGCACGTTGCCAGCGCCTTGGGCGCTCTGTTTTTGTCGCCGCGCTTGATGGTTTTCGTCATTGAAGCGGGCCTCATATTCTTTCCGGAGAGTGGATGATTCGTCCCTCGGTTTTGCTACTGCTGTGTTGTTCGCTGCTACTGCCGATGACGGCGGTCGCGCGTCTGCCCGGGCCGTTGCAAGCCGTACCGGCGAGCAAGGTGCGCGACCTTGCGGAAATACGCAGCAGTCGTGTGCTGCGGGTGTTGGTCAACCAGAGCCGCAACAGTTCCGGTGAAGTCCAGGGGCAGGCGATCGGGGTCGAATACCATCGCCTGAGAGCGTTCGAGCAATACCTCAACGGCCACGCCCGTGACGGTCAGGAAATCACCCTCAAGATCATTCCCAAGGCCAAGGATCAACTGCTTGGCGCATTGCAGCGCGGGGAGGGCGATCTGGTGGCGCCAGGCGAGTTGCTCGAGCTGCAACCCGGCTTCGCCGTCAGCACCAGTGAGCCGATTGCCAGCAACATCCCGTTGGTCCTGGTGGGCATCAAGGGCGAACGCCGCTACACCAGGCTTGAACAGCTTTCCGGCAAGACCCTGGCATTACCCGCAGGCAGCGCCGCCGGGGATGCCGTCAGCCAGATCAATCAAAAGCTCGCCTTGCACAAACTGCCACCGGTCACGATCGAATGGGTCGATCCGAGCCTTGCCGTCGAGGATGTACTGGAGATGGTGCAGGGCGGGATCTTCCACCTGACCATCGTCGAGCAACCGATCGCCGAACGCTGGGGCAAGATCCTGCCCAAGCTGCGTTTCGACAAACAGGTACTCGTCAGTGATCCGGGAGAGGAATTCTGGTTCGTGCGCCGTGATGCCTCGATGCTGCGGGCCAGCATTGATCGCTTCCTCACCGTCTACAAAAAACCATCGGATCAGGACGCCGCGTTCCTGCGGATCTATCGTCGTCTCTATCAAGTGCACTATCCACTGGCCAAGGCGGACCGACAGCGCCTGGAAAAACTTCGCCCGGTGCTGCAGAAACACGCCGACGCCCAGGGCATGGACTGGCTGAACCTGGCGGCGCTGGCCTTCAAGGAGTCATCCCTGCAACCCGTCGCCCGCAGTGGCGGTGGCCCCACCGGTCTGATGCAGATCACGCCTTCTGCGGCGCAGCGGGTGGGGGTCAACAATATTCAGGACCTTGATGGCAATGTGCAGGCCGGGGCCAAGTACCTGGCGATGATCCGGCGCAAATTCTTTGCCAGTCCGAAACTCAACGAGCGCGAACGCATGGCCTTCGTGCTGGCGGCCTACAACATCGGGCCGGAGCGGGTGCAAGGCATGCGCGCCGAAGCCCGTCGGCGAGGCTTGAATCCCAACCAGTGGTTCTTCCAGGTCGAACGCATTGCCATGGAGCAAGTGGGTATGGGGCCTGTCAGTTATGTTAATAGCGTGAACAAGTATTACTTGGCGTTCGACCGGGAGCGGGAGTCGTTGGAGCCCCAGGGGCAAAAGGTTGTTTCACGCAAATGATCAACAAATTTGATTGTTATGACGGGTTTTTTGCGCTTTTAGAATGTGAATTACTGATTAATATGGCGGCCAACCCACACACACTGACAAGGAATGAAACAGCATGAGCACTCTGATCAATAAGGTACTGTCTACCCGCGCTGGCTACGGCCTGACCGTTCTGCGCATCGTGGTCGGTATTGTTTTCGCCGCTCACGGTTCGCAAAAACTCTTCGGGGCATTCGGTGGCTATGGTCTGGCTGGAACCGCGCAGTACATGGAAAGCCTCGGACTGACGCCGGGTTACCTGATGGCGGCACTGGCGGGCGGCACCGAATTCTTCGCCGGCCTGGCCCTGATCATCGGCTTGCTGGTTCGCCCGGCCGCACTGGGCCTGATCTTCCTGTCGCTGGTCGCGATTTTCTCGGTGCACATCAGCAACGGTCTGTTCATGGCCAACAACGGTTATGAGTTCGCCCTGGCGTTGCTCGGTGGCAGTCTCGCGGTATTGATCGAAGGTGCGGGCAAGCTCTCGGCGGACCGTGCCATCGCCGGTTGACCGCTCTGGCTCAACGAAAAGGCCCGCATTGTGCGGGCCTTTTTTGTTGAGCGTCATTCTTGACACTGTCCAGTCAGCTTCTCTAGGATGTTGCTCATGCGCCGATTTAAACAGCTACTTGCGGGGCGCCAGGTGACTCATCCAGTTGCCGATAGAAGCCGGAACAGGCTTCGAAATACCGCTAAAGCGCTGGTTCGGTGTTGCCTCTCACCTGCCATGCAGACTTTTGAGGCAGAGACACGACACAATGAATGCACTAAACCCCGTTGTACGTCCCGCGCCGATCACGGCACATCTCACCCAGCGCAATCCAAAAATCCTGCTTGGCGGCAAACATCAGCCGACGCTCTTGCGTTATCTCGATGGCTGGCCACGTCGTACCGGCGGTCCCGCTGCCTTCCTGATCCAGTTTGTCGAAGACGGTGAATCGCTCGCTCGTTTCGCCAACGACAGTTTCGATCTGGCAGTGATTCAATCCCCCAGCCTCGAAGATGCGCCTGAAGTGATCCGGCAACTGACCCGCGTTGCCCGGCAAGGGCTGATTACCCGGCTTTAAAGCTCACGGGTACTCGATTGCCACGATGTACACACACTGCTCACCCGTCGGTGTCTGGACCCGGACTTCGGCGTCCAGCGCCTTGCCGATCAATGCGCGGGCCAGGGGCGAGTCGATGCTGATCAGGCCCTGTTTGAGGTCCAGTTCATCCGGCCCGACAATGCGGTAGCGCGACTCTTTGCCATCCTCGTCCTCGATCGTGACCCAGGCGCCGAAATAGACCTTGTTCGGATCGCTGGGTTTTTCGCTGACCACCTTGAGCGCTTCCAGGCGTTTGGTGAGAAAACGCACGCGGCTGTCGATCTCTCGCAGCATCTTTTTGCCATAGGTGTATTCGGCGTTCTCCGAGCGATCACCCTGGGCCGCGGCTTCGCTGACAGCCTGGGTAACCTGGGGCCGACGTACATGCCACAACTCATGGAACTCGGCGCGCATCCGCGCTTCACCCTCGGGGGTGATCAGCGCGGTGCCAGCGGTGCGGGGAGGGCGGTAACGGCTCATGACAGCTTCTTGTGGTGAGGATGGCAGGAGTCTATCAACCCTCGCGCAGAACTGTCAGCGGGCTGGCGTTCAATGCCCGACGGGTGCCGAACACCCCTGCACCACCAATGAGCACGGCGCCCACCAGTGGGAGCAACAACAGCCATGGATGTGGATGCCACGGCAGGTCAAAGGCGTAGCGATAGAGCACCCAGCTCACCACTTCCGAGCCCAGTGCCGCCAGTAAGCCACTGACTGCGCCCAGCAAACCGAACTCGATACGCCGGGCCTTGACCAGCAATTGCCGCTCCGCCCCCAGCGCACGCAACAGCGCGCCCTGGCGAATGCGTTCATCCAGCGTCGCTTGCAGGCCGGAGAACAGCACCGCCATCCCCGCCGCCAACACGAACAACAACACGTACTCCACCGCCAGGGTCACCTGGGCGAGGATGCTGCGCAGTTGCTCCAGCAAGGCTTCGACCTGCAGGATGGTCACCGCCGGGAAGGCGCGGGACAGGTCGACAATCTGTTGGTCGTGACCCGCTGCCAGATAAAAACTGGTCAGGTAGGTCGCTGGCAGATCCTTGAGGGTGCCGGGCTGGAAGATCATGAAGAAGTTCGGCTGGAAGTTGTCCCAGTTGATCTCCCGCAGGCTGGTGACCTTCGCCTCGCGATTGACTCCGCCAACGCTGAATACCAGGTGGTCGCCGAGCTTTATTTTCAAACTCTCGGCGACCTTGCCTTCTACCGACACGCCGGGAACATCGTCCGGCAACTGTTGGTTCCACCAATTGCCGGCCGTGAGTTTGTTGCCCGACGGCAGGTCCGCGGCCCAGGTCAGGCTCAGGTCGCGCTGGATCGCCCGGTCCCCGGCCGATTCCTTGGTGACGATTTGCTGTACAGGCTCGCCGTTGATGCTGATCAAGCGCCCAGGCACTACCGGGTACAACGGTGCCGATTGCGCCGATACGGTGATCAGGTGATCGGTGAAGGCCTGTTTGTCCGCCGGCAGGATGTTCAGCGCGAAGTAGTTTGGAGCGTTTTTCGGCAGCTGGTTCTGCCAGGTGTCCAGCAACTCGCCGCGCAGCAGCGCAATCAGCGCCATTGACAGCAGAATCAGGCCGAACGCCAGGGACTGGCCCGCGGCAGCGAGCGGGTGACGCAGCAGTTGGCCCAGTCCCAGGCGCCAGGGCAAGGACGCACGAGCAAGCATGCGCCGCAGGCTCTTCAACAGCAGCAACAACAAGCCGCCCAGCACCAACGCTGCAATCACGCCGCCGCCGAGCAGGGCAAAGGTCAGCACCAGGTCCAGGCTCAGGCGCCACATGATCAGGGCGAGGGCGCCCAGCGCTGCGCCGTAGACCATCCAGGTGCTGGAGGGGATCGGCAACATGTCCCGGCGCAGCACGCGCAATGGCGGAACCCGACCCAGAGCCGCCAGTGGCGGCAAGGCGAATCCGGCCAACGCCACCAGTCCGGTACCGATCCCGGCAATGGCCGGAAACAGCCCGCCCGGAGGCACGTCGGTCGGCAACAAGTCATGCAGCAGGGCAAACAACCCCAGCTGTGCGAGCCAGCCGAGGAGGGCGCCGCTGATGCTGGCCAGCAGCCCGAGGACAGTCAGTTGCAGGCTGAACAGCACCATGGTTTCCCGGCGCGACAGCCCGAGGCAGCGCAGCAAGGCACTGGCATCGAACCGTCGGGTGGCGAAGCGGGTTGCCGACAGCGCCACCGCCACGCCGGACAGCAACACCGCCACCAGGCTGGCCATGTTCAGGTAGCGTTCGGCTTTGCCCAGGGCGCCGCCGATCTGTCGATTACCGTCGCGGGCGTCCTGCAAGCGCTGGTTGGCGGCAAGCCCCGGTTTGATCAGTTGCCGATACGTCTCGAGTGCCTGAGCGCTGCCTCGCCATAAGTCGCGATAGCTGACCCTGCTGCCGGGCTGCACCACGCCGGTGGCTGCAAGGTCGTCGAGGTTGATCAGCACCCGCGGTGTCAGGCTGTAGAAATTGCCGGCGCGATCGGGTTCGTAAGTCAGCACCCGCGCCAGTTTCAGGGTTTTCATGCCGACATCGATGCTGTCGCCGATCTTCAGGTCCAGGGCGGTCAGCAGGCGTGCCTCGACCCAGGCTTCACCGGGGTGCGGTCCGCCACCGACTATTTGCGTGGCAAAGGGGGCGGGCGCGCTTTTCAATTCGCCCCGTAGCGGGTAGGTGTCATCGGCCGCCTTGATGCTGGACAGTTGAATGCTGTTGTCGGTGGCGATGACGCTGGAGAACTCCACCACTTGAGCGTGTTCCAGACCCAGTTCGGTGCCGCTTCTTATCTGTTCGGGGCGCGCAGGCGAACTGCCTTCGAGCAGCAGGTCGGCACCAAGGAATTCGGTAGCGCGCAGCATCATGGCGCCGTTCAGGCGCGCGCCAAAGTAACCGATGGCAGTGCTGGCGGCCACGGCCACCAGCAAGGCGAAAAACAACACGCGCAATTCACCGGCGCGGGCATCGCGCAGCAATTGGCGGATGGCGAGACTGAACAGGCGCAACAGCGGCAGGCGTGCCATCAAGGCTCCAGAGGGGCGACCAGCAGGCCGGCTTCAAGACGGATCAGGCGCCGGCAGCGATGGGCCAGGCGTTCATCGTGAGTCACCAGCACCAGTGTCGTGCCGCGCTCCTGGTTGAGCTCGAACAGCAAGTCGCTGATGCGCTCGCCGGTGTGGCTGTCGAGGTTGCCGGTCGGTTCGTCGGCGAACAGCACATCGGGCTCGGCGGCGAATGCGCGGGCAATCGCCACGCGTTGTTGCTCGCCTCCGGAGAGCTGGCGCGGCGAGTGAGTCAGGCGTTGGCCCAGTCCCACCCGTTGCAGCAATTGGGTGGCGCGTTCGCGGGCGTCTTTGCGGCCATCGAGCTCCAGTGGCAACATGACGTTTTCCAGGGCATTGAGACTGTCGAGCAGCTGAAATGACTGGAACACAAAACCCACGTGCTCGGCGCGGATGCGCGCACGCTGGTCTTCATCGAGGTTGCTCAGGCCTTGCCCGGCGAGTGTGACTTCGCCGCTGCTCGGCAGGTCGAGGCCAGCAAGCAGGCCCAGCAGGGTGGACTTGCCGGAGCCGGAAGCGCCGACGATGGCCAGGCTGTCGCCCTTGTTCAGTTCCAGGCTGAGTTGGTGCAGGATGGTCAGTTCACCTTCCGCGCTGGGAACCACTTTGCTAAGGTCCTTCGCGATGAGAATGCTTGCGCCCATGGAGAGTCCGATGCGTGTCTGGTTTTTGAGTGCTGGCCTGGCCTTGATGTGCATGGCCCAAAACGCAGCGGCGGGTACAGTCCTGATCGTTGGCGATAGTATCAGCGCCGGTTTCGGGCTGGATACCCGGCTGGGGTGGGTGTCGCTGCTTGAGCAACGGCTCAGGCACGAAGGTTTCGACGACAAAGTGATCAATGCATCCATCAGTGGCGACACCAGTGCCGGAGGCCAGGCGCGCCTGCCCGCGCTGCTTGCAGAGCATAAACCGGAACTGGTGATCCTCGAGCTGGGCGGCAATGATGGTCTGCGTGGGATGCTGCCAACTCAATTGCAACAAAATCTTGCTTCGATGATCGACAGCTCCCGGGCCAGCGGTGCCAAGGTGTTGCTGCTCGGCATGCAATTGCCACCCAATTATGGTGCGCGTTACACCAAGGCGTTCGCCGAGGTCTACAGCAACCTGGCCGATGAGAAAAAGATCCCGCTGGTGCCGTTTTTCCTCGATGGCGTAGGCGGCCATCCGGACTTGATGCAGGCTGACGGCATACACCCGGCGGCCGGGGCCCAGGACAAGTTGCTGGAAAATGTCTGGCCTACTCTAAAACCGCTGTTATGACACTTTTCTAGAAGCAGGCTTTCGGCTAAGGTGGCGCCCCCGATTTGGAGCCCCCGATGCCGCGTCCCGCCTGGTCACTATTTGCCTATCAACTGATCGAGCCTGACGAACAGCTGGATCTGTTCGCCTGCCAGGAAGTGCGGGTGCATCTGGTGACCCGTCAGCTGGAATTGGGCGGTTCGGCGGACCGGACCCTGTGCGGCAGTCTGTTGCCGGCGCAACCGCGCTGGTCGAGTGTTGATCGCCGGGTGTTTCAGGACCAGCGGCTGTGTTCGTTGTGCCGGGCCATTCTTGAGTCGCAGAAGCGGGGGACGTCGCCGATCTGGCCGGAATTGCGGTTTGAGCTTTGATCCGTCATTGCGCGTTAGCCTTTTGCCGACTGTGCGTGTATCCGCTTCTACGGTAACGGCGGCATTGCCCTCTGGTCAGTTGCGCTCGGCCTGTTGAGTGGTGAAGAGCACGGGTGTGCGCCGACCTGCCGTTGCTCTGCTCTTCTGTAGGAGCGAGCTTGCTCGCGATGGACGTCAACGATAACGCGTGCTGCCTGAATGCCCGCGTTGTCCTGGCGTTTTTCGCGAGCAAGCTCGCTCCTACAGGGAAACGCGTTCAGTTGTGATCGGCCCGGCCAGCAGGCCGCCTCACCCTCAAAAATCCACACCGCCTGCCCTACAGCCTTCGCGAGCAAGCCCGCTCCCACACGGGATCGAGGATAATCTCAATATCGCCTTGCACTGCCTGTAATCGGGCGATCTCCCCGAAATAACGGACTGCAGTGTACAATCGCGTTCTTATACTCTCAGTTGATCATGCATAGGATTTTCCGGATGTTGTCGCGCTTTCCTGCCGTCACCCGCTGCCTGACTCTTGCCGCCCTCTTAGTGGCCGGTCCAGTCGCAGCATT
Source organism: Pseudomonas sp. PDM30 (assembly GCF_019218985.1). Classification (NCBI taxonomy): domain Bacteria; kingdom Pseudomonadati; phylum Pseudomonadota; class Gammaproteobacteria; order Pseudomonadales; family Pseudomonadaceae; genus Pseudomonas; species Pseudomonas sp. PDM30. Next base: position 747,526 of record NZ_JAHUWM010000001.1, read on the forward strand.
GGAGCTTCCCCTGCCACCGCCCGGTGAGGACATCATCGGCCAGGTGCAGGTGATCAAGGCCAAGTACGAAGATACCTTCGCCGACCTTGGTACCGCCTACGATCTGGGCTACACGGAAATGGTCGCGGCCAACCCGGGTGTCGATGCCTGGTTGCCTGGCGCCGGTACGGAAATCATTCTGCCGACTCGCTTCATCCTGCCACCAGGTCCGCGTGAAGGCATCGTGATCAACCTGGCCGAGTACCGCCTCTATTACTACCCGAAAGGCAAGAACGTGGTGTACACGTTCCCGCTGGGTATCGGTCGTGAAGGCTGGGGCTCGCCGATTGCCCACACCAGCATCACCGCCAAGACACCGAACCCTACCTGGACGCCTCCGGCTTCGATCAAGGCCGAGCACGCAGCAGACGGTGACCCGCTGCCCAACGTTGTGCCGGCCGGCCCTGACAACCCGCTGGGGCCGTTCAAGTTCACCCTGGGCACACCGGGCTACCTGATCCACGGTTCGAACAAGAAGTTCGGTATCGGCATGCGCACCAGCCACGGTTGCTTCCGCATGTTCAACAACAACGTGCTGGAAATGGCGGGCATGGTGCCGGTCGGAACGTCCGTGCGGATCATCAACGACCCGTACAAGTTTGGTCTCAGTGGCGGCAAGGTCTATCTGGAGGCGCATACGCCGCTGGACGACAAGGGCAACCCGTCGGTGGTCGACAAGCACACCGCAGTCATCAATGCGATGCTCAAGCGTGAAGACATCACCAACAACCTGCGTATGAACTGGGATGTGGTGCGTGATGTGGTCGCCGCTGAAGACGGCCTGCCGGTTGAGATCGCTGTGCCGGGCAACGGCGTTGCACCGATGGTATCGAGCATGCCGATCGACCCGCTGCAGTAACGCTGGCAAAGAGCCCGTCGGCGCGGACAGCGTCGACGGGTTTTTTTATTGCCTGGAGAAACGCCAGGCAATAAAAAAGCCGACCCAAAAAATGGGTCGGCTTGATAACAATCCCGAAGGATTATTACTTGCGGCTAGCTTTGTCCAGCATGCGCAGAGCACGCTCGTTAGCTTCGTCAGCAGTCTGTTGTGCTTTTTGAGCAGCAGCCAGAGCTTCATCAGCTTTACGGTAAGCTTCGTCTGCACGAGCCTGGGAGCGAGCAGCTGCGTCTTCAGTAGCGGTCAGACGTGCTTCGGTTTCTTTCGATGCGCTGCTGCAACCGGTAGCCAGAACTGCGGCCAGAGCCAGAGCAGAGAATTTCAGAACGTTGTTCATCGTGTTCCCCTTCAAGGACTTTCTATTAAGTAGCTATCTCCTCCGATTGAGGAAAGAGCCGGCGTACATACTACCCATTACTTGTAGTAAGTAAAACTGACGTGACGCAAGAAGCAAAAAAAATTGTAGGCGTTGATTCTTTTTCGAGCAACTTTTAACTGAACTGTTTAAAAAATATCCAGCTGCAAGGCCCGTGGCTGAGCGAACTGGAGAGAAAAAGTTCCTTCGGCACACCGCTCTTTTTCCCGCCTGGCTAAAGTCCGCCTACATGGATTCGTCTACACTTTTGTTCGGCTTTTGCGTAGCGCCTCCCAATATCTTTCTCGATGTTCAGGTGACTTTAACAGCGGGCGCTCGTCTTAAGTCTCAACATCCGGCAATGTTCAGGCTATCGACCCGGAGTGATCTTCGGTCGAGCGCAATCCTGCGTGATCCGGAGCAGCACCCGCCAACCCGCACGATGACGAGCGCACCTTGAGCATTTCTGCCAATGGTGCCTACTATTTGTACGTGCTCGGTAGCGCGAGATCGGTGCAGCTCTTCTCGGTGCCCACTCAGGCACGGGGTGGCGTAGATGTTCCTTCGCCGGAAAAACATCGGTAAGGTAGGGGTCGGAATTCCAGACCCGCGAGGAGTAGTGATGAGCGAGGCGTTGTCCATCCACCATGACCAGGCTGGTCATCAGTTCGAGACCAATGTGGACGGTCATCGTGCCTATCTGACCTATATGGATCTGGGGAAACAGACCCTGGATATCTATCGCACCTTCGTGCCCAACGCATTGCGTGGTCGCGGTATTGCGGCAGCCTTGACCGAGAAGGCGCTGGAGTACGCTGACGAAATGGGCTACACCGTCATTCCATCGTGCTCCTACGTCGAGCGCTACATGGAGCGTCACCAGCGGCATGCGGCCAAGCTGAGTCAGTGACCTTCAACAAAACGAACACATAAAAAAACGCCGGGTCCAGCCCGGCGTTTTTTTTTTGTGTGTGCTTTTTGCACCGCCAAACAGGCGATCAGCTGCGATCGCGTTTAGGCAGCACATCCTTGAGCTTGGCATGCATGCTGCGCAAGGTGTTTTCGGTCGCGGTCCAGTCGATGCAGGCGTCGGTGATCGACACGCCGTATTGCAGGTCGGCGAGGTCTTTCGGGATCGCCTGGGCGCCCCAGTTCAAGTGGCTTTCAACCATCAGGCCGATGATCGACTTGTTGCCTTCGAGGATCTGGTTGGCGACGTTCTCCATCACCAGCGGTTGCAGGGCCGGATCCTTGTTGGAGTTGGCGTGGCTGCAATCGACCATGATGTTCGGCTTGATCTTCGCCTTGTTCAGCGCCTGCTCGCAGAGCGCAACGCTGACCGAATCGTAGTTCGGTTTGCCGTTGCCGCCGCGCAGCACCACGTGACCGTAGGCATTGCCCTTGGTGGTCACGATCGACACGCCACCTTCCTGGTTGATACCCAGGAAGCGGTGCGGGCTGGAAACCGATTGCAGGGCGTTGATCGCCACGGTCAGGCCGCCATCTGTGCCGTTCTTGAAGCCGACGGCCGAGGACAGCCCGGAGGCCATTTCACGGTGAGTCTGGGATTCGGTGGTGCGCGCGCCGATGGCCGACCAGCTGATCAGGTCCTGCAAGTATTGCGGGGAGATCGGGTCGAGGGCTTCGGTGGCGGTCGGCAGGCCTTTTTCGGCCAGGTCCAGCAGCAACTGGCGACCGATGTGCAAGCCGTCCTGGATCTTGAACGAGTCGTCCAGGTACGGGTCGTTGATCAAGCCTTTCCAGCCGACGGTGGTACGTGGCTTCTCGAAATACACGCGCATGACCAGATACAGGGTATCGGACACTTCGGCGGCGAGAACTTTCAGGCGCTCGGCATATTCGTGGGCGGCCTTGATGTCGTGGATCGAGCAAGGCCCGATGACGACGAACAGGCGATGGTCGGTGCCATCCAGAATGTTGCGAATGACTTCGCGGCCCTTGGTGACGGTGCGCAGTGCGGCGTCGCTCAGGGGAATATCGCGCTTGAGCTGATCGGGAGTGATCAGTGTCTCGTTGGAGGCGACGTTTAGGTCGTTGATCGGTAAATCAGCCATCGTTTACTCGTCAGGTCACGGGTGCCGGCCGCCAGCGAACCCGCGCGGCGGAGCACAGCAAATTAAGCGCGTCGGGGAGCTGAACCTTAGCGCGTTACACCGTGGCTCGACAATGGGCAGACGCCGGTTTGGTGGGGTTTCGCAGTCAGTTTCCCTGCCGCGAGGGGCAAACCGATCAAGAATGCCTCTATTCCAGCACCGGTTGCGCAAAAGCCTTGCGCACCGAATCGTGAGAGAACTCGTCGGCATGCTCCTGGACCCATTCGAGGGCCAGGGCCTGGATGTCCTGCAAGTCTTCGTGGGCCTCATGCAGGCGGCAGTAGCGTTCGATCTGGCACACCTGTTCGCCCATCCGGGCGCTGAACAGCGTTTGTTCATCGACGAAAGCGATGCCTACCAGATAACCGCGCTTGCGTCGCAGGCACCAGGCGACATAGCCCAGGTAGCGCATGTCCGGGTTCACGGTCGGCATGCGTACCTCCAGCGCCGTGCCGTGACGCCACGCACGGTGATAATTGCAAGCCATGCCCCCGAGACTGATAGTGTGCAGCTGTCGTCGCGAAAGACACTCAGGTTTCAGCAACGTTAATTCGACGGGCACATCGTCAGGGTGAGGAATGAATCGTCCCATGAACACAGACTCCATGTGTCGGCCATCTGACATTGTTCCTCCCAGTATAGTGGTCGAATTGGAACTGACCGATTTTGACGCCGACCAACGGCTGCTGGCGATGAGCGGTGTATCGCTGGTCATTTTCACCAGTGTCGGCTGCGCCAGTTGCCGTTTTGCCCGCGAGCAATTGCCGACACTCGACCTGGCAGTCGATCGACTGTGCTGGATCGATGCCGGCAACAACGGCGGGGTGGTCGAGCGTTATCAGGTTTTTCACTTGCCGGCGCTGTTTGTCGTTCGCGACGGTGAATTCTTTGGAGCACTGAAATCGCGCCTGACCGGCACCGAGCTCAATCGGGCCGTGCACCAGGCGCTGAGTCGAACAGCAGAGGAGTTGCCATGATGGGGACAGTTGCCAAGCCGACGATCGGCATTATCGGGACCGGCGCAATCGGCGGTTTCTACGGGGTGATGCTGGCACGTGCCGGTTTTGATGTGCATTTTCTGCTGCGCAGCGAGTTCTCCGCGGTGGCCGAGCATGGCTTGCGAGTCGATAGCGCGCCCCACGGTGTACTGACGTTGAACCCGGTGCAGGCCTATTCGGACGCGCAAGACATGCCACCTTGCGATTGGCTGCTGGTGGGCGCGAAAACCACCAGCAACGCCGACCTGGCACCTGCCATCCTGCAGGCGGCGGCACCGAACGCCAAGGTACTGCTGTTGCAAAACGGCCTGGACGTCGAAGACAGCCTGCGCGCGTTGCTCCCCGATTCGCTGCATGTGCTTGGAGGGCTCTGCTACATCTGCGTCCATCGCGAGGCGCCGGGTGTCATTACCCATCAGGCGCTGGGCGCGGTCCATGTGGGTTATCACAGCGGTCCCGCCGATGGGCCGGCACGCAGCGCAATTGTCGAGGAGGGCGTCGGGCTGTTTCGCAGCGCCGGCCTCGATTCCCAGGCCATGGCGAATTTACATCAGGCGCGTTGGCAAAAACTGGTCTGGAATATCCCTTACAACGGTCTCTCGGTTTTGCTGGGGGCGAGCACCACACCGTTGATGGCCGATGCCGACAGCCGCGAGCTGATCAAGGCGCTGATGGCTGAAGTGGTCCAAGGCGCTGTTGCCTGCGGGCACGACGTACCGGCAGGCTATGCCGAGCATTTGTTCATGGTGACCGAAAAGATGCCCGACTACTGGCCGAGCATGTACCACGATTATTTGCACAAGCGACCGCTGGAACTGGCCGCGATCTACGCCCGGCCTTTGGCGGCGGCGAAGGCTGCCGGGTGTGAGATGCCACGCATCGAGGCCTTGTATCGCAGTTTGAGTTTCATTGATCGACGCAATACCTGATTCGACCGACCTGAGGGGGAAGGGCATGCCAAAGGCAATTGACGACAAGCTGGTGCTGGCGATTTCTTCGCGGGCGCTGTTCGACCTGAGCGAAAGCCACAAGGTCTACCTGTCGAGTGGTGTCGAGGCCTACCGGCAATATCAGATCGAACACGAAGACGAAATCCTCGAGCCCGGCGATGCCTTCCCGCTGGTGCAGAAACTCCTGAACCTCAACAACAGCCTCGGCCGCGCCCGGGTCGAGGTGATTCTGGTGTCGCGCAACAGCGCCGACACCGGGCTGCGGGTGTTCAACTCGATTGACCACTACGGACTGGCCATTTCCCGTGCGGCCTTTGTCGGCGGGCGCAGTCCGTATCCCTACCTCAAGGCCTTTGGCTGCGACCTGTTTCTCTCGACCCACGCCGAAGACGTGCGCAATGCACTGGACGCCGGGTTCGCGGCAGCGACCATTCTGTCGGGCGGTGCCAGCCGTGCGGCCAGCGACGAGTTACGCATTGCCTTCGATGGAGACGCGGTACTGTTTTCCGATGAGTCGGAACGCATTTATCAGGCCGGTGGTCTGGAGGCGTTCCAGGCCAGCGAGCGTGAGGCCGCCCGCGAACCGTTGCGCGGTGGGCCGTTCAAAGGGTTTCTCGCGGCCCTCAACCTGCTGCAGCGTGAGTTCCCGGAGGACACCTGTCCGATCCGTACCGCGCTGGTCACGGCGCGATCGGCGCCGGCCCATGAGCGGGTCATTCGCACGTTGCGCGAATGGGACATCCGTCTCGACGAGTCGCTGTTCCTCGGCGGCCTGACCAAGTCGGCCTTTCTCGAAGCCTTCGCGGCCGACGTGTTTTTCGACGATCAGGCCGGTCACTGCGAGTTGGCCCGAGAAGTCGTCGCCACCGGTCATGTGCCCCATGGCATAAGCAACGAGCAAAAGGTTTAAGCCCACCGTTCAATGCGTTGCGCGGGACGTCGTAGTCGCCAAGGCACTGCTAAGCTGAATCAAATCTCCGCCATGTTGGCAGTCGAGGAGGTCATATGATTCGTTCGATGCTGTATGCCACTGACCTTGGTCTGTACGCGCCCGTGGTGATGCAGCATGCCCTGGAACTGGCCAGGACCTTCAATGCCAGTTTGTATGTCGTGCATGCGGTTGAACCCATGGGGTTGTTTGCCGAATCGGTGCTGCAAAGTTATCTCGATGAACAGGCGCTGAACGAGTTTCACAGCCAGGGCCTCAATACGGTGATTGCCAGTATCGAGCAGCGGGTGCTCGACAGTTTTCGTGAGGAGTTGGGGGATGAAGGGGAGCACGACCTGGAGCGGATTCAGGCAGTACGGGTGCTGCAGGGCGATCCGTCGCAGGTGATTCTGGACCAGGCGCAGAAACTCTCCGTGGATTTGTTGATCGTAGGTAGTCACAGCCATGGTGCTGGTGCGGAAACGCCTCTGGGGCGAACCGCCGCCCGAGTGTTGCAACTGTCCAAGGTGCCGGTCTATCTGGTGCCGCTGGTGCAACGTCGTCGTCAAGGGGATCGCTAGAACACGAATAATGGCAATTTGATAAAAAAGTTCTAGATTTATTCTTCGAGCCATTAATATAGTTATATACCGTCGCTGATGCCCGTGGCGTCTACCTGCTTTGAGGGATTCATATGAAGCTTCAACAATTGCGCTACATCTGGGAAGTGGCGCACCACGACCTCAACGTTTCCGCTACAGCCCAAAGCCTTTACACCTCTCAACCGGGCATCAGCAAGCAGATCCGTCTGCTGGAAGACGAACTGGGCGTCGAGGTTTTTGCCCGTAGCGGCAAGCACCTGACCCGTGTCACCCCGGCCGGCGAGCGCATCATCACCACCGCTGGCGAGATTCTGCGCAAGGTTGAAAGCATCAAGCAGATCGCCCAGGAGTTCTCCAACGAGAAGAAAGGCACCCTGTCGATTGCCACCACTCATACCCAGGCGCGTTATGCGTTGCCGCCGGTGATCAGCAATTTCATCAAGCAATACCCGGACGTGGCCCTGCACATGCATCAGGGATCGCCGATGCAAATCGCCGAAATGGCCGCTGACGGCACCGTGGATTTCGCCATTGCCACCGAAGCGCTCGAGCTGTTCGGTGATCTGGTGATGATGCCGTGCTACCGCTGGAACCGTTGCGTGGTCGTGCCTCAGGGCCACCCGCTGACCAAGCTGTCGAAACTGACCCTCGAAGCACTGGCCGAATACCCGATCGTGACGTACGTGTTCGGTTTTACCGGCCGTTCGAAACTCGACGAAGCCTTCAGCCATCGCGGCCTGACGCCGAAAGTGGTGTTCACCGCCGCCGACGCCGACGTGATCAAGACCTATGTTCGTCTGGGTCTGGGCGTAGGCATCGTGGCAAAAATGGCTGTCGACACCAAGCTCGATAGCGACCTGGTGGTACTCGATGCCAGCGAACTGTTCGAGTCCAGCGTAACCAAGATCGGCTTCCGTCGCGGCACCTTCCTGCGGGGTTTCATGTGCGACTTCATCGAGAAGTTCGCGCCGCACCTGACCCGCGAAGTCATGGCCAAGGCCATTCAGTGCCACAACAAGCAGGAACTGGAAGAGCTGTTCGAAGGCGTCGAACTACCCGTTCACTGATAGCGTTTCCTGCCGGTCAAACCACCTCGGTGACAGCGAACTGTTGCCGAGCGCCCGCCACCATGATCTCCACCTCATCGCCCTCGAACTTGCCCAGCAGGCTTTTGCCCAGCGGTGAGCGCGGGGTGATGACGGTGATCAGTTGTCCCACCAGATCGACCTTCAACCCTGCTGCATCGGGGGCCAGAAACAGCCATTGTTCGCGCCCCTTTTCGTCCTCCAGCCCGAGCAGCGCGCCCACTTCGATGCCCCGCTGATCGTCATACGGACGCAGGGCGAGGTTCTGGCAGAGGCTCAGTGACTGGCGAATTTCCTCGACCCGCCTGGCTTGCCCGGCCGCGAGATAGGACGCTTCCAGCCCCAGGGTGTCGTACTTGTTCTCGGCGATGTTTTCTTCGTGGGTCGCCGTTTCGTAGGCGGTTTGCGCGGCCCGTTCGGCGATGTCGAGATCGACCCGCAGCCTGTCGAGAATCAGTTGGTGGACGGTTTGCTTATTCATGATCAATCGCAGAATTGCAGGACGTTGGCGCGGCTTTTTTCGCTGGGTGCAGTCCGGTCCTGTTGCAGCCAGAACTGACAGTTCGGGTTGGCCAGGTTGCGACTGCTGCTACGTGCCTGATCAAGCCGTTGCTGCTGTTCGTTCTTGCGCAGGTTTTCTTCATATTGCTCGAACAGCGGGCTCTGTGGCGGAATGTTCGGCAGCGGTTGAGCCACTGCGGGTGGTTGGGCCAGCTGCTCAACCGCCGCCGCGACCGGGGCGAGTTGCTCGCTGAAAAGCAGGCGCGACGCGAGCCAGCAGGTCAACACAATGGCAATGAACCCGAGCCACATGCCGAGGGCGATACTGCCGGTCAGTTGCAGGGCGCTGAGGCTGATCGGGAAGGATCGGCGCGGAGTGGGGCGGTGGGGCATGGTTGCCTCCTGGCGAAAGGTCACTGGCGAGTGGTGATTGTCGCATGAAGAATAATCGCCGTCGGCTCTTCTGCACGGGGTAATTTATGCGGACAATCGGCGCCTTTGCCAACGGGAGCCTGGAATGCCTGAAATGAAAACCCGCTGGGATATTTTTTGCACCGTGGTCGACAACTTCGGCGACATCGGCGTGACCTGGCGACTGGCCCGGCAACTGGTGGCCGAACATGGGCTGGCGGTGCGTCTATGGGTCGATGACCTGCGAGCGTTCGAGCGCCTGTGCCCGGAAATCGACATCCATGCTCCCAGGCAGTTGCAGCAAGGCGTCGAAGTGCGCCAATGGCCAGCCGAGTGGCAACCGACCGAAGCCGCCGATGTGGTGATTGCTGCTTTTGCCTGCCAATTGCCGAGCGCCTATATGGAGGCCATGGCCGAACGGGAGAAGACGCCGCTGTGGATGAACCTGGATTACCTGAGCGCCGAGGACTGGGTCATCGGCTGCCACGGTTTGCCCTCGGTGAAGTACAAAAACGTGCAGAAGTTCTTCTTCTTCCCGGGATTTCAGAAGGGCACCGGCGGACTGCTGCGTGAGCGAGGGTTGCTGGAGCGGCGTCGGCAATTTCAGCAAAACCCGCAGGCTCAAAGAAAATTCCTGCAAGGCTTGGGAATTGATCCTGCGCCCGGCGCGCAGCTGATCTCATTGTTTGCCTACGAAAACACCGGTCTGGCCAGTTGGCTTGATGCAATGGCCGGCGATTCTACTGCCACTCATCTGCTGGTGCCGGAAGGGCGGATTCTCGGCGACGTCGAGCGTTGGCTCGGTGTGCAGGGGGTGGCGGCCGGTGCCGTGCATGTGCGCGACGCCTTGACCGTGCAAGTGCTGCCATTCGTCCGCCAGGACCAGTACGACCGGTTGCTGTGGTGCTGCGATTTCAATGCCGTGCGCGGCGAAGATTCCTTTGTGCGCGCGCAATGGGCTGGCCGGCCATTTCTCTGGCATATCTACCGGCAGGAAGAAGACATCCACCTGGACAAGCTCGAAGCCTTCCTCGAACTCTATGTGAAGGGGTTATCTGCGCCTGCGCGGGAGGCGATCAGCGGTCTCTGGCGGGCGTGGAACGCCGGTGAAAAAATGGCCGACCACTGGCAATTCACTCGTAAACACTGGCCAGAGCTGGAAAAACACGCCGAGGCGTGGTGTCTGGAGCAGGCATTGCAGGCCGATCTTGCCACGGCGCTGGTACAGTTTTATGGAAATTGGATATGATACGCGGCCTAGATTTTTGTAAATCCCATCCAAATTCGGATATTCGCAATGAAAACTGGTAAAGAACTGAAACCCGGGACCGTGATTCGTCTCGAAAACGATCCTTGGCTGGTTCAGAAAGCTGAATTCACCAAGTCCGGTCGTAACAGCGCGATCATGAAGACCAAGCTGAAAAACCTGCTGACCGGTTACAAGACCGAGATCGTTTACAGCGCCGACGACAAACTGGACGACGTAATCCTCGACCGCAAAGAAGCGACCCTGTCCTTCATCAGCGGCGACACCTACACGTTCATGGACACCACCGACTACACCATGTACGAGCTGAACGCTGAAGACATCGAAGCCGTTCTGCCTTTCGTTGAAGAAGGCATGACCGATGTTTGCGAAGCGATCTTCTTCGAAGAGCGTCTGGTTTCCGTAGAGCTGCCGACCACTATCGTGCGTCAGGTTGACTACACCGAAGGTTCCGCTCGCGGCGACACTTCCGGCAAGGTGATGAAGCCTGCCAAACTGAAGAACGGTACCGAGCTGTCGGTTGCTGACTTCATCGAAATCGGCGACATGATCGAGATCGATACCCGCGAAGGCGGTTCCTACAAAGGCCGTGCCAAATAAGCACAGCTTCAGGAATGAAAAAGCCCGACCATTGAGTCGGGCTTTTTTTACCTTCGATTTCGGGTTCAACCAGAAACCCTGTGGGAGCGAGCTTGCTCGCGATGGCGTCCGACCATTCAACAAAGATGTTGCCTGACAGTCCGCTATCGCGAGCAAGCTCGCTCCCACAGTTTTTATTTCAGGTGTTCCTTGAGCTCTTGCGAAGCCTGCAGCATCGCCGAACGCACCGCTGGCACCTGGCTCACCACGTTGAGCAAACCGTAGTCGTGGATCAGGCCGTTGTAGCGAACCGAGGTCACCGGCACACCGGCCTCGTCCAGCTTGCGGGCGTAGGCTTCGCCTTCGTCGCGCAATACGTCGGCCCCGGCGGTCTGCACCAGCGCTGGAGGCAATCCTTTCAACTGGGCGGTGGTTGCGCGCAGTGGCGAGGCGTAGATCTCGTTCCGTTGCTTGGCGTCGGTGGTGTAGTTGTCCCAGAACCACTTCATCATGTTTTTGGTGAGGAAGTGCCCTTCGGCAAACTGGTTGTAGGACGCGGTTTCGAAGTTGGCATCAGTCACCGGCCACAACAGCACCTGGAACCTGATCGCCGGTGTGCCCTTGTCCTTGGCCATCAGCGCAACCACAGCCGCCATGTTACCGCCGACACTGTTGCCGGCTACCGCCAGGCGCTGGCCATCGACGTTGATCTCTTTGCCATGCTCGGCCACCCATCGGGTTGCGGCGTAAGCCTGGTTGATCGCCACCGGGTAATGCGCTTCCGGCGACGGCGTGTAGTTCACGAATACGGCCGCGGCACCCGAACCCGTCACCAGGTCACGCACCAGCCGCTCGTGGGTCGGGAAGTCCCCCAGCACCCAGCCACCGCCGTGGAAGAACATGAACACCGGCAGCTCGCCCTTGACCCCGGCCGGCCGGACGATGGTCAGGCTGATCGGTTGGCCGTCGACTTGAATGGTCTTCTGGCTGACATCGGCTTTTGGCAGCGTCAGCTTCACCCCGGCCTGCGCGCCCACCAGCACGGCGCGGGCCTCGGCGGGCGTCATTTGCTCCATCGGCTTGCCGGTTCCGGCGTTGAGAACGTCGAGGAACGCCTGGGTGTTGTGTTCAACCCCGGTACCTGCGAACGCGTTGCTGATGGACAAGGCGAGAAGGGTACCGGTCAAGACTTTGCTGAAAGTGTTCATGTTCGTTTCCTGTTCGGGCCTGGGTAGTCAGCGCTTAGACGGTTACGTGCAGACGCACATCGACGTTGCCACGGGTGGCGTTGGAGTACGGGCAGACCTGGTGGGCCGCATCGACCAGTGTTTGTGCATCGGCTTGTTCAAGACCCGGCAGGCTGATGTGCAGGTCGATGTCCAGGCCGAAGCCGCCAGGGATCTGGCCGATGCCGACATGAGCGGTGATCGAAGCGTCGTTAGGAATGCTGCGCTTGGTCTGGCTGGCCACGAATTTCAGGGCACCGATGAAGCAGGCGGAGTAGCCGGCAGCGAACAGTTGCTCTGGGTTGGTGGCTGCGCCGCCGGCACCGCCGAGTTCTTTGGGCGTGGCGAGCTTGACGTCGAGGATGTTGTCGCTGGAAACCGCACGACCGTCACGGCCACCGGTGGAGGTTGCGATTGCGGTGTAGAGAGTTTGCATGGTGAAAGCCTCGTTCAGGGTTTGTTTGTTTTGCGCTAAATGTTTGCGCGCTAAGTAAGTGCGAAATAAATGTATCGCGCTAATGTTTAGCGCGCAATATATTTTTTCAAAGAAATTTGAAAAAAGACGCAAGGCTGTGAGGTGGTTTAGGTTGAAAGTATTGAGCTAGAGCTATCGAGGGGGATTTTCAGCGGGTTTTTTTCTGGGGAGGGTGGCGAACCCGGTTTTCTGGTGGGCCGCAGAGCCGCTGTGGGAGCGAGCTTGCTCGCGATTGCAGTCTCACATTCAGCAATGATGCTGACTGATACACCGCCATCGCGAGCAAGCTCGCTCCCACAAGGGATTTGTGGTGGTTTGGAGACTAGAGGCTATCTTGCAGGTGGCGACGCAACTCCTGCAGTTCCGCCTGCAGGTTTTTCAGGCGCTCCAGGGTCATCCCGCTGGCGCCGAGGATGCATTGGGGAATGTCCCGGGCCTTGTCGCGCAACGCCCGGCCCTGTTCGGTGAGTTCGACGATCACCACCCGCTCATCTTCGCGGCTGCGGGTTCGGCTGAGCAGGCCTTCGGCTTCCAGGCGCTTGAGCAGCGGCGTCAACGAGCCAGGATCGGTCAGCAACCGCGTGCTGATTTCACCTACGGTCAAACCGTCCTTTTCCCACAACACCATCATCGCCAGGTATTGCGGGTAGGTCAGGCCCAGCGCTTGCAGCAAGGGTTTGTAGACCTTGGTCATCATCAGCGAAGTGGAATGCAGGGCGAAGCACGCCTGATTGTCCAGCAGCAGGTTGTCGCAGTTGTCCGGGGTGTTGCGCTCGGTGGTCATGTCGAAGCCTTGATCTGTGATCTGAAGAATCTAGCGGGCGAGTCTTTAATGCGCCAGATAATTTTGATCAGTGCCGTTGCAAATGGGTTTGCAGCACCAGATCCCAGGGCGGAATCGGGCTGAAGCGGGTTTTCAGGTACTCCAGCAACAAGCGACTGCGGGAGTTGGGCTGCTGTTCCAGGCGCAAGGCGTAGATGCCGGCGCTTTCCGGTTTCGGCAGACCGCTGTCGCAGAACAGCGGCAGCAACTCACCCCGCAACAGGTATTCGCTGGCCAGCCAGGTCGGCAGGTGCGCGATACCGAGTCCGGCCAATGCGCCGCACACCAGCGCCTCGGCATTGTTGGCGCTCATGCGGATCCGCGCCGGCCGGTGCAAGTGCATTTGCCCGTCGCGCTCGAAACGCCAGGCGAAGGGCGGAGCCAGGCCATCCCAGTCGAGTCCGTCGTGTTCAATCAGCTGTGTCGGCTCGGTCGGCACGCCGCGACGCCGCAAATAATCAGGGCTGGCGCAGGCGATACGCACCATGCTCGCCAGTGGCGTGGCCACCAGCCGGGTATCGGCCAGTTGCCCGGCGCGCAGCACCAGATCGACCTTGCCGAGGTTCAGGCCCTGCATGTCGACGAAGCTGTCGATCAAGTGCAGTTGCACATCGAGTCCGGGGTAGAGCATCAGGAAATCGGCAATCACCGGTGCCAGGTGCCGGCGACCAAAGGCTGCCGGCGCATCGATACGAATCAGGCCTTCCGGCGCGCTGCTCAGGGACACCGCCTCGGCCCGGGCCAGGCGCAATTCGGCGACGATCCGCCGTGCGCGCTCGGCAAAGGCCAATCCCGCCGGCGTGGCGCGTACCGCATGCGTGCTGCGCAGGAACAGCTGACTGCCGACCGCGCTTTCCAGGCTGTCGATACGCCGTGCCACGGCCGAAGGGGTTAGCGGATGACGGCGCGAGGCGGCGGAAAAACTGCCGGTTTCCAGCACGTCGAGGAACAAGGCCAGTTGGTCGGTCAGTTGATTGGGGTTCATGGCAGGTTTGTGCTTGTGCGAATTTGGCATAGCCATTGTGCGTTGCTATGCGTTTCCGTGCCAGAAGCAACTGCGTAGGATCAAAGGCCTGACGGCAACGGGGAAAATGCTGTGATTGAGTTCTTGATGTATCTGGTGTTCGGCGCTGCGTTGGGCACGCTCGGCGGTTTGTTTGGCATCGGCGGCGGCCTGATCGCCATTCCGCTGCTGGGCGTGCTGTTCGGGCTCGATCAGCAGATTGCCCAAGGCACCGCGCTGGTGATGGTGGTGCCGAACGTGATGCTGGCGCTGTGGCGCTATCATCAGCGCATCCGTATCGAACTGCGTCACGCGTTACCGCTGGCCATCATGGGGTTTTGCTTCGCCTGGCTCGGGTCGATCTGGGCGGTGGGCATTGATGCGCAAACCATGCGCATAGGCTTTGTTGCGTTTCTGATCGCACTCTCGGCGTACAACCTCGTTCGCATGTTCGCCGCCAGCGCTCCGCCGGCTTCGCAGATGAACTACTCATGGCCCTGGCTGGGCCTGCTTGGCGCTGCATCCGGCACGATGGGCGGGTTGTTCGGCGTGGGGGGCGCGGTGGTGGCGACACCGGTGCTGACCAGCCTGTTCGGCACGAGCCAAGTGGTTGCGCAGGGGCTGTCGTTGGCGCTGGCCTTGCCGAGTACGGGGGTGACGCTGGTGACTTACGCCGCGCACCATCAGGTCAATTGGGTGATCGGCTTGCCCTTGGCGGTCGGTGGGCTGATGAGCATCAGTTGGGGCGTGAAGGTTGCCCACGCATTGCCGGAGCGGCTGCTGCGCGGGCTGTTTTGCGGGTTCCTGGTGTTCTGTGCGGTGATGCTCGCCTTCAAAGTTTGAAGCCTTCGATGATGTGCTCGGCCAGGCACTCGGTGATGGGTGACGGGTTATGCAGGTTGCGCACGAGCATGATGCTGGCCTCGGGCAGCAGCGGCAGGTCCTGGGCCTCACCAAGGATGCGCATGTCCGCGGTGATCAGGCTTTCAAGTTGCGCCGTGACGGCCAGGCCGGCGCTGACCACGGCCATGATCGCCGACAGGCTGTCGCTGTTGTACGCCACCCGGTAATCGCGCCCCCGGGCATCCAGGGCATTGCAGGCCCACTGGCGGCAGAAGCAATCACTGTTGAACATCGCCAGTGGCAGCGGCGTCTGCTCGTGGGCGCTGTAGCATTGTGCCTCGGCCCAGACAAAGCGTTCCTTGCGCAACAACTGGCCGATTTCGCTGCCCGGTTCGCGGGTCACGATTGACAGGTCGAGGTCCTGGCGCATCAACAGTTGTTTGGATGATTCGCAGTGCACTTCTATCTGAATCAGCGGGTAAGACTGGGCAAACCGGCGCAGAATCCCCGGGAGGAACCGCATCACATAATCGTCCGGCGTGCCGATACGCACCGTGCCGACCATGTCGGGCTCACGCAACGTATTGAAGACCTCGCTGTGCAGCTTGAGGATGCGTCGCGCATAGCCGAGCAGCACCTGGCCTTCAGCCGTCAGTCGCACCTGCCGCCCGTCGCGCTGGAACAACTGACGCTGCAGCACATCTTCTTCCAGTCGTTTCATCTGCATGCTGACGGCGGACTGGGTGCGGTTGACCAATTCCCCGGCGCGGGTAAAGCCGCCCTGGTCGGCGATGGCGACGAAGGTGCGCAACACTTCGGTATCGATACTCGGGTAGGCCGACATTCATCAATCTCCGAGATATGTGACATCAGAAACATTCGTTGGATTGATCTTAGACCCGGCGCGAGACTGGAGCCATCCAAACGGAGGGCAACAAGATGAAAGGTCAACATGAGTTCCAAGGATCAGAAAAACACTCGATTCACGTGATATCCGATCTGCTGCACAAGGTCGGCCGCTGGTACGAATTGCATCGCGAGCGCGAATTGCTGGCGAGCTTGAGCGACGAGGCACTCAAGGACATCGGCATGAGCCGTGCGGATGTGGAGAACGAGTCGATCAAGCCGTTCTGGAATGACCCGATGCATAAATGATGAATGCCACGCTACACAAACCCCTTACCGGTGAGGTAGGTTGCGAGCAGACAAGGAGGCACCCATGCCCGCAACGTTGTCCTTTACCCTCAAACAGGCTCGGCGTCTGGCGCTGGCCGCCCAAGGGTTCAACGGGCGGTCGCCGCCAGCGGCGATCAAGGCTGTTGCGCTCAATCGCCTGATCGAACGGCTGGGCATTTTGCAGATCGATTCGGTCAATGCATTGGTGCGTTCGCACTACCTTCCGCTATTTTCCCGCCTCGGTAACTACTCCTCCGATTTGCTCGACCAGGCTGCCTGGAGTCAGGGCCGGCGCCGTACGTTGTTCGAGTATTGGGGCCATGAAGCCTCGTTGTTGCCACTTTCCATGTTCCCGTTGATGCGTTGGCGCATGCAGCGTGCGGGCCGTGGCGAAGACATTTATCAGCAATTGGCGCGCTTTGGCCGTGAGCAGCAAGACACCATTCGCCGGGTGCTGGCTTCGGTCGAGGAGCAGGGCGCGTTGGGTGCCGGAAGTCTGTCGACCCGTCAGGAGCGGGCCGGTCCCTGGTGGGACTGGAGCGCGGAAAAGCATGCGTTGGAATGGTTGTTCGCTGCCGGTGAAGTGACTGTTGCCGGACGACGCGGATTCGAAAGGCTCTACGATCTGCCGGAGCGAGTGATTCCCTCGGCGGTGCTTGCGCACCCCGTCCTGAGTGAAGACGAGGCCCAGCGCGGCCTGTTGCGGCATGCGGCAACGGCCTTGGGGGTCGGTACGGAGAAGGATTTGCGTGACTATTTCCGCTTGAATCCTGCGGACAGTCGTCCACGTTTGGCCGAGTTGGTCGAGGCCGGGGAATTGCTGACCTGCGAAGTGCAGGGCTGGCGACAACCGGCCTATTGTCTGCCCGAGCCAAAAGTGCCGCGTAAAGTCGTGGCCAGTGCCTTGCTCTCGCCGTTCGATTCGCTGATCTGGGAACGCAGCCGGACCGAGCGGCTGTTTGATTTCCGCTATCGGCTGGAGATCTACACGCCGCCGGACAAACGGGTGTACGGCTATTACGTCCTGCCGTTTTTGCACAACGAACGGATTGCCGCACGAGTCGATCTGCGCGCCGAACGCGGGGCGGACCGTTTGGCGGTGCATGCGGTGCATGAGGAGGAGGCGGGGCTGGATGACGAGGGGATGTTGGCGTTGGCGGTCAATCTGCGGCAGATGGCGGATTGGCTGGGGCTGGCACAGGTTCAGCTGAATTGCCCGCGGGCGAGTGCGGCGAGGTTGCGGGTGGCACTGGCGCAGATTGAGGGTGGCTGAGCTGGCCTCTTCGCGAGCAAGCTCGCTCCCACAGGGGAGCGCGGTCCAATGTGGGAGCGAGCTTGCTCGCGATGGCGGTCTATCAGAGAAGCAAAATCTAGCGCCGAACCTGCTTCAAGGTTTCAGCAATCAAAAACGCCAGCTCCAGCGACTGATCGGCATTCATCCGCGGGTCGCAATGGGTGTGGTAGCGATCCGACAAGCCATCCTCGGTGATCGGTCGTGCACCACCGATGCACTCGGTCACGTTCTGCCCGGTCATTTCGATGTGGATACCCCCGGCATAACTGCCTTCGGCTTCGTGTACCTGGAAGAACTGCTTCACCTCGCCGAGGATCTGCGCAAAGTCGCGGGTCTTGTAGCCGCTGCTGGCCTTGATGGTGTTGCCGTGCATCGGGTCGGAACTCCACAGCACCTGCTTGCCTTCGCGCTGGACGGCGCGGATCAGCTGCGGCAAGTGATCGCCGACCTTGTTCGCGCCCATCCGCGCGATCAGGTTCAGGCGACCCGGATCGTTCTGCGGGTTGAGCACGTCGATCAAGCGAATCAGGTCGTCCGGGTTCATGCTCGGGCCGACCTTGACCCCGATCGGGTTGTTCACCCCGCGCAGGAATTCGACGTGGGCGCCGTCCAGCTGACGGGTGCGGTCGCCGATCCACAGCATGTGGGCCGAGCAGTCGTAGTAGTCGTTGGTCAGGCTGTCGCGACGCACGAAGGCTTCTTCGTAGTTCAGCAGCAGCGCTTCGTGGGCGGTGAAGAAACTGGTTTCGCGCAACTGCGGCGAGCTGTCCATGCCGCAGGCGCGCATGAATGCCAGGGTTTCATCGATACGGTCGGCCAGGTGGCTGTACTTTTCCGCCAGCGCCGAGTTGGCAATGAAGTCCAGGTTCCACTTGTGCACCTGGTGCAGATCGGCAAAACCGCCCTGGGCAAATGCACGCAACAGGTTCAGGGTGGCGGTGGACTGGTGATAGGACTGCAGCAGGCGTTCCGGGTCCGGCACGCGGCTTTTTTCGTCGAAACCGATACCGTTGACGATGTCGCCACGGTAGGCGGGCAAGGTCACGCCATCGATGGTTTCGTCATTGGCCGAACGGGGCTTGGCGAACTGCCCGGCCATGCGCCCGACCTTGACCACCGGACAGCCGGCAGCAAAGGTCATCACGATCGCCATCTGCAACAACACCTTGAAGGTGTCGCGGATTTTTGCCGCGGAGAATTCGGCGAAACTTTCGGCGCAGTCGCCACCTTGCAACAGAAACGCGCGGCCCTGGGTCACCTCGGCAAACTGACGGCGCAACTCCCGGGCTTCACCGGCAAACACCAGTGGCGGATAGCTTGCCAGGGTCTGCTCGACCTGCTGCAAATGCGCGGCGTCGGGGTATTGGGGTTGTTGCTGGATCGGCAAGGCGCGCCAGCTGTCGGGGCTCCAGGGTTGGCTCATCGCGGTCTCTAGTGTTTTCGCTCGGACCTCCATGTTATCAGCAAATTAGTGCGTGACCTGTTCCTGTCGCTTCGCCGACAATCTCGCCTTTGCCGCTCTCTACACGCGGTGTTATTGCGTTGCCGGCCCCGGTGACGATCAGGAGATGAAATGACTGAGGAGCGCGTCGAGCATCTGCTCGCCGAGGTACAGGACGAGTTCGGCGTGATTCGTGTGCTGGAAGTGGCCGATTACCGTTTTCTCGAATTCGGTGATGCCATCGAGCAAAGCTGCGTGTTCACGGCCGATCCGAGCTGGCTCGAGTATGACTACACCCGGGCGATGCTGATTGGTGCGCTGTGCCACCAGCAACCGGAAAGTGCGCTGTTTCTCGGCCTCGGTGCCGGGACGCTGACCCAGGCCTGCCTCAAGTTCCTGCCGCTGGAAGATGTCGAAGCCATCGAACTACGCCCGGACGTACCGCGCCTGGCTATTGAATATCTGGGGCTGGATGACGATCCGCGCCTGTACATCCGCGTTGGCGATGCGCTGGAACTGCTGGACACCGCTGAGTCGGCCGACCTGATTTTCGTCGACCTTTATACCGATGTCGGTCCGGGTGTCGGTCATCTGGCATGGAGCTTTCTGGAAAACTGCCAGAAGCGATTGAATCCGGGTGGCTGGCTGGTCATCAATCAGTGGGCGACCGACGATGGCAAACCCCTGGGCGCCGCCTTGTTGCGCGGTTTGTATCACCGACATTACTGGGAGCTGCCGGTGAAGGAGGGCAACGTGATTCTGATCGTGCCGTCGGAGCTGGACCAGGAACTGGACATGGATGGCCTGATCGCCCGCGCCGAAGCGCTGGCGCCGCGGTTGGGGTACTCGCTGGATTCGTTGATCAAGGCGATTCGCCCGGCTACCTGAGTTGTCAGTGATGGCCCCATCGCGAGCAGGCTCGCTCCCACATTTGACCGCGATCCCCTGTGGGAGCGAGCTTGCTCGCGATAGCTTTCTTACTGGCAATACAAGGCTAAAGCCCTTTGAAGACACCCGGCCGCCGCTCCACCATCGACCGCACACCTTCCTTGACGTCCTCGGTAGCCATCAACTTCTTGACTAGCTGCGGCAACGCCTGTGCCGCCGCGGTTTCCCCTTCATACCGGGCCTGTCGCGCAGACATCAGCGTCGCCTGCACCCCAAGCGGTGCCTGACGGGCGATCCGTTCGGCCAGTTCAATCGCCCGGGGCAGCAAGTCCTCACTGGCCATGACCTCCTGCACCAGACCCAGGTGCAAGGCATCACGGGCGTCGAATTCATCACCGGTCAGCAACCAGCGCATGGCATTGCCCCAGCCGGCCACTTGATGCAGGCGCAGGGTGGCGCCGCCGAACGGGAAGATTCCGCGTTGCACTTCCATTTGCGCGAACCGGGTGTTGCTGGCGCACAGGTTGATGTCGGCGGCCAGCATCAACTCGATGCCGATGGTCAGGCAGTAGCCCTGGGCGGCGACGATTACCGGTTTGCTGACCCTGGGACCTGCGAACACCGCCCACGGATCACAGCCGCCGGGTGGAACCTGCCAGCCATCTGTCAGTGTGACGCTGGCATTGACCAGGTCGAGCCCGGCGGTGAAGTGTTCGCCATGAGCGAACACCACCGCCACCCGCGCCTCGCTGTCGGCTTCGAACTCGCCATAGGCCAGGCTCAACGCGTTGAGCAGGTCGAGATCGAAGGCATTGCGCTTGGCCACCCGATCCAGACCGATCAGGAACACATGACCATGCCGTTCGCGGCTGACTCGACTGGAGCTGGGCTGATTCATGGAGCGGTCCTCGGGGTGGGGAAGGCGTGCCAGACCGGCGGTCTGCACGGCAAAGGGTGAACCGTTTTAGCGCTATCACCCGCAGGGCCGGGCCTTTGAAAAATAGACGGCTGACCGATTATTCGCAAAGCCTGTTACACAACGGTGTATCCGGTGGATTTCCGATAAAAAAAGCTCCCTTTTTGGGCGAATTCCGGTATAGTGCGCGCCGGCCTTTAACCGGGCCGCGTTTAGGTAGCGCAATTCCCCGAAGCCAGCTTCGGCTGCACGTCCGCCCAGCGGACTCTTCCTTGACGATTCTTTTCATTCATTCGTTTTCGCAAATCCCCGCCGACAAAGCTGCCAGGGCGACTCTTGAGTCTCAACACGGCATGTGCAGCTTTGGAGCATGGGTCTTTGCGGATGCACTTAGAGGCAGACCCATGACCCAGGAAATCGGCGGCTTCGCCGCTCTTGAACTTCATCCAAATATTGTCGCTGCAGTAGTCGCTACCGGCTATGAAGAGCCTTCGGCCATTCAGCAGCAGTCGATCCCGATCATTCTCGCCGGTCACGATATGATTGGTCAGGCGCAAACCGGTACCGGTAAAACCGCTGCCTTTGCCCTGCCAATTCTGCACCGCATTGATCCGTCCAAGCGCGAGCCGCAAGCTCTGATCCTGGCCCCAACTCGTGAGTTGGCGCTACAAGTTGCAACCGCTTTCGAAACCTACGCCAAGCAAATGCCGGGCGTGACTGTTGTGGCTGTCTACGGCGGCGCGCCGATGGGCCCACAACTGAAAGCAATCCGTAATGGCGCACAAATCGTTGTCGCCACTCCGGGCCGTCTGTGCGACCACCTGCGTCGCGACGAAAAAGTACTGGCGACCGTGAACCACCTGGTTCTCGACGAAGCCGACGAAATGCTCAAGCTGGGCTTCATGGACGACCTGGAAGTCATCTTCAAGGCCATGCCGGAAACCCGTCAGACCGTACTGTTCTCGGCCACCTTGCCTCAATCGATCCGTGCCATCGCCGAACGCCACCTGCGCGATCCGAAGCACGTCAAGATTCAGAGCAAGACCCAGACCGTTACCGCGATCGAGCAGGCTCACCTGCTGGTTCACGCTGACCAGAAGACTTCGGCCGTTCTCAGCTTGCTGGAAGTGGAAGATTTCGACGCCCTGATCATGTTCGTGCGCACCAAGCAAGCGACCCTGGACCTGGCCAGTGCCCTGGAAGCCAAAGGCTACAAAGCCGCTGCGCTGAACGGTGACATCGCCCAGAACCAGCGTGAGCGCGTGATCGACTCCCTCAAGGATGGCCGTCTGGACATCGTTGTGGCGACCGACGTTGCCGCTCGTGGCCTGGACGTTCCGCGCATCACTCACGTGTTCAACGTTGACATGCCGTACGATCCAGAGTCCTACGTTCACCGTATCGGCCGTACCGGCCGTGCCGGTCGCGAAGGTCGTGCACTGCTGCTGGTGACTCCGCGTGAGCGCCGCATGCTGCAAGTGATCGAGCGTGTAACCGGTCAAAAGGTTGCTGAAGTTCGCCTGCCGGACGCTCAAGCCGTTCTGGATGCGCGCATCAAGAAGCTGACCAACAGCCTGTCGCCGCTGGTGGCTGAAGCCGAATCGACCCACGGTGATCTGCTCGATCGCCTGACCGCCGACATCGGTTGCAGCCCGCGTGCCCTGGCCGCAGCCCTGCTGCGCAAGGCTACCAACGGTCAAGCGCTGAACCTGGCCGCTATCGAGAAAGAGCGTCCACTGGTGCCGAACAATGCACCGCGTGGCGATCGTCCAGAGCGTTCCGGTGATCGTCCTGAGCGTGGTGACCGCGAGCGTCGCGCTCCGATGCCACTGGGCGAAGGCCGTGCACGTTGCCGTACCGCGCTGGGCGCGCGTGACGGTATCGCCGCCAAGAACCTGCTGGGCGCCATCCTCAACGAAGGTGGCCTGGCGCGTGAAGCGATCGGTCGCATCCAGGTGCGTGACAGCTTCAGCCTCGTCGAGCTGCCGGAAGATGGTCTGGAGAAGTTGCTGACCAAGCTGAAGGACACTCGCGTTGCCGGTAAGCAGTTGAAGCTGCGTCGCTACCGCGAAGATTGATCCGCTCTCGGGCTGATTGATCGAACATAAAAAATCCCCGACTGGTTCGGGGATTTTTTTTGCCTGCAGTTCAAGTCCGGCTGAAGAGTGGCGGTGGCCCCTTCGCGAGCAAGCCCGCTCCCACAGGCGACCGCGTTACTTCAGAAAGAATGCGATCAAATGTGGGAGCGGGCTTGCTCCGGGCGGCGTTCCGACGAAGGCCGCGACGCGGTCTGTCTGTCAGCCGAAGCGGTAAATATCCATGCCCAGCGCCCCCATGGTGAACCCTTGGTGAGCAACGCTGAACTGCCCGCCAGCGGCGCGGGCAAAGTACAACGGCAACAAGTGCTCATCACTCGGATGATTGCGTACAGCGTTTGGCGCCTGCGCGCGATAGTCGTGCAGCGCGGCTTCGTCGTTCGCTGCGAGTTTGTCGATCATCCAGTCGCGAAACGCCAGGGCCCAGGGCTCAACGCTCTCGGGGCCGGCATGCCAGTCCAGTTCCCGCAGGTTGTGAGTGATGCTGCCGGAGCCGATCAGCAGGACGCCATGCTCGCGCAGGCTGGTCAGCGCGTGGCCAACACGGGTCTGCAGGGCAGGACCGCCACGGGTGGGCAATGAAACCTGGACAATCGGGATGTCAGCCTGCGGATACATCAGCGATAAAGGCACCCAGACGCCATGGTCGAAAGGCCGATTGCTGTCGATACGTGCAGCAAAGCCAGCGGTTTTCAATAGTTCGGCAACCTCGGCGGCGAGTCGTGGGTCACCGGGAGCCGGGTACTGGACTTCGAACAGGGCTTTGGGGAAGCCCCCGAAGTCATGCCAGGTGTCCGGTTGTGGATTGCCGCCGACCAGCAGCTCATTGCTTTCCCAGTGCGCGGAAACAATCACGATGGCCTTGGGCTTCGGTATCTCGGCGGCCAGGCGGGCAAGTGCCGGCCCGCTGGCGCCGGGTTCCAGGGCGAGCATGGGGGAGCCGTGGGATATGTACAAGCTGGGGAACATGAATGAGCTCCTGAGAGTTAAGATGCAACATCTTCAGTCAGATCATTAATCTAAATCTAATATAAGTTTTAGAGTGTTTTGATCGAATTTTCGGGGTTATTTATGCAGCCGGAGTTTTGGCACAAGAAATGGGCGGCGAACCAGATCGGCTTTCATCTGCCGCAGGTGAACCCTCATCTGAAGCGGTTCTGGCCGGCGTTAAGCCTTGAAGCAGGCACACGCGTGTTGGTGCCGTTATGTGGAAAAAGCCTGGATTTGCTATGGCTCGCCCATCAAGGCCATGAGGTCTTGGGGGTCGAACTGTCGGAAAAAGCCATCGAGGAGTTTTTCAGCGAACATGGCTTTGATCCGGCCATCAGTGAGCAGGGGCCGTTCAAGGTTTATCGGGCAGGTTCCATTGAGCTGTGGTGCGGCGATTTCTTCGAGCTGACGGCAGGCGATGTGGCCGACTGCTCCGCGCTTTATGATCGCGCGGCGTTGATCGCGCTGCCGGCGGAAATGCGAGAGCGCTACGCCGCCCATTTGAAGCGGATATTGCCGAAGGAGTCCCACGGCCTGGTGATTACCCTGGACTATGACCAGGCGCAAATGCCCGGCCCGCCGTTTGCTGTGCTCGATGATGAGGTGCGGCGGTTGTTCGGGGACTCATGGGCGCTGAAGATCCTGGAAGATCAGGATGTGTTGAGCGAGAGCGGGAAATTCCTGGAGGCGGGTGTCACGCGGCTTGAGGAGCGGGTTTATCGGGTTTCCAGTCGGTAATAGTGGCTGGCTGTACTGGCCTCATCGCGAGCAAGCTCGCTCCCACAGTGAATTTGTGTGCGACTCAGAACCTGTGTGGGAGCGAGCCTGCTCGCGATGAGGCCAGAATGAGCACCGCGGCAATCTGCAGACAAAAAAGGGCCCGCATCGCTGCGGGCCTTTTGCTTTGCTGTGGGGTGTATCAGCCCCGACGACGAGCCAGAGCGTCGATGCGCTCTTCCAGCGGCGGGTGGCTCATGAACATGCGAGCGAAGCCTTGCTTGATGCCACCGTTGATGCCAAAGGCGTTCAGGGTGTCGGGCATGTGCACCGGCAGTCCTTGTTCCGCCCGCAGGCGTTGCAGGGCGCCAATCATCGCGGCGGTGCCGGCCAGGTTTGCACCGGCTTCGTCGGCACGGAATTCACGCTTGCGCGAGAACCACATGACGATGGCGCTGGCCAGGATGCCCAGAACCAGTTCGGCGAAGATGGTCGCCACGTAGTAGGCAATACCCTGGCCTTCTTCGTTCTTGAAGATCACCTTGTCGACGAAATTGCCGATGATCCGTGCGAAGAACATCACGAAGGTGTTCACCACGCCCTGGATCAACGCCAGGGTGACCATGTCGCCATTGGCCACGTGACCGATTTCGTGGGCCAGGACGGCTTTCACTTCATCCGGCGAGAAGCGCTCGAGCAATCCCTGGCTGACCGCGACCAATGCGTCGTTCTTGTTCCAGCCGGTGGCGAAGGCGTTCGCCTCGTAGGCCGGGAAGATACCGACTTCGGGCATCTTGATCCCGGCTTCGCGAGACAGTTGCTCGACGGTTTGCAGCAGCCATTGCTCGTGACGGGTGCGTGGCTGGGTGATGATCTGGGTGCTGGTGCTCATCTTCGCCATCCACTTGGAGATGAACAGCGAGAACAGCGAACCTGCGAAACCAAAGACCGCACAGAAGATCAGCAGCTGATTGAGGTTGAGGTCAACCCCATTGGCCGCCATGAACCCGTTGAAGCCGAAAAGGCTCAGGGTGATGCTGGCAATCAGCACGACCGCCAGGTTAGTGGCCAAGAACAGCAGGATGCGCATCATGGTTGTAGAAATCTCCTCATGCTAAAGATGTGGCGTACTGCGGGGTATATAAGGTGCTGCACCGGGGTATTCAACCGGGTGACTATTTCAAACTGTGTCCTACGGCAACAGTCTAGCTGCTTGCAGGGTATTTCCGACAAGTATGCGGGAAGTGTTTGTCAGTCAATTCATGTCGAAGGCCCCGCCTTTGTTAGGCGCGAGCAGGCAGGGCGCGATCCGGCAGCGGTCAAGGCGACTGTCAGTGGCGCAATGCAAACAAATGTTGCCGGATGAATCACCGTGCGACGTTCGGGAACGTCGCACGGTGACA
Organism: Pseudomonas sp. PDM30; assembly: GCF_019218985.1. Lineage (NCBI taxonomy): Bacteria > Pseudomonadati > Pseudomonadota > Gammaproteobacteria > Pseudomonadales > Pseudomonadaceae > Pseudomonas > Pseudomonas sp. PDM30. Next base: position 773,544 of record NZ_JAHUWM010000001.1, read on the forward strand.
GATCGCTTACTGGCGGTAGGACTTGAGGAAGCCGCCAATGCGTCCGATGGCCATCTCCAGGTCATCGACACGGGGCAGGGTCACGACGCGGAAGTGGTCTGGCCATGGCCAGTTGAAAGCGGTGCCTTGAACCACCAGCAGCTTCTCGGAGAGCAGCAGGTCGAGGACGAACTTTTCGTCGTTATGGATCGGGCAGACCTTGGGGTCGATCCGCGGGAATGCATACAGCGCCCCCATCGGCTTGACGCAGCTCACGCCCGGAATGTCGTTGAGCAACTCCCAGGTGCGGTTGCGTTGCTCCAGCAGGCGGCCCTGGGGCAGCACCAGGTCATTGATGCTCTGATAGCCACCCAGGGCGGTCTGGATCGCATGCTGGCTCGGCACGTTGGCACACAGGCGCATGTTGGCCAGCATGTCGATGCCTTCGATGTAGCTCTGGGCGTGGTGTTTCGGGCCGGAGATGGCGATCCAGCCGGAACGGAAACCGGCCACGCGATAGGACTTGGACAGGCCGTTGAAGGTCAGGCAGAGCAGGTCCGGCGCCAGGGAGGCGGTGCAGATGTGCACGGCGTCATCGTAGAGGATCTTGTCGTAGATCTCGTCGGAGAACACCACCAGATTGTGCTGGCGAGCCAGTTCCAGCATGCCCAGCAGGACTTCTTTGGAGTACACCGCGCCGGTCGGGTTGTTCGGGTTGATGATTACCAGGGCCTTGGTGTTCGGGGTGATCTTGGCCTTGATGTCGGCCAGGTCTGGCCACCAGTTGGCTTGCTCGTCGCACAGGTAATGCACCGGGTTACCGCCCGATAGGCTTACCGCTGCGGTCCACAACGGATAGTCCGGCGCTGGCACCAGCACTTCGTCGCCGTTGTTGAGCAGGGCCTGCATCGACATCACGATCAGCTCGGAAACGCCGTTGCCCAGGTAGATGTCTTCAATGCCGACGCCTTCCACCTGCTTTTGCTGGTAGTACTGCATGACGGCCTTGCGCGCACTGAACAGGCCCTTGGAATCGCTGTAGCCCTGGGCGGTCGGCAGGTTGCGGATTACGTCCTGGAGGATTTCATCCGGTGCTTCGAAACCAAAGGGCGCCGGGTTGCCGATGTTCAGCTTGAGGATGCGATGGCCTTCCTCTTCCAGGCGCTTGGCGTGCTTGAGCACCGGGCCGCGAATGTCGTAGCAGACGTTGGCGAGCTTGTTCGATTTGCTGACCTGCATGGCGATGTGTTCCCGAAAATGAACGATCCAGACGGCGTTTGGGCAACCGTGCTGGGAATCCTGCGTATTCACACAGGCCTGACGCCTTGAGATGCAGCACCCATATTTCCGTTTGAATGCGCGTGGTCTGGCTGCCAGACTGGCGTTTGACGAGGCGCAATCATACGTGCCGCCCGATCCGTGGAAAAGGTACAGATCGGGCTTTTTCAGCCGCTGAGGTGTGATGATGGACAAGTTGGAAAAAACCCTGGAAGAATGGAAGGCGATGCTCGACCCGGAGCAGTACAACGTGTGCCGCCTCAAAGGCACCGAACGACCGTTTTCCGGCAAGTACAACGCCACCAAGACCGACGGTATCTACCACTGCATCTGCTGTAACGAGCCGCTGTTCGACTCCAAAACCAAGTTCGACTCGGGTTGCGGCTGGCCGAGCTTCTACGCGCCAATCGGCGACAGCGCCATGACCGAAATCCGTGATGTCAGCCACGGCATGATCCGCACCGAAGTGGTCTGCGCCAAATGCGACGCGCACCTGGGGCACGTTTTTCCCGACGGCCCGCCGCCAACGGGCCTGCGCTATTGCATCAATTCAGTGTGCCTGGACCTCGTGCCGCGCGTGTAATGCGAGCCCTGTAGGAGCGAGCTTGCTCGCGATGGTCGTCAGCGATAACGCGGGAAGCCTGGTGCCCCGAGTTGTTCTCTGGTCCATCGCGAGCAAGCTCGCTCCTACAGTGGATTGGCGTTCGATAATTTAAATTGCACGCAATTCAATTGCTCGCTATTTTGTTATCTCTTCCATTCAATCGGAACCTCAAACATGAGCGACAACCTGCTGAGCATTCCTTGCACCACGATCAAGGGTGAGCAAAAGACTCTGGCGGATTTCGCCGGCAAAGCCGTGTTGGTGGTCAACACGGCCAGCAAGTGCGGTTTCACTCCGCAGTACAAAGGCCTGGAAGAGCTGTGGCAGACCTACAAGGACCAAGGCCTGGTGGTGCTCGGCTTTCCCTGCAACCAGTTCGGCAAGCAAGAGCCGGGCAATGAAGGGGCGATCTCCGAGTTCTGCGAGCTGAACTTCGGTGTCAGCTTCCCGCTGTTCAAAAAGATCGACGTCAATGGTGCCGATGCCCATCCGCTGTTCGTGCAATTGAAAAAGCGCGCACCGGGGGTGCTGGGTTCCCAGGGCATCAAGTGGAACTTCACCAAGTTCCTGATCGGCAAGGACGGGCAACTGGTCAAGCGCTTCGCTCCGGCGACCAAGCCGCAGGACCTGACCCGCGAGATCGAAGCCCTGCTCAAATGAACACCTTGTCAGTTGATTCCCTGAAGCTCGACAGCCAGTTGTGCTTCAAGCTGTACGCGGCATCCCGGGCGGTGATTCGCGGCTACAAGCCAATGCTCGATCAGTTGGGCCTGACTTACCCTCAGTACCTGGCGATGCTGGTTTTATGGGAGTGGCAGGAAGCGACCCCGGAGCAACCGACCGTCAAGGCATTGGGCGAGCGTTTGGCTCTGGATTCCGGCACGCTGACACCCTTGCTCAAGCGCCTGGAACAACTGCAACTGGTGCAGCGTCAGCGTTCGGCGCGCGATGAACGTGAAGTGCACCTGAGCCTGTCGCCAGCCGGCACGGCCTTGCGCGAACAGGTTGGGCCACTCAAGGCGCGCCTGTTGTGCGACAGCGGGGTCGATCTGAATCGTCTCAACGAATTGCGCGATGGCCTCGATCACTTGTTGGGGCAGATCAAGGCGCTGTCATAGCGGGGATCCACAGGTCCAGCAGGGCGGCCAGTTCTTCGCGCCGGAAGGGTTTGGCCAGGTAGTCGCTCATACCCGCGGCACGACAGCGTTCACGCTCCTCCGACATGGCGTTGGCCGTCAGGGCAACGATGGGCAGTTGTGGCCAGCGTCCGCTGCGGCGGATTTGCCGGCTGGCTTCATAGCCGTCCATTACCGGCATGTTGCAGTCCATCAGCACCAGGTCGAAATCCCGTTGCTCGAGTTGATCCAGTGCCTCGCCACCATGAGCGGCGGTGGTGACCTCGCAGCCGAGTTTGCCGAGCATGCCCTTGGCCACCAACTGGTTGACCGGGTTGTCTTCCACTAACAGCACGCGCCCGCGACGTTGCGGGCATTGTGTGTCGAGTCGAGCCTCGTTGACCGGTTGGGTTTGCGGTTGCAGGATCCTGCGCAACGTTTGAAGTAGCATACTGCGGGCCAAAGGGCGGGCCTGCTGTTGCAAGGGGGCGAGTGCGTTGACCTCTTCGCTGGGCATGAAGTTGCCATACGCGGTGATCAGCAGGATTGGCGCGCTGAGGGTGGGGCGCAAACTGAACAGGCATTCGGGGCAGTCGGTGATGAGCACGTCGGCTGCCAGGCCAAGCAATGGGTCATCCATGGAACGCCGTTCATAGTCCAGCCCCCAGACAGGCAACAGGCTGTTCAACAGTTCCCCCAGTCCGCTGCTGGCGGCCGTGATGGCAATGACTTTGCCCCTGAGCGAAATAGCTGGCATTGCACGGGTATGGCTGGGCAATGGCAACTCCGCGCAGAACTGGCTGCCAAAACCCGCCTCGGAGCTGATGGTCAGACGCCCCTGCATGGCTTCGCAAAGGTTATAGGTCAGGGCCAGGCCCAGCCCGGTGCCGCCAAATTGACGGGTAATGCCGGCACCGGCCTGGGTGAAAGGCTGGAGGATCTTGACCTGCGCCTCCTGAGGGATGCCGATGCCGGTGTCGCAGACTTCGATTCTGACGCCGTCGCCAAACGTCGACAGGCGTACGTCGACCCGCCCGAAACGGGTGAACTTGAGGGCGTTGGACAGCAGGTTACTGACGATCTGCCGCACCCGGGTCGGATCGCCGAGCACCAGTGCTGGGAAATACGGATCGATCAGGCAGGTCAGTTCGACGCTGGGGGCGGCGTTCTGCGACAACAGGTTGGCGGTGTCTTCGATCAGCGAACCCAGGTCGAAGGGGATGTGTTCGAGTTCGAGTTGGCCGGCATCGAACTTCGACAAATCGAGAATATCGTTGAGCAATTCCACCAGCACTTTGCCCGAATCATGGGCGATCGACAGTTGCTGCTGTTGTTCGGCATTGAGCGGTCCGTCGAGGGATAGCGCGATCATCCCGAGCAAGCCATTGAGGGGCGTGCGGATTTCATGGCTCATGTTGGCCAGGAACACCGAGCGGGCTTCGGCCATGTCCAGTGCTGTGCTGCGGGCGGCTTCCAGTTCCTCGTTGGATTGGCTCAGCCGGTCGTTGATCGCCTTGAGTTCGGCAGTGCGGGCCGAGACGATGTTTTCCAGTTGGCCAAGATATTCGGTCAGGCGGTTTTCCGCATTGCGCCGCTGCTGGATTTCGGTGGCGATGTTCCTGAATTGCTGGTTGGCAGCCTTGACCAGCACGCCGATCTCATCGTTGGCGTGCCCGGCGGGACACTCCAGCGAGGTCGCCTCGGTGCTGCTCGGGTCGCGACCGCTGAGTTCACGGATGACCCGCACCAGGGGTTTGGTCAGCATCACATAGAACAGCGCCAGCAGGATGCCGGACAGCAGCAGGCTGCGGGCGAAGCCATTGAGCAGGGTCACTTCGGCCCGGCGCAGGAACCGGTTGCCGAAGGAGTAAGTATCGACTTTCAGCCGTAGCGTACCCAGGGATTCGTTGGGTAAATTATCCAGGTAAAGCCGGTCTTCGAACTGTCGGCTGGCGCCGAACAGGAAGTCACTGAGCATCCGGTAACCGTTTTCCACACCGGGTCGCTTGACGTTGGCCAGCACGGTGCCGTTGTTGTCGATCAGTTTTGCGCTAATGATCGCTGGCGAGCGCAGCAGGCCCAGGGTCAGTTCCTTGGCGAGTTCGGCGTCGATGTTGTAGGCGATTCGCGAGGCCGGGTTGTGGCTGATTTCCAGCAATGAAAGGATTTCACGATTGATGGAGGCGTCTTCACTGGCATAATCGATGCCTATTTGCAGCAGGCTGAGCAGCGTGCCCAGAATGAAACCGACCAGCACGGTAAGCCGGGCTTGCTTGAATGACAGCCGGTTGGTGAATTTGATGTCCATGGGGGGGTGAACCACTTCCGTTTCCTTTCGCTGCTCAAGCATAGTCGATCATGCCTGCCTGCTGATGTTCTCGCGAGGGCTGTACCGCGGGGGTAGCCGCTTGTGTGACGCTGTGTTTCGTCGCTGTATCACCATCATTACTGTGAACGTGCCCGAGGAGAAGTCGTGGATTCCCGATTGAATGCTTTTCTTGAACGCGCCGATGCCGTTCTGGCCCGTATCGAGCCGTTGCTGCCGGCGCCACGGCCAGCCATCGACTGGACGCAATGCCTGGCCGCGCGCTGGCAGCGTGAGTCGCGCGGCGGTTATCTGATGCCGCTGGAGGTCAGCCTCGACATGCGTTTGTCGGACCTGATCGGCGTCGACCGGCAAGTCGAGCAGCTTGGGCGCAATACCCGGCAATTCCTTGACGGCATGCCAGCCAACCATGCCTTGCTCTGGGGCTCGCGCGGCACCGGCAAGTCGTCGCTGGTGCGCGCCTTGTTGGCCGAACACGCTCACGCCGGTTTGCGCTTGATCGAGATTGAACGTGATCACCTGGCAGACCTGCCGCGGGTGGTCGAACAGATCGGCAAACTGCCCCAGCGTTTCGTGCTGTTTTGCGATGATCTCTCGTTCGAGTCGGGCGAGGGGGATTACCGAGTGCTCAAGAGCGTCCTTGATGGCTCCCTGGAACAGGCGCCGGACAACGTTTTGTTGTACGCCACGTCCAACCGTCGCCACCTGGTGCCGGAAAAGGAAAGTGACAACGAAAACTGGAAACGGGTCGACGGCGAACTGCATCCGAGTGAGGCGGTGGAAGACAAGATCGCACTGTCGGACCGCTTCGGCCTGTGGCTGTCGTTCTATCCGTTTACCCAGGAACACTTCCTCGACGTCGTCGAGCACTGGATCGGCCAGTTGGCCGGCAAGGCCGGACTGGCGTGGCAGCGCACCGAAGAACTGGACATTCTGGCGGTACGTTGGGCCACCGGCCGAGGCAACCGCAATGGGCGTTGCGCCTATCAATTTGCCCGTTACTGGGTCGGGCTGAAACTGTTGGAGCACAAGGCATGATCGATTTACAAAAGAGCGGCCAGGGCCTCGAAGGCTACGGCATGCTACACGCGCAGCTGGAATCATTGCTGGCGGACGAGCGGGACTTCATCGCCAATGCCGCACAGTTCTCGGCGTTTCTGTTCAATCAACTCGATGATTTGAACTGGGCCGGTTTTTACCTCAACCGTAATGAAGAACTGGTGCTGGGCCCGTTTCAGGGGCAGATCGCTTGCGTGCGGATTCCGTTCGGTCGTGGCGTTTGCGGGGCGGCGGCAGCCACCCTGCAGACTCAACGAGTCGAAGATGTGCACGCTTTTCCCGGTCACATTGCTTGCGACAGCGCCTCGAACAGCGAACTGGTGGTGCCGTTGGTCAAGGACGGCCGATTGATCGGTGTGCTCGACCTCGACAGTCCGAAACTCGCGCGCTTCACCGCGCAGGACCAGGCTGGAATCGAACAGCTGGCGGCGATTTTCCTGCGCCTGACCGACTGCTGATCAAGACGCCAGGCCGGCCTTGGTCAGCAGGCCCGACGCGTCCACCGTATCGATCTGCCCGGGGTCGAGGAAGCGCCTGGCGTACTGCAAATAGATCTGTGCCTTGATGAACAGCCCGAACAGCTGCGGGTCGATGTGGGCATCACGGCACATGAACGCCATGATGCCCAGCGCCTCGCTTAAGGTCTTGGCTTTTTTGTAGGGGCGGTCGGCGGCCGTCAACGCTTCGAAAATATCGGCAATCGCCATCATCCGCGCCGGCAAGCTCATTTCTTCTCGCTTCAAGCGTTTCGGATACCCGGTGCCGTCCATTTTTTCGTGGTGCCCGCCGGCTATTTCCGCGACGCTGCGCAAGTGCTCGGGGAACGGCAGATGGTTGAGCATCAGTATCGTCTGAACGATGTGGTTATTGATGACATACCGCTCCTCGCTCGTCAGGGTGCCCCGGACAATGCTCAGGTTGTACAACTCGCCCCGGTTGTATTTGTGGGGCGGAACGTCGAGCTTGAAGCCCAGGGGATTGTCTTGCGGTATCACTTCGTTTTCGCTGCGTTCGAACAGGTGCTCGGGTTTGTCCGCCAGTAACGGTTCGCTGACGGGCAGGTTGGGGGCGGGCGTTCGGGCCTGACGCCGGTTTTCTTCCCAGGACACGCCCAGCCGGTCATCCAGGGTCCGGGTCCAGGTTCGTTCAGCCAGGCGGCGCAGGCGTTGCAGGTCAGCGTCGGCCATGGCTTCGCCGCCGAGGTTGCAGCGGGCAACGAAGGCGAAATCATCATCGAGTCCGGCCAGGCTGGCATTGCGCAGTTCCGCCAACGGTTGCTCGTCACCGCCCAAGGCAATGCCCCGCCAGTAGCTGATCCAGGCATCGCACTTGAGTACCTCGAAGCGGGTACGGATTTCGTGGATACGATCGGTCAGGGTTTCCAGCTTCGTGGCTTTGTCGACGACATATTCCGGGGTGGTGACCTTGCCGCAATCGTGCAGCCAGGCGGCGATGTGCAGTGCCTCCCATTCATCTTCGGTCGGCTGATAGGCGCTGAAGGCGGGCTCCTGGCTCGCTGCCGCCGCTTGGGCGAGCATCAGGGTCAGTTCCGGCACGCGCTGGCAATGGCCGCCGGTGTAGGGGCTTTTGGCGTCGATGGCGCCGGCCAGCAGTTGAATGAAGGCGTCCAGCAGCTGTTTTTGCCGGGCTTGCAGGCGCTGGCTTTCGATGCACACGGCAGCCGCGCCGGACACCGCCTGGAGAAACGCAATGCGGTCCGGCCGCAGCTTGTCCAGATCGCTCTGCTCGCCGCTGTCGGCCAAGAGCAACACCAGCAGACCCACGGTTTCGTTGTGGCGATTGTGCAGGCGGATCCCGATCAGATGGACCCGAGGACTTTCCAGCGCGAGCAGGATTTTCTGCAGATCACCCGCCTGCTCGAACCCCAGGTTGCTGACGACATTGTCGACGTTGGCCAACTGGTGCAGCCATGGGGGGCTTTGCGGGTTCTCGAGCGAGTGTCCGCGGATGTCGAAGTCTTGCAGGTTCTCGGCGGTGTTATTGATGACCAGTCCGTGGGGTTTCATGTGCTGGCCATCACCTTCGCGCAGATAGATCAGGCCGGCCTGGGCCTGGCCGATTTTCACGGTTTCAAACAACACCCGTTCCAGCAGCGGGGCGAAACGGGTTTCGGCGCTGAGGCTGTCAGTGATCTGGAAGAAGCTCGCCAGGGTGTCTTTCATTCGTGCCATCGACACACTCAACTGGTCGACTTCGAGCACCGGCGAGCGACGGGAAAGCGGAAAATTGAAATCGAAACTGCGAATCGCATCGGCCTCCTGCACCAGGGCGCGCAAGGGTTTGACCAGGATTCTTGATGTCAGCCAACCCAACGGCACGCATAACAGCAAGGTTGCCAGGGTAATCAGCGCACCCTGCCAGCGCATCCGGTAAGCGTCGACGAGCAACTCGTCTTCCGGTACCAGCAGCGCCAATTGCAGGCCTTGGGGGCCGCCTTCCTGCATGCGGCTGCGGGCCACGATCCACTGCCGGCCGTTGGCGTTCAGGCGACTGCCCTGAGGGGGACTATTGAGCAACGCGTCCAGGCCGGGGCTCAGGTCCGCCGCCTTGACCAGGCGGGACGTCTGATCATCGATGATCAGCTTGCGGCTGTCGGGGTAGGCAATGGCATTGCCTTCGGCATCGAACAGCACGATTTCGGTACTGGGGGTCACGACGTGCTTGGCCAGGGTCGCGCTGAGTTCGGCCAGAGTCAGGTCGGCGGCCAGGATTGCCTTGTCGCCGCTGCGTCGTGCCAGCGTCGTGCCGATGTTGTGGGTGGAAAAGAAGATATAGGGTTCGGTCGTGATCTGGTCGTTGTCGCCGCGGGCGCTGGTAAACCAGGCGCGGTTGCGTGGGTCGTACGTGTCGTTCAGGTTGTCCTGACGGCTGACAAGTGCCAGGCTCCGGTCGAAAAACAACGACTGGGAGTGGGGCTGGCCGTTGCTGTCGTGCTCGATGCTCCAGACTTGGAAAACCGCCGTGTCCGGAGCCTTGACCAGGGCTTTGACCTCCGGGGTGCGCAGCGGGCGGACCATGAAAAAGTCACCATTGTCGTAGCCCAGGTACAGTGAAGCCAGGTTGGGGTTGTCCTCGAGTGACTGGCTGAACGGTTCGAGCAGTGCCAGGCGCTGTTCCAGATCAGGGGACTGGCCCGCCGGATTGAGTGCCAGCAGGCTCAACAGATGACGAATGGGGTCATAGGTCGCGTGCAGGTCCAGGCGGACATCCTGCTCAATGCGGTTGAAGAGTTTTTCGCTGCTGGACAAGATGATCTGTGTGGTTTGCCGGTAGTTGAAAAGCCCAAGCACCGCCCCGGTCAGCAACAGCAAAAAGGTGAACATCACGCTGATATGGACATGCAGCGGAAACCGACGTGGATCCGTGCGCAGTGGGTCAGGCATTGCGGGTTTCTCCATGATGGTCAACACACCGCTGAGGGACCAAGCATAGTTAAGGCTCTGGCAGTTTGCCTTCGTCGTAATGCTCGATCTGACGTAGCAACGCGTCCTCCAGTTCGAGCATGGTGCGCTCCATGGATTTGCAGCATCCGGCCACTTTTTCGCGATCGGAATCCTCATGACAGGCGGCTTCGAGTGCCTCGCAGCGGTCGATCAGTCGGGAGGCTTGTACTATCCGGGCTGCGCCTTTGATTTTGTGGGCAATGTCCTGCAGCGCTTGCGTATCCCCAGAGCTGGATAGCGACAGCAGCGTTGGCAAATCCTGGCGGTTGCTGTTCACCAACTCGTTCAGCAATCGTCGGTTCAATTTCGGGTTGCCCCCGGTCAGCAGTTTCAACCCGTGAAGGCTGAACGCCGGGGCTACATGGGTTGGTTCAATGCCTTGCACCCATTGACTCAAGGCTCCGAGGCTGAGGGGTTTGAACAGGCAGTCGTCCATTCCAGCCTGTTTGCAGCGTTGTATTTCTTCCGGTTGGGCGTTGGCGGTAAAGCCGAGAACGGTGCAGGGAGGACGATGGAGTTGTCGCTCATGCTGGCGAATGGCACGGGCAAGCTCATAACCGTTCATGACCGGCATGTTGCAATCGGCGATCACCAGATCAAAAGGCTGGTCCTTCCATGCCTCCAATCCCTCCTGTCCATCGGCCGCGACGGTAAATCGATGCCCAAGAAACTCCAGTTGCTGGCACGTGAGCAATCGATTGGCCGAGTGATCGTCGACTACCAGAACATTCAATGGGGTTGTGGCGACGACGACCTGGGTTTCGACCGCACGGGCCGACTGTTGCAGCGGCAACGTTTCCAGCTGCAGCAACACCTCCACTTGGGTACCGATGCCCGGCTCGCTGCGCAATTGCAGGCTGCCGCCCATCATCTCGCAGAGATTGCGACTGATCACCAGCCCCAGCCCTGCGCCTCCCCTGGCCGATTGCATGGCGTGGTCGGCCTGAGCGAAGGGTTCGAACAGGCGTTGTTGATCCTGTTCGCTGATCCCGATACCACTGTCGTGAACCTGCACCCGCATCTGCACATGCTCAGGTTGCGTTGCCGGGTGCAGGTCGACAATGACCCGGACCTGGCCTTGCTCGGTAAACTTGATGGCATTGCTGATCAGGTTGGACAGCACCTGTTTGAAGCGCAATGGGTCCAGCAACACATCGAAGGTCGGGTTCGCCGATGAAAACTCCAGCAGCAGCTCGAGTTCCTTCTGTCGGGCCAGACCTTCGAAAATCCGCACGACCGAGGTCACAAGTTCACCCGGATCAACCCGCTCCGGAGTCAGGCTCAAGCGTCCTGATTCGATTCTGGCGATGTCGAGAATGTCGCCGATCAATTCCAGCAACCCATTCGCCGAGTTGTACGCGACATCGATGGCCGGACGCTCCGGGTGCTGATGATCAAGACGCTTGAGTGTCAGTTCAAGCATGCCGATGATTGCATTCATCGGCGTGCGGATCTCATGGCTCATCGTGGCCAAAAACGTGCTTTTGGCCCGGTTGGCGTTATCGGCGCGTTCTTTCGCGCAACGCAGATCGTCGAGCAGTTGCCGCCGTTCGCTGATGTCGATCCAGCCACCGATAATGCCTTGCACTTTTGCGCTGGAATCCCGATAGGGAAGAATCCAGTGATAGATCGTCAGCCGCCGGCCACCAATGTGCAGCTCGCGATCGACGATCAACGGTCTGCCCTCGGCCACTACGCGCTGGTAGTCGGCCTGGTACTCCCGGGCTTCGAACACATTGCTCATCGATCCCTGCATGACGCTTTTGCCAATGACATCTTCACGCCGGGCGCAGAACGCTTGCAGGTAACTGTCGTTGCAACTTTGCAGCAGCCCCTGGCGATCACGTACGTAGATCGGATGGGGCGTGCCATTGACCAGCGATCGCATGAACTCGAACTGGTCGTTCAGCGCACGCTCGGCGGCCTTGCGCTGCTTGATCTGGCGTCGCATGTAGTCGTTCCACGCAATGGAAATCAGCAATAACACGCCGGCACCGATGACGATTTGGTAGAACAGTCTTTGATAGTTGCGCCAGTTGCTTTGCGAGGACGCTGAATAGCCGCGCCAGCGACTGTTGATGATGCCCAGTTCTTCCGGCGAGATGCTCAGCAATGCCTTGTCGAGAATGGCGTTCAGCTCTTTGGCGCCCCGAGCGGTGGCAAGGGAAAACGCTGCCTGCTCGGTGCCGATGGTGGTGCTGATTTGCAATGTGTGCTCGAACAGCCGCGAGGAAATAAAGTAATTGGCAATGACCAGTGAGTTCACCGCGCCCTCTGCCTGGCCTTCGGCGAGCAACTCCACGGCGCTGAAGGTGTCCGGGGTTTCGATCAAATTGATTCGGGGAAACTCTCTGCGCAGGTAATCGATGATTGGATTGCCGCGGGCAATGGCCAGGCGCTTGTCCTGTAGCTGCGCGAGGTTGGTCGAGCTGTCGGCGGCCTTGCGGGTCAGCAGGACGTAGGAATTTTCCAGAAAGGGGCGGGTAAAGTTCAGCTGGGTTTGACGTTCGGCACTGGGGAGCAACGCGGCGATCACATCTACCTTGTTGTCCTTGATCTGTTTGATCATCTCGTCATCGCTTCGACTGCTCCGGATATCGAAGCGCAAGCCGGTACGCAGCCTGATAAGCTCAAGCAAATCTGCGGTGACCCCGCGAAAATTGCCATTGCTATCGAAAAATGTCAGTGGCGCAAAGGCTTCGTTGACGACAACGCGCACAATCGGGTGGTGGCTCAGCCAGCGTTCTTCGCGGTCAGTGAGTTGCAGCTTTTGATCGGTCAGCAGAATGTCGCTACCGGCGCTCCAGCGTTTGGCGATGTTTTCTCGTTCACTGGAGGGGATGGCCGTGATCATGGAGTTGATGATGCCGAGCAGCTCAGGGTTGTTCCGGTTGACGGCGAAGCTGAAACCAAAGGCTTCATGTTTGCCGAAGTTGGCCATGCGGATGTTGTTCAGATACCCCTTGTTGATCATGTAGTGAGTTGAAATGGTGTCACCGAGAAACACGTCCGCCTGATCGAAAGCAACGGCATTGATCGCATTCTGATAGGACGGATAAGACGTGATGATCGCCTTCGGATACAACGCCTTGACTTCCGCCAGCGGCAAGTAGTGATACACCATGCTAAGGCGCAATCCGGCCAGGCCATCGGTGAGGGATCGTGTTTCCCCTTCGCGGGTGACCAATACGGGTTGGTCGACGGCATAGGGTATGGACAGTGCAATGTCGGCGTTGCCAGCTTCGAATCCATTGGCGGTGCCGAGCAGATCGACTTCGCCATTTTCCAGCGCAGAGATCGCGGCCCCTCGGGAATCGAAACGCTGAACCGTGACGGGCAGACCGGTTACTTTTTCCAGGAGACCGGCGTAATCGGCGGTAAAACCTTCATAGTCCTGACCACTGGTGGTCAGGTCGAATGGGGGATAGTCCGGGGCCGACGTACCGAGCGTCAGTTGGTTTTTTTGTTTGATCCATTGTCGCTGGGATTCATCCAGCCGAACCTCCAGCGCTCCGACCTTCGAGCGGCTGAGCAGCGTGTAGTTTTCATTGCCCGGTGCCCCGAACAACGAGGTGCTCACGCATAGACCTGCGGTCAATTGAATCAGATAGACCTTCAAACGTCTGGGCATCCAGGTTCTCACACGAGTGCGTTACGTTTTGCCATCTCGATCAGTTCAACCAGGGATTTGGCTTTGAGTTTCTGCATGAGGCGCTTTTTGTAGGTGCTCACGGTCTTGTTGCTCAGAAACATGCCCTTGGCTATTTCCTTGTTTGTGCGGCCTTGGGCAAAAAGTTGCAAGACCATCAGTTCCCGGTCGTTTACGGATTTGAACAGTTCCAGTTCCATGCAGCGTGTTTCATCTCCGCGGATGGGGTTCAAAGCCTCGCTCGGAAAATAGTTGTAACCTGCAAATACCGCTTTTATGGCGCTGACCAGTTCACTGATGTCCTCCTGTTTGCAGACATAGCCCGATGCACCCGATTGCATGCAACGAATTCCGAAAAGTGTCGGGCATTGTGCTGTCAGTACCAGGGTTTTAAGAGGGGTGCTCATTGCATTGAATCGGGATAGCACTTCCAGGCCATCCAGTTTTGGAATGCTGATGTCGAGAATGACCAGGTCCGGCATGCATTCGCGAACCATCTGCATGGCATCGACCCCATTGTCAGTTTCGCCGACGACTTTGTAACCTTCATGTTCCAGTAACATTCGAACGGCAAGGCGGATAACCGGGTGATCGTCGACAATAAAAACGGAGTTCATAATCAAGTCCCATGCGAGCTCAAATAAAGCGCGCACCATAGCTCAGATGCTTGGAGGGACGCATGAACTGACCAGTCTGTAGCAGCAATATAGGAAAAATCCTACAGATGAAAAAGAATGGGACTACGTATTAACTAGGTTTCTTATTAGGAAGGCTGAAAGAAGTCCAGCATGCGGGTGTGCTTTAAATGGAAGTAGTTTGTAAGCTTTTCAATGTATGTTTGTCAGTTTTTATATGTTTTTTTCTATAGTGGTGCTGAGGTCAACAAGTCTCTAAATTCAGATTGTTTCAGTGGTTTTATCAAATAACCCAATAATGGCAGCCCCTGTTCAGAGGCCGTTTTTTCAAGCTCATCCAGTTCAGATGTCGTCAGGCTACTGAGAATGATCGCCTGCCTGATCAACCCTCGCTGGCTGGCGAACCGGACCAGATCGAGTCCCGTCAGGTCGGGCAGGCATTGATCGCATAAAAGGATGTCGAACGGTTGGTCGGCCCCGAGCAGTTGCAGCAGGGCGCCTTTGGCGCTGTCGGTGGTCGTCAGTCGGGTGAAGCCATAACTTTCCAGCAGGCATTGAGTGGCTATCAGTTGGAAGGGATGGTCTTCCACCACGAGGATGCGTAGATCGTCTTCGGCCATGGCGCGCACTTCATCTGTCGAACGGAAGGGAGGGCGATTGTTCCGCGAGAGTACCGGGCAAGCGATCAGTTTGCTCGCCATGTGCTGTAGGGCAATTCGACGAAACTTGAGTGCAGTTGGATGCTGAAGGGGGTATCAGCCATAACGAATGCCGTAATGGCTGATCAATCGATACACCTCAGTGCCTGGCGCGGCCGGTCATTTCCAAGGCCATGTCACTGGCATAGCTGTCGGTCATGCCGGCGATGAAATCAATCATGCGCAAAAACGAAGTGTGCAACGGGCCGTGAGGATCGGGTGCATTGTTGCTCAGCAGGTCAAGGATGCGGCGGCTCTTGAACGACGGCGTACGCCCATTGTGCTGCTCCAGCGCGGCACCGCAAAAGGCGTTGAGCAGGATTTCCAGCGTGGTGTAGGCGCCGATCTCATGCAGGGTCTTGCGCTTGTCCTGGAAGATTTTCTTGCGGGCCATGTCCTTGGCATTGAGCACGCAACGCTTGGCGGGACCGTGCATGTGTTCCACCAGATCGCCGGGCAGTGTACCGGCCAGCAGCGCATCCTGTTGCTCGACGAAGGCGCGGGCCGCAGCATTGGTCAAGTGCTCGATGGCTTTACCGCGCAGGATAGCCAGTTTGCGTCGGCGCGAATCGTCGGGACCGAGCTGGCGATAGGTCTCCGGTAAGTCATCGCCCACCAGGCCCAACAGCAGGGATTCGACTTCGGCGTATTCCAGCAACTCCATTTCCAGGCCGTCTTCCAGGTCGATCAGCGCATAGCAGATGTCGTCGGCGGCCTCCATCAGGTACACCAGCGGGTGCCGCGCCCAGCGTTGCTCCTCCAGTTGTGGCAGGCCGAGTTTTTGGGCGATCTGCTCCAGCAGTGGCAGCTCGCTCTGATAACAGCCGAACTTGTGTTTCTTGTAGCCCAGCGAGTCGGCGTGCCTGGCTGTCCATGGATACTTCAGGTACGTGCCCAGCGTTGCATAGGTCAGGCGGGTGCCGCCGTCGAACTGGTGATACTCAAGTTGGGTGAGTACCCGAAAGCCTTGGGCATTGCCTTCGAAATTCAGGAAGTCATTGCGCTCGGCTTCACTCATTGCATCCAGCCAGCCACGGCCGGCGGCTTGCTGGAACCAATGGCGGATCGCGTCTTCACCGGAATGGCCGAACGGCGGGTTGCCGATGTCGTGTGCCAGGCAGGCCGATTGCACCACCATCCCCAGATCGCTGGGTTCGCACCATTCGGGCAGGGTCCTGCGGATGGTTTCGCCGACGCGCATGCCCAGTGAGCGACCCACACAACTGACTTCCAGCGAGTGGGTCAGGCGCGTATGAATGTGATCGTTGCTGGACACCGGATGGACCTGGGTCTTGCGCCCGAGACGGCGGAAAGCTCCCGAGAAAATGATGCGGTCGTGGTCTTTGTGAAAAGGGCTGCGGCCGAGTTCTTCCGGGCTGTGCAAAGGTTTTCCGAGGCGTTCGCGGGTAAGCAGGGTATGCCAATCCAAGGCGGGTCACTCCGTCAGGTGTCTGATGGCCTAGCTTCCCGTTTCGCGCCATGACCTGCAAGCGGAACTACAACCCGGCGGCGTTGATATCGAGGCCTCCTTGCAAGATCATTTTCTGGAGGGTGCCTGTTGACCGGGTAGGCGCACAGGATTGCACCCCTCGATAGAGGAGCGCATCCCGTCGACTTTACAAGCATGCAGCCAGAAAGAAACTGATCAGTCTTTGCGCGAAGAGCCTTGCATGATCAGTTTGATTAGCGGCCCCAGTGTGGTGCCGAGGCGGATCAGCCGGGTCAGACTGCTGAGGCCACCCCCGTTTTTCGCACCCTTGCCGGTCAGAAAGCCCAGCAAGGTGACGGCGGCCACGCCCCAGAGTGGAGCGTGCTTGATGCCGAAGCCGTCCTGCAGGTTTTGCGTCATCCCGCGCACCCGTTGCAAGGGCTGCAGCAGTTGCGAGGATTCGTGGCGGATTTCCTGGCGGTGCATTTCCATGCGCAGGCGGATCAGGGCCTTGCGCATTTCCGTGCGTGAGCTGTTTTGTGGCAATTCAGGCAGGTTCATGGCAGCAGGCGCTCCCGATCGTTGGCCAGCTCTTCCAGGGTGCCATGGAAGGGCGAGGACTCATCGAAAATCGCCGCTCTCAAGCGCATTCCACAGAATATGGCGGCGAGGGAGTAGAACACACAGAGCCCGATGATGGCGGTCAGGCGATACGTGTCCCAGAACACGATAAGCACCAGCGTCGACAGCCCCACCAACAGCAGCAACGCAAACACCAGCGCCAGGCCCGCAAACAGCAAGAGGCTGACGGTGCGGGCTTTTTGTTCCTGCAGTTCGATGCCGAACAGCTCGACATGGCTGTGCAGCAACCCAAGGAAGGCAGCACCCAGGCGCCGCGATGAGGAGCTGGTTCCCGTCACGGACGGGCCGGATTCGCCGATCGACATATCAGCGCCGGCTGGCCAGCAGGCCGATCAGGAAACCCACGCCGGCCGCGATCCCGACGGATTGCCAAGGGTTGGCCTGGACATAGTCTTCCGTGGCGGTGACAGCAGCCTTGCCGCGTTCGCGCAGGGAGTCTTCGGTCAGCTTCAGGGTTTCACGGGCACGCAAGAGACTTTCATGGATCTGCTCGCGCAACTCGTCGGCCTGATCGCCGGCCAGGGTCGCGGTGTGCTCCAGCAAGCGTTCGGTGTCACTGACCAGTGTCTGAAAGTCGTTCATCAGGATTTCTTGAGCAGTCTTTGCCTGGGGGCGGGCCATGGTGGATCTCCTTAAGTGGCTTTCTGATGCGTTCGAGTATGAGCCTTCGGCGAAGGTTCAGTACAAATGACTGGTACAACTTTTGCTGAGTCGTGGTGCGCCGGTCCGCACCATTGCGCTATTGCCGGGCATGATTTCAGTAAAACCGTAGGACCAACAATCAAAAACTCGCGTAAACGTCCGGGGCGCGTTTTTCCTGGACGGCGTCCGTGCGCCAAAGTGGTTCAACGAGATCAGTGCGCTGATGTCTTGAAGCTGCAACTTGGTGCATGGCCAGTCATCGCGAACTGCTTTGGTGCTTTTTTCTGCCATAAGGTCTGCCCATCCCATGGAAAACCTGCAAAGCGCTGTGGACACCCTGGTCCATAGCTCCAACACGCTGTTCATTCTGATCGGTGCGGTCATGGTTCTGGCCATGCACGCCGGTTTCGCCTTTCTCGAAGTCGGAACCGTGCGACAGAAAAACCAGGTCAATGCGTTGTCGAAAATCCTCAGCGACTTCGCCGTTTCGACACTGGCCTACTTCTTTATAGGCTATTGGATTTCCTATGGCGTGACGTTCATGCAACCAGCGGCGGTGCTCAATGCCGACCATGGTTATGGCCTGGTGAAGTTTTTCTTCCTGCTGACCTTTGCCGCGGCGATCCCGGCGATCATTTCCGGAGGCATCGCCGAGCGCGCCCGGTTTGTTCCCCAGTTGTGTGCAACCGCGTTGATCGTCGCGTTCATCTATCCGTTCTTCGAAGGCATTGTCTGGAACGGCAACCTGGGTCTGCAAGCCTGGTTGCTGGAGCGCTTTGGTGCCGGTTTCCATGACTTCGCAGGATCGGTGGTGGTGCATGCCATGGGCGGTTGGCTGGCACTGGCGGCGGTGTTGTTGCTCGGACCGCGTAATGGCCGCTATCGCGACGGTCGGCTGGTCGCGTTCGCGCCATCGAGCATCCCGTTTCTGGCACTGGGCTCGTGGATCCTGATTGTTGGCTGGTTCGGCTTCAACGTCATGAGCGCGCAAACCCTGCAAGGTGTCAGCGGACTGGTGGCGGTGAATTCGTTGATGGCCATGGTTGGCGGTACGGTGGCGGCGCTGATTGTCGGGCGCAATGACCCTGGCTTTCTGCACAACGGCCCGTTGGCGGGGCTCGTGGCAATCTGTGCCGGTTCCGACCTGATGCATCCTGTGGGGGCGCTGGTCACCGGTGCCGTTGCGGGGGCGCTGTTTGTCTGGTGCTTTACCGCGGCCCAAGGCAAATGGCACATCGACGATGTGTTGGGTGTGTGGCCGTTGCATGGTTTGTGCGGCGTGTGGGGCGGCATTGCCTGCGGCATCTTCGGCCAGACCGCTTTGGGCGGGTTGGGCGGGGTCAGCCTGATCAGCCAGTTGATCGGCACTGCGCTGGGCATCACAGTGGCACTGGCCGGCGGGTTTGCAGTGTATGGCGTGATCAAGGCGCTGCATGGATTGCGCCTGAGTCAGGAAGAGGAGTATTACGGCGCGGACCTGTCGATCCACAAGATCGGCGCCGTGAGCCAGGACTGACTCAGGTCTTTTCATGGTCGGCGGCATCATGGCAGGGGCCGCAATGGCTCGACGGTTTTTCGGGGCAGGCCTAGAATGATCACTTCATTTTCTGGTTGAGCGCTCATGCTTCCCGAATGTCAGCTGTTCGGCACCCTTGGATGCCATCTTTGTGAAGTAGCCGAAGCCATGTTGATGGAATTCGTCGAGCGCGGCCTGCTGGTGGAGCTGGTGGATATCGCTGACGATGAAACATGGTTCGCAGCCTACAGCCTGCGAATTCCGGTGTTGCGGCGAGTCGATACCGGTGCTGAACTGGGCTGGCCTTTCAGTGCCGATCAGGTGGTGGCGTTCTTGGGTTGAGCGGTTTTTGCGTTGGTGGCGTGTCCCGCCTGTCGAACTTTACGATTGATCCCCTTGGCTTATTCGGTGTTGATCGGATACTGTATGCGTATACAGTTATTCGAAGTGCCTGTCTTGCCGTTCCTGATTTTCGGGAGTGAGCAGGCAAGCCCGGGCGTGAGAGGGATGAATCGTGGTCAATGTCGAACAGTTGAAGAATAGCGTGAACCGGATGTCCGCGGACGTCGTGCGCGAGGCTGTCCTTGAGTTGCGCCTGGATGGTCTGGTGACCGAGGGGAAAACGCCCTTCAACAAAACGCATTTCAATACCTGTTTCGCAGAAATCGAAGCCTTGTTTCAACGCGCGGGTTATCACCGGCAACTCGATGTCGTGGGTTATCAGGGATTGTTGTACGCCCTGTATGATCCCGCCCGCTGGGAGGCGGTCGATGTACTGCGCTGGCTCAAGGAGTACACCGAAGCGGCGGCGCGCACGCGGATCCCTGCTTGAGGAATCTTCTCTAGGTTCGTACCCCTTGCTGTTGGATAATGCCGCTCTGCACTGAGGTTAGAGCTTTCGTATGTCCACTTCTTCTTTTTCCGCGGCACACAGTCAGGCCAGTACGCTCTACTTGCCACCTGGCCCGTGGCAGACCGTTGTCGATTGCCTGTGTGAGCATTTCAGCGCCATCGGTCGTGAACAATGGCTGGACAGAATTGCCCGTGGCCGGGTCCTCGATGGGCAGGGCATGCCGATTGCCCTCGACCTGGCCTACAGGGAAGGTTTGCGGATTCATTATTTTCGCGAAGTGCCGGATGAAAAACCGATCCCGGTGATCGAGTCGATTCTGTACGCGGATGAGCATCTGGTGGTCGCCGACAAGCCGCATTTCCTGCCGGTGACCCCGGCTGGCGAATACGTCGAACAAACGCTGCTCCGGCGCTTGATCCGTCGCCTGGACAATCCGCACCTGGTGCCATTGCATCGCATCGACCGGCACACCGCGGGGCTGGTGCTGTTTTCCGCCAATCCGCAGACCCGTTCGGCTTATCAGGCGTTGTTTCCAACCCGGCAGATCGAAAAGCGCTACGAGGCCATCGCAAAGGCGCTGCCCGGCCTGGCTTTTCCGTTGGTGCATAAAAGCCGACTGGTCGATGGCGAACCGTTCTTCCGCATGCAGGAAGGCCCGGGTGCCAGCAATACCGAGACGGCGGTCGAAGTCAGGGAGAAACTGGGGGAGCTCTGGCGTTATGGTCTTTACCCGGTGACGGGCAAGAAACATCAGCTACGGGTACATATGGCGGCGTTGGGAGCCGCTATCTGCAACGACCCGTTTTACCCCGAGGTGCTCAAGGATGCGCAGGATGACTACGCCAATCCTTTGAAGTTGCTGGCTCAGGGGCTGAAGTTTATCGATCCGGTCACGGGCCAGGCGCGTGAGTTCGAGAGTGAAATCACCCTGCAATGGTGATCGGGACGCGATCCTGAAGCGCTGTTCTCCAGGCATGAAAAAGCCCGCATCAAGCGGGCTTTTGTGTATCCGGCGGCGTCGGGATTACAGCTCCTTGACGGTACGAACCTGATCTTTGTTGATGCGGGTCTGCTTGCCGTCGAGCTGTTCGAATTCGTAGAAACCGGAATCCTTGTCGAATTGCGGCGTGTCGACGGCCTGGATTTCGCGACCGTCATTCAAGGTGATCACTGTAGGCGATGCACAACCGGCGAGGGTGGCAAGGCCCAGTGCGAGCATGAAAGTGGCGAGGGTCCGTTGAGTCATGAGTTGTGTCTCCGAATAAGAATTCTGTGGTTGCTGAACTTGAGACGTGCAGCGTCCGCGCAAGTTCCTGATCGATATCAGTCTGACACAGTGTCATGACCGCTTAAAAGTTCCGGCGTGTTGAGATTTGCCAGCCGAGGGTCGTTGTCGGGGCATTGCAGCGCGGTCGCGCCGAGATTGCGCATCAACCGGCCAGGGCTGCGCTCACCCTCGTTCCAGGCATTTTCGAATGCTGCCCTGTGTAGCACGGGAATCACACACAACAACGGCTCCCAGTGGTGATCATGCCGCACCATCAGCGGCTTGTCCGGATGCAGGTTGGCGGCCTCGCGCATATTGCCGATCAGCGCCGCATCAATGCCCGGAACGTCACAGGGCATGACCAGCAGATGGGTATGGCGAGCAGCTTTCAGGCCTGCGCGAATACCGGCCAGCGGCCCGGGGAAGTCACCTTCATCATCGTGGACCAACTGGTCGGCGTAGGGGGCGTACTTCTCAGGGTTACGATTGCAGGAGATGATCAGGTCATCGGTCAGCGGGCGGGTCTTGCGATGCAGATGCACAATCAGCGGTTCGCCGTGCCAGTCCAGCAACCCTTTATCCCGCCCCCCCATACGTTGGCCGCGGCCGCCCGCCAGGAGCAGAATGGAGCAGGGTGGCAATTGTGAATTCGTGGTCATGGCAAGCCTCCATGGGGGCGGCGAAAAAACGGAGCGCTGTGATATAACACCGGGCTGTTTCTCCTACAACTGGACGAGCCTATGAAAGCCAAGGCTGATGTACCTTTCGCACCGCTGAATATTGCAGTGCTGACTGTCAGCGATACCCGCACACTGGAAACCGACACCTCAGGTCAGGTCTTTGTCGACGGCTTGACCGCTGCCGGTCATTACCTGGCGGCCCGGGTGTTGCTCAAAGATGACCTGTACAAAATTCGCGCGCAAGTCGCCAACTGGATTGCCGACGATGTCGTGCAGGTGGTGCTGATCACCGGCGGCACCGGTTTTACCGGACGTGACAGCACGCCGGAAGCCGTTGCGTGCCTGCTGGACAAACAGGTCGATGGATTTGGTGAGCTGTTCCGCCAGATTTCGGTTGCCGATATCGGTACCTCGACCGTTCAGTCCCGGGCGTTGGCCGGTCTGGCCAACGGCACGCTGGTTTGCTGCTTGCCGGGCTCGACCAATGCTGTGCGCACCGCTTGGGACGGCATTTTGGCCGAGCAGCTGGATGCGCGGCATCGGCCGTGCAATTTCGTGCCTCATTTGAAACAGGCCGCGCCTTGTGAATCCCGTGGGTAAGCCTGGCAAGTCTGGCAGCCTGATGCCTGTCGAGCAGGCGTTGGCGCGCTTGCTGGAAATGGCCGAGGCGTCAAGGATTGTCGAGCGTGAACGCTTGCCGTTGGCGCAGGTACAGGGGCGTGTACTGGCGCAAGATCTGGTATCGACGCTTGATCTGCCGCCCTGGCCCAACAGTGCCATGGATGGTTATGCCTTGCGCACGGTCGACTGGACGGGAGAGCCGTTACCGGTCAGTCAGAAGGTGTTTGCCGGCCAGGCCCCCGATCCGTTGCAGCCAGGAACCTGTGCGCGCATTTTCACCGGAGCGCCTGTTCCCGCCGGTGCCGATTGCGTCGAGATGCAGGAGAACGCCGAGGTTCAGGCCGATGAGCGAGTACGTTTCACTCAAGCCTTGACCCAAGGCCAGAACATCCGTCCGCAAGGCCAGGAAACCACTGTCGGTGAGCTGATTCTGCCAGCAGGTACGCAGATGGGGCCGATCGAGCAAGGATTGGCTGCTTCCCTGGGATGCGCTGAGCTGGAGGTGGTTCGAAAGGTGCGCGTGGCGGTGCTGTCTACCGGCGACGAGTTGATTGAGCCGGGGCAGGCGCTGGGGCCAGGACAGATCTACAACAGCAACCGGGTGTTGTTGTGCAGCTGGTTGCAGCGTTTGGGGTGTGAGGTCGTCGACGCGGGAATTCTGCCGGACAATCTGGAAACCACTCGCACCCGATTAGGTGAGTTGAAAGATGTCGACCTAATCCTCTCGACCGGTGGCGTATCGGTGGGGGAAGCCGATTTTCTGGGCATCGCCTTGCGCGAGGAGGGCGAACTGACGCTTTGGAAACTCGCCATCAAGCCCGGTAAACCGCTGACGTTCGGGCATTTTCGCGGTGTGCCGGTGATTGGCTTGCCGGGCAATCCCGCATCGACCCTCGTGACCTTTGCCTTGTTGACCAGGCCCTATCTCTTGCGCCGTCAGGGGGTAATGGACGTTGAGCCGCTGAAGGTGCAGGTGCCGGCAGGGTTTGACTGGCTCCAGCCAGGCAATCGGCGTGAGTATTTGCGCGGACGGCTGGAAAGCGGCAGGGCGACGATCTACAAAAACCAGAGTTCCGGTGTTCTGCGCAGCGCTGCCTGGGCTGATGGACTGGTAGAGGTCCTGGAAGGGCGCACGCTGGCTCAGGGCGATAGCGTTTTCTTCATTCCGCTGAGCGAAGTCCTGAGCTGATAGCTTCAGCGGCTTTGTCACACAAGACCCGGTTGATTGAGTCGGGTCTTGTGTGGGAGGGCACTCAATGGGCCAGAAGCAATGAAATGACCTGCTCGAAACGGCTATTGGCGATCCAGCCAAGGAGACAGAGGATCACGGCTGTTCCGCAGGCGGAATAGACAAGCCGGTGCCTGATGGATTTGACGTCATCCCGGGCTTCTTCAATGTCCCGGCGTATGCACTTGAGGTGTGTTTCCAGCTCGGTGACGCGAGGTTCCATATCAATTTCTCCCGTGGCTTTTGTGCTGTTGCGGCATTCAGCTCGATGGCCTGTATTTTTGTTATCTGCGAGCGGCAAGACCAGGATGGCCGGTGATGCGAGGTTTTGGTGTTGCATGGCACGTCCTTGTGATGTCCAGCTGGATCCTCAAAGTCTACCAATTCAGATTTTCGGTCAATTGAGCCGATTCCTAACGTTTTGTAAGAAAAGTCCTGCCGTGTGGGGGCCAAGGCTTTCCGACTGGAAATAATTCGATTTCTGGCGACTTTTACCGGAGCCTTCGCGGTCAACATCTCCCAGATGCCATTCAAACCGGGAGTGAGTAATGAGCGATCGCAAGGCGCTATTGATTCTGCATGGCAAGCAAGCGCTCAACGAGGCGGTTCGCACCGCCGTCGAAAGCCAGCGTGAGCGAGGTCGGGAGCTGGCTGTTCGATTGACCTGGGAAGCCGGCGATGCGCAAAGGCTGGTGGGCGAAGCGTTGGCGGCCGGGTATCGATACATCATTGCCGGCGGTGGCGATGGCACCTTGCGCGATATTGCCGAGGCTATGGCGGAGCATTCGATAAAAGCCAGCCTGGTATTGATGCCGCTAGGTACCGCCAATGATTTTGCGCGTGCGGCGGGTGTGTCCCTGGAACCCGATCAGGCGCTGGAGCTGCTCGATAGCGTGCCGACTGCCATTGATCTGGGGGAGGTTGATGGGCAGATATTCCTGAACATGGCCACCGGTGGGTTCGGCAGTCATGTCACAGCGAACACCCCGGAGGATCTGAAGAAAATCCTCGGCGGTGCGGCGTATCTGTTCACCGGCTTGTCACGCTTCAATGAGCTGCATACCGCGTACGGTGAATTGCAGGGGCCGGACTTTCACTGGCGAGGCGATCTGCTGGCACTGGGCATCGGCAATGGTCGGCAGGCCGGAGGCGGGCGGGAATTGTGCCCGCAGGCACTGGTTGATGACGGTTTGCTGGATATCAGCATCCTGCCGGCACCGCAGGAGGTGGTCAGTACTTTGAAAAACCTGCTGACCGAAGGCTTTGGCATCGACAGCATGTTTGTTCGGGCGCGCCTGCCCTGGGTCGAGATCAAGGTTTCGGAAGGGTTGTACATCAACCTTGACGGTGAACCGCTGGAAGGGGACAGCCTGCGTTTCTCGGTTCGCCCGGCGGCTTTACTCGTGCATCTACCTGAGAATTCGCCGTTGTTACGCGACAGTGAAGTGCCTAGTCATCGAGGCTGATGATTTGTTCACGCACGGCAAACAACACCAGGCCGGCCACATCGTAGATCTGCAAGCGCTTCATGATCTGCGAGCGGTGGGTTTCGACGGTCTTGACGCTCAACCCCAGGCCGTTGGCGATCTCTCGGGTGGATTTTCCGCGAACGATCAACCGCAGGATTTCCAGTTGGCGTGCCGTCAGGTTGTGCGAGTCGGCAGGTTCGGGTGGGTGCTTCTGGTTTCGGGTCAGTGCCTGAGTGATCACCGTGTGGGCAATGGCCGGGCTCAGATAGCGCTCGTTGTTGCGCAAGGCTTCCAGCGCGTGCTCGAGTTCGGTCGCCGTGGTGTCCTTGAGCAGGTAGCCATGGGCTCCGGACTCCAGCGCCTGCATGATCAGGGCAGGGTCGGTGTGCATCGAGAGGATCAGGACCTTGCTCTGCGGGCGCACCCGCTTGAGTTGCTGCAAGGCTTCGAGGCCGCCGGTCTGGCGCATCGAAATATCCAGCAGGATAATATCCGGGGACAGACGCCCAACCATTTCGAGCAGCTGCGAGCCGTCACTGGCCTCACCGATGACGGCATAGCCGGGCAGATCCATTACCAGGGCGCGCACGCCAGCCCTGATCAGCGAGTGGTCATCCACCAGTAGTAAGTTACAAGTCAATGCATAACCTTATTCGAACTGGCCCGTTCGAGCGCACGGGGCGCCCAGGGAAAAAGAGCTTCGATTTGAGTGCCTTTGCCCGGCTCGCTGGTAACGGTCAGTGTGCCGCCCAGTTGATCGATCCGTTCCGACATCCCGGCCATACCGCGCTGCCCTTCACGACCAGGGTCTGTTGCGGGCGCGAAACCCTGACCATCATCGCTGATCTGCAACTTCAGGCCTTGAGGCAGGCGCTGCAGGCATACCAGCAGGTTCTTGGCCTGGGCATGTCGCAGGATGTTGGTGACCGCTTCCTGGGTAATACGGAAAGCTGCCACGGCCATTTCCTCCGGTATGCCGGTCAGGCGCTGCTGGCATTCCAGGCTCCAGTGCACCGGGGTGTTGGCCAGGGTCTTGAGCAGGTGTGCCCGCAGACTGGCTTCCAGCCCAAGGCTGGTCAACTGCCGGGGATTGAGAATGGCGGATACGTCACGAACTTTGGCCAGGGTTTCTTCCAGCGTGTCGCAGAGGACCGCGCATTGTCCCTGGAGCTCTTCGGGCATCCGGCGTTTGAGCCAGTCGCTTTGCAGTTTGGCAGCGGTCAGCAATTGACCGATGTCGTCATGCAGTTCGCGGCTCAGCCGGTGACGCTCGTTTTCCTGGACCTGCAACAGCCGGTCCGCCAGTTCCTGAGGCTGGAATTTGATCGATTTGCGCGAGAGGCAGTACTGCACGGCAACACTGGTCAGCGCGGCAACGTTGAGCACCAGCAATGACAGGGGCAACGGAATGGACAAGCCATGGACCAGCAAACTGCCGAGGGTCGAGCAGGCACATAGCAACAGCGTGAATAGGCGTGCATTTGCTCGGGAGGGTGGCCACGTGGCGATTGACTTGAGGCTGGCGTGCATAGCGGATGGAGCCAATGGATGTTCGCTGCGGGCTGACCGGTCATGCTGGCTGACAGGCCCCTGTTTTTTTAATGTGGAGCGCCGAGGAGTTCAGCTGCGAACTGCAGCGAGCTGTATTCGGCTGCGATCACACTGCCATTAATTGGCGTCAACTAACAGGCGGCATAGTAGCACTTAAGATACCGTTGGTCGCGTCCGTATGTATGTCCGAAAAGTCAGGAATCCAGTCGTTTTGACGATGCTTCCATAATGGAACAAGTGGGTTGTTACCGTCGAAAAATGCCGGTTGTTTAAATGCGTCGCTTATAGCTACGAAATATTCATTTGCGACATGTGCGCACTCAAGTTACAGCGCGGTATTGATAACCAAAACACGCCATGCGGCATGGTTTGGCAAGTTCAGGCCTGTCGCTCTGAATAGGATACGAGGGTGAAGGGCCTGGAGTTGACAGGTGGTTGAAACCGGCTTTGCCCGACCTGAAAGGCAAAGGCTTCGATCAGGGTGACCTGCTCGCTGTCGTCGAGACTGAGCTGTCCGGTGGTCTGGTCGATGAGCTCGAGTTGCCAGGCAACCAGGGTCAGGCAGTCTTTCAGGGCACTCAGCGCCTCGTCGTGCAGACACATGGTGTTCTGTGCGTGGTTGAGCAGGCCATGAATATGCAGAGAAAATTCAGACACGGCCGCCAACGCCAGGGCATCAGCCTTGTTGGCCAGCTTGAGCAGTGTGCTGAGCAAACAGTCGATGGCGTCCTTGTCATTGCTGATCAACTGCAGATGACTCAGGCATTCCTCGGTTTTAGCCAGGAGTGTTTCAGCCTCGACAAGAAACCCCGTGAGACGCTGGGCCCACTCTTTACGGTCGTTCGGCATACTTATCTCCACAACGTCATGTCAAATGAGGGGATATCGTGTGTGTCGACGAGGGCGGTCGGAACTCCGGCATTACCGAGTCGTCGGATGAACGAGTAGCGGCTGGCCCGGAAGCAGGCTGGGGAACACGAGAGGGTGGTTGGCCACTGACTTGCGATCGCACACAAAAGCCTGACTCCGTTCATGCAATGAGAATGGCGTCACATTAATGGCTATCGGATATTGCGAATATCAGGTTGCGCCTGATTATTGATAGGGGAATCCCTTACGCAGTGGAACTTTTCGCTCGAACAATGGTCGCGGGGCGCAGAAGTGCAGCAGATGTAATCACCGCGCCAGTAAAGCATGATGTTAATGTGACATCAATGGCTGGGCGTGGCATTTTAGAGAGAGTCAAGCTTCGGCAAAAACAGCCGATAACCTTCCTTGAGTGAATTCATCCGAACAAGACCTGGAGTCATTGATGGCCGGCATTCTCGACACGGTAGACCAACGCACGCAACTGGTGGGTGAGAATCGCCTGGAAATTCTCATGTTCCGGCTCGCCGGACGGCAATTGTTCGCGATCAACGTCTTTAAAGTACAGGAAGTCCTGCAGCTGCCAAAGTTGACGCTGATGCCGCAGCGGCATCCTTTTGTGTGCGGCGTGGTCAACCTGCGTGGCCAGACCCTGCCGGTGATCGACCTTTCCCAGGCCATTGGCATGCGCCCGCTGGTGCCGGGGCCTGGCAGCACGATTATCGTCACCGAATACAACCGTTCGGTTCAGGCCTTCCTGGTCGGTGGCGTGGACCGGATCGTCAACATGAACTGGGAAGCCATCCTGCCGCCCCCGAGCAGCGCCGGCCGCCAGCACTACCTGACGGCCATCAGCAAGGTCGATGATCAACTGGTGGAAATCATCGACGTCGAAAAGGTTCTGGCCGAAATCGTCCCGTACAACGCCAAAGTCTCCCGCGACAAGCTCGAAGATCCGGTGCTGGAACGCGCCCGTGGCCGTGAGGTGCTGCTGGTGGATGACTCGAACGTGGCCCTGGCGCAATTGCGCGATACCCTGGGACAGCTGGGCGTGAAGATGCATATTGCCAGCGACGGGTTGAAGGCCTTGAACATGCTCAAGGCCTGGGCTGATACCGGCGTGGACATGACCGAAAAACTGCTGATGGTCTTCACCGATGCGGAAATGCCGGAAATGGATGGCTATCGCCTGACCACCGAGATCCGTAACGACCCGCGCCTGCGCGGCTTGTACGTGGTGCTGCACACCTCG
Organism: Pseudomonas sp. PDM30; assembly: GCF_019218985.1. NCBI lineage: Bacteria > Pseudomonadati > Pseudomonadota > Gammaproteobacteria > Pseudomonadales > Pseudomonadaceae > Pseudomonas > Pseudomonas sp. PDM30. The sequence continues at coordinate 802,368 of NZ_JAHUWM010000001.1, forward strand.
CTGTCCGGCAGCTTCAACGACTCGATGGTGAAGAAGGTCGGCTGCGACAATTTCCTCTCCAAATTCCAGCCGGACAAACTCGTCGACGTGGTGCGCCAGCGTTTGATGCTCGACGAAGTACCGGCCTGATCAGGCCATGGTCAACCTGTAGGATGTAGGAGCGAGCTCGCTCGCGATGGTCTTGAACGATAACGCGTAAACCGGAGCCCAGCGGCGTCCTTGGGTTTTTCGCGAGCGAGCTCGCTCCTGCAGGGTTTTTGCACTTTGATTCGCTGACCAAGCTCGTATAGGGTGGCGTTTTTACCTACCAGGGAGCTGGCCATGTTGCGTCTGAGCGCGCTGTATCGTTATCCGTTGAAATCCGGCAAAGGCGAGGTCTTGCAGCAAGTCGGCCTCGACAAGCTGGGGCTGGACGGCGATCGACGCTGGATGCTGGTGGATGAGGCCAGCGGGCGTTTCCTGACCCAGCGTGCGGTGGCGCAGATGAGCCAGTTGTCGGCGCTGTGGAATGCCGAAGGTGGCTTGACCCTCAGCGCGCCCGGCCATTCGCCGATCGACATTGCCTTGCCCGGTAGCGATGCACAACTGCGTGGCGTGACCATCTGGCGCGACACCTTGCGTGTGCCGGATGCTGGCGACGCGGCAGGTGCCTGGGTCAGTGAGTTCATCGGTAAACCGACGCGTCTGGTGCAAGTGCCACTGGAGCGTGCGCGTACTACCGAGGCGGGTTACGGCAAGGATGACGACCAGGTGGCGTTCGCCGACGGCTATCCGCTGTTGCTGATTGGTCAGGCCTCCCTCGAGGACTTGTCGCAACGGGTCGGGCGTCCGTTGGAGATGCTGCGTTTCCGGCCGAACCTGGTGATCGAAGGCAGTGCAGCCTTCGCCGAGGACGGCTGGAAGCGTATCCGTATCGGCGAGGTCGAGTTCCGCGTGGTCAAGTCCTGTTCACGCTGCATCCTGACCACCATTGACCCGCAAACCGGGGAGCGCAGCGATGATCGCGAACCCTTGGCCACCTTGCAGAAGTATCGCTCGCAGGCAGACGGTGCAATGTTCGGCCAGAACCTGGTCAACGACGGCAACGGACGACTCGAAGTCGGCATGCCGGTGGAGATCCTCGAGTAATTTTGCGCAGAATAAAAAATGCCCGTGTCGAAAAACACGGGCATTTTTTATTGCAGTGAAGCCTGCTGGTTTTAGCCGCGGTATTCGCACAGGTAAGCGGTGTCGACGGCGACTTTCAGCTGGAACTTGCTGTTGGCCGGCACGTTGAACTGGCTGCCGGCGGCGAAGGTTTCCCAGTCGCTGCTGTCGGGCAGTTTGACGGTCAATGCGCCGCTGACCACGTGCATGATTTCACGCTGGCTGGTGCCGAATTCGTACTCGCCCGGAGCCATGACGCCGATGGTCGCTGGACCTTCTGCGGTGCCAAAGGCGATCGACTTGACGGTGCCGTCGAAGTACTCGTTGACTTTAAACATGGGCGATTCCTCGAAAAGGGCTAAAAAGGGCCGGCCAGTATGCACAAGGCCCTTGGCGTCGTCACCTGTCTAAAGCGGCAGAACCAGCGGCAGCAGGCGTGCGGTATTGCGCGCATCTTCCAGCGCCCGGTGTTGTTGGCCGTTGAACTGCAAGCCGGCCAGTTGCAACGCGCCGTTTAATCCCAACGGACGTTCCAGGCGCCTGGCCTTGGCAAAACGCTGTTTGAGGTTCATGTGCGGTACGTTGGCCAGCATGCTGGCGAGTCCCAGTTGCTGCCAATCCTGAAGCAGTTGTTTGCGATCGTAATCGCCCCAACTGGCCCAGCCCTCAAGTCGCGTGTGGTGTTGGCCGAGCCAGCGTTCGAACGCCGGCCAGACTTCGCCCAGCGGTTGCGCGGCATCGATGTTGGCTTGGGTGATGTGCGTCAGCTCGCGGCAAAACGGCGTCAGCAACGGCCGCCGAACAGGGCGGACGAAGCGCTGGAACTGGTCCAGTTCACGCCCCTTGCGGTCCACCAGAGTGGCGCCGATTTCAATGATTTCCATATCTGTTACGGGCCATCCACCCTCATCGGTGGTGGCCTCCAGATCAATGACCAGCCAATGAGGCATTGCAGGGTTCCTGGTATCCGCGTCCTGATAGCTTTGAGCGTAGCCAAACCCGGCGGTTCCGCCTAGCGCCTTATTCGACCTCCAATAGAATCTGCCGGTTTTTCACCTGATCCCCGACTTTGACTTGCAAGCGCTTGAGAACACCGTCGATTCCCGATTTCAATGGGTGCTCCATTTTCATCGCCTCCAGTACCACCAGCAGTTGGCCCTTGGTCACCTGGCTGCCTTCGTTGACCAGGACGTCGACAATCGCCCCGTCCATCGGTGCCTTGAGGGTGCCGGAGCTGACACTGGCCTGGCCGGTAACCTGCGCCTGGGTGCGATCCACGAACTGCAGACTGCCCGGTCGGGTAAACAGCCAGAGACGCCCGGCCTCCAGGCGATAAGCGTGGCGTTGGCGAACGCCTTCGATTTCCAGGGTGGCCCAGCGTCCGTCGCTGTGGATGATCTTCAGTTCGAGGCTGCGCTCGGCGACTTGAATGCGTAACGGCTCGCCCGGGATCGCCTGCAACGCTACCGGCCAGTCCTGATCCTCAAGGCCGATGCGATAGTGCAGCGGCACGCTGGCGTTGTTGCGCCAACCGCCAAGCGGGGACAGGTGAGCCTGCGCCGCAGCCTGATAGAACAGGGCGGCGGCAATGGCCAAGTGGTGCGCGCCAGGGGTTTCGGGATGCAGGCAGGTGTGATCGGTGAAGTGCTGCGCGATGAACCCGGTACTGAAATCACCGCTGGCGAACTTCGGATGTTCCAGCAGGCTGGCAAGCAGGCGTTGATTGCTTTTCAGCCCCAGCAGCACGCTGTCTTGGACCGCCCGCAACAATTTGCGACGGGCTTCTTCGCGGGTGGCACCGTGAGCGATGAGCTTGCCGAGCATCGGGTCGTAGAAAGGGCTGATGACCTGGCCTTCGATCAGGCCGTGGTCGATCCGCACGCCGTCCTGCAATGCCGGTTCCCAGGCCACGACGCGCCCGGTTTGCGGCAGGAAACTCTGGGCCGGGTCTTCGGCATACAGGCGCACTTCCATGGCGTGGCCCGTGAGTTGCACCTGTTCCTGACGCAAAGGCAGCGGTTGCCCTTCGGCGATGCTCAACTGCCAGGCCACCAGATCCAGCCCGGTGATCAGTTCGGTCACCGGGTGCTCCACTTGCAGCCGGGTGTTCATCTCCAGGAAGTAGAACTGCCCGCGCGCATCCAGCAGAAACTCCACGGTGCCCGCGCCGACGTACTTTACCGCTCGCCCGGCCTTGAGCGCCGCTTCGCCCATGGCCTGGCGCAGCTCGGCGGTCATCACCGGGCAGGGCGCTTCCTCGATGACTTTCTGATGCCGGCGTTGCACTGAACAATCACGCTCGCCGAGGTAAATCAGGTTGCCATGCCGGTCACCGAACAGCTGGACCTCGACGTGACGGGGTTCGACCAGTGCCTGTTCGAGGATCAGTTCACCGCTGCCAAAAGCGTTCAGGGCTTCGGAGCGCGCGGTGCGAATCTGTTCCAGCAAGTCGCTGGCGTCGTGCACCAGGCGCATACCGCGTCCCCCGCCGCCGGCGCTGGCCTTGATCATCAACGGATAGCCGATGCGCTCGGCTTCACGGCCCAGGGTGGCATCATCCTGCCCGGCGCCTTGATAGCCGTTGATGCACGGCACACCGGCTTCGATCATGGCGATTTTCGACAGGCGCTTGCTGCCCATCAGTTCAATGGCCTCGGGGCTGGGGCCGATGAAGGTGATCCCAGCGTCCCTGCACGCGAGGGCAAACCCGGCGTTTTCCGAGAGGAAACCGTAGCCCGGATGGATCGCATCCGCGCCCGTGCGCCGGGCTGCGTCGAGGATGGCCTGGATGTTCAGGTAAGACTGTTGCACCGGGGCCGGACCGATGTTGACCGCCTCGTCGGCTATCCGCACGTGCAGTGCATCGGCGTCAGCGTCGCTGAACACGGCGACCGTGCGATAGCCCAGCGCCTGGGCCGTGCGCTGGATGCGGCAGGCGATTTCACCGCGGTTGGCGATGAGGATTTTTTTGAGTCCGGGCATGGGTAGGCTCTCTGATTTTTAGCGGTGTCTGGTCGGGCCTCATCGCGAGCAAGCTCGCTCCCACAGGGTTTATAAACGACATAAATCCAAGGTGGGAGCGAGCTTGCTCGCGATGCTTTTCAGGAGGCCCACCCCGGTTTGCGTTTTTGCACGAAGGCCATCGTTCCCTCGATGCCTTCGGCTCCGGTCACCGCTTCGCTGAACCATTCGGCAGCCTGATCCAGTAGGGCATCGGAGGGCTGACCCGCACTTGCGAGCAAGAGTTTCTTGGTCGCCGCATTCGCCCCCGGCGCGCAACACAACACATGGGCCAACACCTCATCGAGACGCTCGGCCAGGGCCTGCGGATCATGTTCGACAAAATGCACCAGGCCCATGCGCCGTGCCTGGTGGCCATCAAAACGCGCCGCCGTCAGGGCCAGGCGCCGGGTCTGGGTCAAGCCGATGCGTTGCACCACGAACGGTACGATCTGGGCCGGCAACAGGCCGAGGCTGGTTTCCGGCAGGCCGAATTGCGCCTGGTGATCGGCCAGGGCGATATCGCTGACGCAGGCCAGGCCGAGACCGCCGCCGAGCACCGCGCCCTGCAGCACGGTAATCACCACTTGCGGAGCGTGTTGCACTTCTTGCAATAGCGCGCCGAACACCCGGTTCAGATCCCGGTGCGCAGTTGGGCCTTGAGCGCGGGCGTTGGCCATGTCCTTGATGTCACCGCCGGCACAGAAGTGCCCGCCGACGCCGCCGATCACCAGTGCGCGAACCCCTGGTTTATCGCGTACCGCGGCCAGCACCGAGCGCAACTCGGCGACCATTTGCAAGCTCATCGCATTGCGGCTTTCGGGGCGGTTGAGGGTGATGTGCAACACGCCGTTGTGCAGCTCCAGCAGCAAAGTCTGGCAAACCGGCAGGCTGTTCATTTCTTTTTCCCCGGCAGAATGCCCATGAGTTTGCAGATGATTCCCAGCATGATTTCGTCGGCGCCGCCGCCGATCGACACCAGCCGTACATCGCGGTAAGCCCGGGCTACCGGGTTGTCCCACATGAAGCCCATGCCGCCCCAGTATTGCAGGCAACTGTCACTGACTTCGCGGCCCAGCCGCCCGGCCTTGAGCTTGGCCATGGAGGCCAGGCGCGTGACGTCCTGGCCTTTGATGTATTGCTCGGTGGCCTGATAGACCAGCGCCCGCAGGCATTCGATTTCGGTTTGCAGTTCCGCCAGGCGGAAGTGGATCACCTGATTGTCGATCAGCGCGTTGCCGAAGGTTTTGCGCTCCTTGCAGTATTCGATGGTGCTGTCGACGCAGTACTCCAGGCCCTTGATCATGTTGGCCGCGCCGAACAGGCGTTCCTCCTGGAACTGCAGCATCTGCATCATGAACCCCGCGCCTTCATGACCAATGCGGTTGCGCTGCGGTACACGCACGTTGTCGAAAAACACCTGGGCGGTTTCCGAGCTGCGCATGCCGAGCTTGTCCAGGTGCGAGCTCAAGCTGATGCCCGGTGTGTTCATCGGCACCATGATCAGCGACTTGTTGATGTGCGGTTTGTCGTCCGAGGTGTTGGCCAGCAGGCAGATAAAGTCGGCGCTCGGCGAGTTGGTGATCCACATCTTGCTGCCGTTGATCACGTAGTCGTCGCCGTCCTTGCGCGCCGTGGTTTTAAGCCCGGCAACGTCAGAGCCGGCGCCGACTTCGGAGACGCCGATGCAGCCGACCTGCTCACCGCTGATGGCCGGGCGCAGGAATTCCTCGCGCAGTTCATCGGAACCGAACCGGGCCAGCGCAGGCGTGCACATGTCGGTCTGCACGCCGATGGACATCGGAATGCCACCGCAATGGATGGTGCCGAACTCTTCGGCGGCGACGATCGAATAGCTGTAGTCGAGCCCCATGCCGCCGAATTTTTCCGGCTTCGAAATACCCAGCAATCCGAGGTCGCCGGCCTTGCGGAAGATATCGTGGATGGGGAAGCGCCCGGCCTTTTCCCATTCCTCGACATGCGGGTTGATCTCGTGCTCGACGAACTGGCGAACGGTGCGGCGCAGTGCTTCGTGTTCCTGGGTGAAGATCATTTTTATTGTTCTCCTGATAGTCGGCTTAGAACCGCGCCACACCGAAACTGTTGGCTTGCAATGGCCGCACCTCGGCCTCGTGACAGATATCCAGCAAGTAACCCAGCAAGGTCCGGGTATCGCGCGGGTCGATCAAACCATCGTCCCAGAGGTTGGCGCTGCCATAGAGCGCCGTGGACTGGCTGTCGAGTTTCTGCGCGGTGACCTGTTCGAGCATGTCGAGCATTTTCGGATCGGGCACCAGGCCGTCCTTGGCCTGTTTGGCCTCGGTGACGATGCGCAGCACCTTGCCCGCTTGCGCGCCGCCCATCACGGCGGTACGGCTGTTGGGCCAGGCGAAGATGAAACGCGGGTCAAGACCGCGACCGCACATCGCATAGTTGCCCGCGCCGTAGGAGCCGCCAACCACGATGGTCAGCTTCGGCACCCGGGCGTTGGCCACCGCCTGAATCATCTTCGCGCCGTGCTTGATCACGCCTTGCTGTTCCGATTCGGTGCCGACCATGAACCCGGTGGTGTTGTGGAAAAACAGTAGCGGCGTCTGGCTCTGGTCGCACAGCTGGATGAACTGTGCGGCCTTGCTCGCGCCTTTTGGCGTGATCGGGCCGTTGTTGCCGATGAAGCCACAGGCGCGGCCCTGAATTTTCAGATGACCGCACAGAGTCTGCTGATCGAATTCGCCCTTGAATTCAAGAAAGTTCGAAGCGTCGGCGAGGCGGGCGATGATTTCGCGCGCGTCGTAGGGTTTTTTCGGATCATCCGGGATCAGGCCCAGCAGTTCGTCGATGGGGTAGAGCGGCTCCTCCCAGCGACGTTCGGGGAGTGGAGGCAACTGTTCGTTCCACGGCAACAGGCTGATAATCTCGCGTACCTGTCGCACGCCATCGGCGTCGTTTTCAGCCAGGTATTCGGCGGTGCCGGCGGTTTGTGCGTGCATCTCGGCACCGCCCAATTCTTCATCGGTGGCGACTTCGCCGGTGGCGGCTTTGAGCAGTGGCGGGCCGGCGAGAAACAGCTTGGCCTTGCCACGCACCACCACCACGTAATCCGACAGCCCCGGCTGATAGGCACCACCCGCCGTGGCGGAGCCGTGCACCACGGTGACCTGCGGCAACCCCATGGCCGACATCCGCGCCTGATTGGCAAAGCTGCGCGCGCCTTCGACGAAAATTTCCGCCGCGTAATTGAGGTTGGCGCCGCCGCTTTCGGCGAGGGTGATCACTGGCAGTTTGTTTTCCATGGCGATCTGTTGCAGGCGCAGGGATTTCTTCAAGCCGCTGGGGGAGATGGTCCCGCCCCTGATCGCGCTGTTGTTCGCCACCACCAGTACGCGCACGCCGGACACGTAGCCGATACCGGCGATCAAGCCGCCACCGGCGGAGCTGCCATCCTTGTCGTCGTGCAGCTTGTAGCCGGCCAGGCTGGCCAGTTCGAGAAACGGTGCGCCGGGGTCCAGCAGCAGGTTGAGGCGCTCGCGAGGCAACAATTGGCCGCGTTTTTCGAACTTTGGCCTGGCTTCGGCGGCCTTGTTCAGCAGGTTCTGTTCGAGCACGCGAACTTGTTCGATGGCGCTCAGCATCGCCGCACGGTTCTGGGCGAACGACTCGCTGTGGGGGTCGAGTTGCGACTGAATCACCGGCATGGGTTATTCCTTTTCCTTCAACACGTCTGGTATGTACGCGCGGTGGAAACCGTTGTACGACTCGCTGTTGGTCGCCTTGTGGATCGGCCAGGCGCGGCCGCCGAGGCTGGCGGCGCCGTCGATGCGCAAGGTGCTGCCGCTGACAAACGCCGCTGCCGGGCTGAGCAGGAAAACTATCGCCGCGCTGACTTCCGATTCGGTGCCGATGCGCTTGAGCGGCACGTGTTCGCGCAGGGTCGGGATCACGGCCTTGAAGGCGCCTTCGTAGGTGTCCATGCCGCTGGAGGCAATCCAGCCCGGCGCCACGGCATTGACCCGCACCCCGGCATGACCCCATTCGTACGCGGCGGTCTTGGTCAGGTTGTCCATGCCCGAACGTGCCGCGCCGGAGTGGCCCATGCCGGGCATGCCGCCCCACATGTCGGCGAGCATGTTGACGATGGCCCCGCCGTGCTTGCTCATGGACTGGTTGAACACTTCCCGGGCCATCAGGAAGCCGCCCACCAGATTGGTACGCATCACGGTTTCGAAACCCTTCTGATTAATCGAGGCCAGGGGCGAGGGGTATTGCCCGCCAGCATTGTTGACCAGGCCGTGGATCGGACCGTGCTTGCGGATAAGCTCGCTGACCAGATGCGTCACCGCTTCTTCCTCGCGGATATCACAGGTGCTCCAGTCGGCCTTGCCGCCGTCGTCGGCGATCTCCGCCGCAACGGTTTTCAGCTTGTCGGCATTGCGCCCGACCAGCAGCACATGGGCGCCGAGGGCCGCCAGTTCGTGGGCAGTACAGCGGCCGATGCCACTGCCGCCACCGGTGACGATGATGTTTTGGCCAGCAAACAAATCGGCTTTGAAAATCGAATCGTAGGCCATGGCGGCAATCCTCTAGTTGAACTGGTCGGCGATGCGCTGCGGCACCGGGATCTGGATTTCCAGCAGCTGCTGGGCGAAGGCCTTGCCTTGCGGATCGATTCGCAGGCTGGCGACACCGCCGCCGCCGAGGGCGTTTTCCAGCAGGAAATTCAGGCTGTGGCTGGCGGGCAAGTACCAGCGCTCAACCCGTCCGTGGATTGGATCGAGGACGTGGCCCATCCAGTCGACGATCACTTCCGGGGTCAGGGCTTCGGCGATCCATGGCAGGAACTCCGGCTCGCGGGCCATGACGCCGATGTTGCTGTGGTTGCCCTTGTCGCCCGAGCGGGCGACCGCCAGTTTGACCAGGGCCACGCTGGCGTCGGCCAGGCCAAGCGGTTTCGGCGGGGCGAGCGGGGCTGGCAGGTCCAGCGGGTCGAGCACATCGAGGGCGGGCAGGGCACACGGGTGGCGCTGGCCCATGAAATCAATGTCCAGCGTGCAGGCGGTTTTGTCGATCAGGAACGAGAACAGCCGGATCAGCGGATACACCGTCGGCCGGCCACCGACAATGCCGGTCAGCCCCGGCGCCATGCCGGTGGCGGCCTGGGCGATTTCCCGGGAGAACACGATCAAAGCCTGCTTGTCCGGATGGCGCACCGCGAGTTTGATCACCACTTCGCGGCTGTCCTGACGCTGGCCATGGGGGCCGTAGGTGGCCTCGCTGCCCAGCAACTCGATACTCACGTCGCTGTACGGTGCCCAGCCGCGCTGGCGGAACATTTCCGAGGTCTTGTTGATGATCGCATCGCCGACACGCCGCGCCTTGGCGACGGCATCGATGCCGGCGATCAGGCAACTGGCGGTGCAGCGAAAACCATCGGGGTATGTGGCGCTGACTTTGTATTGAGCCGTCGGCGGCAAGCCTTTGGCGCCGTGCACCTGCACCGCGTTCTTGCCTTGTTGCAGCAGTTTGACCTGAGTGAAATCGCACACCACGTCGGGCAGCAGATACGCGCGCGGGTCACCGATTTCGTACAGCATCTGTTCGCCCACCGTCAGCGGCGTGACCAGCCCGCCCGTACCTTCGGGTTTGCTGACGATGAACTGGCTGTCGGCGCTGACTTCGACGATGGGAAAACCGATGTGTTCGTAGTCGGGCACGTCGCGCCAGTCGGTGAAGTTGCCGCCCGTGCACTGGGCGCCGCATTCGATGATGTGCCCGGCCAATGCCGCCTGGGCGAGCTTGTCATAGTCGTGCCACGACCAACCGAACTCATGCACCAGCGCGGCGCTGACCACCGCACTGTCGACCACCCGCCCGGTGATCACGATGTCCGCCCCCAGGCGCAGGGCTTCGACAATGCCGGGTGCGCCGAGGTAGGCGTTGGTCGAGACGCACATCGATGGCAGGGGCGCGCCGCTGAACATTTCATGAATGCCCAGGTTGCCCGGCTTTTTGAATTGCGGCTGCAGGTCATCACCCAGCAGTACGGCGATCTTCAGCGCTACCCCAGCCTTGTCGCAGGCCGCTTGCAGGGCGGCGGCGCAGGCTTGGGGGTTGACCCCGCCGGCATTACTGATGACCCGGATGTTTTGCTGCGCGAGTTGCCCCAGCAAGGGCGCGAGCACTTCGATGAAGTCGCCCGCATAGCCGGCCTGGGGATCTTTCATCCGCGCGCCGGCCATGATCGACAGGGTGATTTCGGCCAGGTAATCGAAGACCAGATAGTCCAGATGCCCGTGTTCCACCAGTTGCGCGGCAGCGGTCGAGGTATCGCCCCAGAAGGCGCTGGCACAACCGATGCGAATTGTTTCAGGCGCAGTCCATTCCATAGCCACCTCCAACCGAAGTGTGTCGACATTACCAAGCAAGCGCTTGGTTTGTAAATGACTTGATTATCTTCTGCCCAAGCGCTTGCTTGGTTGCATCCATGCGCTTAAATTGCCCGCGCAACCCCGTTGTTTTCGGGGGGATCGGCGTTATTGATTGAACGACTGTAGGAGAGAACGGGTGGACGAGCAAAAAGCCCTGAGGGTGATGCGCCAATTGGTGGACGACGGCCAATTGACCGACCCGGACAGCGCCCGTGGCAAATTGCTGCAAGTGGCGGCCCACCTGTTCCGCAATAAAGGCTATGAGCGCACGACCGTGCGCGACCTGGCCGGCGCCGTGGGCATTCAGTCCGGGAGCATTTTCCATCACTTCAAGAGCAAGGACGAAATCCTGCGCGCCGTGATGGAAGAAACCATACGCTACAACACTGCGTTGATGCGTGCGGCCATCGCCGAGGCCGGCAATGTGCGTGAGCAGGTTCTGGCGCTGATCCGGTGTGAATTGCAGTCGATCATGGGCGGTAGCGGCGAGGCCATGGCCGTGCTGGTCTACGAATGGCGCTCGCTGTCCGAAGAGGGCCAGGCCAAGGTCCTGGCGCTGCGGGACATCTACGAAGACATCTGGCTGCAAGTACTGGGCGAAGCCAAGACCGCCGGGTTTATCCGCGGCGATGTGTTCATCACCCGACGCTTCCTGACTGGCGCATTGTCCTGGACCACCACCTGGTTTCGCGCCGATGGCAGCATGAGTCTCGATCAGTTGGCCGATGAGGCGTTGATTCTGGTGCTGGAAGACCGGCAATAAGCTTGTGTTGGCCAGCATTAAACTGGCTAACTGGACAAAACCGCCTAGCTTGAATGCATTGGTACCGTTTTATTAGGGGAGTGGGGACGTTTTGATGGGTTCGCCAATTCGGTCAGCCTCGCGGCTTTTGCTGACGATGCTTGCGGCGTCAACGATGATGCCGTCCCAGGCTGCGCAACTGGTGCGCATCGGTGCCGCGCACTTTCCGCCCTACACCGTGCGCCCGGAATCCGGGGCCGATACCGGGTTGCTGCCGCAACTGGTCGAGGCCCTGAACGCATCGCAAACTGACTACCAGTTTGTCCTGGTGCCCACTTCCATTCCCCGGCGCTTCGGTGATTTCAAGCAGGGCCGGGTCGACATGGCCATCTTCGAAAATCCCGCCTGGGGTTGGGAAGAGATCCCCCACACAGCCGTCGACATGGGGCTGGAGGACGCCGAAATTTTTGTCGCGCAACGCCTGCCCGATCGACAGCAAAGCTATTTCGCCGACCTGAACGGCAAGCGCCTGGCGCTGTTCAGCGGCTATCACTACGAGTTCGCCAATTTCAATGCCGACCCCCTGTACCTCGCGAAAAACTACAACGCCACGCTGACCTATTCCCATGACAGCAATCTGCTGATGGTATTGCGCGGCCGGGCCGACATCGCCCTGGTCACGCGTTCGTACCTGAGCGACTACTTCCTGCGCAATGAAAAAGTCGCCGGCGAGTTGCTGGCGTCCCAACGCATCGATCAGGTCTATCACCATTACGCCATCCTGCGTCCGACGGCTCCCATCAGCGGCGAGGCATTCGCCAAGGTGCTGCAAGGTTTGCGGGACAATGGCCAGATGCTGAGGATTTTCGATCCGTACAAGATTGCCCTGGTGCCGGTCCGGCGCAACGCAGCGGCGCCACAAGTTGCCAATTGACGGTCTTTGGCTAAATTTCCCGCCCTGGCTCACGTCACTTCGTTGAACTGTCGACGACTATCGTGAGCCCGACCCATGCCCAATCTCAATGACCTGACTGCCCTGTGTCTGCCGACAGGCAGTCGTCTTGCCGCTGATGAAACCGATTGCCGCCTGAGCCTCAGTCTGGAAGGGCAACCGTTGCCTGCCCTGCGGCTGAATCGTGGCCCCGAGTTGCACGTGCAACTGGAGGAGCGTTTCAGTCGCCCTGAAGGACAGGCATTGTGGGCGGCCTGTTACTGGCTGTTCGCTCGCAACCCCGACTGTCAGCGCCTGGTCTGGCAACTGCAGGAGGTGCCGGACGAAGCCGTGTTCAGCGGTCTGCTGATTCCGACTCCCGTCAACGGCCAGTATCACTGCGAGCGAACCTTGTTCTGGCAGTTGCCGCAGCCTTGGCTGGGGCATTCCCTGACCGGCAGCTACCCGCAGCAAATGCTCATCACCGACGGCAAGCGTCATCCACGGCGGCCGGTCAAACCCCGTGGTGAAGTGTATCAACGCTTCGATGCACGGCTGGGTGCTCGGGTTTCCCTGCGCACGCTGGACATCGAGCAAGACCTGGTGCGCTTCAATCGTTGGCAGAACAGCCCGCGTGTCGCGAGTTTCTGGCAGGAGGAGGGCAGCCTCGAACAGCATCGCCAATACCTGAGCAAACTCGAAGCCGACCCGCACACGCTGACGCTGATCGGTTGTTTCGACGATCAGCCCTTCGCTTATTTCGAGGCCTACTGGGCCAGGGAAGATCGCATCGCGCCGTTCTACGAGGCCGGCGATTACGACCGTGGCATCCACATGCTGGTGGGCGAAGAAAATCACCGCGGTCCGCACAAGGTGGCGAGTTGGTTATCGGCGCTGGTGCATTATCTGTTTCTCGATGACCCGCGCACGCAGCGCGTGGTTGCCGAGCCGCGTGCCGATAACGCGAAGATGATCGGATACATACAAGAGCAGCGCTTTCACTGCGAGAAAGAGTTCGACTTTCCGCACAAGCGCGCGGCCCTGATGGTGTTGGGGCGGGAGCGGTTTTTTGATCGGTGCGCACTGGCCTGAGGCTTGAGGCTAAATATCTTCGGCGCTCTTGAGTGCCCCATCGCGAGCAGGCTCGCTCCTACATTTTCCTGTGTGCGCTGAACCTGTGGGAGCGAGCTTGCTCGCGATGGGCGCGATGCAGATTTCAGAACTTAGTGGCGAGCAGCCATATCGCCACGCTGGCCCGACACCTTGCGGCAGTGCACCAGCGCATCACGGATCATGAAGTTCACCAGGGTCGGCGAGACGCCAAGTTCCTTGGCAATATCTTTTTGCGGTACGCCGTGCAGGCGGTACATCTCGAAGGCGTAGCGGGTGCGGCTCGGCAACTCGGTCAACGCATCGGCGATGTGCTCCAGCGTCGAGAAATTGATGTGCGACGTTTCCGGTGACGCACCCTGGATCACCACATTCAGCCCTTCCTCTTCAGGGCCGGAATACTTCTGCTCCAGCGCCTGTTTGCGGTAGTGGTCGATCGCCAGGTTGCGCACGATCTGGAACAGGTAGCTGAGCTGAGCCTTGATCGAACTGGTGATGGGCGGGGCCGATTGCAGCCGGAAGAATGCATCCTGCACAACATCTTCGGCACGTGAGCGGCAACCGGTAATTCGGGCTGCGATCTTCACCAGAATCAATCGATTGTCGACGAATGCCTGAAGTAGCGGTGTATCGCACCTGCTTGTGGATACTGGTTCCATCATGGAAATCACCTTGCTGCCAAAAGGTTAGTGGGACGGCGAATGAGCCGGGGGGGCCGTCCTACACATCGAGCGACAAATTAGGCTTAATGATAATGATTGTCAAATGAGAAAAAGAACTAATGCGTTACAAAGGTAAAGAGTGAGAACTGCGACACGCTGACTCACTTCAGTCCGCTTTGCGTTCCAGCCTGGCGACTAATTATTTCCAGACGTCATCCGTTCTCATTGGTGAATTGCACAGCGCAACCCTCATCACCCTGTAGGAGCGAGCTCGCTCGCGATGGTCGTCAACGATGGGCGCCTGACACCCCGCGGCGTTCTTCGGATTTTCGCGAGCAGGCTCGCTCCTACCAAGCCGAATTCAGGCAGGAAACCTCATGACCGACGCGTTCGAACTCCCCAGCACAATGGTCCAAGCCCTTCAGCGCCGCGCGGCGCTGACGCCGGATCGGGTGGCCCTGCGCTTTCTCGCCGAGACCCCGGACCAGGCTGTGGTGCTCAGCTATCGCGAACTGGATCTGCGGGCACGGACGATTGCCGGCGCGTTGCAGGCCCGGACGGATGTTGGCGACCGCGCGGTGTTGCTGTTCCCCAGTGGCCCGGATTACGTTGCGGCGTTCTTCGGTTGCCTGTACGCCGGGGTGATCGCGGTACCAGCCTACCCGCCGGAGTCGACACGCCGTCATCACCAGGAGCGCCTGTTGTCGATCATCAGCGACGCCCAGCCTCGCTTGCTGTTGACCAGCGCCGGGCTGCGCGATGGGTTGCAGCAGATCGACGGCGCGCCGCCGCTGTTGTGTGTCGATACCCTCGACGGTGCACTGGCCGAGCGCTGGGTCGCGGTGGACTTGCAGGACGATCACATCGCCTTCCTGCAATACACCTCTGGCTCCACCGCGCTGCCCAAAGGCGTGCAAGTCAGCCACGGCAATCTGGTGGCCAACGAATTGCTGATTCGCCACGGTTTCGGCATTGACCTGAACCCCGACGACGTCATCGTCAGCTGGCTGCCGCTGTATCACGATATGGGCCTGATCGGCGGCTTGCTGCAGCCGATTTTCAGCGGCGTGCCTTGCGTGTTGATGTCCCCGGCGTATTTTCTCGGTCGGCCATTGCGCTGGCTGGAGGCGATCAGCGAATACGGCGGCACCATCAGCGGCGGGCCGGATTTTGCCTATCGCTTGTGCAGTGAGCGGGTCAGCGAGTCGGCCCTGGAACGGCTCGACCTGAGTGGCTGGCGCGTGGCGTATTCCGGTTCCGAACCGATTCGCCTCGACACCCTGGAGCGCTTCGCCGGGAAGTTCGCGACCTGCGGCTTCACCGCGGACAGTTTCATGGCCTCCTACGGTCTGGCCGAAGCCACCTTGTTCGTGGCCGGCACAGCGCGCGGCCAGGGCATCGGCAACCTGCGGGTAGACGATCAGGCCCTGGCGCAGAACCGCATCGAAGCGGGCGAGGGCAGCCCGATCATGAGTTGCGGTATCAGCCAGCCGGCGCACGCGGTGTTGATCTTCGATCCTGTCTCGCTCAGCGAACAGGCCGACAACGTCGTCGGCGAAGTCTGGGCCAGCGGGCCGAGCATCGCCTCAGGCTACTGGCGCAACCCCGAGGCGTCCGCCAAGACCTTCGTCCAGCACGCCGGGCAGACCTGGCTGCGCACCGGTGACCTGGGTTTTCTGCGCAACGGCGAACTGTTTATCACCGGGCGCCTGAAGGACATGCTGATCGTGCGCGGGCACAACCTGTACCCGCAGGACATCGAGCAGACTGTCGAGCGTGAAGTGGAAGTGGTGCGCAAAGGACGCGTCGCCGCCTTCACCGTCACGGTTGACGGTCAGGAAGGCATCGGCATCGCCGCTGAAATCAGCCGCAGCGTGCAGAAAATCCTGCCGCCTGAATCCTTGATCAACGCCATTCGCCAGACCGTCGCCGAGGCGTATCAGGAGGCACCGAGCGTGGTGGTGCTGCTCAATCCGGGTGCGCTGCCCAAAACGTCCAGCGGTAAATTGCAGCGCTCGGCGTGTCGCAATCGCCTGGCGGACGGCAGCCTCGACAGCTACGCGGTGTTCCCGTCGGCCAGCAACGAAAGCACGGGCAATAGCGAGTCGGGATCGGAGCTGCAAAGCTTGATCGCACGTATCTGGTGTGAGCAGTTGCAAGTGGCGCAGGTGGGCGCCGACGATCATTTCTTCCTGCTTGGCGGCAACTCCATTGCAGCGACGCAAGTGGTGGCGCGTCTGCGGGAAGAGTTGGGTCTGGAGTTGAGCCTGCGCCTGCTGTTCGAAGCGCCGACCCTCGGCGCATTCGCCGATGTCGTGACCCGTCTGCAACAGGACGGTGGTCTGGCCCAGGGCGCGATCACGGCACTGTCGCGCCAGCAACCGATGCCGCAATCCCTGGCACAAAACCGCCTGTGGATCACTTGGCAACTCGACCCACACAGCAGCGCCTACAACATTCCTGGCGGCTTGCGCTTGCGTGGCGAGCTGGATGAGGACGCCTTGCGCGCCAGTTTCCAGCAGTTGATCGAGCGCCACGAATCCCTGCGCACACGATTCTTCGAGCGTGATGGCGTGGCGCTGCAACAGGTCGATCCGGCGGGTGAGTTCAACCTGCAACTGATCGACATCAGCGACCTGCCGGCCGCCGAGCGTGAGGCCCGGGCGCAGCAGATCCGCGAGGACGAAGCACGGACCCGGTTCGATCTGGAGAAAGGCCCGTTGATGTGGGTGACGCTGGTGCGCCTCGACGACGAAGACCATCAGTTGTTGGTGACCCTGCACCACATCATCGCTGACGGCTGGTCGCTGAATGTGTTGATCGACGAGTTCTCGCGCCTGTATGCGTCCGCCTCCCAGGGCTTGCAAGCGGTGCTGGCGCCATTGCCGACGCAGTACGCCGACTACGGCAGTTGGCAACGGCAATGGTTGGCGCAAGGGGAAGGCGAGCGGCAACTGGCTTATTGGAAAGACCGCTTGGGTGATGAACATCCAACCCTGAGCCTGGCCACCGACCATCCACGCTCAGCACAACAACTGCACAGCGCCGCTCGCCACACCGTGTGTCTGGGCGCTCCCCTGAGCGATGCGATTCGTCAGACCGCCCAGGCCCATGAATCGACCGTCTTCATGTTGTTGCTGGCTGCGTTCCAGACCTTGTTGCACCGCTACAGCGGCCAACGAGATATCCGCATCGGCGTGCCCAATGCCAACCGTCCACGCCTGGAAACCCAGGGTCTGATCGGCTTCTTCATCAATACCCAGGTGCTGCGTGCCGAAGTGGACTCAAGTCTGCCATTCGTTGAGTTGCTGGCGCAGACCCGTCAGGCGGCGTTGGGTGCGCAAGCGCATCAGGACCTGCCGTTCGAGCAACTGCTCGAAGCCTTCCCGCAGGCCCGTGAACAGGGCCTGTTCCAGGTCATGTTCAACCATCAGCAACGCGACCTTGGCGCCTTGAAGCGCCTGCCGGGGCTGTTGGCCGAAGAGTTGCCGTGGCATAGCCGCGAAGCCAAGTTCGATGTGCAGCTGCACAGCGAAGAAGACCGCAACGGTCGCCTGACCTTGTCCTTCGACTACGCCAACGAACTGTTCGACGCCGCGACCATCGAGCGCCTGGCCGACCATTTCAGCAACCTGCTGGGGGCTGTCTGCGAGCAAACGGACATCGCCATCGGTGACCTGCCGCTGTTGACGGCCGCCGAGCAGCATCAGCAATCGGACTGGGCCAGCGCACCCTGCGCAGCGGCCAGTCAATGGCTGCCCGAATCGCTCAACCAACAAGCCCGGCTGACACCTGGGCGCCCGGCGTTGATCTGGGAGGGCGGCCAGATGGACTTCGCCGAACTCCACACCCAGGCCAACCGTCTGGCCCATTACCTGCGCGACAAAGGCGTCGGCCCGGACGTCTGCGTGGCCATCGCCTGCGAGCGTTCGCCGCAACTGCTGATCGGCCTGCTGGCGATCATCAAGGCCGGTGGCGCCTACGTGCCGCTGGACCCGGATTACCCCGCCGAACGCCTGGCCTACATGCTCAGCGACAGCGGTGTTCAATTGCTGCTGACGCATACCCGACTGCTCGAGCGCTTGCCGGCCAGCGAGGGTGTCAGTGTGATCGCCATGGACACCCTGCACCTGGACAGTTGGCCAAGCCATGCGCCGGGGCTGCATCTGCACGGCGACAATCTTGCCTATGTGATTTATACCTCCGGTTCCACCGGCCAGCCCAAAGGCGTCGGTAACACCCACGCGGCGCTGGCCGAGCGCCTGCAATGGATGCAGGACACTTATCGCCTGAACGAAACCGACGTGCTGATGCAAAAGGCGCCGATCAGTTTCGACGTGTCGGTGTGGGAGTGCTTCTGGCCGCTGATCACAGGCGCACGTCTGTTGATCGCCGGTCCCGGCGAACACCGCGATCCACATCGCATCGCGCAGCTGGTGCAAGCGTACGGCGTGACCACGTTGCACTTCGTGCCGCCGCTGCTTTCGCTGTTCATCGACGAACCGCTCAGTGCTGAATGCACCAGCCTGCGCCGGCTGTTCTCCGGGGGCGAGGCCTTGCCCGCGGAGCTGCGCAACCGGGTGCTGGTGCAACTGCCGGCGGTGCAACTGCACAATCGCTACGGACCGACCGAAACCGCGATCAACGTCACCCACTGGCAATGCTCCAGCGCCGATGGCGAACGCTCGCCGATTGGCCGACCGCTGGGCAATGTGATCTGCCGCGTGCTCGACAGCGACCTGCATCCCGTTCCGGTCGGTGTGCCGGGTGAGTTGTGCATCAGCGGCGTTGGCTTGGCCCGTGGTTACCTCGGTCGCCCGGCGTTGACCGCCGAACGATTCGTGGTCGATCCGTTGGGCGAGCCGGGCGCACGCCTGTATCGCACCGGCGACCGGGCGCGCTGGACGGCGGATGGCGTGATCGAATACCTCGGCCGTCTCGATCAACAGGTCAAGTTGCGCGGGTTCCGGGTCGAGCCGGAGGAAATCCAGGCACGGCTGCTGGCCCAGGACGGCGTTGCGCAAGCCGTGGTGCTGGTGCGCGACACCATGGCCGGGGCGCAGTTGATCGGTTACTACACCGCTGCGGACAATGCCGGGGACGAGGTCGAGCAAACCGCGCGCCTGAAAAGCGCATTGGCCGCCGAACTGCCGGAATACATGGTGCCGGCGCAACTGATGCGCCTGGACCAAATGCCCCTCGGCCCGAGCGGCAAGCTCGACCGCCGCGCGTTGCCGGAACCGCAGTGGCAGGTTCGCGAGCACGTCGAGCCTGTGACAGAACTGGAACAACGCATCGCCGGCATCTGGCGCGAAGTGCTGGGTTTGACGCAAGTCGGTTTGCGCGATGATTTTTTTGCCCTCGGCGGTCACTCGCTGCTGGCCACACAAATCATCTCCCGCACCCGCCAGGCCTGCGACGTCGAGTTGCCGCTGCGGGTGCTGTTCGAGCACAGCGAACTCGGTGCGTTT
Organism: Pseudomonas sp. PDM30; assembly: GCF_019218985.1. Lineage (NCBI taxonomy): Bacteria > Pseudomonadati > Pseudomonadota > Gammaproteobacteria > Pseudomonadales > Pseudomonadaceae > Pseudomonas > Pseudomonas sp. PDM30. The sequence continues at coordinate 821,855 of NZ_JAHUWM010000001.1, forward strand.
GCCGAACAGGTTCGCCTGATCCAGGCCAGTGGCAGCACCAACAAACAGCCGCCGATTGAAAAAATCGACCGCGGGCAGGCGGTGCCGCTGTCCTATTCCCAGCAGCGCATGTGGTTCCTCTGGCAGATGGAGCCCGACAGCCCGGCCTACAACGTCGGCGGCATGGCGCGGCTGCGTGGCGTGCTCGACGTGGCGCGCTTCGAGGCCGCGCTGCAAGCCCTGATCCTGCGTCACGAAACCCTGCGCACCACGTTCCCGAGCATCGACGGCGTCGCCCGCCAGCAAGTACACGCGCAGACCGGCGTGCGCATGGCGTGGAAGGATTTCACCGCGCTGGATGCCGAGGTCCGCGAGTGGCAGGTCCAGCAACTGGCCGACGACGAAGCGCACCAGCCGTTCGATCTGGAGACCGGACCCTTGCTGCGCGCCTGCCTGGTCAAGACCGCCGAACAGGAACACTACTTCGTTCTGACCCTGCACCACATCGTCACCGAAGGCTGGGCGATGGACATTTTTGCCCGGGAGCTCAGCGCGCTGTACGAAGCGTTCGTCGATGACCGTGAATCACCGCTGGCGCCGTTGCCGGTGCAGTACCTGGATTACAGCGTGTGGCAGCGTCAGTGGCTGGAGTCCGGCGAGCGTCAGCGCCAGCTCGATTACTGGACAACGCAACTGGGCCGCGAACACCCGCTGCTGGAGTTGCCGGCCGACCGTCCGCGTCCGCCGGTGCAAAGCCATCAGGGTGAGTTGTATCGCTTTGACCTGAGCGACGACCTCGCGGCACGGGTCCGCGCCTTCAATGCGCGACACGGCCTGACCCTGTTCATGACCATGACCGCCGCCCTGGCTACGCTGCTGTACCGCTACAGCGGCCAGACCGATCTGCGCATCGGCGCGCCGGTGGCCAACCGCATTCGCCCGGAAAGCGAAGGGCTGATCGGCGCGTTCCTCAACACACAGGTGCTGCGCTGCCAGCTCGACGGGCAGATGTCCGTCGGTGAGTTGTTCGAGCAGGTGCGTCACACGGTGATCGAAGGCCAGTCCCATCAGGACCTGCCGTTCGATCATCTGGTGGAAGCCTTGCAACCACCCCGCAGCGCGGCCTACAACCCATTGTTCCAGGTGATGTGCAACGTGCAGCGCTGGGAGTTCCAGCAAAGCCGCACCCTGGCCGGCATGACGGTCGAGTACCTGGCCAACGATGCCCGCGCGACCAAGTTCGACCTCAACCTGGAAGTCACCGACCTGGACCATCGCCTGGGTTGCTGCCTGACCTACAGCACCGATCTGTTCGACGAGCCGCGCATTGCGCGCATGGCCGGGCATTGGCGCAACCTGCTGGAGGCGCTGATTGCCGATCCGCAGCAGCGCTTGAGCGAACTGCCGCTGCTGGCGTGTGGCGAACAACAACATCTGCTCGACAGCCTCGGCGTCGAGCCGGGCGAGCATCGGCTGGACCAGTGCACCCATCACCTGTTCGCCGAGCAAGCCTTGATGCGCCAGGACGCTCCGGCCCTGACCTTCGCCGGGAAAACCCTGAGCTATGCCGAACTCGACGGCCGGGCCAATCGCCTGGCCTGGATGCTGCGCGAGCGTGGTGTCGGACCGCAGGTTCGTGTGGGGCTGGCACTGGAGCGCTCGCTGGAGATGGTCGTCGGCCTGCTGGCGATCCTCAAGGCTGGCGGCGCCTATGTGCCGCTGGATCCGGAATACCCGCTGGACCGCTTGCATTACATGATTAATGACAGCGGCATCGGTTTGCTGCTCAGCGACGCGGCGATGTTCAAGGCCCTGGGCGAGTTGCCGGCGACCGTTGGCCGCTGGTGTCTTGAAGAAGACGCCGCTGCACTGGCCAATTACCCGGCCACCGAATTGCCGTTGATCAGCCTGCCGCAGCATCAGGCCTACCTGATTTACACCTCGGGTTCGACCGGCAAACCGAAAGGCGTGGTGGTATCCCACGGCGAAATCGCCATGCACTGCCGCGCGGTGATCGAGCGTTTCACCATGCGCCCTGACGATTGCGAACTGCACTTCTATTCGATCAACTTCGACGCCGCGACCGAGCGTTTGCTGGTGCCGCTGCTCAGCGGTGCGCAAGTGGTGCTGCGGGCTCAAGGGCAGTGGGACGCGGAAGAAATCTGTGGCCTGATCCGTCGTCATCAGATCAACGTCCTCGGATTCACGCCGAGCTATGGCAGCCAGTTGGCGCAATGGCTGGCAACGCAAAATGAAACCCTGGCGGTGCGCATGATCATCACCGGCGGCGAAGCGCTGACCGGTGAACACCTGGCGCGCATTCGCGCAGCCTTCAAGCCGAGTCTGTTCTTCAACGCCTACGGCCCGACCGAAACCGTGGTCATGCCGCTGGCCAGTCTCGCCCCTGAAGTGCTGGAAGAGGGCGCCGGCAGCGTGCCGATCGGCAGCATCATCGGCGACCGCGTGGCCTACATTCTCGACGCCGACCTGGCGTTGGTGCCGCAAGGCGTGACGGGCGAGTTGTACGTCGGTGGCGCGGGTCTGGCCCAGGGTTATCACCAGCGTTCGGGCATGACCGCGGAGCGCTTTGTGGCCGATCCGTTTGCCGCCAACGGCGGACGTATCTACCGCACCGGCGACCTGGTGCGCCAGCGCGCCGACGGCCTGGTGGAATACCTCGGACGCATCGACCATCAAGTGAAGATTCGTGGTTTCCGCATCGAACTGGGCGAGATCGAAACCCGTCTGCTGGAGCACGAATCGATTCGTGAAGCCGTTGTGCTGGCGCTCGATGCACCGAGTGGCAAGCAACTGGTCGGCTATCTGGTGACTGACGTTGCCGAACAGAACGAAGCACAGCAATCGGTCTTGCGCGAGGCCCTCAAGGCGCATCTGAAATCGCAACTGCCAGACTACATGGTGCCCACGCACCTGATCCTGCTGGGCAGCATGCCGCTGACCGCCAATGGCAAACTCGACCGCCGCGCTCTCCCGGCGCCGGACCCGGAGCTGAATCGCCATCACTACGTAGCGCCGAGCAACGAGCTTGAAGTGAGCCTCGCGCAGATCTGGTGCGAAGTGCTGAACGTCGGACAGGTCGGCCTCAACGACAACTTCTTCGAGTTGGGCGGTGACTCGATCCTGTCGATCCAGGTGGTCAGCAGGGCACGGCAGCAGGGCATTCACTTCAGCCCTCGCGACCTGTTCCAGCACCAGACCGTGCAGACCCTCGCCGCCGTGGCCAGCCGCACCGAGCAGGTCAGCGCCGAACAAGGCCTGATCATGGGCGAGTCGGGACTGACGCCGATCCAGCACTGGTTCTTCGACACCGACATCCCGCAGCGCCAGCACTGGAACCAGGCATTGTTGCTGCAACCGACCGCACCTCTGGAGCCCCATCGACTGGAGCAAGCGCTGCTGGCGGTAATCGAACAGCACGACGCCTTGCGTCTGCGCTTCAGCAAGGTCGCCGGTCATTGGCAAGCACAGCATCAGCCGATTTCCGAGGCGCCGGTGCTGTGGCAGGTGCGCGTTTCGTCGATGGACAAATGCGTGGCCTTGTTCGCCGATGCCCAGCGCAGCCTCGACCTCGAAGAGGGACCGCTAATACGCGTGTTGCTGGTCGATGGTCCCGAGGGCCAGCAACGGCTGTTCATCGCGATTCACCACTTGGTCGTCGACGGTGTTTCATGGCGCGTATTGCTGGACGACCTGCAAACCGTGTACCGCCAACTGGACGCGCAGCAGTCGGTGAAACTGCCGGCGAAAACCAGCGCCTTCAAGGACTGGGCCGCACGGCTGCAAGCCTACGCCGGCAGTGAGTCCCTGCGCGAAGAACTGGGCTGGTGGCAGGCGCACCTGGCCGGGCCCACTGCCGATTTACCCTGTGATCACCCCGCTGGCGGGCGGCAGAATCGTCATGCGCAAACCGTCAGCGTGCGCCTCGACAGCGAGCGTACCCGGCAGTTGCTGCAACAGGCACCGAGTGCCTATCGCACCCAGGTCAACGACTTGCTGCTGACCGCATTGGCCCGCGTGCTGTGCCGCTGGAGCGGTCAGCCATCGGCGCTGATTCAACTGGAAGGCCACGGCCGCGAAGCGCTGTTCGACGAGATCGACCTGACCCGCACCGTCGGCTGGTTCACCAGCGCCTACCCACTGCGCCTGACGCCGCTGAACATCGAAGAAGCCGCCGGGCAGGGCGTGTCGATCAAGGCGATCAAGGAGCAATTGCGTGCCGTGCCGCACAAAGGCCTGGGCTATGGCGTGCTGCGTTACCTGGCCGATGACCTGAGCCGCCACCGCATGGCGCAGTTGCCGGTGGCGCCGATTACCTTCAACTACCTCGGCCAGTTCGACCAGAGCTTCGGGGCGGACGCGCTGTTCCATCCACTGGATGAAGCCATTGGTGCGGCCCACGATGCCAATGCCCCGTTGCCCAACGAGCTGAGCGTCGACGGTCAGGTGTATGGCGGTGAACTGGTACTGCGCTGGACTTTCAGCGCCGAACGCTTCGATGGGCAAACCATCGACGAGTTGGCCGATGCCTACCTCGGTGAGTTGAACAGCCTGATTGAGCATTGCCTGCGCGACGACGCGGGTGGCCTGACGCCGTCGGACTTCCCGCTGGCGAATCTCAGCCAGACTCAACTGGATGCGCTGCCGGTCCCGGCCGCCGTCATCGAAGACGTCTACCCGTTGACCCCGATGCAGGAAGGCATGCTGCTGCACACCTTGCTGGAGCCGGGCACCGGCCTGTACTACATGCAGGACCGCTACCGCATCAACAGCGAACTCGACCCGCAGCGTTTCGCAAAGGCCTGGCAAGCGGTGATCGCCCGCCACGAAGCGTTGCGCGCGTCGTTTTGCTGGAACGTCGGCGAAGACATGCTGCAAGTGATCCACAAACCGGGCAGCACGCCGATCGAATACCTCGACTGGAGCAATCTCGCCGAAGTCGAGCAAGAGCCGAAGCTGCAAATCTTGCTCAAGACCGAACGCGAGGCCGGGTTCGATCTGCTCAACCAGGCGCCGTTCCACTTGCGTTTGATCCGTGTGGGCGCGGCGCGCTACTGGTTCATGATGAGCAACCACCACATCCTCATCGATGCCTGGTGCCGTTCGCTGCTGATGAATGATTTCTTCGAGATCTACAGCGCCCTCGGCGAAGGCCGGGAAGCGCAGCTGGAGGTACCACCACGTTATCGCGACTACATCGGTTGGCTGCAGCATCAGAGCCTGGCCGAAGCACGGCAGTGGTGGAAAACCAACCTGCAGGGGTTCGAACGGACCACGCCGATCCCGAGCGACCGGCCATTGCTGCGTGAACATGCCGGCGACAGCGGCGGCATGATCGTCGGCGACCGCTATACAAGGCTCGATGCCCGTGACGGTGCGCAATTGCGCGAACTGGCCCAGGCCCATCAGTTGACCATCAACACCTTTGCCCAGGCAGCGTGGGCGCTGGTGCTGCGGCGCTTGAGCGGTGATCGCGACGTGCTGTTCGGCGTCACCGTGGCCGGGCGTCCGGTGGACATGCCGCAGATGCAGCGCACCGTCGGCCTGTTCATCAACAGCATCGCGCTGCGGGTGAAAATGCCTGAGGACGGCCAGCGATGCAGCGTGCGCCAGTGGCTCACCGGTCTGCTCGACAACAATATGCAACTGCGTGAATACGAATACCTGCCACTGGTGAACATCCAGGAGCAAAGCGAACTGCCCAAAGGCCAGCCGCTGTTCGACAGCCTGTTCGTGTTCGAAAACGCCCCGGTGGAAGTCTCGGTGCTCGACCGTGCGCAGAGCCTCAACGCGACCTCGGACTCGGGCCGAACCCATACCAACTTCCCGCTCACGGCCGTGTGCTATCCGGGCGATGACCTGGGCTTGCACCTGTCCTACGACCAACGCTACTTCGATGAGGCCACGGTCGAGCGCATGCTCGCTGAGTTCAAGCGTCTGCTGCTGGCATTGGTGGAAGGTTTCCATGGCGACATGGCCGACCTGCCGTTGCTGGGGACTGAGGAGCAGGACTTCCTCATCCATGGCTGCAACCAGAGCGAACACGATTACCCGCTGGAGCAGAGCTACGTTTCATTGTTCGAAACGCAGGTCGCCCGGCATCCACTGCGAATTGCCGCCAGTTGTCTGGACCGGCAATACAGTTATCTGGAGCTGAACCAGCGCAGCAACCGCCTCGGTCATGCATTGATCGCCGCCGGTGTCGGGCGCGATCAACCGGTGGCCTTGCTGGCAGAACGCAGCCTCGACTTGCTGGGCATGATCATCGGCAGCTTCAAGGCAGGGGCGGGTTACCTGCCGCTGGATCCGGGTTTGCCGAGTCAGCGTCTGAGCCGGATCATCGATCTGAGCCGCACGCCATTGCTGGTGTGCACGCAAGCCTGTCGTGAGCAGGCGCAAGCCTTGCTCGAGGAGTTCGGCTGCTCCAGCCGGCCACGGCTGCTGGTCTGGGAAGAAGTCCAGGCCCTTGCGCTGTCGGCGGACAATCCTGGTGTCTACAGTGGTCCGGACAACCTCGCCTATGTGATCTACACCTCTGGTTCCACCGGTTTGCCCAAAGGCGTGATGGTCGAACAACGCGGCATGCTCAACAACCAATTGAGCAAGGTGCCGTACCTGAACCTGAGCGACGCCGACGTGATCGCCCAAACCGCTTCGCAAAGCTTCGACATTTCCGTGTGGCAGTTCCTCGCCGCGCCGTTATTCGGCGCCCGGGTGGACATCGTGCCGAACACCATTGCCCACGATCCCCAGGGTTTGCTGGCCCATGTGCAAAGCCAGGGCATCACCGTGCTGGAAAGCGTGCCTTCGCTGATCCAGGGCATGCTCGCCCAGGAACGCATGAGCCTCGATGGCCTGCGCTGGATGTTGCCGACGGGGGAGGCGATGCCGCCGGAACTGGCGCATCAATGGTTGCTGCGCTATCCGCAGATCGGCCTGGTGAATGCCTATGGCCCGGCGGAGTGCTCGGATGACGTGGCGTTCTTCCGCGTCGATATGGCTTCGACTCGCGGCAGCTACCTGCCGATTGGTACGCCGACTGACAACAACAAATTGTACCTGCTCGACGGAGCGCTGGAACTGGTGCCGCTGGGCGCGGTGGGTGAACTGTGCGTGGCGGGGACCGGGGTCGGTCGCGGCTATGTCAGCGATCCGCTGCGCACGGCACCGGTGTTTGTGCCGAACCCGTTTGGCGCACCGGGTGAGCGCCTGTATCGCACCGGCGACCTGGCCCGCCGTCGCAGTGACGGCGTTCTGGAATATGTCGGCCGGGTCGACCATCAGGTGAAGATCCGCGGTTACCGCATCGAGCTCGGTGAAATCGAAGCTCGCCTGCACGAACTACCGCAAGTCCGCGATGCGGCGGTGGGTGTGCAGGACGGGGCGAACGGCAAGCACCTGGTGGGCTATCTGGTCGCGGCGGATGTTGCGCTCGATCCGGCTGAACGCCTGGAGTGCATCAAGCAACGCCTGCGCGCCGAACTGCCGGAATACATGGTGCCGCTGCACTGGTTATGGCTGGACAAGCTGCCGCTCAACGCCAACGGTAAACTGGACCGCAAGGCACTGCCGACGTTGGAGATCGGTCAATTGCAAAGCCAGGATTACCAGACGCCGCGCAATGAGCTGGAGCAGACCCTGGCAGACATTTGGGCCGAGGTACTGAAGGTCGAGAGAGTGGGCGTTCGCGACAATTTCTTCGAGTTGGGCGGGCATTCGCTGCTGGCCACGCAAATCGCCTCGCGGGTGCAGAAATCCCTGCAACGGGATGTGCCGCTGCGGGCGATGTTCGAATGCAGCACGGTGGAAGAACTGGCCCGGTACATCGACGGGTTGACGGCCAGCGAGCTCACCGAGGAGAAAGTGGATCGCTTGAATGACCTGATGGCGGAGCTGGAGGGACTTTGAATCCCTGGCGTCAGTACTGGCCCAATCGCGAGCAAGCTCGCTCCCACAGTGGGTGGTGAACACATCATTTGTGATCAGCGTAAATCCCTGTGGGAGCGGCGATCCGACTTGCCCGCGATGGCGGTTGTACAAACGCATACATTCTCGCGATTGACTGCGATCCGTCAGCCGCTCAGTCTTCGGGCTCCCTTTGTGCTCGCGGAGACAGCCGATGCCCTTCGTAACGATAGACGGACAAGCCCTCCACTACATCGATCAAGGTACCGGCCCGGCGGTGCTGCTGGCCGGTAGTTACCTGTGGGACCAGGCCATGTGGGCGCCGCAGATTGCCGCGCTCTCGCAACAGTATCGTGTGATAGCCCTGGACCTGTGGGGGCACGGCCAATCCGGGCCGTTGCCTGTCGGTACGACGTCGCTGGATGACCTGGCGCGTCAGGCCCTGGTCCTGCTCGATCATCTGGACATCGAGCGGGTCACGCTGGTCGGCCTGTCGGTCGGCGGCATGTGGGGCGCGCGCCTGGCCTTATCGGCAGCGCAGCGGATCAACGGACTGGTGCTGATGGACACCTACGCCGGCGCCGAACCGGAGCCGACTCGCCAGTACTACTTTTCACTGTTGAAGCAGATCGAAGAGGCGGGTGTCATCACGCCAGCGCTGCTGGATATCGTGGTGCCGATTTTCTTCCGGCCGGGCATTGATCCGCAGTCGGCGCTCTACCGGGATTTTCGTGCTTCCCTCGCGGCTCAACCCGCGGATCGCCTGCGTGAAAGCATCGCGCCGATGGGGCGGATTACATTTGGGCGCGATGACCAGTTATCGCGTCTGGGCGAACTGGACGCAGCGACCACACTGGTGATGTGCGGCGATCAGGACAAGCCTCGGCCACCGGGTGAAGCCCGTGAAATGGCTGAGTTGATTGGCTGCCCGTGGGTGCTGGTGCCGGAGGCGGGGCATATTTCCAATCTGGAGAACCCTGGGTTTGTGACTGAAACCTTGTTGGCATTTTTGGCCGACAGAAATTAGTCGAATCTACCGACGCCATCGCAAGCAAGCTCGCTCCCACAGGTGATCACCTTTCCCTGTGGGAGCGAGCTTGCTTGCGATGGGGCGCTGAACTCACTTCGGCCCGAGAATCTTCGCCAACTTATCCGGCGACGGAGCGCCTTGCTGCTGTTGCAGATTGCCCTTGTCATCCATGTAGAAAATCGCCGGCGTCGCCTGCAACTCCAGCTCTTCCATCAATTGCATGTTGGCCGCGAACTTTGCCTGAATCGCCGGCGGCACTTCCTTCAAGGCCTTGAGCGAACTCTCCTTGCCAGCGGCTTCGTGATCCTGCAGGGCTTTTTCCGGGTCTTTGGCGGCGAGCAGCGCGGCGGATTTTCCGGGGCTGTCTTCGCGGATGATGCCCACCATGATGTGGCGCAACTGCACCTTGCCGGCCTTGACCCACGGCCGGGCCTGTTCCCAGAACATGTTGCAGTACGGGCAGTTCGGGTCACTGAACAGGTACACCACGCGCGGCGCATCCTTCTTGCCGTCGCCGATCCAGTTGCTGGTTTCGAACTTGGCCCAGACTTCCTTGGCCATCGGTGCATACACCAGTTTCTGCAAAGGTGCGCTGCTCAGGTCATTGCCTTCGGCGTCATACAGGTTGCCCAGCAACACGTGTTTGCCATCCGGGGTCAGGTACAGCGCCATGCCGCGGTTCTGGTATTGCGCGGCATAACCACGCAAGCCGTCGGGGGCGTCGAACTGGCCGACGATTTTCGCGCCTTTGGCCTCGATTTTCTTGATGGCATCGGGCAACTCTTCGGCCTGCACCGATGGCAGGTGCAACAGGGCAGCACCAAGGCTCAGGGTCAGCAGGTGGCGGAGGCGGGGCATGGCAGTTTCCTTGAAGAGGTGGCGGGTACGGTGTCGAAGTTTTCCAGCGCGCGGGCCAGGCTGGCTTCCGACAACTCGCCCAGATGGCTGCCCAGCAGGCGACCCTCGGGGTTGTAGAACAGCGTAGTCGGCAATGCCATGGAACCGACGGCCTGGCTCAGACGCCCACTGCCGTCGAACAGCACGTTGGACAGGCTCAGGCCCTGGGTTTCCAGAAAGATCGCGACGCTTTGCATGCTTTCTGACTGATTGACGAACAGGAACGTCAGGTCCGGCCGTTGTTGCTGGGCGTTTTCCAGCACCGGCATTTCCCGGCGGCACGGCGGGCACCAGGTGGCCCAGAGATTGATCACCAACGGGCCTCCCTTGTAGTCGGCCAGTTGCACGGTTTCGCCAGCGGCGTTGCGCAGGGTGATTTCCGGCAGGCGTGTGCCTTGTTCATAAATCGACAGGGAGAACGTCGCCAACAGCCAGAACGCCAGGCCACTGGCCACGCCAAAGCCCAATGGACGGCGCAGACCCGGGCGACGCCAGCCGCGATACAGCGTGGCGAGCAAAACGACCACGACCCCCGGCCAGGCGAGGAAACCGCCATCGCGCAGGTCGATGACCTGCCACGGATCGTTGCGATAGTGCACCCAATAGGCCGCCACGAAACTGATTCGGGCTGCCAGCATGCCCATCAGAAACAGGCTGAACAGCACCGACTCAGGGTTTTCACTACCACGCTTGGCGACCCGCCAGCCGACAAAAGTGGCCAGCGCCAGCGCACTGATCAACAGCAGGTGATTGAGCGCGATGGCAAAGGTGCCGAGGGTGAAAGTCAGCATTAACGGGCGTCTCGGGTGGTGGTCCAGCGTTGCAGGAATGTATCGGCATCGACCTCGCCGGTGATGCGCTGGCTGCGCCGCTCTTCACCGTCCACACCAATCCATAGCAGGCTCGGTGGCCCTGGCACTTGGTAACGGCCGAGCAGTTCACGGCTGGCGGCATTGTCGGCGGTGACGTCCAGTCGCAGCAAGCGCACATCGCTCAAAGCCTCGAGGACACGGGTTTTGCCGAAGACCTGTTTCTCCATGACCTTGCACGACACGCACCAGTTGGCGTAGTAGTCCAGCAGCACCCACTGACCCTGAGCCTGTGCGGCGTCGAGTTCCCGTTGCAGTGCCTGCGGATCCTTGATGGTGATGAAAGCATCGTGGCCAACCGGCACGGCGGCCACAGCCTGGTTCGAGGCGCGGTAGACCTGCAATGGCTTGAACGGATCATCGCCGCCACCGGCTGCACCGATCACCAACAGGCCACCCCATAAACCGAGCAGTAACGAACTGGCGCCAAACAGGTGCGCGATACGGCCAAAACCTTCCGACTGCTTCCAGGCGCTGTAGGCCGCGATCAACAGCAGCGCACCGCACAAGCCGACCCACAGGGATTCGTCGAGCACCGGACGCAGCATCAACAATGCGGTGGCGAGGAACAGGAAGCCGAAAATGCCTTTGACCAGGTTCATCCAGGCGCCTGGCTTGGGCATGAAACGATTGCCGACGGTCACCAGCAGCAACAGCGGCACACCGATGCCGATGCCCATGGCAAACAGAATCAATCCGCCATGCAGCGCGTTACCGCTTTGCGCGATGTAGAGCAGGGCGCCGGCCAGTGGCGCGGTCATGCAGGGACCAACCAGCAGACCGGACAGCGCCCCCAGCACCCCGGCGCCGATCAGACTGCCGCCGCGTTGATTGCGCGAGACGTTTTCCAGGCGATCACGCACGGCCACCGGCAGTTGCAGTTCGAAGAAACCGAACATCGGCAGCGCCAGCAACACAAAAATCGCCGCGAAACTGCCCAGCAGCCAGGGGTTCTGCAACCAGGCTTGCAGGTTCGCCCCGAGGGAGGCGGCCAGGACACCCATCGCCGCATACACCAGCGCCATGCTGACCACATAACTGCTGGCCAGGGCGAATCCGCGTCTGGGCGTGGCGCCACTGCCGACGATCAACCCAGCCAGAATCGGCAGCATCGGCAGTGAACAAGGCGTGAAGGCCAGCAACAGGCCCAGGCCGAAGAACAGCACAAGGCTCCAGCCCAGCGCCCGTTGTTGCAGGCTGCTGGCCAGCGCCTGGTCCGGCGCTTCAGTGGCCGCATTCAATGCATTGGTATTGCCCAGGTCCACGACTCTGGTTTGTGGCGGATAACACAAACCGGCATCGGCGCAGCCCTGGTAACTGACCTTGACCTGACCGCTGGCACCCGCCGGAATTTTCAGTTCCAGGCCCTGACGGTAGACTTGCTGTTCACCGAAAAACTCGTCGCTGTGGGCTTCACCTTCCGGTAGCGGGGGATGTTGCCCGACAGGTAATCCATCGAACTTCAAGCGTTTCTGATACAGGTAATAGCCGTCGGTGATCTGCCAATAGAGCTGGGTTTCACCGGATTCCAGACGTTCAGAGGTGAACGCGAAGGCTTTATCAACCGGGAGAAATTCAGGTTTGGTGTCGAACGGATTGGTTCCCGCCTGGGCCAGGCCCACGATCAAGAGAGTAAAAAGTAAAAACAGACGACGCATGGATAAGCCTTTGTCCTTTGCTAATGAGGTGCACAGTGGCGGGTGGCGATTAACCGATGATTAACCGCCCCGGCCTTGTGGCGGTGGCGCTTGCGGCATAATGTCGACTTAATCGGTCAACGGCTTAATAGGCTTTATTTCTACGAGGCTCCCCATGCACGTACTGGTTTGCGAAGACGATGAATTGATCGCCAGCGGTATCGTCGCCGGCCTGACCGCCCAGGGCCTGACCGTGGAACACGTCGCCACGGCGTCCGCCGCCCGGGCGATGCTCAAGGTGGCGGAGTTCGACGTGATGGTGCTCGACCTTGGGTTGCCGGACGAGGATGGCCTCAAGCTGCTGCAGCAGTTGCGCCATCAAGGCCTGGAGTTGCCGGTTTTGATCCTCACTGCCCGGGACTCGGTTACTGATCGCGTCGATGGCCTGCAAGCCGGTGCCGACGACTATCTGCTCAAACCGTTCGACTTGCGCGAACTCGCTGCACGCTTGCACACGCTGTTGCGGCGGGTGGCGGGGCGCAGCGTCAACCTGATCGAGCATGGTGCCCTGACCTACGACCCGAGCAGCCGCGAAACCACGCTCGCGGGGCAGCCGGTGGACCTGTCGCGCCGTGAGCAGTCATTGCTGCAAGCCTTGCTGCATAACCGTGGCCGTGTGTTGTCCACCGAGCAACTCAAGGACAGCGTCTACGGTTTCAACGACGAACTGGAAAGCAACGCCCTTAACGTCCATATCCATCACCTGCGGCGCAAACTCGGCAATGGCATTGTCGAGACCGTGCGCGGTCTGGGCTATCGCCTGGGGCCGGCTGATGGCGGAGAAAAATCGAAGTGATGAGTTTGCGTTTGCGCCTGAGTCTGACGCTCGGCGCCGCATTTGCCTTGATCTGGGCCCTGGCCGCGGCCTGGATGCTCAGCGATCTGCGCAATCAAATGATGTTTTCCCTCGACCAGCGCCTGGTGGCCTCGGCACGCATGGTCGCCGGCCTGATGGAGCAACTGCCGCCCGTGCCGAGCAAGGGCGAGGGCACCCACTTCAGTGCCGAACAGCTGAACATTCCGGGTGGCATGGCGTGCCAGGTCAGCTCGTTGCGCGGCGAAATCCTTGCCCGCAGTCACACCGATCCGCAGCAGACCCTGGAGGCCGAGAAACTCGGGTTTCACGATCAGATGATCGACGGCGCGCCGTGGCGCAGTTTCACATTGGCCCGGGGCGATCTGCGCATCACCACCGCTGACCGGCAGATCGAGCGTGAGGCGTTGAACATGTCGATCCTGCTGGCCGCTTCGGTGCCGGTGGGCGTGGCGCTGCTCGGTTGCCTGTGTTTGCTCTGGCTGGGCATCGGCCAGGGGCTGGCGCCGCTCAACCGCATGCGCGATGCCTTGATGCGCCGTAGCGCCGACTCCCTCGAACCCTTGCAGATCCAGCCACTGCCCAGCGAGCTGCAACCCTTGCTGGAAACCCAGAACCAGTTGCTCCAGCGCATCGGCAAGACCATCGAACGCGAACGTCGCCTGACCGGAGACGCGGCCCACGAACTGCGCAGCCCGTTGACCGCGATCAAGACCCACCTGCAAGTGGCGCGGATGACGCAAGGCAGCGCCCGGGACCAGTCCCTGGCCCGGGCCGAAGAGGGCGCCGACCGCATGCACCGGACCCTCGAACAATTACTGTTGTTGGCGCGCGTCGAGGGCAGCCTGTCATTCGACGACGGTGTGCAGTGCAACGCCGAACAAGTGGCGAAACTGGCGATCCAGGACGCGGCAAGCGGCGATCGCCAGCGCATCAGGTTTCAGGCGCCGGGCAAGGTTTCCGCCGCGCCGGTACAAATGCCCGCCGTGCTGTCGATTGCCGCGCTGCGCAACTTGCTCGACAACGCACTGCGCCATACTCCCGCCGACAAAGCGGTGGAGTTGAGCCTGGAAACCACCGGCAATCGTGTGCAGTTTGTGGTGCGCGACCATGGGCCGGGGATTGCCGAAGAAGATCTGCAACACCTGACCCAGCGCTTCTGGCGCAACGGTCAGAGCACCGGATGTGGTCTGGGGCTGGCGATTGTGCAGGCCATCGTTCAGCGTTGCGGTTGCACGCTGCATTTCGATAGCCGGCCGGACGGCTTGCGGGTTGAGCTGACGATGCCGCTGCAACCGGTCTGAAAAACACCCCCCCCTGTAGGAGCGAGCTCTGCTCGCGATGGTCGATAACGATAACGCGTGCTTTGTGAATGCACGCGGTGTTCTTGAGTCCATCGCAAGCAGAGCTCGCTCCTGCAAAGGTTTCCGGGTTACCGCCTAAATCCCTCAAGCGCTGATGCGTTTCCAGAACAGGAAAACCTTATTGAGGGGTCGAGAGATGTCAGTCGCTACCAACCTTATCGAAGAGCAGCCGGCGACGTCCGCCGAGACGCTTTATCAATTCAACGAATCGCCATTGCTCACCCGTCAGAGCCGGCAGGAATCCAACGCCCGCAGCTATCCGCGACGCATTCCCCTGGCACTCAAGCGCGCCAAGGGCATCTACGTCGAAGATGTCGAAGGCCGCACCTTCATCGATTGCCTGGCCGGAGCCGGAACCCTGGCCCTGGGGCACAACCACCCGGTGGTGATCGAAGCCATCCAGCAAGTGCTGGCCGATGAGCTGCCGCTGCACACCCTGGACCTGACCACGCCGGTCAAGGACCGGTTCGTCCAGGATCTGTTCGGGCTGCTGCCGCCTGCCCTGGCCGCTGAAGCGAAGATCCAGTTTTGCGGCCCGACCGGCACCGACGCCGTGGAAGCGGCACTGAAACTGGTGCGTACCGCCACTGGTCGCAGCACCGTGATCTCGTTCCAGGGTGGCTATCACGGCATGAGTCAGGGCGCGTTGAGCCTGATGGGCAGTCTGGGGCCGAAAAAGCCCTTGGGCGCCTTGCTTGGCAGCGGCGTGCAATTCATGCCGTACCCTTACGATTACCGCTGCCCGTTCGGGCTCGGCGGCGCGCAAGGGGTCAAAGCCAACCTGAGTTACCTGGAAAACCTGCTCAATGATCCCGAGGCTGGTGTGCAATTGCCGGCGGCGGTGATCGTGGAAGTGGTGCAGGGCGAGGGCGGGGTGATTCCGGCGGATCTGGACTGGTTGCGCGGTGTGCGGCGGATCACTGAACAGGCGGGTGTCGCGCTGATCGTCGACGAAATCCAGAGTGGCTTCGCCCGCACCGGCAAGATGTTCGCCTTCGAGCATGCCGGGATCATTCCCGATGTCGTGGTGATGTCCAAGGCCATCGGTGGCAGCCTGCCGCTGGCGGTGGTGGTCTATCGCGACTGGCTCGACACCTGGCTGCCGGGCGCCCATGCCGGGACGTTCCGTGGCAACCAGATGGCCATGGCCGCCGGTTGCGCGGTGATGCGTTATCTGGTCGAACACAAGGTCTGCGAGCATGCCGCCGCGATGGGCGAGCGTCTGGCCGAGCACCTGCGCATCCTGCAGCGGGACTTCCCGCAACTGGGGGACATTCGCGGACGTGGCTTGATGCTCGGCGTCGAACTGGTGGACCCGACGGGCGCGCTGGATGCCCAAGGCCATCCACCGGCTTTCGCCCGTCTGGCACCCCTGGTGCAGCGCGAATGCCTCAAGTGTGGCTTGATCCTGGAACTCGGTGGCCGTCACGGCGCGGTGGTGCGCTTCCTGCCACCACTGGTGATTACCGCTGCGCAAATCGATCGCGTGGCCGAGATTTTCGGGCGAGCCCTGGCCGCCGCCACGGCCAATCCTTAAATTTTCCGCCCTGCGGATCGTTCCTTCTACATAACGGTTGCGTGCACAACGCAACCCGCCCGATAACGATGGAGAGACAGCATGACGTCAGTATTCGACCGCGAGGACATCCTCTTTCAGGTCGTGGTCAACCACGAAGAGCAATACTCGATCTGGCCCGACTACAAAGCCGTGCCACAAGGCTGGCGCACCGTGGGTAAAAGCGGGCTGAAAAAGGAATGCCTGGCCTACATCGAAGAAACCTGGACCGACATGCGTCCATTGAGCCTGCGGCAGAAAATGGACGAGCAGGCGGTTGTGGCGCACTGATCCGTCATGCAAAAAGAAGCCCGCTGGACTGGTGACAGTCAGCGGGCTTTTTCAGGTCTGGAGTCTTGTGTCGCCTATCAGGCCGCTATCGCGAGCAAGCTCGCTCCCACAGTGATCTGCGGCATGGCACAAATCCTGTGGGAGCGAGATTGCTCGCGATGAACGATAACGCGGTCGTACTGACCTTAAACGCCGCTCAACCCCTTGATCAGCAAATCCACATTCCCCTCCAGTTCCGCCACCGGATCCTCGGCATCGGTACTCAACACCACCAATCGGCTACCCGACCCGGCAATCACCGCTTTCAGCGCATCCGACGGCTGCCGGTGATGCAGCACCACCGTCACGTCATTGTCCTTGAGCGTTGCGCCCAATTGCTTCAGCGCCTCCGGTGTCCACTCGGCATCGGCGCGTGCATCCTGGCCGATCAATTCCAGATTGAGACCGCCGATCAGGTAGCCGAAGTGATCGCTGAGACTCATCACACTGAGGTTGTCCACATTGGCCAACCGCGCTTCGCTGTCGGCACTGAGCTTGAGCAAACGCTGCTTGAGCAATGCCAGGTTGGCGTCGATCTTCGGCTTGGCCTTGGGGGCCAGGCGCACCAGGTCCGCCGCCATCACATCGGCCATGCGCCCCATGTTATTGCTGGAGAACCACGGCTGACTGTTCAGCCCGTCGACCTTGTTGTCGGGCTGTACGGCTATGCCGGGCAGGGCGCCGTCCACGGGGCGAGCGGCGTCGACTTCGACGATGCGGATATTGCTGCGCCGGGCGATCGGGTACAGCGGGTCATCCGGCCACAGTGAGCGCAGGCCGATCACCGCATCGGCGTCGCTTGCCAGTTTGGCCAGCGCCGGGGCGCCACGGCCGGTGAAGTAGGCGGTCTGCCGGCTGCCGGGCAGGTTGGCCGGGGCCGCGCGTTCGAGGCTGACATCGGTGCCCTTGAGCAAGACCTCACCCAGGCCATAAGTAATCGGCAAGGAGGTCAGCACATGCAGCGGTTTGCCGTTGTCGGCGGCCATGGTCGTTGTCGCCAGCCCGCACAGGGCGACGGCGAGGGTCAGTTGGCGCAGTGAAAAAATCATTTATCCAAGGTTCCCTTTCAGGCTGGGGACGACGCCGCGCGCGATGGCGGCCAGGGCGAAGGCGATACCGGCCACGAGGATGATCGCGGCGCCGGACGGGATCGGCAGGTCGAAGACAATCGGTGCAAGAATCCCGCACAGTGTGCTGACCGTGGCGATCAGCACCGAACACCAGAAAAAGCCCTTCAGCGATTGGCTGAGCAGGCGTGCCGCGGCGGCCGGAATCACCAGCAGGGCGCCCACCAGTATCGCGCCGATGACCTTCACGGCGGCGACGGTGATCAGCGTCACCAGAATCACGAACAGATAATCCAGGGTTTTCACCGCCACCCCGCGCACCGCCGCCAACTGCGGGTTGAAACTGGCGAGCATGATGCGGTTGTACAAAGGCAAGGCCAGGGCCATGACCAGCGAACCGACGATGGCCAGCACCAGCAGGTCATTGCCATTGACCGTCAGCACCGAGCCGAACAGCACGTTTTCCAGAATGTGCACGTTGATCTTGCCCGCCAGAATCAGCAGCAGGCTAGCGCCCAAGGCGAGCGACACCGAGAGAAACACGCCGATCAAGGTATCTGGCGCCAGACCGGTGCGGTTGCGCAGGTAATTGAGCAGGATGCCGAACAGCAGGCAGTAGCCGAACAGGCTGCCGTAGGGGCCGGTGTAGGGTTCGCCGAGCAGGATACCGATGGCCACGCCGGTCAGGGCGGCGTGACCGACCGCCTCGGAGAAAAACGCGAAGCGCTTGACCACCACCAACGTGCCCAGGCCTCCCAGTACCGGGCCGATCAACAGGCCGGCGAGCAGGGCGTTGACCACGAATCCATAGGCCAGCGCCTCGGGCAGATAACCCGACGACGCCCAGCCCTGGACCATCAGGCGAAAAGCTTCGTAACTCATCAGGCAAGGCTCCGTGGGTGGGTCGAGAACA
The DNA here is from genome assembly GCF_019218985.1 of Pseudomonas sp. PDM30. Lineage (NCBI taxonomy): Bacteria > Pseudomonadati > Pseudomonadota > Gammaproteobacteria > Pseudomonadales > Pseudomonadaceae > Pseudomonas > Pseudomonas sp. PDM30. The sequence goes on from NZ_JAHUWM010000001.1 coordinate 840,293, forward strand.
GATTCAACAGACGCTCCGGTGTCAGCGCCTGTTGCGGCGTGGCGTCGAACAGCACCCGGCGATTGAGCCCGGTGACGTGATCGGCCAGGCGTCCGACCGCTTCCAGGTCGTGCTCGATCCACAGTACGGTGATGCCCGCCGCTCGCCAGTCGCCGAGCAAGCGTTCGAACACCCGGATACCGGCCTCATCGAGGGCCGACATCGGTTCGTCGAGCACCAGCAATTGCGGAGGCGGAATCAGCCCCTGGGCCAGCAACACCCGTTGCCGTTCGCCGCCGGACAGCGCGCCCATGCGGCGCTTGCGTTTGTCCTGCATGCCGACCCGCTCCAGCGCCTCGCCAATCGCCGTCGCGTAGTGTTTGCTCAAGCCGAGAAAGGCCGGGCGACGCTGGCACATGGCGGCCATGAAATCGTCGACGGTCATTGGCAAGCCCCGGTCGAACTCCAGTGCCTGTGGCACATAGCCGATGGTCCCCGGCTCGGCTGGCCAATGCAGGTTCAAGTGGCCCTGGTGAGGCATTTGCCCGAGCAGGGTCTTGATCAGCGAACTCTTGCCGCCGCCATTGGGGCCGACCAGTGCGTGCACGCTGCCGGGGCGGACCTGAAAGGTTACGTTGTCGAGGATCGTCGTGCGCCCGAGGGTCAGGCTGACGCCTGCAAAATCCAATGTCGGCCCCGAAACCTGTGGGAGCGAGCTTACTCGCGATGGCGGTGTATCAGGCAACATGGTGGTCGACTGACACGACGCCTTCGCGAGCAAGCTCGCTCCCACAGGGGATTCTGCATCGGCCAGGATGGTTTCTTTCGATGTCATTGGCCCGACTCCTGAATCGCCCGCACCACGGTGTCGAGGTTGCCGGTCATTTCCTTTTCGTACTTGTCGGCGGTGTATTCGCCGTAGGAAATATGCGACAGCGGATACAGCTTCACGCCGGATTCGCGCTGGATGGTGTCGACGTAAGTGGAAGGAAAGTCCATCTCCGAGAAGATCACCTTCACGTCCAGTTCACGCAGTTGATCGATGGTTTTTTTCAGCTGACTCGGGCTTGGCTCGATACCGTGGGCCGGCTCGACCACGGCCGTCACTTCGAGGCCGAATTCGCGCAGCAGATAGTCGTAGGCCGCGTGTACCGTGGCCACCCGCAGTTCCGCGTTCGGTGCCTGGGTCAGTTTGGCCAGGGCGTCGGCGCGCATCTTGCGCAGGCGCTTGCCGTAGGCGCGGGCGTTCTCGGTGTAGGTTTTGGCATTGGCGGGATCGAGCTTGCCTAGCTCCCGGGCAATGTTGTTGACCTGGGCAATCGAGGCGCTGATCGACAGGAAGGTGTGCGGGTTCACCACCTTGCCGGCACCGCGTGCGGCCACGCCGGTGGCGGCCAGTAGCGGTACGTTCTCGTTGGCTTCGATTACCGGCACGTTCGGGGTTTCGCTGGCGGCGATCATGCGGTCGGCGAAGTCGTCATGGCCGACACCGTTGAGCACAATCACGTCCAGCCCGCTGATGCGCTTGATGTCTTCGGCGCGGGGCTCGTAGGCATGTGGGTTGAAACCGGCCGGAATCAGCGGCACCACCTCGGCCTTGTCGCCGACGATGTTCGCCACGTAGCTGTAGTAGGGATGCAGGGTGATGCCGATGCGCAGGCGCTTGGCTTCGTCGGCGCTGGCCACGGATGGCAGCAGGCAGGCGAGCAAGCCGACCAGCAGCAGGCGCAAAAAAGAACATTGAGATGAATTGGGCATGGGAAAGCGGTCTTCTCTCGGAAAAAGGCGAGGGTTCAGTGCCGGTGCTGGCGGGTCACACCGGCATCGAATTGCGCGATGACCTGCTGCCAGCCGGCGCTTTCGAGCGCGGCATCGCTGAGGTCGGCCGGTGCCGTGAGCGTGCTGGTGCGGTTGAGCCAGATGTCCGGTGCAGCGTCGGCGGTTGCGCTCAGGCGCAGCAGAAACGAACCGGCGACCGTCGGCATCTGGCTCTGGCCGAAATAGGCCTTGGCGTCGAGCATTTGCCAGGCATGGCCACCCCGGCTGACGGAGCTGGCGTCCCGGGCAAACGGGGCAAACCCTTCCTCGGCCAGCAACTCGGGTGTCGGCAGCGCTTGCTGTTCCTGGCGCAGCAAATGGATCTCGTCCAGCGTCACCCGCAAATCGGCGTAGATACCTTGCTCGGATGCACTGAGGTCACGGCGCGCATCCAGTTGATGGCTGCTGACGCTGCTCACCTCATGGGATTCACCGCGCCAGAGCACCACCGAGCCGGCCGCCGCCAGGATCGTCAGGCACAGCAGCAGAACATAAAGGGTTTCGTGACCGGCCCCGGCCGGGCGCACGACTTGGGTCGTTGGAGTGCTCATGGTGCCTCGATGTCCGCTTGGTCGATTTCCACGACGTGACCGGGGCCGGCATCGAACAGCACATAGAACTCGGCGCCGGGCTTCTTGAAGGTCAGGGTCGAATCAGGCCCGAGCTTGCCCGGCACCAGGATGGTTTCGTCGTAGCCGATCACATCGAGGGTCACGCCAGGAGCGCCGCTGCCGTCGGAAAAACCGCCGGTGCACTTGATCTGCTCCGCGTCGATGGCCTTGCATTCGCACATCGGATTGTGGGCCAGGGCGGCGGCGCTGAAGCCGGCGCAGAGCACCAGCAACACGGCGTTGAGCGGGCGAAGAGGGGTGATCATGGTTTGCCTCCTTGTTTGTTCAGCCAGGCGATAGTGGCGGGGGAGGCCTGGCTCAAAGGAATGGATGCCTGATGCATGGCGCCGTCCCAGCCTTCCATGGTGATCCACAGTTCGGCGTCGGCCGTGGTCTTTTCCGGGACGGGCAGCGAGGCACCCATGCGGTACGGGGTGCCGAAGAAAATCACCCCGGCGGCGCGCAGGCTGCGGGGCTTGCCGATACGCAGGTAAGTGGCCTTGACCTGGCCGATACAGGCCTCGCACAACGCGGCGTTGAAGCCTTTCATGTAACCGGCCGGGCCGTCGAGCATGGGCGCGGCGTTGCGCAATTCCGCCAGGCGCAGGCTCCAGGGACCGACCCGGACTTCGCCGACCTCCCGTTCGCCAAGGCCACTGTCGCCGCGCATCAATGCCTCGTCGGCGAAGTACTTGGGCATGAAACCCAGGGGAATCAGCAGTAACAGGACGTTCAGATGAAAGCGCCATTTGTGCCAGAACACGTGCAGGCGCGAGGGTTGCGAGACCGCAGTGACTTTGCTCACAGGTGGGCCTCCGACGGTTCGTTGTTCGTGACCGGTTGCGCGGCGGTGCCACGCTGTTTTTTGTTGCTGCGCTTGAAGGCATTGGCCGTGGCCAGTGCCGTGCGTTTGGTCCAGATCAGCAGACCGCTGAGCACCATCATGCTCAGCAACAGGCCGAAGAACGCCCAGATCAGCTTGATCCACAGGCCACCGAAATCGCCGGTGTGCAACGGGCGCATGGACTCGGTGACGAACTCCAGGGTCGAACGGTCCGAGATCAGGCGCGAGGCGGCGATTTCGCCGTTGTACGGGTTGATCGTGGCGGTCTGGAACATCAACGGATACCAACCGCGTCCGCCGACATCCAGGTGGCTGTAGGCATTGCCCGGCAAACTGACAAAGCTGGCCTCCAGCCCGGAGATTTTCTGCCTGGCGATTTCAATTGCGCGGTCGAGGTCGATACGCGGCGGGGGCGAGCCATCGGCTGACAGCGGCACAGCTTCGCGGGACATCGCCGGGATGATCTTTTCCGTGGAAATGGAAATCTGGTTATCGAACAGCAATGCCTGGATCAGGAACCAGGTGCCGGTGATGGAAATCACCGCGATGAACCAGATCGACCAGATGCCGCTCAAGCGGTGAAAGTCGCCCCAGAAAATCCGCGCGCCGTGGCGAATACGCAGGGTTGGCCGAAAAAAGCCTTTCCAGAAGCGTTTGTAGACCACCAGCCCCGTGACCAGTGACGCCAGTAGCGGCAAGCCGAGAAACGACACCAGGTACCAGCCCCAGCTGTAACCGTTGGTGAACGGCACCAGCCACCAGCCGTGCAGCGCCCGGGTGAAGGCGCGGAAGTTGAACTCCGGCGCGACACCCTGGATCACGCCACTGTACGGATTGACATAAATCACCACCGAGCGCCCGTCGGGGTAGCTGACTTCGACATCCAGGGCAAAATGCGACTCGTCGGGGCGGCTGATGCTCTGCACCACGGTCTGCGGTTCGGCCTTGTTGATGGCCTCGATGACCTGCTGATAACTGAGTAGCGGGGTGTCGTCCGAGGGCTGGCTGGCGCGCATTGGCGGGTTGGTCAGCCAGACGATCTCCTGACTGATGACGGCCAGGGTTCCGGTTACACAGACGATCAGCACGAAAAACCAGATCGGCAATGCCAGCCAGCTATGGACCAGGAACCAGATTTTTGAACGAGACTTCTTTGACATGTTGGAGGTCTTGCCTGGATGAGAGGCAGCTCGGCTGCGGGCTTCGCAGGGGTGAGCGCCCAGAAAGTCCGGTCGTGGCTTTTGCCTACGCGAAAGGACTGCATCTAAGTAGGACGGATGAGCAGGGGAAATCCCGAAAGGGGAAATGAAAGAAAATGTTTCTCATTGTCGACAGGTCGCGGGCGGGCTTGCTTGCGCAAGTGATTGGCATGTCGGCGGTGCTGCTGAAGTCGGGACCCTTGTGGGAGCGAGCCTGCTCGCGAAGAGGCCCGCTCCAGCACCAAAGATATCAACCCTGGGCAAACATCTCCTTGGCCCGTTGTTCGATCTGTTCCTGGGTCAGGTCTTCCTTGTGCGTGGCCAGGAACCACAGGTGCCCGTAGGGATCCTTCAAGGTCCCTGAACGGTCGCCGTAAAACTGATCCTTGACCTCCGATACAACGGTTGCGCCGGCATCGATCGCCTGTTTGTAGGACTTGTCGACATCCGTCACGTACAAATGCAGACCCACGGACGGCGAATTGTCCGGGTTGCTCAGCGGTCCTTGATCGCATGGCGTGCCCAGCATGATCGGGCAATCGCCGATGCGCAGTTCCGCGTGGCCGACACCGCCATCGGGCATGTCCAGGCGCATGATTTCAATGGCGCCGAAGGCTTTTTTGTAGAAGGCGATGGCTTCGGCGGCTTTGTTGATGCCCAGATAGGGGGTGACGCTGTGATACCCCTCTGGAATGGGTTTGACGCTCATGATGGAACTCCCTGTTGTTGTTTTGTGAATGGAAAGTACCTGTGCCGTTGTACGACCGAATAAATATAGGCCAGCCTCTTTCGCCTCACCGAGTGCCCGACGAGCAGCAGCGCCATTCAAGTGCCATCAAGTTGGCTCCAACCAGTGCGCTCCCGGCCCGCGCTCTCCCAGCACATCGCCTGCATTGCGCAATGGACAAGCCTCCATCGACAGGCAACCACACCCGATACAGCCGTTGAGGCGATCGCGCAGCAGGGTCAGTTGGTTGATGCGCTCATCCAGTTCCCGGCTCCATTGCGCCGACAGCATTTTCCAGTCCGCCGCCGTTGGCGCCCGGTTGTCGGGCAGCGACTTGAGGGCTTCGCCGATTTCCGCCAAAGGAATTCCCAGGCGCTGGGCAACCTTGATCAAGGCCACCCGTCGCAGCACTTCCCTGGGATAGCGGCGCTGGTTGCCTTGATTGCGGTTGCTCTTGATCAGCCCCCTGGACTCATAGAAGTGCAGCGCCGTGACCGCCACACCGCTGCGCGCCGCGACTTGGCCGACGGTAAGTTCCTTGTGCAGGTTTTCCGGGGTGATCATTTAAAATTTGCCTCTTGACCTCTAGTTAACTTGAGGTTTTACCCTGCACACCTTCGGATCGCAAGATTCGCCTTACATGTGAGTGGGGGACATTTCATGCAAGCCTCAGAGAAGAATCGCAGCTTTACCCAACTGATCGAATTCCAGATCGAGCCGCATCAACTACCCGCGCTGGTATTGGCATTGTCTGCACAGACCGAACATCTGGCCCGGCAGCACCGCGGCTTTCTCAGTGCCAGCATCCAGGCCAGCGATGATGGCCGGCGGGTACTCAATTATCTGCAATGGCAAACCCGCGAAGCCGGGGAGGCTGCGTTCCGGTCCTTTGAAAACGGCGAAGAGGATTTCTGGCAGTTGATCCGCGCCCATCAGGCGAAGGCCGTGACCTTCGGCTCGTTCCAGGTCCTGCACAGCCTGGAGCGCAGCCACGACAATGCATTGCACTGCAGCCTGGTGGGCTGGCGCTGACAAGGGCAATGATCGCCATTTCTTGATAGCCACTATTGAAAGCGTTGATTTCTGCTGCCCGGGAGGCGCGGGTAGCCTGTGTTCATTGCCTCGAACCCAGTTGCCAGGACGCCAGAAATGAAACCGATGATCGCCACTTTGCTGATGCTCGCCGTCTCCGTACTCGCCGGATGTGCCAGCCATGTTTCCCCTGAGCTTCGGCCTTACACGGCGGAAGAAAGCAAGGAACTGGCGCTGGAAGCGCTGAACCGCCGCGGACTGTCCTTCGACGAGTACCACGCGAAAAAAGCCGAGCTGCTCGGTCAGCCGCAAAAGTCGTTCGGTTTCGACAACCAGGGTGAAATGAACGTCGGGCGATCTGTACAGCTTCACGGTCGTCCGAGCTGAGGCGAAACTGTACTGCTCCAAGTTTCGCGTAACTGTCCATGGGTTTCGCCGAAGGTGTGCGATAGGGTCAACACCTGACCGACCCTGACGGACTGCCACCCATGACGCTCTCACTCGACCTGCTGCTGGGCTTCGCCCTGTTTGCCCTCGTCACCTCGATCACGCCCGGCCCGAACAACACCATGTTGCTGGCCTCCGGGGTGAACTTCGGCTTCAACCGCACGATTCCGCACATGCTCGGCATCACTTGTGGCTTCTTCGTACTGGTGGTGGCGGTCGGCTTTGGCCTTGGCGCGGTGTTCCAGACCTACCCTTTGCTCTACACCGTGCTGCGTTATGTGGGGGCGGCGTATTTGCTGTATCTGGCGTGGAAAATCGCCCATTCCGGGCCAATGTCGGAAAGCCAGCAGGGCGAGGCGAAACCGATCAGCTATCTGGGGGCCGCCGCGTTCCAGTGGGTCAATCCCAAGGCCTGGATCATGGCCATCGGCGCTATCAGCACTTACACGCCGATGCAGGGGTACTTCACGAATGTGATCGTGATCGCGGCCGTCTTTGCGATCATCAACCTGCCGAGCGTGGGTGCCTGGGCCGCTTGCGGCACGCTGTTGCGCAATGTTCTGAAGGATCGCCGCTGGCTGCGCCTGTTCAATTGGGGCATGGCCGCGCTGCTTGTGGGTTCGCTGTATCCGCTGATACTCGAAAGCTTTAGCTGATGCATTGCTTCAACCGGTTGCCCGATGCCTGTTAAGCTGACTTTTCAGGAGCGTTCCTACGCACTTTTAAATGAAGTAATTCTTCTTTAACGGCATCCGATCAGGTATTGGTAACGTTCTGAAAACCGCGCGCAGCTCACAAGGCTGCGCTTTGCCGTTTGCAGTCACGAGCTTCCTGATCCCGGAACACGCTCTGCGAGTCTTTTATGAATAAACGTCCGTTGTATTTCGATTACGCCGCCACCACGCCGGTGGATGAGCGGGTCATCAAGGTGATGATCGAGTGTCTGGGCTTTACCGGCAATTTCGGCAACCCTGCTTCCAGTTCCCACGTCTTCGGCCAGCAGGCCCGGCAATCAGTCGAACAGGCGCGACGCCAGGTCGCCGAACTGGTCGGCGCGACACCCGGGCAGATCGTCTGGACCTCCGGCGCCACCGAATCCAACAACCTCGCGCTCAAAGGCGTGGCCCAAGCCCGCCGCATTGGCGGGGGCCATATCATCACCAGCCAGATCGAACACAAGGCCATTCTCGATACCGCCAGGCAACTGGAGGATGCCGGTGTAGCCGTGACTTATCTGGCGCCGGACGCCGAGGGCCTGATCACGGCGCAAGCAGTCAGCGAAGCCATGCGCGAAGACACCTTCCTGGTGTCGCTGATGCTGGTCAACAACGAACTGGGCACCCTCAACGACATTCCCGCCATCGGTCAGATCGTGCGTGATCGCGGGGCGTTGTTCCATGTCGACGCCGCACAGGGCGCGGGCAAAGTGGCGATCGACCTCGCACTGTGGCCGGTGGACCTGATGTCGTTTTCCGCGCACAAGCTCTACGGCCCCAAGGGCATCGGCGCGTTGTACGTCGGTCCGCGTGCACAACAGCGTTTGCAGGCGCAGATCCATGGCGGCGGGCATGAGGGCGGTTTGCGCTCCGGCACACTGGCGACCCATCAGATCGCGGCCATGGGCGTGGCCTTTGCACTGGCGGCGGCTGCGTTCGATGAAGAGAAAGCCACCATCATGCGTTTGCGTGAGCGTTTGCTCGAGCAATTGCAGAGCGTACCCGGCGTGCGTCTCAACGGCAGCCCGACCCGGCGCATTCCCCATACCCTGAGCCTGACCTTCGACGAAGGGGAGTTCAACCCGGCGGCGTTGCTGGCCTCGATCGCGTTTTCCGCGACCTCGGCCTGCAATTCCGCGAGCAATACCCCATCCCATGTACTGCTGGCCCTGGGGCACGATGCCCGCTCGGCCGGTCGCACCATCCGCTTGAGCCTCGGGCGTTTCACCACCGAGCAGGACATCGACCAGGCGGTTCAACTGATCAAGGCAGCCTGCGCCAGTGCTCCGGCATTCTGGCAATAGGGCGACGAAGCGCCGACATTGATCGGCACTCAACAATAATGATGAAGTGGTTAGCAGGAGACACGATGAATACGCAGCTTTCGACCAATGGATCGGTGCCCCAGCGCCTGGCGCAAACCCGCGAACTGATGAGCCGGGAGGGCATTCACGCCTTGCTGGTGCCGTCGGCCGATCCGCACCTGTCCGAATACCTGCCGGGCTACTGGCAGGGGCGCCAGTGGTTGTCGGGTTTCCATGGTTCGGTCGGCACCCTGATCGTGACTCCGGATTTTGCAGGTGTCTGGGCCGACAGCCGTTATTGGGAGCAGGCGACCAAGGAACTCAACGGCAGCGGCATTGACCTGGTCAAGCTGCAACCGGGTCAACCCGGACCACTGGAATGGCTGGCCGAGCAAACCCCCGAGGGTGGCGTTGTCGCGGTCGATGGCGCGGTCATGGCCGTGGCTTCGGCACGGACCCTGGGCGGTAAACTGGAAGAGCGTGGCGCTCGCCTGCGCACCGACATCGACCTGCTGAGCGGCGTCTGGAGCGACCGCCCCGGCCTGCCGAACGAACCGATCTATCAGCACTTGCCACCACAGGCGACCGTCAGCCGTGGCGAAAAACTCGCCAAACTGCGTGAAACCCTGCAGGCGCGGGGTGCCGACTGGCATTTTATCGCCACCCTCGATGATATCGCCTGGCTGTTCAACCTGCGTGGCGGCGACGTGTCGTTCAACCCGGTGTTTGTTTCTTTCGCCTTGATCAATCAACAACAGGCCACGCTGTTTGTCGCCTTGAGCAAAGTCAGCGCCGAACTGCGCGCCATCCTCGAACGGGACGGAGTGACCTTGCGCGATTACAGCGAAGTCGCTACTGCACTGCGTGCCGTACCGAGCGGCGCGAGCCTGCAAGTCGATCCGGCGCGGGTCACGGCGGGCTTGCTGGACAACCTCGACAGCGGGGTGAACCTGATCGAAGGCCTGAACCCGACCACCCTGGCCAAATCGCAAAAAAGCCAGGCCGATGCCGAACACATCCATCAGGCCATGGAACAGGACGGCGCAGCACTGTGCGAATTCTTTGCCTGGCTGGACTCGGCGCTGGGGCGCGAGCGCATCACCGAACTGACCATCGACGAAAAACTCACCGCGGCCCGTGAACGTCGTCCGGATTATGTGTCTCTGAGTTTCAACACCATTGCCGCGTTCAACGCCAATGGCGCGATGCCGCATTACCATGCCACCGAAGAAGAACACGCGGTGATCGAAGGGGACGGCCTGCTGCTGATCGACTCCGGCGGCCAGTACCTGGGCGGCACCACCGACATCACGCGCATGGTTGCGGTGGGCACACCGACCGATGAGCAAAAACGCGATTGCACCCGCGTGCTCAAGGGTGTGATTGCCTTGTCCCGCGCGCAGTTCCCGAAAGGCATTCTGTCGCCGCTGCTCGATGCCATCGCCCGTGCGCCCATCTGGGCGGAAAGTGTCGACTACGGTCACGGCACCGGTCATGGCGTCGGTTACTTCCTGAACGTCCACGAAGGTCCGCAAGTCATTGCTTATCAGGCCGCGCCAGCCCCGCAAACCGCGATGCAACCCGGCATGATCACCTCCATTGAACCGGGCACCTATCGTCCGGGTCGTTGGGGTGTGCGCATTGAAAACCTGGCGATGAACCGTGAGGCGGGCAAAAGCGAATTCGGCGAGTTCCTCAAGTTCGAAACACTGACCCTGTGCCCGATCGACACGCGTTGCCTGGAAACTTCGCTGTTGTCCGAGGACGAGAAGCAGTGGTTCAACGCTTACCACGCCGAAGTGCGCGAGCGCCTGAGTCCGTTGGTCGAAGGTGCCGCGCTGGAGTGGCTCAATACCCGCACGGCGGCTATCTGATCGGGTGCTGCTATTGGTTCCGGCGTAGCTATTTGTTTATGTGCAGCTCAGGCGCTTTATCCAGCGCCTGAGCCATAGAGCGGCAAAGGGGCGGTTGGTGGTCGAGATTCAGCTCAAGGCTTCGAGCACGAAGTCCAGCCGATCCTGGCCGAAGTACAGCTGATTGTCGACAAACATGCTTGGGGCTCCGAATACGCCTCGCTGTACGGCTTTTTCGGTGTTGTCCTTGAGCAGGGCTTTTACTTCTTCATCGGCGGTCAGGGCCAGCACCTCTTGCGGATCGAAAGCGTTTTCGCTGAGCACTGCCGCGACGGTTGCCGGTTCATCCAGGCTGCGACCCTCGACCCATATGGTCTTGAACAGGCAATCGATGAAAGCTGCAAAGCGTTCAGGGTGGCGCAACTGCATGCCTGTTACGGCGCGCATGAGCATCAAGGTGTTGATCGGGAAGTGGGGATTGAATTTCAGAGGCACGCCGTAGCGTTTGGCGTAGCGGTCCAGATCCTCAAACATGTAGCGGCCTTTGGCCGGGACAGTCGCCGGAGAGGCGTTACCGGTGGCTTTGAACACTCCGCCCAACAAGAGCGGAATGTAGATCAACCGGGTGTCGGTTTGCGCGCAGATCTTCGGTAGCTGGGTGTAGGCCAGATAGGTGGCGGGGCTGCCGAGGTCGAAGTAGAACTCCACGGTTTTGCTCATGTTCAAGGCGCTCGTCTTATTGTTGTGTGTGGGGGGAATTACCAGCGTTCGCTCCAGGGGCGCAGGTCCAGTTCGAAAGTCCAGGCGTCGCGGGGCTGGCTGTGCAGGTACCAGTAATTCTCGGCAATGTGTTCGGGGTTAAGGATGCCGTCCTGATCCTTGGTCGCGTATTTCTCGGGGAAGCTGTCGCGGATGAAATCGGTATCGATGGCGCCGTCGACGACGACATGGGCAACGTGAATATTCATGGGGCCGAGCTCTCGGGCCATGCTTTGCGCCAGCGCACGAATGCCGTGCTTGGCACCGGCAAATGCGGCGAACCCGGCTGCGCCACGCAGGCCTGCAGTGGCGCCGGTGAACAGGATCGTGCCCCGTTGGCGCTTGGCCATGCGTTTGGCCACTTCACGCGCATTGAGAAAACCGGAAAAACAGGCCATTTCCCAGATCTTGAAATACTTGCGGGCGGTTTCTTCGAGAATGCTGCACGGCACGTTCGCGCCGATGTTGAACACGAATGCCTCGATAGGGCCGATCTCGCTTTCTATCTGCTCGACCAGTGCGACCACGTCGTCTTCCTTGCGGGCGTCGCAGGCGAAACCGTGGGCCTCGCCACCATCGGCCTTTATGGCATCCACCAATGGCTGGAGCTTGTCCGCACTGCGGCGGGTAACGCAGGTGACAAAACCTTCCCGGGCAAAACGCTTGGCAATGGCGCCACCCGTGGCATCACCTGCACCGACGATAAGAACGACCTTCTTGTTATTCATGGGTAGATCCCTTTTGGTAAACGATCGTTAACTAAACGAACGTTATGCTATGATTCGACAGACGTCAAGGCGAGCAAGCTAGGGAGAAAGGCAATGCGTTATTCGGCCAGTCACAAGCTGGAAACCAGGCAAAGGCTGCTGGAAAGCAGTGCGGTATCGGCCAAGAAGTCCGGATTTTCAACGGTGGGCGTGGACGGCCTGATGAAAGCGATTGGCTTGAGTGGCGGCGCCTTCTACAGCCATTTCTCGTCGAAAGACGAGTTGTTCGCCAGCATTGTCGAGCGCGAGTTGGGGCAAAGCCTGGCGCGATTGGGGGAGGGACAGGACCGTGACAAGCTTGAGCGCTGCTTGAAGCAGTACCTGAGTATGTCTCACGTCGAGAATCCGGAAACCGGTTGTGCATTGCCGGCATTGGGGGCGGAAATTGCCCGTTCCGACCTGACTGTCCGTCAACAGGCAGAGCACTGGATTTGTCGGCTTCAGGAAAGTTGGGCGGGTATTCTGCAAAGCGACAGCCTGGCGTGGGCGATTCTGTCGCAATGTATTGGCGCGCTGGTCGTAGCGCGCATGCTGGCTAGCCCGGATATCCAGCGCACAGTGCTGAACTCCAGCTACGAGGAAATTGGCCGTCAGATCGCAAGCCCGAGAACCTGACCCGACGGCCCTGCCTATTTGCAGATGACAATCATGCTGCGGCTGGTATAGCCCGCAGGATTGAGGCCAAACGGGTAATCGCCGGGCTCTTCCACTGAATCTCCCGACTTGGCAATGACCTTGTATCCCTTGGGGGCGCAGGAATTGGCGGCGCTGGCGTAGCACTTGTCCCAGGACGAAGACAGTCCGGAACAGTTGATGTGCAGCCCTTTCTTACCGTGCTTGATCTGTGTTTCCGAAGTCGCTGCGCAGCCCGCAATTGCAAGTACGGCGATCAGCATCAAAAATCGTTTCATTACTGTCCTTATAGCGTCCCCGGATCTTGTGCCCGGGTTTGGCCGCTTTCACTTTCGCTTGACGCGTACCGATATCCCTATCTGAAATGGTCCATGTCATGACACTGGGGTGCGGGGCTAAACATGGCCTAATTGAGCGGCAAATACCAGAGCCGTTTCATATCTGCTTTCAATCCGCCGCTACGGCTGGTCTGGTGCTAGTGCTCATGGTCATGGTGGCACCGACGGATGCCAGAATGATGCACATGATTGCCATCCATTGTGACAGCGAGAGGTATTCATGAAGGAACAGCAAGCCAGATAGCGCGCCGAAGGCTGGCTCGATACTCATCAGTGTGCCGAAGGTTCTGGCCGGCATGCGGGTCAGCGCGACCATCTCCAGGGTGTAGGGGAGGGCTGTGGACAGGATGGCGACGCCAAGAGCTATAGGGATCAACGACGGGCTCAGCAGAGCCGAGCCTGCATGGACAATACCGATGGGGGCTACGAAGAGCGCAGCGATCATTACTCCCAGCGCGGCGGTTTGCACGCCATTGTCGGCCCCGGCTTTTTGACCGAACAAAATGTACAGTGCCCAGCAGACCCCTGCGCCCAAGGCATAACCGGCGCCTACAAGATCGATGCCGGTGGTCGTTTCTCCCGTCGGTATCAGTAACAGTAAGCCTGCGGCAGCCAGGGCAATCCACAAAAAGTCGATCGCGCGACGCGAGGCGTAGATCGCCACCGCCAGTGGGCCGGTGAATTCAAGCGCCACCGCGATGCCCAGCGGGACGGTTTGCAACGACATATAGAAGAGGAAGTTCATGCCGCCCAGCGCCATTCCGTAGACGATGACAGTGCGCAGGGACTTTGCAGTGAATTTTGCCCGCCATGGACGCAGTATCAGCATCATGATCACACTGGCAAAAATCAGTCGTAATGTTGTCGTCCCCTGGGGGCCCACAACGGAGAACATGCTTTTGGCCAGGGAGGCTCCGGACTGGATCGATGCCATGGCTATGAGCAGCAGCCCAACCGAGAACAGGGTAGAGGCTAGGCTGCGAGGCTGGTCATTCATTACGTGGCATCGTCCGAAATATAGGAATCAGGGCGTTTCTATTTGTGTTGGGCAATATACTGCGCATTCCTTGCAGGCGCGTCTATATATAAGCAGTGTTTTTGCACATGTCGATAGAAAACCTAAATCAATGCTTGACGGCAGATTCCAGGTGTCTATAATTCGCCCCACTTCCGGCGCAGTCGAAACGGAAAACTCCTTGGTAAACAAAGAGTTACGCAGTTTTCGGCAGCAGGTTGCTTCAGTTCATCGAAGCACAAAGGGAGTTGAAAAAGAGGTGTTGACAGCAGCGTGTAACGCTGTAGAATTCGCCTCCCGCTGACGAGAGATCTGAAGCGCAAGTGGTTGAAGTTGAAGTTACAAGGGAAACTTTGAAAACTTCTGAAAATAATCACTTGACAGCAAATGAGGCTGCTGTAGAATGCGCGCCTCGGTTGAGACGAAAGATCTTAACCAACCGCTCTTTAACAACTGAATCAAGCAATTCGTGTGGGTGCTTGTGGAGTCAGGCTGCTAGTCAACAGATTATCAGCATCACAAGTTACTCCGCGAGAAATCAAAGATGTAACCAACGATTGCTGAGCCAAGTTTAGGGTTTTCTCAAAACCCAAAGATGTTTGAACTGAAGAGTTTGATC